>NZ_JAOALK010000055.1 GCF_025154055.1 Aquibacillus koreensis
CACTACATGAAAAGTGTATAAATGGAATAAAAGACAACCGTAAGGTTGTCATGAACAGTGGTATTAAAATTAATAGAATGAAAATAACAAAAAAACAGCTTAAAAGTAAAAAGGGGAGTTTGACTTTGCTTCCTTCTCCGTAAGGAGAGAAAACGAATGCTAATGTGGTCAGTGGACCGCTTGTGCGTTGGGTGCTACCCCTACTGCCAGTTCCTATATCCAAAGTGTAGTTTTTGTACTCTAAACATAGCTGCTACATGTACGAATAGAGAGAAACAGTATGTAGAACCCACGTGGGCTTGCCCCGTGGAGAAGTCAGTGAAAACAATTAAGTTGTAAGAAAGTTTTAATAAAGCGCTTACATAATTTGGTTATATGATCATAATGAGATATAATAGAACTAATACCCAGGAAAGGGGATGCCAAAATGGCTTATTATAATAATAAAAGAGAACCTTTACCAGAAGTTGAAACAACGGTTTGGGCTTGTACGAGTGATACATGTCCTGGTTGGATGAGACAGAATTATTCGTTTGAGGAAGAGCCGGCTTGTCCGTTATGCAAATCAGAGATGGTGAAAGAAGAGCGAACTATAACCAAACTGGATTAGGAAATTTAAACTAATTAAATAATAAGCTTATCCTGTACATTCTATGTGTAGGATCTATATGCTGACATAAAAAGGAGCTTGGAATATGCAAGCTCCTTTTCACCGTTGTTTACACCCTATATTCTTCCTATAGCTTCGGAATAACATAGTCCCGATTCACCGTACAACTCAATCCATTATAACTTTCTACGGTGAAATCCATTAATAAACAAAAAGTTATAAAATGTTATCGTTTCCTACCAGACTTTAAACAGCCATAAAACAACAATGTTCGCTATACTATGTGTGAAAACAGCTGCTAATTATGACTCTATTCTGCAATAAAACCCGATTTAAAACAAGGATCTTTGAATTGTTTGCGAAACCGATTTCTTAGACTTGGATAAAAAATAATAAAAAATTTCTAAAAATTGCTTGTTTTTGAAACATTTACGTAATATACTCTTACTAGAAAGCGATTACATTACACTGCAGTGTGCTAATTGCTATATATTTTTTACTTTTAACGAAACCGGTTTCCTAAGTCAGAAACACACCTAGGCGTTTACAAAAAGAGTAAGTAATGTATTTTGAAACTATGAAAAGGTGGGGGTTTTTGTTATGAAAAAGTGGTTTTTATTAGTAGTTTTACTTGGATTAATGCTTTTCGTTGTAGCTTGTAGTGATGACTCAAGCAGTAGTGATTCAGATGGCAATGCTGGAAATAATTCAGATGGCGAAACAAATACAGATAATGGAGGAAGTGGAGACAGTGATAGCGGTGGCGATCCTGTTGAATTAGACTTCTGGGTGTTTGGTAATGCTGGTTATGACGTTTTGGCGGAAGAATACAAGAAAGACAATCCAAATGTCACAATCAATATTAACGAAGGTGAAATGGCTGACCAACACAACAACTTATTTACATCTATTTCCGGCGGTAGTGGTGCACCTGACATCGCAATGGTTGAAGTTAGTGAAATTGCTAAATTCATGGAAGCAAGTGATCAGTTCTATAACTTAAATGATTATGGTGCTGCTGATGTTGGTGGTAACTTCTTAGAATGGAAATGGCAACAAGCACAAAGTGTAGACGGATCTTTCCAGATTGGTTTACCTACTGACATTGGTCCTACAACAATGTTCTATCGTACGGACGTAATGGAAGAAGCTGGCTTACCAACAGATCGTGATGAGTTAGCTGCTGAGCTAGATACTTGGGATGCTTATTATGAAGCAGCCAAAACTATTAAAGATGCTACAGATAAGCCAATTGCTGATGCACCAAAATTAGTATTTAACGCACTTCGTGACCAAGAGGAGCAGCAATACTTTGATGAAGAAGGTAATTTAATTATTGATAATGTAAAAGAAGCATATGACTATACGACTAAGATGATTGGAGAAGGCCTTATTGGTCAAAACTCACTATGGACTCCTGAGTGGGGTAGTGCAATGGCGGATGGTAGCTATGCAACAATGCCTGGTGCGCCTGGTTGGATGGTAGGTAACGTAAAAGGTAATGCTCCTGATGCTAGTGGATTATGGGATATTGCTTCCATTCCTGAAGGTGCAGGTAACTGGGGTGGATCATTCTTAACAGTTCCAGCTGAGTCTGAGCATCCACAAGAAGCGTATGACTTTATTGCTTGGTTAACTGCTCCAGAACAACAGTTAAAAGCATTCCATGAAAAAGGTTTGTTCCCATCTGCTCCAGATGTATATGAAAACGAAGAATTCTTAGCTACAACTGATGAATACTTCAATGGAGCTCCAACAGCAGCAATTTTTGCTGAAGCTGCAAAGTCTGTTACACCAGTTTATATGGGTGTTAATTACTCAATCGTAGATACCGAACTTGATACAGCAATTACAAATGTTGCGGTTGAAGGCGCTGATCCACAAGATGAGTGGGACGCTGCAGTAGAACGAATTGAAACACAACTTGAAAGACAATAAAGGATGATTGTCGAGCGATCAATGTAAATGCATTGATCGCTCGATATCAATGGAAGGAGAGATACCATTGGCAAGAATGAATACAGAGACACAAGTACAAATGCCTTCACCGAAGAAAAAATCATCCTTAAGTGAAAAAACAAAAGAATCTCTGTCAGGTTATTTATATATTTCTCCCTTTTTCATTTTATTTGCTATTTTTGGGTTATTTCCAATTTTGTTTAGTTTTTATCTTGGCTTTCAGAAATGGAATGGACTAGGAGAAATGGAGTTTGTTGGGTTTCAGAATTTTAAATGGATCTTAACGGACCCATTGTTTTGGAAATCATTAACGAACACACTATATATGTGGGTAATCGGTACAATTCCGCAGCTCATCATTGGTATTATATTAGCTTATGCGCTAAATTCTGCTTTGATCAAAGCAAAAAGCTTTTTCCGTGTTTCGATTTTTATGCCTTACGTAACATCGACCGTAGCGGTAGCTATTGTTTTCGGGATTATGTTTAATAGCCAAGATTTTGGATTGTTTAATGTTATTCTTGGATGGTTTGGTGTAGATGCAGTTAGTTGGGGGACATCGGAGTGGGGCGTAAAGATCGCCATTTCAACGATGGTTTTCTGGCGCTGGGTAGGATATAACACGATCATATACTTAGCAGGATTGCAAGGGATTCCAAAAGAACTGTATGAAGCTGCCATAATTGATGGAGCGACAATCAGGCAGAAAATTCAATATATAACGATACCATTACTTAGACCAATTATTATTTTGACCGTATTCACCTCAACCATTGGTGCTTTGCAATTATTCACAGAACCGTTGATTTTCATCGGTAGAACGTATCGTGAAGAAGGTATTACAGTGGTGCTTTACTTATATCGTGAGGCTTTTGCTAACTTAGCATTTGGACCAGCATCTGCCGCTGCGATTATCTTATTCATTATAATTATTGTCATTTCTTCGATCAACGTACTGGTTGCGAATCGAATTAGTCGATAAGGAGGGTGCTTTAAAATGAGTGAAACAATAAAACATAATAATAGATTTTCGATATCAAAAGCTTTTGTTTATGTACTGTTGTCCATTGCAGCCTTCCTATCGATTTTTCCGTTATATTGGATGTTTGTAATGGCAACAAACCATAATAGTGCGATTAATAGTGTTCCACCTGCATTCTTACCAGGTGGTGAATTAGTAACAAACTTTACAAATGTAGTAAACACAATTGATTTCTTCGGTGCAATTTGGAACTCATTAATTGTATCTGCAGTGACAACGGTTGGCGTCCTGTTCTTATGTTCATTGGCCGGCTTTGCATTTGCTAAGTTTCATTTTAAAGGGAAGAACTTTTTGTTTATTGCGATTTTAGTAACGATGATGATTCCACCTCAGTTAGGATTAATTCCTCAATATATTATCATTACTAAACTAGACTGGTTAAATGATCTAAGAGCGATTATTGTCCCAGGTTTAATTGATGCATTTGGTATTTTCTGGATGAGGCAATATATAAGTAGTAACGTTCCAGATGAATTGGTCGATGCTGCTAGGATTGACGGTTGTACCAATTTCAGAGTGTATTGGAATATCGCAGTTCCTGTTATTATTCCAGCATTTGCGACACTAGCGATCATTAAGTTTATGTATATTTGGAACGATTTCCTATGGCCGTTAGTCGTTTTACGTGAAGATTCATCTTTCACAATACAAGTTGCACTGCGCGGATTGATTGATAACTATGTTCGCGATAATGGCATGATCTTATCGGGAACATTTTGGGCTACAGTTCCATTAATTATTATCTTCCTATTATTAAACAGGTTGTTTATTGCAAGTTTGACAGAAGGGGCGGTTAAGAGCTAAAAGAGTTATATAGGGAAACCGATTTACTTATTTCCTAAATACAAAGGCTTGTTAGTTACGTAACAAAGTGTAATGTATTATAATGGAAACAACTAACCTATATAACTATAAAATTGAGGGATAATCGATGAAGCTAACGATCAAGGACATAGCAAGAATGGCAGGAGTATCTCCAGGCACAGTTTCAAAGGTAATAAACAGTACAGGGAACATTAGCCAAAAAACAATTGATAAAGTGATGGAAGTAATTGAGGAGACTGGTTATAAGCCGAGTTTTTCAGCAAAATCACTTGCGACCAAGAAATCTAACCTAATCGGGTTAATTTACGCAGGGGAAGTAAATGTAGAATTTAACCACCCATTTTTTAATGAAGTTATTAACTCCTTTAAAAATGCGATTGGTCAACTAGGATACGATATATTAGTTTTTTCAAATAAAGAGTTTAATAAGGAAAAAGAAGATTACTTAGCACGGTGCAAGCACTTCCAATTAGATGGTTGTTTAATCGTAGCTGGGGACCATATAGAAGAGGCTTTAAAGCAATTAGACCAAAGTGAAATTCCTTGTGTGGGTGTAGACTTAGAGCTAAAAGGTACGAATTCAAGCTATGTGACAACCGATAATAGTAAGGTATCGTCCAAGGTAGTAGAATACTTGTACTTAAATGCGATAAAAGAGGTTGCATTTATTGGTGGGCCTGATGATTCGGTCATCTCTAACATTCGAAAAGAGTCTTTTATTCACCATATGAATTTGTTTGGTATGTCTGTACGTCCAAATTGGATTAAGTATGGTAACTATTTTGAACAAAGTGGCTATGACTTGATGCAAGAAGTCTTAGCGCAAAAGCCTTATCCACAAGTCGTATTTGCTGCCTCTGATATGATGGCGTTGGGTGCATTAAAGGCAATTAAGGAAAAGAGAATGAAGGTACCTGACGACATCAAGGTTATTGGTTGTGATGACATAGAAGCATGTCGATATACGGATCCACCACTTGCTACAGTGAGACAAGATAAAGACAAGATCGGAAAATTAGCAGCTTACATGTTACACGACTTAATTAATGGAAATACCGAATCAGGTTCATTATTGGTAGATCCTGAATTAGTCATACGTGAATCTTGTAAGATTGAAAACTATCTCAAAGTTAGAGGGTGAAGCTATGGAGAAAACAGATAATATATTTTTCCGTGTTCTTGATATTTTCGCCCATTTTGTTTTATTGAATGTGCTATGGATGATTGCTTGCATACCAATCGTAACCTTCTTTCCGGCAACCACTGCGATGTTCGCGGTCGTTCGGAAATGGTCAACGCAAGGGATAGAAGCAGGAGCAGTAAGACCATTTATTCGATCCTTTAAAGAGAACTTTAAGAAAAGCTTTCTTCTCGGAATCGTCGGTCTTTTTGTAACAATCATCCTAGTATTGGATTATTCGATCGTATTGGAAAATGAATTTACCGGTAGGAGTGTCGTTTTAACACTACTCTTATTTGCGACAATCTTATTTGCTTTTACTAGTCTTTACGTCTTCTTTATTCTAGTAAACTATGAACTTCGATTACGAGATACACTTAAGAATGCTTTGTTTTTATCGATTAGCTATATCTTTCACACCCTTCTATGCTTTGTGATTATTTTTGGTATGATCATTGTCATCTATTTTATGCCAGCATTGTTTATCATCTTTGGAAGCGTTTCATCATTTGTTCTATACTTTATTTTTCAAAATATTACTGTTCGCATCCAGCAATCTAGTAAAACATTAGGAAAAACGTCCGTATAAATCGAAACAACATTCCATCCATTGGGAGAAGTACGTCACGCTTATTGTAAACAATTAATATTGTTCTTACACATGTGCGTCATCCCTTTCTCGCAGGAGATGGTAGCATCGGGATTAAAAATAGGAGGGAGATTCATATGGCGATTATAAGATTTCCAGAAGATTTTAAATGGGGAGTTGCTACAGCTGCCTACCAAATTGAAGGGGCAGCTCATGAAGGTGGAAGAGGCAAGTCCATTTGGGATACCTTTTCTTACACTCCCGGAAAAGTATTAAACGGAGATAATGGTGATGTGGCTTGTGATAGCTATCATCGCTATCCAGAAGATGTGCAGTTAATGAAAGAGTTAGGGGTAGATATTTACCGATTTTCCGTGTCATGGCCTCGGATCTTCCCTAATGGTGTCGGAGAAGTAAATCAAGAAGGTCTTGATTATTATCATAGATTGGTAGATGAATTATTAGCAGCTGGAATTGAACCAATGTGCACACTATACCACTGGGACTTGCCGCAAGCCTTACAGGACAAAGGTGGTTGGGAGAATCGTGAAACCGTTGATGCTTTTGTAAACTATGCAGAAACGATGTTCCAATCTTTTGAAGGTAAAATAAAGTCTTGGTTGACGATTAATGAGCCATGGTGTGTTTCATTCTTATCAAATTACCTAGGCTTACATGCTCCTGGAAAAAAAGATCTTTCTGCTGCGGTAACAATATCGCATCATTTACTCTTAGCACACGGAAAGGCCTCCTTGCGATTCAAAGAGCTCGATGTAGAAGGGCAAATAGGCTTCGCGCCAAACTTTACATGGTTAGATCCTTATAGTAATAGACAAGAAGATATCGATGCTTGTCAGCGAGGCATCGGTTGGATGGCAGATTGGTTTTTAGACCCAATCTTTAAAGGGACCTATCCTGATTATCTTGTGAAATTATATGAAGAAAATAATGCTACATTGCCAATTGAACCAGGGGACATGAATTTTATTAAAGATTCCGTTGATTACATTGGTATCAATTACTATGAATCCAATGTTGGCCGCTTTAACGAAGATGCCGGCATCCTCCAAGTAGAAAATGTTGATATGGGATACAAACGAACAGATATCGGTTGGTATATTGAACCAGCCGGATTTTACAACATACTTACATATCTAACAGACCGATATGGAAAGATTCCAATGTACATTACAGAAAATGGGATTTGCATCAATGATGGTGTTGAAAATGGTGAAGTTAACGACTCCCGGAGAATTGATTATCTACAGGCGCACATTACGGCAGTGCACCGCAGCCTTCAATCAGGTGTTAATTTAAAAGGTTACATCACTTGGTCCTTACTCGATAATTTTGAGTGGGCAGAAGGCTATAGTAAGCGCTTTGGTTTAGTACATGTAAATTACCGGACATTGGAGAGAACCAAGAAAGATAGTTATTATTGGTATCAGAAAATAATCAATAATGGTTGGTTTACGGTATAGATGGAATAAGAAAGGTTCCCTTTGGTATGAAGGGAACCTTTTACATTTTGTTATAAATCGCATAAATACATGTTCTAGTAAACAAAGAGATTGGAGAAAATTGTATTACATACTACTTGATGCAATCTGTCCATGATTTTTAAACTCTTTTGTCGTCATACCTGTAATTTTTTTAAAGGAATGACAGAAATAATGTGAATCACTATAACCAACTTTATATGCTATTTCATAAGTTTTATCGTTTGTTGTTTTAAGTAATTCCTTTGCACGTTCAATTCGTGTTGCGGTTAAGAATTCTGTTATTGTTTGGTTCGTTTGAAGACTAAATATATTGCTTAGATAAGCAGGGCTTACATTCACTTGTTGCGCGAGATTCTGAAGTGACAACTGCTGGTTATCGTAGTGTGCAATGATATAATCTTTTGTTTTTTGAATAAGAGCATAGTGTTTGTTGCTTGATTCGTCACGTGACTTGAAAACAAGTTGGAGCATTTCTACTAAATAAAGAAGGACCTCATTATATTCTCTAATCCAACCGGACTGCAATTCCATTTTATTAATATTTTCTAAGATATCTTTCGATTGCTCTCGATCCTTTATATAGTGTTTGATTGTAATTGTAAAATCCATTAAAAAATAATAAATGATTAATGGTGATTGTCGTTCTGTATCTTCAAGATAAGAAGAATAAGTTTTTGAAAACTTTTCAATATCTGCTATATCGCCAAACTTTAAAAAATGGATCAATTCTTTCCGATTGAAATGATGTAATTGTTTGGATGATTCATTTTCTTCCTCATAAGCCTGCCTGATGTATTTCTTTACAATACGCGAATAGCTTTTTTCTTCCTCTGCATCTTCATAGGAAATTGGAATGCCTTGAATCCGACTTTCGACTTTACCCAAACCGAATAGGACTGCAGGTGATTCTAATTGTATTCTGTTACGTATTTGATCTGCCTCGTCCTCGAGCTGCTGACGAGAGGACCCTTTAACGATACATACAAGCTCTTTATTATTTTTTTTGAAAGCAATACAATCATATGTTTTTTCTATCCAATCCAACGATGACCATTCAAAGCTTTCAGATTCTAATAAAATGACATAGTAATAACTTGCAATAATATCTATTCCAAGCTCAGAGGCTTTTTTGATTGCCTCAGAGGTAGCCATCGTTCCTTCGCATAAGGAGGTTAACAGTTTATTCTTTGATAATACGACTTTTTGTAAGGCAATACTTTCTAAATCACTGTAATGCTTATTTTGTTTATCTTCTTGATCAATTTTCTCAGCCACTTTGTGTAATAAGCTTAAGAGATCAGAACCAGTAATTGGCTTCAAACAATAGTCGGTAACTTGAAGACGCATTGCTTCTCTAGCATATTCAAATTCATCATGGCCACTTAGTACGATAATCTTGATCCAGGGCATACGTTGTCGTAATATTTTACTTAATTCTAAACCATCCATGAAAGGCATTTTAATGTCTGTTATGACGATATGTGGTTGATGTTTCTCGATTAGGGGGAGAGCTACTTCTCCGTCGGGTGCATCTCCACAATATTCAAATCCCTCTTTATTCCAATCAATGCTCTCTGAAATCCCTTTTCTAATCAACATTTCGTCGTCAATTAAAAACACTTTTTTCATTTATAGCAACTCCTCTGCTGGTATTGTTAAACAAATTCTTGTTCCGGAACCGTACCAACTACTAATCGTAATCCCATACGGTTCACCGTAGTAAAGACGAATCCGTTCTTGCACATTTACCATTCCAAAACCACCACTATTTCCTTCTAAAGGAGTTCCAGATTCCAAGTGTTCTCGAATTTCTTCAAGTCGAGGTTCTTCCACACCAATTCCATTATCAATGACATCAATGCATATATTCCCATCTTTATCAAAGTCACCTTTTATTCTGATGAATCCTTTCCCACGTTTATTTTTGATCCCATGATAAATTGCATTTTCTACTAGTGGTTGTAAAATTAATTTCATTATTCTGTAGTTGAATATATCTTCGTTTAAATAATAGGTTACCTCCAGGATGTCTTCGTATCTTATTTTTTGAATGGTTAAGTAACTTTTAACATGTTCTAATTCTTTTTCTATTGTGATCCAGTCGCTTCCTTTGCTAAGGGAGATTCTGCAGAATTGCGATAATGCCTTTGTCACTTCTATTACTTTAGAGCTATTTTTTGTTTCAGCCATCCAAATGATTGTTTCTAAGGTGTTATATAAAAAATGGGGGTTTATTTGCGCTTGCATGGCACGGAATTCGGCAATTTTTAGTTGCTTTTCTTCATTTACACTCTTATAGAGTAATGATTTGATCTTTTCTAGCATTAAATTAAAACTATTGCCAAGCTCAGCAATCTCATCGTTGCCATTATTCTTAACTGTAACATCTAAATTACCTGCTGATGCTTCTTTCATTCTGTCCTTTAATAATCGGATCGGTAGAATTAGTTTATTAGATATGAAGAAATATAGACCTATCGTAAAAACAATACTAGATAGAACACTTAAGACAATTAGTGTGCGAATTTCATTAGCGTCTTTCATAATTTCACTATTTGGTGCATGCCCGATGATCTTCCATCCAGTCATAAAGGATGTTTGATAAACAAAAAATGTAGGTGAGGTCTCACTGGTGAAGTAGCCGGATTCGGTTGAATCAAGTTTTTGTTTTTCTAGGTCGGAGAGTATAGGCGTTGTTGGATTTCTCGATTCAAATAGCAATTCTCCTGTATTGGATTGGATGTAAAATGATCCCGTTTCTCCAATGGAAGCATTGGCTAGTTGGGATTCTATTGCTGAAGAATCGATAAATATAGTAATGAAGCCAATCACATTACCTGAATGGGTACCAATAATTGGACTCGTCCATGATAATACGGAAAAGCTATTTTTAACTGTTGGTTGTATAATCGTGGTGGTTGGATCATCATAAACATGCTTAAAAGTTGGATTGTTGAGTGGGTCATCGAAAGTTTTGTAAACCCCACGATCGTCACTAATCGATTTCCCGTTTATACTAACAACATGAATATCGAGAACACTCTGGCTTGATTGATAACTCTCCCGGTAAAAGTCGATCGTATTTAAAATTTGCTCTGCTTCCTCAGGTGTATCATTCTGATTAACTAAAAACTGTATCGTGTAAGCTTGTTTGCCAATTTCGTTAAACCTGTTCATGTCTTGAAAAAACACATCTAGATCTCTTGTTAATTGTTCGGCTTGTAGTTCAGCCAACGTATGAGATTGCTCCGATACTATGTTAAAGGACTTAGAATAGGAGACAATCCCAACGAATATAAGTGGCGTTACTGTTAACATTACAAACATGACAAGCATCTTCGTACGCAAACTGGAGGAAACCCAATTTTTTATATTCATAGACATACCAACCAATTCAGAGTATTTAGTGTTTCGTTCTATTTAATGATTGCAAAGTTGATAGAAATCAGTCGTAACTATCCCACCCGCTCCTCGAGTGAAATTGGCTCCCTTTCCGCGGGCACGGCCTCAGCTAACTCAGAAGAAAGTTCGCTTCTGAGTGGATCTTCGGCTCGCGCTGTTCCCGCAGGAGTGTCGCCAATTTCACTCGATCCGCTAGTAACTGCTTCAAAATAGTGAAACAAGTATTAAATAATCGAGTAGTGTAATTTGAAATAAAATTTCCTCAGTTCCTTTTTGCAATGTTTTTATTCTTCAAGATGTCTGCTACTAACAGTTGAAAAATGAAGCTAAAAGAATCATTAACCAGAAAGCTTAACACAGTGGAGGCAGAATACGTAGACTCCTGCGGGAAAGCGAAGTATTCTGCCGGAACGGCGTTATTTGGTAACCTCAATGATTAATTCACTACGACGGAATTTATAGATATCCTGCAATAGGATACTCTTACTTAATCTTAAACTGCCTAATGCTACTTTCCATGTTTTTGATTCTTTCTACTTGTTTAGAGGATGCTTCAGAAACTTCTTCTAAGGTGGCTAATTGTTCCTCACCCATTGCCGCAATAGCAACTACTTCGTCTTTATTTAGGCGTGAATGGGTCTCAATATGTCCAAACGTCTGTCTAACTGTTTCCATTCTACTAAAGGAATCCTTCATCGTGTTATTGACAGAATTAATCTGAAAATCTATTTCACTATTAATATGCAAGATCGATTCCAAGTTTTGTTTTACTTTATTAGTTAACTTGTTTCCTTGATCTAAATACTCTAAGGTAACCGAAAAATTAGTTTCTAAATGAGCGATGTGATGTTTCGATTGACTTAGTTGTTTATCTGTATGTTGAAAAACGTGGTCAGATTCTCGTACTAATTGTTTTAATCTGTTTGTGGATTCTATTGTTTCATCAGTTATGGATTGTTTGGGAAGTTCATTCATGATGGAGTCGAGTATAATCTTTATCTCACGTGAGAGTAATTTTAGTGTTTTTAGTGAACCGTCTAATTCATTCGTAGAGGTAGTAATTTTATTTGTTTTATTACTAACTTGTATCATCGATGTTTGGGCACCTTGAATTATTTGGCTAACATCACTATTTTTTTGATGAGCTAATTTCCCTGTGTTAAGAGAGTCGGTTAAATAATTTTGTGCTTGATTAAATTTGTCAAATATTTCATGATACTTTTGGTATAACGTATCAAACGTTGTTACAAGACTATTAATGAGCTCGTCTTGCTTATGCAAATTAATAGAGATCTTTTGGGTTGCATTAGCCACTTCTTCTCCGGCCATTCGGTTCTCTTGTAAGCTTTGATGGATATCTTTAGAAGAGATCATTACCTCATCGTTTGTGTCACGTACACTTTGTATTATCTCTTTTAAGTTATTCGACATTCTGTTATAAGAGCGACAAAGGTCTCCTATTTCATTATTAGCAGTAACGACTACTGCGTTTACAGTTAGGTTACCGTCAGCAATATCATTGGCGTTTTGCCTTAGTTGTCTTATTGGCTTCACAATACTTTTTGAAATGAACAGAGCGAATAGCACGGAGAACATAATTACAATAGAAAAGGCGGCAATATATAATGAAATATCTCTTTTTAAACTTAATTCGATATCCAATTTCGCTTTTTCACTTACTTTAAGTGTAGACAACAACAATTCTTCTACTTGTTCATCAATTAATTCAGAGACAATAATCATGTATTCATGACTTATATTTTTTTGTTCAGCAGGAGCATCATGTTTAATTTGTTCACCTAATTTATCAATGTACTCATTACCAGTAATTAAGGTTTCTCTTAACTGGCCAATTTCACTACGGAATTGACCTTTACTATCATTTTCCTCTATTTCATTTAAATAATGATTCATCTTTTCTAATAGTTCATACTGCTTACCTGACTCAAAAGCAACCTTCCCATACACAATATCTCTAATTTCATCTTCGAGTTGATGATTTAGTACTCCATTGATCGAGTTTGTTAACGTAATGGTTTCCATCATCCCATTGTATTGTTTCACGTAGCCAACAAATACAAAAATTTGAACTGCATTGGAAGCAGCTAATAAACATAACACGATAATGAAGGCGAACAATATTCTTGTCCGTAAAGAAAGATCATTTAATTTTGATAGCGCATTCATTTTTAAAAACCCCTATCCTTCTTTACACCTTTTGTCCTAATATTAGCGCATTTGAGACTGAATTTACACAAATATTAAAAAAATAAAAAAATATTATACTTTTCAGTTAAAAAAATGCAATGTTTTTTTGGTAAAGTAAAAATATCACCATATTTACATAAATGAGTACATTCACTTTATGTTTGTAAGCGTTTTATAATGAAGACAACCAAATGCACAACTGGTTGGTTTGCATGTATTGGTTTTATAAAAAGGGGAGGGTTATTAGGATGAAAAAATTATTTGGCACTAAGTTTTTAGTATTTATGATGCTTATGCTCATGCTTGTATTAGCAGCGTGTGGAGATGCAGAAGAAACAGAAGGAACCGGTAACACAGACACACCAGAAACAGAAACAGACACAGAAACAGAGACAGACAACAGTAGCGAAGGTGAAGCTAGTGGAGACGAAGGTGCTAGTGAAAAACTAGTAATCGGATTTTCCCAAGTTGGTGCTGAGAGTGAATGGAGAACAGCTAACACGGAATCCATGAAAGCAGCGATCACAGATGCTGGTCATGAATTGAAATTTTCAGACGGACAACAAAAACAGGAAAATCAAATCAAGGCAATTCGTACATTTATCACGCAAAAGGTAGATGCTATCGTGTTCTCTCCAGTTGTTGAAACTGGTTTTGAAACCGTTTTACAAGAAGCGAAAGATGCGGGTATCCCAGTATTCTTAGCTGACCGCTCAGTAGATATTGAAGATGATTCACTTTGGGCTACATTCCTAGGTTCTGACTTCGTTGAAGAAGGAAGAAAAGCTGGTAACTGGTTGGTAGAAGAAATGGCGGATGAGGAAGGACCTGTAAATATCGTTGAATTACAAGGTACTGTTGGATCTGCACCAGCCAATGATCGTAAAGAAGGTTTTGAAGAAATTATTGGTGATCATGACAAGTTTGAAATTATTAAATCTCAAACTGGTGAGTTTACAAGAGCAAAAGGTAAGGAAGTTATGGAAGCATTCTTAAAATCTGATGGAGAAAACATCGATGTTCTTTACGCTCATAATGATGACATGGCTATCGGTGCGATTCAAGCAATTGAAGAGTATGGCTTAAAGCCAGGGGAAGACATTATCGTCATTGGTGTAGATGCAGTTAAAGGTGCTTTTGAAGCAATGGCCGCAGGAAAAATGAACGTAACGATTGAGTGTAATCCATTATTTGGACCACAAATGGTTGAATTAATTGAAAAACACGTGATCGATGGAGAAGAATTAGAAAAACGTATCGCGGTTGAAGAAAGCATGTACACAATGGATCAAGCAGAAGAACTTCTTCCTACACGTAAATATTAATCTATTAATTTTGAATAAAATTTGACTATCACCATGAAGCTAAGTGACCGCTTAGTTTCATGGTGATAAAACTATAAAGGGAAAAATAGAAGCGTTTGAGGAGGTACCAGCATGAAGGAGCAAGCTCCAAGACTCGTTATGGAAGGGATTGATAAAGAATTTCCAGGAGTAAAGGCATTATCCAATGTAAACCTTACACTGTATCCTGGAGAGGTCCATGCACTTATGGGAGAAAATGGTGCAGGGAAATCAACCCTAATAAAAGTTTTAACAGGAGTTTATACGATTGATAAAGGGACAGTAACCTATGAAGGCAAAGATATCCATGTTAAGAGCCCGCATGATGCGCAAGATATGGGAATTACGACCGTGTACCAAGAAGTGAACCTTTGCACAAATCTATCCGTTACAGAGAATATCTTTATTGGTCGAGAAATAATGAAAAATGGTCGTATTAAGTGGAAAGAAATGAATAAACGTGCAGTGGAATTATTGAAGAGACTAAATTTAGACATTGATGTTACGAAGTTATTATCCTCTTATTCTGTGGCCATTCAACAAATGGTTGCAATTGCGCGTTCTCTAAATGTATCAGCAAAAGTGTTAATTTTAGATGAGCCAACATCAAGTTTAGATCGAGATGAAGTAAAACAGTTATTTGCAGTTATTAACAAATTGAAATCTGAAGGCATGGCAATTGTTTTTGTGAGTCACTTTTTGGAACAAGTATATGAAATCTCTGACAGAATAACCGTATTACGTAACGGTGAATGGGTTGGTGAATATGCAATAGAAGATTTACCTAGGCTCGAATTAGTCGGGAAGATGATTGGAAAAGAGCTAAATGAGATGAGTTCCATATCGAAAGAAAGAAAAAGTAGTGTCAAAGGTGAAGCTATATTACATGCGCAAAATCTATCAAAAAAAGGCCGTATTGAACCTTATGATTTAGAACTTCATAAAGGTGAAATTGTTGGCTTGGCAGGATTACTTGGTTCTGGGAGAACAGAATTGGCAAGGTTATTGTTTGGTGCGGATAAGGCAGATACTGGAGAACTAAAAATCAGTGGGAATAAGAAAGTGTTAAAAACACCAAAACAAGCTATTGCAAATCGGATCGCATTTTGTTCGGAGGATCGTAAAGCGGAAGGTATTATCCCAGAATTAACAATACGCGAGAATATGATTCTAGCGATGCAAGGAATGTATGGCTGGTTTAAATATATTTCTAAGAAAAGACAAATGGAAATTGCGGATGAATATACAAAGCTTCTTAACATAAATCCACCTAATCCTGAACAATTAATTAAAAACTTAAGTGGTGGGAACCAACAAAAGGTTATGCTAGCAAGATGGCTTATCACGAATCCAGAAGTACTTATTTTAGATGAACCAACAAGAGGGATCGATATTGGTGCAAAGACTGAAATTATGAAATTGATGGTGAAGCTAAGTGGAGAGGGAATGTCCATATTATTTATATCTGGTGAATTGGAAGAGATATTACGAACCTGTGATCGAATCGCTGTGTTAAGAGATCGGAAGAAGGTTTCGGAAATTGTAAATAAAGACCATCAAACACAGCACGAAGTTATGACGGAAATGGCTGGGGGAGTGTAACATGTTGAAATCATTGATGAAATCAAAGCTGTTTTGGCCAATCGTTATACTGGTGATCATCTTACTTATTAATCTATTTTTTGATAGAGGATTTTTCCAAATTGAAGTCAGAAATGGTAGATTAGCGGGTAGTCTTGTCGATATCTTAAATCGTGGGGCTCCATTAATGCTTATCTCGATTGGTATGACACTTGTCATTGCCACGAAAGGTATTGATTTAGGGGTTGGATCGGTTATTGCGTTATCTGGTGCAATTGCAGCAACAACTGTAGCGGATGCTTCTGAAGGTAGTTTAGCTCCTCTATTTGCAGCGATTGCGTTAGCTATTTTTGTTTGTATGGTTGCAGGTGCATGGAATGGTTTCCTCGTTTCAAGGATTGGTGTGCAACCAATTGTTGCAACCTTAATTCTCATGGTAGCTGGACGTGGTGTTGCTCAATTAGTAACACAAGGACAAATTACTACTGTGTATTATGATCCATATACATTTATTGGTGGAGGTTATTTACTTGGTCTACCATTCTCCATCTTTATTGTAGTAGCTGTATTATTGTTGGCGCTATTCGTAACAAGAAAAACAGCGATGGGACTATTCATCGAATCTGTTGGTTCTAACCCAGAGGCAAGTCGTTTATCTGGGATTAATTCTAAAAATATACTGATGATGGTCTACATTTTTTCAGGATTCTGCGCTGCTATTGGTGGTTTAATATTAAGTTCAAACGTGGCATCTGCAGATGGTAACAATGCTGGATTGTGGTATGAACTTGATGCAATCTTGGCCGTTGTAATAGGTGGTACCTCTTTAATGGGAGGTAGATTTTACCTAATGGGAACCATAATAGGTGCGTTAATTATCCAGAGTTTAACGACTACGATTTATTCCATAGGGATTCCACCAGAAACAAATATGGTAGTGAAAGCAATCGTCGTATTAATTGTGTGTTTACTACAATCACCTGAATTTAGAAGTAAAGTGTTCGGTTCCTTTAAAGCGAAGAAAGCAGTTGAAAGTGAAGATGATAAGGGGGTAACTTTATCATGAAAAAATTATCATTAGATTACAAACAACTCCCTTTGATCGCAACCATGAGTTTGTTTATCGTCATGTTTGCCATTGGTTCGATGCGCTATACAGGTTTTCTTTCTACGCAAGTATTCTTAAATTTATTTGTGGATAATGCATTTTTAATCATACTAGCTGTAGGTATGACATTCGTGATTATATCCGGTGGTATTGATCTTTCTGTAGGTTCTGTTATTGCGTTAACGAGTATGGTGGCTGCATCTCTAACCATGAATGCAGGATTATCCCCTTGGATTGTTATTCCTATAAGTTTATCTGTAGGTACAATCATCGGGCTTGGACAAGGTTATTTAATTCACTACTATAATTTACAACCATTTATTGTAACGCTAGCTGGAATGTTCTTAGCAAGAGGTCTTAGCTATCTCATTAGTGTAGAATCGATTGCAATTAGTAGTCCCTTTTTCGATTATATGGCAGGAACAAGAATTCCTTTAGGAGGCGGCAACTTTATTTCTATTAGTGTTGTAATCGCACTCATTGTAGTTCTGTTCGCTGTATATGTAAGTTTGTTTACCAAATTTGGCCGTAACGTCTACGCCTTAGGTGGTAGTGAACAATCTGCTTTATTAATGGGACTACCTGTCGCAAGGACCAAAATTTTAATTTATACATTTAGTGGTTTCTGTGCATCACTTGCGGGATTAGTATTTACTTTTTACATGCTTTCTGGTTATGCGCTTCATGCGAATGGGATGGAGCTTGATACAATTGCTGCGGTAGTTATTGGTGGAACACTGCTGACTGGTGGAGCAGGATATGTAGCAGGAAGTGTTGTAGGTGTACTTATTACAGGTATTATTCAGACGATGATTGTTTTTGAGGGTACGTTAAGTGCATGGTGGACAAAAATTGCAATTGGTGTGTTGCTATTCTTCTTTATCGTACTGCAACGTGTCATTGTGCTTAGAACAAAACCAAAATAAGTTTATAAAAATATAAGTTCCTAGGTTTAAGCTTAACCTAGGAACTAAATTCTCAATTCTTTTAAACTACTAAGCAGTATACATCACCTTACTCTCAATATTCACGACTCCAGGATTGAAACGCAGTGTAAAAAAATAACACAATAAGTCAAAAAAATATTCCATTTCAACCTACTTGCATATGTATCATAATAGGATTCTATCGGTTGTATAGAAATGGTTCCGCTTACAAAAAGATGCATAATTTTCTTATCATACTTTAATCGCCAATCTAAATAAAATAGCTCATTTATAATTCTTGCTAGAAATCTATTACTTATAGGAGGTGTTGCTTCTAGTAATCTAGTTAAAGTCCTGCAATTTTTACTAGTTTAAGTGGTACGTGGAACATGATGTAACAATTGTTTTGTCTAAAGTTATGGAAGCATTTTTAGAAGGAGGAAAATATTACGATGAGCACAAATTACAAATCAAATTATGTACGAAAAAAGAAAATAAAAGCATTTAGTAAGAAAGCATCTTTGTTCCTGTTGATATTCACACTCATACTAAGCTTGATCCCAGTTAGTCCTATATTAGCTGCTGAAGATGCAGAATTACTAGATAATGGTGGTTTTGAAGAAGGAAAAGCTCCTTGGATCAATTACCGTGATGCAGATACAAGTGTAACGGATCAAGAAGCACATAGTGGGAATAATAGCCTACACGTTTTTGATCGACAATCAACCGTTGATGGGCCGCAACAAGTAATCACAGGGAAGGTAAAAGCCGGTGGAACGTATGAATTTTCAGCAAAGGTAAAATACACGGAAGGACCTGATCAGAAAGGATTTAATTTTAACATCCAAAATGGCCCAAGCTGGGAGAACATTGATGTAATGGAATCCGCCACGATTAATAAAGGTGAATGGGGTACGATTGAAGGTACATACACCGTACCAGAAGATGCAGATTTGTCACAGACTTTTGTCTTTATCGAAACGGAATATGCAAATCCTGCTGACCCTGAAACAGATTTAATGGACTTTTACGTGGATGATGCTTCATTTGTGGATATTACTCCGAATCCTAACATTCTTGAGAACAGTAGCTTTGAAGAAGGACAAGAACCTTGGACAAACTATGGCAATTCTACTGTTACGGTTACTGACCAAGAATTTAATAGTGGAGCTAACAGTCTATTAATCTCTGAAAGACAAACAACTACGACAGGACCAAAACAAGATCTTACAGGAAAACTAGAAGCAGGTAAAACCTATGAATTTTCAGCAAGAGTAAAGTATAACGAAGGACCTGATCAGAAAAGTTTTAATTACAACATTCAAAATGGTCCAACTTGGGAATATATCGAGGTAATGGAAACAGCAACGGTAAATAAAGGGGAATGGGGAACGATCGAAGGATCTTATACTATTCCAGAGGATGCAGACTTAACGGAATCGTTTATTTTTATTGAAACTTCCTATGCAGATCCAGGAGATCCGGTTAATGATTTAATGGATTTTTACGTGGATGATGTAACATTCGGCGAAACGTTAAGAACTGCTCCTGAAGATGAAGAACCAGGTGAAATATATGATGGAACAGAAGCGGTTGGAAAGACTCCAGGTAATAACAACCCGCTTATGAGTCACAAGTTTGGAGCAGATCCAAATGCAATGGCTTACGATGGTCGAGTTTATGTATATTTAACGAATGATGAATATGAATATGATGCGGAAGGAAATGTTGTTGATAACACATATGCAGGTATTAACACGGTTACGGTTATCTCATCTGACGATATGGTTAACTGGACAGATCATGGTCCCATTCCAGCAGCTGGTCCAGAAGGTGCAGCTCCGTGGGCTACTAATTCATGGGCAGTAGCAGTTACACATAAAGAAATTAATGGCGAGGATAAGTTTTTCTTATACTTCTCCAATAATGGCTCAGGAATTGGGGTTCTAACAGCTGATTCTCCTCTTGGACCTTGGAAAGATCCGATTGGAAAACCTTTAATAAATGGTAGTACACCTGGAACAGAAGGTGTCGTTTGGATTTTTGATCCAGCTGTACTAGTAGACGATGACGGTGAGGGTTATCTTTACTATGGTGGAGGAGTTCCTGGTGGAGGAAGTCCATCACAAGAACAAGCGGAACATCCACAAACTGCACGAGTAATAAAACTAAGTGATGATATGGTGCATACAGAAGGTGAAGCACAATTAATCGATTCACCATTCCATTTTGAATCTAGTGGAATCCATAAACATGATGGTAAATACTATTACTCTTATAGCACAAACTTCTCTGGTTCACGTACTGGAGACGATCCAGGGTATGCAGATATTTCTTACATGACAAGTGATAACCCTATGGGACCGTTCACTTATGAAGGTGTTGCTTTACGAAATGGGTCTCAGTTCTTTGGAGTAGGTGGAAACAACCACCAAGATTTCTTTAACTTTAATGGTCAAACTTACGTTGCATACCATGCGCAGACTTTAGGTAAAGCACTAGATACTGTTCAAGGTTACCGTTCTCCACATATCAATAAGGTTGAATATGATGAAAATGGTAAAATCATTGACATTATTGCGGATATGAAAGGTGTAGAACAGCTAGCAAATCTAAATCCATATCAAAGAACAGAAGCGGAAACAATTGGATGGAATGCAGGAATTGCTACACAGGAATCTGAAGCTCCAGGAAGCTTATTAGAAAGCTTAAACTTACATGTGACAGATATTAATGATGGAAACTGGGTAGCTGTATCACAAGCTGATTTTGGTGAAAATGGAGCTAAAACATTTGAAGCAAATGTTGCATCCGAAGTAGGTGGTACGATTGAAATCCGTTTGGATAGTAAAGACGGGGAAGTGATCGGAACGCTTGAAGTTGCCCCTACAGGTGGCGAACAAGAATGGGTTCTAATGGAAACAGATGTAACAAATGTAACTGGTACGCATGATGTGTACTTTACGTTTACTGGTGAAGGGGAAGATAATCTATTTAATTTTGATTATTGGAAGTTCACTGAAGTTGCTGGTGGAGACGAAACTCCAGGAGATGGTGACGAAACTCCAGGAGATGGTGACGAAACACCAGGAGATGGAGATGAGACTCCTGGAGATGGTGATGAAACACCAGGAGACGGGGATGAATCGCCGGGAGATGGTGATGAAACACCAGGAGACGGAGATGAGACTCCTGGAGACGGAGATGAAACGCCAGGCGATGGAGATGAGACTCCAGGAGATGGAGATGAGACTCCAGGAGATGGAGATGAGACCCCGGGAGACGGAGATGAAACTCCGGGAGACGGAGATGAAACCCCTGGGGATAAAGATAGTGATAAAGACAAAGAACTTCCTAGCACCGCAACAAATCTATTCAACTATCTAATGGTAGGGATGATTTTAGTAGGGATCGGTGGAGTAATTGCATTTTATGCTAGAAAAAGAAAGGTGAATGTAGAATAATGAATAGCTGGCTTTCAAGGATGACTTGAAAGCCAGTATTTTTCTATTAGAGGAAACTTTAGTTCTAATATTGCTTCTTGATTAATAATTCTAAATGGAATATCTTATAGCTGTGGCGATTATACAAATGTGAAAGCGTTTACTGATGTGGTGTTTGCTGATACTATTGTTACTGTAGGAAGTAGAAATTATTACAATGGTTCGGATGAATTAGACTTTAGTAATTACCATTCTAGGTTTTAGTAGGAGGTTTATCGGATGAAATACGAATATACGAATCCATTAATTGAGCAAAGAGCAGATCCATATATTTATAGGCACATAGATGGCCATTATTATTTCACGGCATCTGTCCCGGAATATAATAGAATAATTCTGAGAAAATCAAAAACGATTCAAGGTCTTGCTACAGCAGAAGAAAAGGTAATCTGGAAAGCACATGAATCAGGTGCACAATCTGTACACATCTGGGCACCTGAACTACATTTTCAAGACGGTAATTGGTACATGCATTACGCAGCTGGTGGATTAGATGAAGATATTTGGAAAATCCGTCCTTATGTAATCGAAAACACGAGCGAGAATCCAATGGAAGGTGATTGGGCTGAGAAGGGAATGGTGCAAACATCTGATAAAGATGATTTCTCATTCACCGATTTCTCATTAGATGCCACCGTTTTTGAACACAACGATAAGAGCTACTATATCTGGGCACAAAAAGAAAACAATATTTCTAACTTGTACATGGACGAATTGGTGAATCCTTGGACGATTAGAGGAGAGCCAATGTTACTTTCTACTCCAGATTATGCTTGGGAGAAAATTGGATTCTGGGTAAATGAAGGTGCAGATGTGATCAAGCGTAATGGTAAGATCTTTGTTACTTTTTCAGCTAGTGCAACAGATGACAATTATGCAATTGGTTTACTAAGTGCTGATGAGGACAGTGATATGATGGATCCAGCATCATGGTCTAAACATCCTGAACCAGTACTGAAGAGTAATGAGGAAACAAGTCAGTATGGTCCAGGACATAGTACCTTTACTGTAGCTGAGGATGGTGTAACAGACATCCTTGCCTATCATGCTCGTTCATACAAAGAAATTGATGGTAATCCATTATATGACCCTAATAGACATGCCCGTGTCAAAGTGTTGAAATGGAATGAAGACGGAACACCTAACTTTGGTATTCCTCATGGGGATGGCATGGTTGATGGACCTATAATTGATGATAACTGAAACCAATGAAACGGAGCCAGGTGTGGAAGCGAGCTATAGTGTTAGCTTTGAGCTACCAAGATTGGAAAGATTCCAATCTGAAACATTTTGAATTAGAGTATACAAAAATACTGCTGGTTAACATCAAACCAGCAGTATTTTTTCATAGATTTAATCCACTTCTACTCTTAAACCTACGTAACAAAATATGACTCTCCACACGAGTAATCCCTTTTAATGCGTAAAGCTCTTCATTAATAAAAGTCTCCAATTGAACAAAATCACTAACAAGCACGTGCATGTGTAACGTGCTCGGTCCAGTCATTTGATAACAACTTGCCACAGCGGGGTTGTTTGCTAAATTCTCTGCTACTTCAACTAAAAAGGCTGGCTCACAATCCACTTCGAAAAATGCGGATACCCCTTTTCCGACTTTTTCACTATTAATAACACAACTAAATTTTTCGATAATTCCTGCTTCCATTAATTGGTTAACACGGGATCTTACGGCAACGCGTGATAAGTCTAACTCTTTTCCGATTTCCGTATAGGAACGTCTGCCATCCTCCACGAGTAGTTCTAAGATTTTTTTATCTGTTTCATCTAATTTCATGTCCAACCCTCTTTTCGAAAAATGAAAGTTTTTCCTTTATTTTATCTGAATATTTAGCTATAATCATCTATAATATAACATTTGTTAATCAATTTTGCATATTTAATTAACAAACGAATATAAATATAATGGTTTTGATAACAGTTACATCAAAATAAGGGATAATATAAACAGTTTGTACACGGGGAGGAAATGAAATGTCTGAGAAGGGTTTTGATTTACATGCGTACCCTTATGCCTCACAGCGAATGACAACAGTCGCGAACAGGGGAATGGTAGCCACGTCCCAGCCATTAGCGGCTCAGGCTGGGTTGGATATTCTGAAAAAGGGTGGGAATGCGATTGATGCTGCAATTGCAACGGCTGCAACGTTAACCGTTGTCGAACCGACATCAAATGGGATCGGAAGTGATGCATTTGCACTTGTTTGGACAAAAGGGAAACTACATGGCTTAAACGCGAGTGGTCCAGCGCCAAAAAATATTTCGATTGATCAAGTAAAAAAACGCGGGCATGAAGAGATACCACTATATGGATGGACTCCAGTTACAGTTCCAGGTGCACCATCTGCTTGGGCAACACTTTCCGAGCGTTTTGGCAAGTTGCCGCTAGAGGAAGTATTGCAGCCAGCAATTGATTATGCCGAACACGGCTATCCTCTTTCACCAACGTTAAGCTACTATTGGAATAAGCTTTTTGAAAAATATAAGCAAGCATTTGTTGGAGAAGAATTTAAGCATTGGTTTGATACCTTTGCTCCAAAAGGAAGAAGTCCAAAGGTAGGAGAAATATGGTCCTCAGCCGCTCATGCGAAAACATTACGAGCGATCGCTGAAACGAAAGCAGAAACGTTCTATCGTGGGGAAATTGCTGATCAAATTGCAGCTTTTTCCAAAAAATATAATGGCTTCTTAACAAAAGAAGACCTAGCGGATTATAAACCAGAATGGGTTGACCCGATCTCTGTGAATTATCGTGGGTATGATGTGTGGGAAATACCGCCGAACGGGCAAGGTTTAATTGCCCTACAGGCACTGAACACGGTAAAAGGATTTACGTTTGATGAAAAGGAATCCGTTGACACGTATCATAAGCAGATCGAAGCTATGAAACTAGCATTTACAGATGGGCAAACATATATTACTGATCAAAAATATATGAAGCAGAAAGTCTCGGGCTTGTTATCGGATGCTTATGCAGAAGAACGTAGACAGTTGATTGGGAATGAGGCACTGACGCCAAAGCCTGGAACACCGCCAAGCGGAGGAACGGTCTATTTAGCAACTGCCGACCAAGAAGGAAATATGGTATCGTTCATTCAAAGTAACTACCATGACTTCGGCTCAGGGCTCGTTGTACCAGGTACTGGTATAGCGCTACAAAATAGAGGGAAGAACTTTTCTTTAGACCCAAACCACGATAATGCCTTGGCCGGTGGAAAACGTACGTACCACACGATTATTCCTGGCTTTTTAACAAAAGATAAAGAAGCAGTCGGACCGTTTGGTGTAATGGGTGGGTTTATGCAGCCACAAGGTCATATGCAAGTTATCATGAATATGATTGACTTTGGATTAAATCCGCAAGCTGCACTTGATGCACCTAGGTGGCAATGGGTTAAGGATAAAAAGATACTGATTGAGCCACATTTTTCTACGGATATTGCCAGAGCGCTTGAACGAAAAGGGCATGACATACAGGTGATTTTAGACAAATACACATTTGGTCGTGGAGAAATCATCTGGCGTGATCAGCAAACTGGTACGTTGTATGGTGGAACAGAGGCCAGAACAGATGGAACAATTGCTTCCTATTAAGGATAAAAGGATTTGATATTAATGAAACAATGGCATATTTTCTTAGCTTTCTTTCGGGTTGGCATGCTTGGATATGGTGGGGGACCATCATCGATTCCACTCGTGAAAAAGGAAGTGGTTGAAAAATATAAATGGATGGATGATGAGGAATTTGCGAACGTCCTTGCATTAGGTAACTCTCTTCCAGGTCCGATTGCAACAAAAATGGCAGGCTATATTGGATACCGTGTTTCTGGAATCGTCGGAATGATCAACGCGGTTCTAGCAACGATTGTACCAACGATTGCAATTATGATTATTTTATTAACATTTTTATCTTCGATGAGTGAGGAACCGTGGGTACAGGGGATGACGCAAGCAGTTGTTCCTGTTGTTGGTGTGATGCTAGCGGTATTAACGTATGATTTTCTAAAAAAAGCAAAAGGCGGACTTGGCTGGATCATTACGATCGTGTTGGCGGTCGTATCTTTAGCTTTAATTGAATGGGCAGGTGTGCATCCTGGGATCTTAATTGGTGTGTTGCTCGTTTATGCTCTCGTTAAACCAGATAAGGATGTTGGGGATGAAAAAGGGCAGCAGAAGGAGGGAGCGTCATCATGATTTATTGGGAGATATTTCTCGCATTTTTTATTCCTGGTATTGTCGGTTATGGTGGTGGTCCTGCTTCAATCCCTTTAGTTGAAAATGAAGTCGTGGACCGGTTCGGTTGGTTATCCGTAAATGGTTTTAGTGAAATGTTAGCAATGGCAAACGCATTGCCTGGCCCGATCGCAACAAAAATGGCTGGTTATATAGGGTATCAACAAGCAGGCATTCCAGGAGCCTTTGTTGGGGTATTTGCAACGGTGGCACCCTCGTTAATTTTAATGATCGTGCTTTTAGGAATCCTGATGCGGTTTAAGGATTCGCCAAAAGTAAAACGGATGACATCCTTAATCAGACCAACGATAGCGATTTTATTAGGTGTCATGGCTTTTGACTTCTTCCGCACATCTTACGTAGATTCCGGCGTGTGGCAAATGATCGGGATCGCTGTTGTTAGCTTTGTGTTGATGGAAAAATTAAAAGTGCACCCTGCGTTTGTGATTGTAGGAGCTTTAGGTTATGGAGCGGTGTTTTTAGGTTAATATGTTTAAGTGAGTCTGCAGTTAGGTGTTTCCTATTGCAGGCTTTTTTTATGTTTGGTTAACAGCAGATAAAAGTTGATCCAAGAGGAATATCTGTTGTAAAAAGTGTTTAAACAACAGGTAAAAGCTAAATGAATAGGAATACGTGTTGTAAAAAGTGTTTAAACAACAGGTAAAAGCTAAATGAATAGGAATACGTGTTGTAAAAAGTATTTAAACAACAGGTAAAAGCTGAATGAATAGGAATATCTGTTGTATAAGGTGATTAAACAACAGGTAAGAGCTAAATGAAATGGAATATCGGTTGTATAAGGTGATAAAACAACAGGTAAAAGCTAAATGAATAGGAATATCTGTTGTAAAAAGTGTTTAAACAACAGATAAAAGCTAAATGAAGAGAGTTTTATTAAAAACACCAAATAGAAGCTGTATTAAAGCCCCATAATAATCGTATAGGTTGAATCGACACCCCTAAACGTGGTTAAATAGTGAAACAAGCATTTGCTGGAAAGAGGCGATAAAATGAAAAAACTATTACAAATAAGTTTAATGAGTCTTGTGTTCGTTCTGTTACTTGTAGCGTGTAATGATGATCAAGAGACAGAACCAGCTGAGGACACACAGACGGGCGATGAACAAGCCCAGGATCAAACAGAGAATCCTAACAGTATTGATATCTCTGATGAAGAGCTTGTTGATGAAGAACAAGTCGTAGTAACTGTGAACGGTGAGGAAGTGCTTGGTAGCTACTACAACATGATGTATAGCCAAACCAAAACGATCCTGACGCAATATGGACAAGATACTACGGATCTAGACATGCTCAAAGAACGCACATTAGATGCGATCGTCCAACAAGAATTAATTGCGCAAGAAGCTGATGAAATTGGTGTCGAAGTGTCAGACGAAGAGGTCCAAAATCAGTTAGAACAAACAAAGTCTAATTTTGAGACTGATGAAGAATATCAAAATGCTTTAGAAGAATTGGACATGACCGAAGAAGGACTTAAGCAACAAATTGTATATGAAATTAAACGCGAGCAATTCATTGAACAAGAAATTCCAGAAGCGGAAATTTCTGATGAGGAGATTCAAGCCTATTATGATGAAGTCGCAAGTCAAAATGAAAATGAAGAATTTCCTGCTTTAGAAGATGTAGAAGCGCAAATAAGAGAGCAATTAGCGATGGAAGAGCAACAATCGCAACTGAACGAAATTGTCCAACAGTTAGAAGAGGAAAGTGAAATTGAAAAAACAATATAGTAACAAAAGAGCTTAATCTATCCATCGGTTAAGCTCTTTTTTTTGTTTAATCGTAAACAATGCGGTATAAAGCATAGGGATGGGAATATAAACTGTAGTAATCTAAGTTTACACAGTAAGCGGTTAGGTATAGTTGAAAATGGGTGTAGTGCCCTGTGAGTGCTAGCTCGTAATACACTTTCTTATCTACTTGTGGAATGGTTGGATGTAGATGGATATCATTGATTAGTTCTGAAGTGTTGGTTAGAATAGCTCTTTTTTTATAATAATCAGGAACAGTGGGGGCAAGTTTAAATCTTGTAATATCACTTGTCTTTTTCTTCAGTCGCTTTGCTATATCAATATAATCGAAGGCGTGAAGGTTAACGATGGATTGAATAATTGCATATTTAAATCGCCAGCTCGTTGATTCATGATCCATCGCTTTCTCTAAGATTATTAGCAAGCGATCTAGTTCAGAATCACTGGTTTTTCTAACTAAACAAGGGATGGGACGATCCATTTTTAATTGATGGGCAGCATCAAAAAATTTAAATCCACCTATTAAATAATACGCTCCATTTTCCTCCTCCACTTCTAGTTTTAACGACTTTTTATTTTGGAGTAAAGCAACTCTTTTTTGTGCTGTTTCGTCATTTACGTGATCAATAAAATAGGAGGTAATTTGACTTCGATGTAGGAATCTGAAAGTTACCACAAAAAGTACCCTCCTTATTTTTTCTTGGCTTCATTTAGACAGTTGTTGACGTAGTATGCATAAACTGTGCAGTACCACTTTCAAGTCTTAGAAATAGTGAAGTGGTGTAACGCCGTTCCGTCAGAATGCTTCGCTTTCCGCGGGCACGGCCTCAGCTAACTCAGTCGCAAAGTACGCTCCTGAGTGGATCTTCGGCTCGCGCTGTTCCCGCAGGAGTCTTCGCATTCTGACTCCACTGTTTTATACTTTCAGGCTAATGGATCTTTTTTAACTTCATTTATGAATTTCTTCTCACTATACAAGGAATCCATACGTAGCGGAGGAAAAATACGAGACTCCAGTGGGAAAGGAACAGTCTGAAGACCCCGCAGTGAGCGCTCTTTGCGAATGAGGAGGCTGAGGCGTTCCCCACGGAAAGCAAGTGTTTTTCCGTAGCGGCGTATTACCACTCATCTGAATTTATATGCGAAAGAGATAAAAGGCTCCTTATATATATATGTACCTCCCAGGTTGTCTCATACGATTTTCTACCAAATTGCCAAAAGTAAAATGGCCACCAACATAAATGCTGGTGGCCTTATAAAAGGAGATCTGTGACCCTTGGGAAATCACATTTGTAGTGTATGTCCGAATCCTGTAATAGAATCCACATCTATCTCGATTTTATAGAAAATGATGTGATAGTCTATCTAAAACTTTTACCATTTGATGTTTTCTATGGACAAACGTTGATGTAGTTGTTGTGCAAATGCTAATGCATGTGGACCATCGCCGTGCAGACAAACAGTATCTACCTTGATCGGAATGGATGTCCCATTCGTATCCGTTACTGTGCTTGTCTTTATCATTTGTAAGACTTGATCGACTGCATCACTACTGTCCGTTAATAAAGCATTCGGCTCCGATCGAGGCGTGAGTGTCCCGTCTGCTTGATAGGTCCGGTCTGCAAAAACTTCATGTGCAACAGTCAACCCAACTTTTTCACCTGCTTCCGTTAGCTTACTATTAGATAACCCGTACAGTGTTAAAGTAGGATCGACCTGATAAACAGCTGTCGCTATCGCTGTTGCTATTTTTTCATCCTTCGCTGCAAGGTTATATAATGCACCATGTGGCTTTACATGAGAGAGCTCACCGTTATTTACTTTGACAAATCCTAATAAGGCACCGACTTGGTAGACAATAAGTTGATACGTTTCTTCAGGTGTTAAGACCATCTTTCGTCTACCAAACCCATTTAGATCTGGATAACCTGGATGAGCACCGATCTTAACACCGTGCTTAATGGCGAGGTTCACTGTTTCGTCCATTGTTTTAGGGTCACCAGCATGAAAACCACATGCAATATTTGCAGATGATATGTATTTCACGATTTCTTGATCCTGTCCAATGCGATATGCACCAAAACTTTCTCCCATATCACAATTAAGATCAATTGTGCGCATGGCCCCACTCCTTCCATTTTAATTGAATGGCAGCTTGTAAACGATTGAGTTGCCGCTCTTTTTCAAGCATTTTCTGTTGCGCTTCCTCCAAGGTACACCTCACGAAATGAAAGGTTTGCCCTGGTCTAATCTGACTCAGTTTTGGAAGGTCGTCTTGGATCACTTGCCCAATTTTAGGATAACCACCAGTTGGTTGGCGATCTGCCATGAGTATGATGGCTTCTCCACTTGGAGGAACCTGTATCGTGCCAAACGTCGTGGCTTCCGTTAGTAACTGCTTGGTTTCTTTATGTTCTAGCATTGGCCCGGTGAGCCTGAATCCCATCCGGTTCGATTGAGGTGTTAGTTGAAAAAGCTCCTCATCTATTGCTGCTTTCGCTTCATCTGTAAACCAATCATATTGCCTTCCTTCGATATAATGAATAACCTTTTTTTCATCGTAAATATAACTGGTTACGTCACTGCTTAAACCCCAGTGGACAGGTGTTCTTTTTAAAGAGGTGCGAATCGGTAGATAGTCCCCAGTTTGGATTGCTCTTCCCTTAAATCCTCCGATTCCAACATGAAGTGCAGTGCTTTTACTGTTTAATGTATCAGCAATATCAAATCCTCCTGAAATAGCTAAATACGTGTAAACGCCATTTTTTGCTGCATGAAGGTCTAAGCGATCACCGGCCTGAATTACTAGGGGTTTGTTAAGTGGTACAGGTTTATGATTCACTTTAGGAGACATATCAGCCCCTGTTAATGCGATGACCATATCTGCTTCGAATGTCATACTTGGGCCAATAATGCTCATTTCTAACACGGCTTCTTTCACGTTGTTGTTGTTTACAAGCAGATTTGCATGTTTCATGGCTAATTGGTCCATTACCCCGTTAGTAGAAAAGCCAAGTGATTGATAACCATATCTACCATCATCTTGTATAGTCGTTAAAAAGCCTTCTTTTGTAAATCTTATCCCCATTATTTTTCCTCCCAAGCATCGAATTGTTGTTTTGTTATTGAATAAAATTGAACACGATCGCCTGGATGCAGTAATGTCGGTGGATCTTCTGTTAGCTTCAAAAGGGAGACTGGTGTACGGCCAATAATCTGCCACCCAGCAGGAGATGGACTTGGATAAACCCCTGTTTGAACTCCTGCAATCCCAACGGAACCCGCTGCAACTTGCTTGCGAGGTGTGCTTTTTCGTGGTGTCGCAATGCTAGTATTCATGCCACTTAAAAAAGGAAAACCAGGGGAAAAGCCAAGGAAACAAACGTTATAAGTTGGCTCGGTGTGTAGTTGAATTACTTTTTCTATCGTTAGATTATTTGTTTGCGCAACTTCATCTAAATCTGGTCCAAGCGTACGATCATAACAAACGGGTATCGCTATTGTTCTCGGTTCCTTGATGTGCTGGTCTGTTTGCTGAAAATAGGAATCTATTACCCGGCATAGATGTGAAAAAGATCGAGGCTCAGAAATACGTAGATCATAATAAATGGTTAGTGTCGTGTAGGCAGGAACTGCTTCGATAAAACCAGGAAATGGGGTTAATGTTAACTTTTTAGATAGTTGGAGAATTTGCTCATATATTTCAACGCTCCACTGGTCACCAAATTCCACGATGATCGCTTGTTCACTTAATGGGCTATAGGTGATATTATGCATATTTGACACTCCACTTCTAAACAAGGTTTCTTTTTATTCTAACTTATTCTACGCTTTAAAGTAACTAGGAAGTATCATCATGCAACAGTTCTAAAAGATTAAGATATTAATAGACTAGGGGTATAAGCATCATAGATTTTGGGCAGGATAATACAATCTTATAAGTTTGAGGTGTGGAATCAGTGGTACGTCATATTTTTGTCGCTGCTATAAGTATATTGTTTTTGGTAGGATGTGGAGCTTCATTACAACAAGAGCAAAGCCAGCAGGTTATACATAATAAAAAACAGACCGCGTTATTAGAGATAAGTAATCAACCTGTGAAAAAAGTAGACAATGTAACCGAACAAGACGAGATTGTAGCGACAACAGAGGAAGTAACAACGGTTGAACATGAAAAAGAAGAGAAAAATCAGAACATATCTCCCAAACTGCTTGTTGAGCTCACAGATGAACTAGACCAAGTTCACCGGCGTGTAGTAGAGAAAATAGAAGCAAATGGGTGGTATGAATCGATCGATACAATTGAACCATCTGTAGAGGAATTTGATCAGGCGATTCGTCCAATCGTTGCCCCTTATTTTACAAAAGCGTTTATTGATCGAGAAGTGATCGGAAAAATGGAAGCATTTTTCTGCTATTGTGATGCGCCAGGACCACTGCAAGGAACGCTCATTCCTGATCTTTTTGCTGACACCGATCAAAAGGGAGAAAGAATTAGCTACAATGCTTATCGACCAGCCAATGAAATGTACACAGGCGCTAAGATAAAAGTCACAGCCGCAAAAGAACAGGATAGTTGGAAAATAGACGCATTTGAAATGAAAGTTAGTTCGCATGAGCAGTCTTTTTCTATTACCTTAGAGCAAGTGCTTGCCTATTATCAAGCAAAAGGGGTAGAGGTTCGCCATATAGAGACGGATCAAGATCGTAATGGAGAAGCTATTTTTATTGTGGAAACTGTAGCAGACGGCAAAAAGATAGCTGTCCACTCGGCCGATTGGTTTACGATTGACTATGATCTGTGGGTAGAATGGTACAAATGAAACGGAGGAGGCACGTTTTATTCCCTAAGTGCTTCCTCCGTTTTAAAATCAACAAGTAATTCTTCTACTAAATTATAAATGGATAATAGTTCATATAAAATAATGATCTCGGCTGTGAAAAACGTAGAAGTATTGCTAGTCTCGTTGGTAGCTAATTCTCGTTTAAGTAGCCAAAACTGTTCCATCAACGAGGTGATTTGCTCTCGATGTTTTTCTAACGAGAAATGATCTGGGTATTTCATCGTATCTGCAATGGTGTACACCGATTTGGTCAATGCATGACACTCTTGATTGGACCAGGTGATTTCGGTGAATGGCGTGTTAATTAAGTTGCCAATATGATAATGAATGAGACGAAGGGCTGCAATCTTTTCTTGCTCGTCCTCAAAAAGCTTTTTCTGTTCGTCGTTGAAGCGGTGATACCTTGCTTCTTCTTTTTGGAAACGGACAAGCATATCGGTTTGGTCTAATTCTCTTTTTAACTTAGCAAAAGTCTGTTTGATAAGTAATTCATTTTTCTCTTGTTTATGTTTATTCGGAAAAATCTCGTTCGTAAGCACTTCTAATTCCTCACCGGTCGCCCGCAAAAGCGAATGAATGTTGGACATGATTTTGCTTGAGTAATTCGGTGGTAACACAAACATGTTTACGAAGGTTGATACAAGCAAACCAATCGATGTCGTTCCAAGTCGAATGAAAAAGGAAATAAGGAAGTTACTATGTATCACTTCGATCATGGCGACAGAGGTTAACGTAGCAACAAGTAAACCGTCACGCAGTTTTAATTTAAAGCAAGTAATAATCGTAAATACAGCGGCGGCTGTATAAGTAATAGGCGAATTCCCAAACAAAAAAATGAAAAATACAGCATAGGCAGAACCTATGGCAGATGCAGGTAATCGAACGATCCCTTTTTTAATAGAATCTGACACAGTAGGCTCAATCGTAACGATTGCAGTAATTACGGCAAAAACTGCTGGCCATCCAATTAATTGACAGATTAGAGAGGTTAAGAAAACGGCCACTCCTGTTTTTACAACCCTACTACCAATAAACTTAATGCGAAATCTGTTCATATGAATTTCCACCCTCATTGTTAGCTCCAATAAAAGTATAACGAACTTTGTTAGCGAAGAACAATGAATTATGAAAACTTTTATCCTATTAAGGCCATCATACCGATAAAATACGGTTTTAAAATGGCTCTTGGAAAAGAATGTGACAAAAAATCAACGCTTTTCGAGCTAGACAACTTGTGATAACAATCAAGTCCTAAAAAATAAATTCGGTTATCGTATAATATCAATGGAAACGCTATCATAATCTGTTATTATATAAACAAATATAATGAAAAAGTAGAGTTGTGGAGCTTACGAACAAAATTCTAGATCAAGCTAAGATTAGGGACAATAGCACAAACGGTTAATTTTTTTGGTGAAAATGAAAAAAATATTAACTTTGTTGTGGCTCTCATCATATACTACAGTAACATCACTCGTTAACAAATGTATAAATACTAGCTGTTTCATGAAACATGGGTAGGCTTACCCAAAGCTTTGATAAGTCAGTAAGTTTCTAATGAGGTTGTTGGTTGAACATTACTGGAAGGGGTGTCGGAATGCTCTCTGTAAAAATGTTAAAACCTTACTACGTAAAGGAAGAAGCTGATTGTATTCGTGTTGTCCTCGCTTATCAATATTTTTCTTTATCATTAGATGAAAAAGTGTATCAATTTGTGCCATTAGAATCGAGAGAAATCAGAGTGAATCGAATTACACAACAAGTTGAAAACGAACAGGACGTGTTTGTTTTCCAAAAAGGGAAGGAATATAGCCGTGTGACGTTATCTGAATTGCTAAAGCTGACAGATTTCAAGAAGCAACTACAATCGCTAATCCAACCTTATATAAATGGAGACAAAACACCAATCCAAGAAGAAAAAATTGATGAAGTAATTATGGAACTGGAAAAAGAAAATATGAAACGCCTGATTGACCGAGCGTTGGAAGAGAGAGATTACCAAACATTTTTAGATTACACAGATAAACTGAATCAAATGTAATAAAACAAGGTGAACGGAGCTGGTTATGCAAAACAGCAGAAGCCTAAGGTTTCTGCTGTTTTGCATGACCAGCATGTGTTATTTTAGGGTGGTATTAATTAATGCAGAGTTTATATAGAGTGCGTCATTAGCATCTTCTGACATTTCCAAAGCAGGAATTCGAAAAGTAGTCAGAGAAGTGTGCGATCACTGACAAGAAAAGGCTACGAGAGCAGAATGAAGTCAGAGAAGTGTGCGATCACTGACAAGAAAATGCTACGAGAGCAGAATGAAGTCAGAGAAGTGTGCGATCACGGACAAGAAAGTGCCACGAGAGTAGAATGAAGTCAGAGAAGTGTGCGATCACTGACAAGAAAATGCTACGAGAGCAGAATGAAGTCAGAGAAGTGTGCGATCACTGACAAGAAAGTGCCTCAAGAGCAGAATGAAGTCAGAGAAGTGCGCGATCACAGACAAGAAAGTGCCTCAAGAGTAGAATGAAGTCAGAGAAGTGTGTGATCACTGACAAGAAAGTGCCACGAGAGCAGAATGAAGTCAGAGAAGTGCGCGATCACTGACAAGAAAGTGCCTCAAGAGTAGAATGAAGTCAGAGAAGTGTGCGATCACTGACAAGAAAGTGCCTCAAGAGCAGAATGAAGTCAGAGAAGTGTGTGATCACTGACAAGAAAGTGCCTCAAGAACAGAATGAAGTCAGAGAGGGATCCAATTCCCAAAAGTTAACTAGTACATTGTTATATATTTTACTTTTTTGTTACGACGGATTTTCCATCAACTATGCATTATCTTATTGATTAGCTACAATAAAGAAATTTATAATGAAAAACAGTTTACAGCAACCGAAAGGAGAGGACAGGTTTGGATTTAGGTTTAAAGGGTAAATCGATAATTGTAACAGCGGCAAGTAAAGGACTTGGGAAAGCAACTGCATTAGAATATGCCAGAGAAGGCGCGCACGTGTTAATTGCTAGTCGCGATGAAACACAACTACAGCAAACAGTGGAAGAGATTAAACAAGAATCAGAAAACCCAAACATACAGTATATCGTGTGCGATGTGAAAAAACCTACAGACATCCAGCAAATGGTACAAGCTGCAGTCGACTGGAATGGAACTGTTGATGTACTAATCAATAATGCGGGTGGACCTCCAGCAGGGACATTTGATCAATTTTCTGACGAGGATTGGCAACATGCCTTTGAGCTCAATTTACTTAGTGTTATTCGGTCCGTTCGTGAAGTTTTGCCGTACATGAAAAAGCAAGGACATGGCCATATCGTAACCATTGCATCGTCTTCCATTAAACAGTCTTTAGATAATTTGCTTCTTTCTAATGTATTTCGTCCAGGGATTTTAGGACTGGCAAAAAGCTTATCACAAGAGCTTTCACAATATAATATTTTCATTAACACGGTTGGACCTGGCATGATTAAGACGGACCGCATCATTGATATAAACAAACAAAAAGCAAAAGAAACAGGTACAACATTAGAAGAAATGATGGGACAAGCGGAACAAACGATTCCTATTGGCCGTCTTGGAGAGCCAGACGAGTTTGCAAAAGCCGTTGTTTTTCTAGGATCGAACGCGAATACGTATATCACAGGACAAGCGTTAATCGTCGATGGTGGATTAGTCAAAGCACTTTAAGCGTTCTTTCTGTAATTGCTAGTTAAAATAATGTAATATGAAAATGAAAGCGGTCATCATTTTCTATCCAATATATTTTAAGGTGGGATAACCAATGAAACAAGTAAAATGGGGAATTTTAAGTACAGCAGATATTGGTAGACAACAAGTGATACCAGCAATACAACGTTCAAATAATGGAGAAGTAGTCGCAGTTGCTAGCCGTGGTGAAAAGGCGAGACAGTTTGCACAGGAATTAAATATTCCGAAAGCATACACAAACTATGAAGAGTTATTAAACGATCCAGACATTGATGCAGTGTATATTCCACTACCAAATAGTCTTCATAAACATTGGGTAATTGAAGCTACGAAGCAAGGGAAGCACGTATTATGTGAAAAGCCTGCAGCACTTGATTTTGAAGAATTGAATGACATGATAGATGCAGCCAACTCCCATGGCGTTAACTTCATGGAAGCATTTATGTATCAGTACCATCCACAACATGAAAAAGTAAAAGAAGTAATCGCGTCAGGTGCGATCGGTGATGTAACATTACTACAAGCTAGTTTCTCCTTCTTATTAAATGATGGGAACAACATTCGATTAAACCCGGATCTTGGTGGAGGAGCATTGTATGATGTTGGTTGCTATACGATACATTCGCTTTGCTACATATTAGATCAACAGCCTAACCATCTATTTGCTAGTGCAAAGATTCATCCTGAGTTTAAGGTTGATACAACAGTTGCAGGAACATTATCGTTTGATAATGGCGTACAAGCAAACTTCGATTGTAGCTTTGATTCTACGTTCAGACAAAAGTATCAGGTAGTTGGATCGGAAGGAATCATTGAAGTGTTCGGTCCATACAGACCAGATGTGACTGAAACAGGTTCCGGTCTTGTTCGCGTGACAAAATCGAATGGGGAAGTAGAGGAGTTCAATATTGAAGCTGATCAATATAAACTTCAGGTAGAAGACTTTGCTGACGCAATCATCGAAAACAGACAGCCGAAATATAATAGTGAAAAAATGATTAATAACATGAAAGTATTGGATGCTGTTTTCAAGTCGATTGAATCAGGAAACCGCATTACTTTATAAATAGGCGAAAATAAGCTGGTACAAAAGCGTTCGAACTAATTCAAAATTGAACGTATGTGTAACCACCGCTCCTGAAATATACTTCGCTTTCCGCGGGAAGCCGCTGAGCCTCCTCGCGCTTCGCACTGCGGGGTCTCACCTATGGCTTTTTCATCCCGCAGGAGTCTACGTATATTTCATCCGCTAAAGTATAACTTGTTCGGATTTTTAGTTAGCTACTTTAGTTATGTCCCTGCTTCTTTTTTTATACGAAATGGTCAGGTCCAATTCTGAAGTCAACAAAAAAGGCATCCCATTCAATGAATGGAATGCCTTTTCTCTATCTAATTTCTCTAAAAATATCCGCTACTTTATTCACAACATATCCACTACCACCAGATTTTTCTTCTACATGCTCAACCATCATTGCAATGATGATATCCTCTTGTTCTGGATAGGAGACAAACCAGCCATTCTCTTGACCATCTTCATCTTGAGAGGACTTCAACTCGGATGTCCCCGTTTTACCTGATAGTTTAATATCTTCCATATTAGCACCACGTGCCGTTCCATTTGATGCCGCAACGACTTGTCGCAGCGCATCCTTAATGACTTGGACATTTTCACTCGATACGATATTGTCTTTCCATACCTGTCCGTTATCTTCTTTTGAATCCAAAATAGGCTTAATCATCTTTCCGTCATTCAAAAAAGGTGTATAGGCTGTTGCTAAGTGTAAAGCGCTCATTTCCATTTCTCCTTGCCCATAGCCACTATCGGCAAGCAATATTTCTCTGCTAAGACTGCCATCTGAAGAGATTTGGCTTTGCTCAATTGGATACGTAAATGGAAATTCTTCGCCAAGTCCAAAAGTTTTTAATCCGTTGACGAATGCTTCATCGCCTAATTCTATTGCTTTTCTAGCAAAGAATATATTGTCAGATCGGATAAGTGCATCTGTTACATCAACTGGTCCGGATGATTCGGATACCCTTCTTACTTGATAGTTCCCCCAGCCATCTTTCGACCAAGTTAATCCATCAATGTCGATCCCTTCACCAGGGACAATCGCACCGGCTTCTAACCCGATCGCACTTGTGATTGGTTTGATCGTGGAGCCAGGTGAGAAGTTTGCTGCGAATCGATTAATCAATGGCGTCTGTGGATCATTTTGCAGTTCCTCCCAAGCTGTTTGACTAATACCATAAGTGATTTGATTCGGATCAAAAGCAGGACTACTAACTAATGCCAGCACCTCACCAGATTTTGGATCAATGGCAGCTGCCGTTCCTGCATCATCTTGATAAGCCGTATAGATTGATCGCTGGATATCGGCATCAATCGTAAGTGTGATATTTTCACCATGCTCTACAGGTTTTTCAGCTAGTAGAACATCATCCTTACCTTCATTTCGAACGAGTATTTTTAATCCCTTTTGACCTTTTAAGCGTTCTTCATAAAGTTGTTCTAACCCTCTTTTACCAATCAGGTCATTTTGGGAATACACGTCAGGATCACGATCTTCTAATTCTTCAGCTGTAATCTTTCCAATATATCCAACGAGGTGTGCTGCCGCTTTTCCTAACGGGTACAATCTGCCTGTCGTATCTTGCTTGTAGACAGGCTCAAAAGCGAATAACTGTTCAAGCAGTTCTTTATTAGAAGTTGGGACTTTTTTCAATGGAACAAATGTATCATCCTTCACCCAACTAGCACCTAAGGCGTTATCAATTGCCGCCACATCCATTTCGAGAAGCTCCGCAATCTTTTGTTTTGTTTCGTCACCGTTTTCCCCAAACTCGCCAGGGACAACACCAATCTGATAAATGACTTCATTCACGGCTAGGCCATTATGTTTTTGATCAAATATTTGACCGCGTGCTGGAGTTGTTGTTTCGAACACAATGTCTCCACCATCTTTTAATTCTGGGAATATAAAACCTGGATCCCATTCAACATACCAATTTTTTTGTTCTTCTTTTTCCAGTTGCACTAACGTTATATCTGATTCAAAAGAAATAGGACCTGCTACAGTATCCATCTCCACCTGCAACGGGAAAGTTGCTGTAGGTATTGCTTCTTCGGTGTCATTTGTTTCTTCCTCCTGATCTTCTTCTGTAGGAACTTCAAAAGATACAGTCAGATTATTTACGTCAAGATCTTGATAGATTTTTTGATAACGATCGACGTAGTCCTCGGTTCCATATGTCGTTTTTGTTTCATCTGCTAACATATCGTACATGTCGGAGAAACTTTGCTCATTCCACTTGGTTACATAATCATCTAATCTTTCTTCTGGTGTTACTTCTTCTTCGTCTGAACATGCAGCTAATACGAAAACTAATATAAAAGTCGATATTGCTATGTACTTACGCAAAAGCCCAACCCCCTTGGTAAAAGATTGATTTATTTACCATCATCATATCATATACAAGCAAGTTCACGTATATGTTTGTTTCCTATTATTGGAATAAAATTAATGAATTGTGTTCCAATCAAAAAAGCCACTCTATCTCCAGAGTGGCTTTCCCAATTACTTTGCTTCCATATGCGTTTTTATTTCCGTTTGAATGCGATCCCACTCTGCATCAGGAACAACGTAATACCAAATGCGACCAATGGTACTGCCACTTCCTTCTATCTGGATATTATTAACGTTTTTTCTTGTTTGTCTATAGTCAGAGAATAACGTCTGCAGGTTATCCATCTCTAAATTTGTTTTCACATTACCACCAAGAATATCAAGAATATTTCCAACCTTTGTCACGCTAGAGAAGTCTGCAGCCTCATCAATTGCAGCCTGGATTACTTGTCGTTGTCGATCATTTCTGCCAAAATCACCACGTGGATCCTGCTTACGCATACGCGTGTACTTTAAAGCTTGCTCCCCGTTTAAACGGATATTCCCTTCAGCAAATGATTCACCGTCTTGATCAAAGGCAAAGCTGTTATTAACGGTAACGCCGCCAATTGCATCGACACCTTGAATGAAGCCTTCCATGTTAATTTTGGAATAAAAATGAATCGGCACATCTAATACTTGCTCTACCGTATTTAATGTTAAGTCTGATCCACCAAAAGCATAGGCATGATTAATTTTGTCCATTCCACGACCAGGAATATCTACATACGTATCACGTGGAATACTCATCATTATCATGGAATCGGTCCTTGGATTTAATGACATGAATACCATCGTGTCTGAACGACCTTTGTCTGTTGACCTTTCATCCACACCTAACAACAAGATATTAAACGATTCCTTGGATTTGAAAACATTATCCATTTCTTTTTGTCTTTCCATATCCCGTGACAGTGGCTCATGCATCGCTTCCACTGCATTATCGAGCTGGGTATATACATAAACACCGTAACCTATTCCGAGAAGGAGTAAAGTTAATATAATTCCGCCAATCCAATAGAGCACCTTGCGTTTTTTACTTATTTTCTTTTTTTCGATTCTACTAGGCATAGCCATTCTTCCTTTACAATCAAATTGAAAAACATATCACGTAATTATATGTGACAACAAGACATTCGTCTATATACTTTTTGTCAAAAAGCGCACATTATGAGTTTTTCTAAAAATAGTGACGAAATATGTGGCATAAAAGTTACAAAAAAAATCGAGACATGGTTATCCATGACTCGAGATTAAATTTATTCTGTATCAATTGGTTTTGCATAAATAATATAACGATCAGGTGCATTCCCGACGTACGAAAATGGATAGCAGGTGGTGATGACCAATTCTTCATCTGGAGCGGTTGATTTTATAATGGTTCGGTCATCTGCATCCACAATTTTTGAGCTTACCATTTCATACGTAAAGTCACCATAAGGCAGTCTCATGACAAAAGTATCGCCGACTTTGAGATCGCCTAACGAGCGAAACACCGTATCTCTATGGCCTGACAAGACAATTTGATCCTGTTGCCTTGGATATGCTGAGCCTTTGTAATGCCCAACCCCTTTTTCTAAATCATCCGGATCTGTACCTTCTACAATTGGTAATTCCGCATCAATGCTAGGAATTTCAAGAATACCAACCGTATCCCCTGTATCAGGAAAAAAGTCTTCAGGAGCTATCTTTGATTTTTCAAGATTACTTTGGTCAGCATTTACTAGTTCTCGTGCTTCCATTAAGCTTTCTTTCTCTGCTGCCTTCGTCTTCATGATTTCGTATCCACCATAAGCTAATAAGGCAAGTCCTGCGATCATAAATAAAATTGCTATTTTCTTCATCCAATCGCTCCTAAAAAAATCATTTATATTCCTATTATACTAATAAATATGTAAGCGTATCAATCTATAACTAAGCAGTTTTAAAAAGATTGTTATTGTTGACTGAAATTCCAAAACTGTGCAGTACGCATCATAGTCTTAAAAGTAAAGTGTTGTAACGCCGTTCCGGCAGAATACTTCGCTTTCCGCGGGCACGGCCTCAGCCTCCTCAGAAGCAAAGTGCGCTTCTTCCGGGGTCTTCACCTCGCGCTGTTCCCGCAGGAGTCTCCGCATTCTGCCTCCACTGTTTAGGCTTTCTGGTTATTGATTCTTTTAGACTTATTTTTGCATCTGTTTTTCGCAGAAAAGTAATACTTCTGGGAATTACTTGAAAAAGGAAATTTAGAAAGTGTAATTATATTACTAGATTAGCGCTTGAAATTTATCATTATCTTTGAGTAGTTACTAGCGGATCGAGTTAAATTGGCGACACTCCAGCAGGAATAGCGCGGGCTGAAGATCCACTCAGAAGTGCACTTTCTTCTGAGTTAGCTGAAGCCGTGCCTGCAAGAGGAATCTGAACTTAGAAAAATCAGGGTTCTGGGATTTTTCGTGATTCCTCCTCGGAAAGGGAGCCAATTTCACTCGAGGAGCGGGTGCGTTAGTTATGTTGCATTTTACAACAAATCTGAATTATAGAGTGTGACATTGTTTATGAATTACTATAAAATTAATGATTAATTCAGGAATATGTTCAATATATTGACATAAATTTTTATTAGAACAAAAGATATGGTAGAGACTATTCTGAAAAATCAAAATTAGAAGTTATTCGACAAAACAAGTCACACACAACACCATATCTATAGTATAGAATAGACTTATATAAAATAAAATAATTGCTTCTTCAGTAAAAGGGCAAACTTATTGAAAAATAAGGACGCAAAGTAACAGGTCTAAAGCGTGATGCAATGATGGCTGTGCTGCCTGAAAGAGTGTGTAGGAGGAAGTCTTATGCAACAAATTCTTCATAAGAGCCTTTTAGACAATGAATGGGTAGAGTTGATGGAAGAAGCACAAATGATCGGTTTGACGGTTGAAGACGTGCGGCAGTTTATTTCAGCCAATAGTGAACGAAAATAAAAAAGAGAACAAAATTGTGCTTAATATAGAACCATTCTTCATGTTATGATATAATTCATCTTGAAAGAGGTGAATGGCGTTGATCGGGGACAAAATTAAAACATTACGCAAAGAAAAAAAGATGTCATTATCAGAACTTGCAGAACAAGCTGGCGTAGCAAAATCATACTTGAGCTCTATTGAGCGCAATTTGCAATCAAACCCATCCATACAATTTGTTGAAAAGGTTGGTAGCGTACTTGGCGTATCTGTCAATGAGCTATTAATGAGTGAATCGGACGAGGTGTTAAGACGCCAATTAGATGAGGAATGGCTAAAATTAGCCCAAGACGCCATGAACTCTGGAGTATCAAAGCAACAATTTAAAGACTTTCTTGAATTTAACAGATGGAGACAAAAGCAAGTTGATGAATAGAATGCATACATAAACCAGCAATGCTTGCTAAGCATTGCTGGTTTTTAATGGCATTTTAGACTGCTTGTACGGATTTTTTCTTCCGCAAACTTATGTAAGCCATTCGTTTTTTCGTAACAAAAGAGATGCTTAGACCAAGTAAAAATCCTACTGCTACATCGGACGGGTAGTGATGTCCAACAAACACACGAGAAAACACAACTAATAAAGCAACAACAAGAACGATTATTTTAATTGTTTTTTTAAAGCTCGAGAATAAAAACACACCTGCAAATACTCCCGCGATTAATGCCTGATCGCTTGGAAATGAAGGAGAAGGTTCTTTTGAAATCAGGATATCTACCTCATGTTCTACAAAAGGTCTAGGACGATCAAAGACTGATTTTAATACCTTATTCAAACCTAAAGCAATAGCAAGCGTGACAAAACCAGTAACACCAACTTTTCGGTATGTCGGGAAAAGTAAAAGAAGAAAAATAATGCTAATAAATAGGATATACCCCCAACTTGAGGATTGACTCATGATCCAGTCTACACTATCATTTTTCCTAGCAAGATCATGGATCGAATGAAATAATCTTACATCTATCATAACCACCCCCTAAAAGATAATTAAAGATTACCATATAGAAAGTTTCAAATGTAGTATAAAAGGAGAAATACGATGAAGAAATGGCTGTACTGGCTTTTACCGTTCACTTGGATGGGCGTGATTTTTTACGCATCTGCCCAACCGTATCAAAATCAAGATATCAAACCTTTTTTATCATCCACAATCGATTTGTCATTTTTAACACCCTACTTAGAAGGGCTTAGCTTTACATACCATCAATCAGAAGTTAGCATCGCAACGCTAGGCGTCAATGGTGTTGTTGAATTTTTTGTGAGAAAAGGAGCGCATGTGACTGTCTTTTTTATTTTATGTCTAGCGTTTTATATGGCATTTAGAAAAACTACGCATATCAAGTTTTGGCGACTGATCGAGTATTCCCTTGTGTTAACGATCATGTATGCAGCGATCGATGAAATTCATCAAGGGTTCACCCCAAACAGAACCCCGTATATTGGGGATGTTTTTCTGGACAGCTTTGGTGCAATCTTAGCTGTAATTACAATTATACTTTTCCAGTGGATTAAGCGCCTACGTAAGCCATCTGTGAAGTGAACGAATATAACAAATTCTACATAAGATGTAATGGGAAGTTGAAGGTAAATGCGATCAGTGGGGTGATTATTTGGAAGAACAGGAGATTTACAAGAACGTGTTAGAAAGCATTATCGATCAGACAGAGAACTTTCAAATTAATAACACAGAGGAGTTAGTTCATCAACTAATTCATGAGTTAGATCACTATCAGTTGCCGAGATGTAAGCAAAACAACTAGTTTACGACACTCGCCATATTAGAAAAACACGCAGTCTCTCGTTCTTTTGCGAATGTGTTGGTTTTTCTAATTATAACTTTTCAACGGATAAAAAAGGCTGTACCAAAGCGTCATTTGGTACAGCCTTTTGCTCTTATCATAGCCTGTCGAATAACCATTTCCCAGGAAATATTTTGTCAATTGCTTGAATCACCATGTTGATCGACATCTATTTCCATGTAGGTGGTTGTTCCTTCCGTTATATCGACCTGATCACTAGTCAAATCTATCATCCATGTTTTGAATGTCTCTTCCTGATCTTTTTCTACAAAAATTGACAAACGTACGAACTCGGCATAGTCAATGTTGTCTAATATGTAACTCGATTGAATTAAGGCATTTTCTAATTTTCCTAATAGGGAGTAATCAGCTTTTACGATCATTTCCTTCATCAGTTGACGCTTTACAACACCTGTTGTGTTAATTGCTTGTGACGTAGTGCTAGAGTAAGCACGAATGAGCCCGCCTGCACCTAACTTAGTCCCGCCAAAGTAGCGTGTGACGACAACGGCTGTATCCTTTAAGTTCCGCTTTTTTAGTACTTCTAAAATGGGAACGCCTGCAGTACCGCTTGGTTCTCCATCATCATTCGCCTTTTGTATTTGGTCGTGTTCTCCAATCATATAGGCAGAACAATTATGGTTAGCATCACGATGTTTCTTCTTGATATCAGCAATGAATTGTTGTGCTTCTTCTTCTGTTTCTACTCTTTTTACATAACCAATAAAACGTGATTTTTGAATGATAATTTCATCCGATCCTTCAGGTTTCACAGTGAAATATTTATTTAACATAGGTGTTAAAACCTCCTAAATTCAATTATAATGAGTATCAATTCATCGCGCAAATGTATTATAATTGGAATATGTTGAAGAATGGTTAGAAATTATGACGAGTTAACGCATTTTCCCAAAAAGGTAGATAGGCGGGTCCAAATATGGCGAAAAAAGCAGATGAAAAGATTATCGACCAAATCATTGATGAAATGATAGATACTGTTGAAAATAGTAAAGATGATATTTTTAGTATAGGAGAAGAGTCCCGAAAAGAGTATGAAAAATTAAAAGAAGAGCTAAAACAGATAAAAGAAGAAGTTGTTCATCTTATAGAGGAAGGCGATCGTTTAGAGGTGAAAGTTCGTATTTCCAGAAATCGTCTATCAGAAGTAAGTAAGGATTTTAAGCGGTATTCGGAAGAACAAATTCGTGATGTGTATCATCAAACACATGAACTTCAAACGAAGCTTACGATGATTAGAGAAAAAGAACATAACCTCCGTGAAAAAAGAGATGACACGGAACGTAGACTTCAGGCGTTAGAACAGACAGTCAAACGTGCAGAAGGATTAGTTGGTAAAATCTCTGTTGTGTTAAATTATTTAAATGAAGATTTTAAACAAGTCAGTGAACTAATACATAACGCCCAGGAGAAGCAAGAGTTTGGCTTACAAATAATTGAAGCACAAGAGGAGGAGCGCAGACGATTATCAAGGGAAATTCATGATGGACCTGCACAAATGCTTGCGAACATATTATTACGTTCAGAAATTGTTGATCGTACGTTTAAAGAGCGTGGTGTGGAAGAAGGCCTTAAAGAAATGAAAAGTGTAAGAGGTATGGTAAAATCCTCTTTATATGAAGTCCGCCGTATTATATATGACTTACGCCCGATGGCACTTGATGATTTAGGTTTGGTACCGACAATCAAAAAATATTTAACGACAATGGAAGAATATAATCATATTAAAATTAGTTTTTCCTCTATTGGATTAGAGCAACGGTTAAAAAGTAAGTATGAAGTTGCATTTTTCCGTCTCGTGCAAGAATCTGTACAGAACGCTGTCAAACATGCTGAACCAGCGAGCATTAATGTGCGGTTAGAGGTGAAGCCGGACAACGTTATGATTCTAATCAAAGACGATGGGAAGGGCTTCGATGTTAGTGAGAAAAAAGATAAATCTTTTGGTCTATTAGGGATGCGTGAACGAGTAGAAATGCTAGATGGTAAATTAGTCATAAGATCAGCAATTGGTGAAGGTACTAGTATATTTATACAAGTACCGATAAATGAAATATAATCGTTAAATACAAAATAGATTTTATCATGTATAATAGGAAAAAATGGCCCGTACAACAATGACTGAAAATAGATTAATAGGCAGATTATATAGATTAAGAAGTATAGGAGGAGCAGAACATGGCAACTGAAATAATACTGATCGACGACCACAAGTTGTTTCGTGAAGGAGTCAAACGCATACTTGAATTTGAACCAAGCTTTCATGTCGTAGCAGAGGGGGATGATGGTTCTTCTGCCATGGAGTTAGTGGCAGAATATAAGCCGGACGTCGTACTTATGGACATTAATATGCCAGGTACAAATGGAGTGGAAGCGACGTCATCGTTAATTGAACAATTTCCAGATGTAAACGTGATTATCTTATCCATTCACGATGATGAAAACTATGTGACACATGCATTAAAGTCTGGTGCACAAGGCTACTTGTTAAAAGAAATGGATTCAAATTCATTGATTGAGGCGATTAAAGTCGTTAGTGATGGCGGATCTTACCTGCATCCGAAAGTAACACACAATTTGGTGAAGGAATATCGCCGATTATCAGAGGAAAAAACGAACGCGGTAACGGAAAAAGTTATAGACTATCGCAAACCTTTACACCTGCTTACACGACGAGAATGTGAAGTATTGCAATTGTTAGCGGATGGTAAAAGTAATCGTGGTGTAGCGGAGTCGTTATATATTAGTGAAAAAACGGTTAAAAACCATGTGAGTAACATCTTACAAAAAATGAATGTAAACGACCGTACCCAAGCAGTAGTTGCTGCGATTCGCAACGGTTGGGTAGAAGTATTATAAAAACAAGAATTGGTCCGGATATTGAACTTCGAGTCCGGACTCCTTCCATGAGGGAGTTTCTTCTCAAGTCCTCTTTTATGCTTACCTATTGATAGCAAAACACCTTTCTTTTTAAGCATCTTCATTATTTTTATCATAGGTATTTTCGAATGGAGAAATCCGTAAATTATAAAATAAATCTATGCATTTTATTCGTATTTATGTAAAATAATGAGAGTATAGATATAACTTGTCTTACATATACTTACATGATTGATCTTTAATATATAATGATAGGACAAGTATGAGTGAGTAACTAAAATCTGGACAAGAAGGGTACGATATGAATGAAAGTAGCTGTAGTCACAGATAGTACAGCTTATATTCCTTCTAACATAAGGGAAAAGCTGGACATCCATATGGCTCCACTAAGCGTAATTTTTGGAGATTCTTCTTACCGTGAAGAAATGGATCTAAATACAAAAGATTTTTACATGATGGTACGAGATGCAGTGGAATTGCCAAAAACGTCGCAGCCTTCCATTGGTTTTGTTACAGAATTATATCAAAAACTAGCAGAGGACCATGATGCTATTATCTCTATTCATTTATCAAGTGGAATTAGTGGAACGTACCAAACTGCTTTATCAGCTGGGCAAATGGTTGATGGTGTAGACGTATATGCATTTGATTCGGAGATAAGCTGTATGCCTCAAGGGTTTTACGTGTTAGAAGCTGCTGAAATGGCGCAGAATGGCGCATCACCTGAGCAAATTATCGATCGATTGAATGAAATGAAGCAGTCAATGCGTGCCTATTTTATGGTGGACGATTTGAGTCACTTGAAACGTGGTGGAAGGCTGAATGGTGCACAGGCATTTGTCGGAAGCATGCTCCAAGTCAAACCATTACTTCACTTTGTTGATACAAAGATTGTTCCCTTTGAAAAAATTAGAACACGTAAAAAAGCGCTTAATCGATTAAAAAGCTTATTTGCCGAAGATGCAGATCTAGGTAAACCAATGAAAGCTGTCGTTATTGAAGGGAACAGACCCGTAGAGGCAGAAGAATTGAAGCAAGAATTACAAGCGCAATATCCACATGTGGAATTATCGGTTAGTTATTTTGGACCAGTTATTGGAACGCACCTTGGTGAAGGTTCTATCGGGTTAAGCTGGTATATCAAGTAAGTTTCATGCAATTATTTTATATTATTATTTTTGGAGGTGCCACTAAAATTGGCACCTCTTCTAAAAATGGAGATGATATATATTGGTGCATACGGTTTTGAACACGATCGGATCCTTCCTTTATCCCACATTTGACTGGATTCCTACTTCTACATATGACAGATCCTCTACTGAAACAGAGATACATGCGAAACAATTCTCTGGAAAGTTACTCCTCCGTGAAGAAATCCCACTTGAAGAAAACCTCCTTAATCAACTTTTATCTACTGACCTTATGACAACAATTCCATCAATTGAAAAATATATATGGGGACATCGCTGCAGGCGTTGTGGAAATAAAGCAAAACATCTTTTTGCGACTATACCATGTTCACGGTGCGGGACAACGCATGTATATTGTCGCAAGTGTATTGAAATGGGCCGAGTGATGAGTTGCTCACCGCTTTATTACTGGACTGGTCCTCAGCCATTACGGCTCGAGCAAAGTGAGCCTTGTTCCTGGCAAGGAGAGTTAACTTCTCATCAACAAAAAGCGTCTAATGAAATTGAAAAAACAATGATGACAGAGGCTGTTGCAGAATTGTTAGTTTGGGCAGTCTGCGGAGCTGGGAAAACGGAAATGCTATTTCAGGGAATTAACGAAGCAATCCGACGTGGGAAAAGGGTTTGTCTAGCAACACCTCGTGCAGATGTTGTTCGAGAATTATATCCACGTTTTACTACAGCTTTTCCCAACACCACAATCGAAGCGCTATATGGTGGAAGTGAGCAAAAGAAAGGCGAAGGCCAATTGATCCTTGCTACGACACACCAATTACTCCGATTTGCCCATGCTTTTGATGTCGTCATCATTGATGAGATTGACGCTTTTCCTTATCACGCTGATCCTTCGTTACCATTTGCCTCTAATAGAGCTGCGAAACCCAATGCTTCCCTGATCTATTTAACAGCCACGCCAAGAAAAAAACATCGCAATCAAGTCCAATCGAAACAGTTAAAGGCTGTCTTTGTTCCTGTTCGGTTTCATGGACATCCACTTCCAGTACCGAAACTTCATATGTGCTTTTCCTTGAAAAAATCTTTAACGAAATTTGAGGCGCCCCAAGCTTTTTATCAGTGGTATGAGAGGCGCATGAATCCGAAGAGACAGCTTTTAATTTTTGTTCCGGTCATTGCACTTGCCGAAAAAATCACCTTGTCTTTGCGTGATAACGCCCTTTTTAGTAGGGAGACGATCACTTCTGTCCATGCATCTGATGAAGATCGTAAAGAGAAAGTACAAGCATTTCGGGATCGGAAGCTTTCTGTTCTAGTGACAACAACGATTTTAGAAAGAGGTGTGACATTTCCATCTGTGGATGTTGCTGTCTTAGATGCTTGTCATGATGTATTTGATGAAGCGGCTCTTGTTCAGATTGCAGGACGTGCCGGTAGAAGTCCTGATGATCCTACTGGTGAAGTGATCTTTTTTCATGATGGAAAAACAGATGCAATGGTGGCGGCTGTGGATGCAATAAAACAGATGAATAAGCGGGGGAGGAATCTCTAATGCATTGCTTGTGGTGTCATCAAGAAATGATCCCGGCGATTGAATGGGGGAATTTTTTCTTGCCAGATAAACCGAAGTTTGGCTGTGATTGGTGTTTGGGGCAATTAGAGGTATTGGATGGAGAGTTGTGCAAGGAATGTGGTAGAAGGGAAGAAGCGGAAGTGTGTTCAGACTGTCGACGGTGGAACGCTAGCTCTGAATGGAAGGGGGTACTTTCCTTTAATAAAAGTGTGTTTGGCTATAATGACATGATGAAGGAGGTCATTGCGAAGTGGAAATATCGTGGAGATTATGCCCTTTGTGATTTATTTCGTGAAGATTTTGTTCGGACTTTTAATGAGTTGTTTAAGGACGTAAAAGGTGCAAAGGTTGTTCCTATTCCTTTGAGTAAGGAACGTTTGTATGAGAGAGGGTTTAACCAAGCGGAGGCGCTAGCTGGATTTTTGGACATGCCATCTGAAAATGTGTTGTCTCGGATTCATGGGGAAAAGCAGTCGAAGAAAACGAGAAGAGACAGACTTATGGCGAGTAATCCATTTACATTAACTGTTGGAATTACAGATCCCGTCATCTTAATCGACGATATCTATACAACGGGGATCACTTTACGGCATGCGGCTAAACTTTTAAAAGAGGCTGGATGTCCGGAAGTGTATGCTTTTACACTAGCTAGAGGATAATTACGCCGAAATCTCGACCTCATTCGACAAGTTGTATGCTATAATGGGAGCAAAAACACGGTAAGGTGGGTTATCCATGGGTGAGTTAGCGAATTGTCCACGTTGTAATGCTTTATTTGTAAAAGGCTTACGTTCTGTTTGTGAAAATTGTTTCAAAGAAGAAGAGAAGAAATTCCAAACGGTTTACGATTATCTGCGACCGAGAAAGAATAGGCAAGCGACTATTCCTCAGATTGTAGATGACACAGGAGTAGAGGAAGATTATATTTATAAATTTGTAAAAGAAAAAAGATTACGCGTATCTCAATTTCCGAATTTAAATTTCCCGTGTGAAAGATGTGGAAAGCCGATTGATGACGGGAAACTTTGTAAATCTTGTGCCGATGGATTAGTTTCCGATTTAAATCAACAAGCAGAAGTCGAACAAAGGAACCAGAAAAATAAACGTGAAAGACAACAAACGTATTTTTCTGTTCGAAAAGATAAGTAAAAATTACTATTAAACATTTTAATGACACAACCGATATAAGGATTAGATATATACGTGCGAATGAAGCGGAAAGAGGTGACCGATCTTGAAAATACAAGGTCCAAACAACTCTAGGATTAATCCTTATCAAAAACAAATGAACAAACAAGCAGAAATAAAAAAAGACGTGCAAAATAAAGAGGATAAGTTGCAAATCTCGGATGAAGCAAAGCGTATGCAAAGCAGTGAAGAACCGAGTGCGGCAAGACAAAAGCATGTCGATCAGATCAAACAATCGGTACAATCCGGTAACTATACTGTTGATCCTAAACTAACAGCGCAGAAACTGCTTAACTTCTGGAACAACCAAGGATAAAGGGAGGACGTACGATGTCCGTTCAGACGATTGTAGACACACTATCCAATATGAATAAGCTACACGTAAGCTTATTAGAGGTATCCAAAAAAAAGACAGAAACACTAAAAACGGGAGATATAGCTGGTTTTCAAGATTTATTAGCACAAGAACGGAAGCACGTGAAAGCTATAAATCAAATGGAAGCAAACCGGTTGAGCTTAATCGAAGACTGGTCTCGTAATCAGGGCCTAGATCCATCTTCGACAACTGTATCTGTTATGTTGGAGGTTCTCGAAGGATCAGATAAGCAAAATGTAGAGCAAGCTACGGTTCAATTAGCAGAGACGTTAGTCGAGCTAAAGAATCAGGAGCAATTAAACAAAGAGCTCATTGAGCAATCCCTGCAATTTATACAGCTATCGATGGATATGATTTCTCCGACGATTAAAAATATTAACTATAGTAATAAATCAATCAAACAAGATCAGCCAGCGAGTGCAAGTCGTTCCTTGTTTGATTCAAAAGCATAGGATAAGGAGGTACGTTACGTGTCAACATTTCATGGTTTAGAAGTTGCAAAACGTGCGTTGAGTGCACAACAATCAGCGCTTTATACTACAAGTCATAACATCGCAAACGCGAATACAGAAGGATATTCAAGGCAACGCGTGAATTTTGAGCAAACGGCTCCTTATCCACCAGCATCAAGAAATCGTCCACATATTCCAGGGCAACTTGGTAGTGGGGTGGAAGCTGGTTCAATTGAACGTGTCCGTGATCAGTTTTTAGATGTTCAATATCGGGGTGAAAATAGTAAGCTAGGATATTATCAAACTAGAGCCGATGCAATGGCACAAATGGAAACGATTATGAATGAACCTTCCGAACAAGGTTTAGCAAACACGATGGATCAATTTTGGCAGGCGTTGCAGGATTTATCAGTGAACCCAGAAGATTCTGGTGCGCGTTCTGTTGTGAGACAACGAGGAATAGCGGTATCTGAAACATTTAATTACTTATCTGGGTCATTAAATGCCGTTCGTGGTGATCTGAAAAATGAGATTGATGTAACAACAAAAGAAGTAAACTCTCTCATTAATCAAATCAATAACGTTAATAAGCAAATTGGTGATGTCGAGCCACATGGCTATTTACCAAATGATTTATATGATGAACGTGATCGTTTGATCGACAAGCTGTCTGGTCTAGCTGAAATAAAAGTTTCTTATGTGAAAAGTGGTGGGCAACCAAGCCCTACGCATATGGGGAAAGCAACGGTTACATTAGTTGGTAATGGGGAAGAAGAGATAAAGTTGGTTGATGCGACAACGAGTACGGTTAACAACGTAGCCATTGGTTACGATGATGACAATAATGTACAAAACCTAACTTTCTATAATCCAGCAGATTTACCTACTGCGGATACCGACCCTACGACACTGCCAGCAGATCAAAAGACAGTGCTAACTACTGCTGCGTTTAGTGATACTGGTAAACTAAGAGCATTAATCGAAGCAAATGGTTATATAACAGATAATGGACAAGCTACTGGTGAGTTTAATAGTATGTTAGACGATTTAGATAGCATGGCGTCTGCCTTTGTAGCGGAGTTTAACAAGACTCACCAAGAAGGTGCGAACTTAGCGGATGATCAAAGCTATGATTTCTTTGCGATTGAAGGCGAAGGGCGTCCAGCAGCTTTAATGGATGTTACTGATGATATCAAAGGAAATATAGATTTAATTGCTGCCAGCTTAAATGGAGATAGCGGTGATGGTACCAATGCAGAACAACTGTCTAATGTATTTTCCAAACTAGATACTGGTTTAGGTGCCAAAACTTCGATTAAAAGTTTCTATGAATCTGCGATTGGTAAAATGGCGGTTGTCACACAGGAAGCAAACCGAATGGTGAATAACGCTACAGTATTACGACAACAAGTAGATGAAAACAGACAATCCGTAAGCGCTGTTTCACTAGATGAAGAGATGACAAATATGATTAAATTCCAGCATGCGTACAACGCTGCGGCACGTAGTATGACAACTGTCGATGAAATGTTAGATCGTATTATCAATAACATGGGATTAGTAGGAAGGTAGGTGACTAGCAGATGCGTGTAACACAGAGTATGTTATCGAACAATATGCTGCGTAATTTGAGTAATAGTTATAGTAATCTAGGAAAGTATATGGATCAACTATCAACTGGTAAAAAGGTAAACCGTCCTTCTGATGATCCTGTGGTGGCGATGAAGGGGATGAATTATCGTTCCCAGGTAGTTAACGTGGAGCAGTTTGAGCGTAATATTGGGGAAGTGCATAATTGGATGGACAATTCAGATGCGGCGCTGGATAAGGCAACACAAGCGCTCCAACGGTTACGTGAGTTAGCTGTTAAAGGGTCGAATGGTACATATGAAGAAGGTCAACGTGAGAGTATTGCGAAAGAGATAGATCAATTAAAAGATCACTTAGCAGATATTGGGAATACTAAGGTAAATAATAAGTATATATTTAACGGTACTAAAACAACAGGTACAATTGATGCAGATGGGAATACGTTAAAACCTGTTGAGGTCGATGATGAGGGTATCATTACATCTGTGTCAGATAGTACGGATCCAGTTCTAATCGAAGTATCAAGTGGCGTAAAGTTACAAGCGAACGTGAATGCAACAAATGTATTCAGTAAGCAGTTGTTCGAAGATATTGAAGCTTTTTCACAAGCATTAAAAGATGATGATCAAGCTGGGCTTGAAGATGTTCTATCTAATTTAGATATTCACATTGATAATACGGTTAACGAAAGAGCAGACCTTGGTGCTCGAATGAATCGTTTAGAATTAGTCGAAAACCGAGTGATTGAACAACAAATCACCGCGACCAAAATGATGTCTGAAAACGAAGATGCCAATATGGAAGAAGTTATTATGAATCTTACTTCTCAAGAAAGTGTGCATAGAGCCGCTTTAAGTTCTGGTTCACGAGTAATTCAACCAACATTATTAGATTTCTTACGTTAATCCGATAGCACTTGCCATATTCCTATGGCAAGGCTTTTTACTATCCAATAGGAAAAGAGGGATACGATGAACTTTCCTCAAATACGATTACAATCGCAAATGGCTAAAATACAATTGAACACGACTGATAGTGTCCAAACGATTGAACAGCCAAAAGCAACACAATCTATTCAGCAATCGAAAGCTAATATGCAAATCCATACCTCACCTTCCAGATTAACGATTGATCAGACGCAGGCTTGGGAGGATATGAATATTAAACATGTCTCAAGGATGATTGAGGATGCAGCACAAGCAGGTCGACAAGATGCTGCAAAAGGAACAACAAGACGAGTTCGTGAAGGTGTAGAGTTGATGCAAATAGAAAACAACGGTAATCCGATTGCTAGACAAGCGAAACAGAATAGTGAGGGTGAGCCAAAACAATTTAATATTGGCTGGATTCCATCACATGGTGCGGTCAAAATTGATTACCAGCCAAGTAATGTGGACATAGATGTGAATGTAAGTAAACCGAATATACAGACACAGATAAATAAACCTAAGATTAATTATCAGCCAGGTTCTGTTGATGTAGATATAGCACAACGTAACAGCTTAGACATTGATTTTGATAACTTAAAGCATGTTGGAATAAACTTTGAAATGACTATTTAATAAGAAGGGTTGAGCGATGAAATTACAAACGAAATATTTTGGTGAGATTGATGTAAATGAAAAAGAAATAATTTCCTTTCCACAGGGGATTCCTGGGTTTGTAAATGAGAAAGAATTTTTATTATTACCACTAGAAGATAATTCAGTGTTTCAAGTGTTACAATCTGCTTCTAATGTAGATCCGGCATTTATTGTGGTAAATCCGTTTCATTTTGTGACAGGATATGAATTTGACTTGGATCAGGGGACATTAGAATTATTAGAGATTGAATCTGAAAAGGATGTAAACGTGCTATCGATCGTGTCATTAAAAGATCCTTTTACGACAAGCACTGCGAATTTACAGGCCCCTGTTGTTATTAACCAAGCTAAGCGTATAGGTAAGCAATATATTACTAACCTAAAAGACTTTACTACGAAAGAAACTTTATTCACTAAACAACTTACCTCCCAGGTAAAGGAGGATTAACATGTTAGTACTTACGAGACGAATAAATGAAGCGATTAAGATTGGTGACAATATCGAGGTTAAAGTCCTAGGTATAGACGGAGATCAAATCAAATTAGGGATAGATGCTCCGAAACATGTGGATATTCATCGAATGGAAGTTTACTTAGACATACAACAACAAAACAGTGAAGCGGCCGGTATTTCGACAGATTTGTTGAATTTATTGAAAAATAATACAAAAAAAGATTAAACATATGGTGAATTCCTCCGATATAAGGATTGTAAAGCTAAATGATACTGAAGGCGGCCGACTTTGGTTCATCTAGTGATAACCACAAGGATGTGGGAAAACGACAACTCAAGGAGGAATTTATAGTGAGAATTAATCACAATATTGCAGCGTTAAATACACACCGTCAATTAGGTAGTGCACAAAATGCGCAACAAAATTCAATGGAGAAATTGGCTTCAGGACTTCGTATCAATGGCGCTTCTGATGATGCGGCAGGACTTGCAATTTCTGAAAAAATGCGTGGGCAAATTCGTGGATTGGATATGGCAGCTAAGAATTCCCAAGATGCAACCTCTATGATTCAAACAGCTGAGGGAGGACTTAACGAAACGCACTCTATCTTACAACGTATGCGTGAGTTAGCAGTACAATCTTCAAACGATACGAATACACCAGAAGATCGCCAAAATATTCAAGATGAAATGAACCAATTAGGTGAAGAAATTCAACGAATTGGTGACCAAACTGAGTTTAACAAAAAGAGCCTTTTAAATGGAGATATTTCTGATGCGGGGACGGCAACGGCTCACGTAACTACTAATTCATTGGAAGGTACTATGGTTACTGCTACAACATTAAATGCTGTTCTAGACTCAGATGGAAATAGTGTTGGTATTGAGGATGGAGATACTATTACAGCTACTTGGTCTGTGAATGGAACTCAACACTCAAAAACTCTAGAACTATCATCACCTGGTGACGCAGGAACTGAAACATTAGGTACTCTTGCAACTGCATTATCAGATGCTTCTAACACCTTTGCTGTTGTTGATGGTGACAATGCTATTACAGCTACAGCTCAAACTGATGGTAAAACAGCTCAAATTAACGGTTTATCAATTGAAGTTAAGAGTGCTGATGGTGTTCGAAAAGAAGCAGCGTCCAATGCTCTTTCTAACTTTAAAACTACTACAGAAGCAGACGATGCATCTAATAATGATTCTCAAACATTTCAAATTGGTGCTAATGCAGGACAAACACTTAACCTTGGAATTGAAGATATGCGTGCTGATGCACTAGGTGTACGTAACCTTCAAGTTGGTTCACAAAGTCAAGCATCTACAGCCATAAATGTAATTGATGAGGCAATTGCTACTGTGTCAGAAGAACGTTCTAAGTTAGGTGCTACTCAAAATCGACTTGACCATACAATTAATAACTTAAATACATCTTCTGAAAACCTAACTGCTGCGGAATCTCGTATCCGTGACGTAGATATGGCGAAAGAAATGATGAACCAAACTAAGAATTCAATTCTTGGTCAAGCAGCACAAGCAATGTTGGCTCAAGCGAATAGTGCACCTCAGGGTGTATTGCAACTACTACAATAACTATTCGCAGGGCGTCTTATCTAGTAATGGATAAGAGTATAACTGGGTGAATTGCTGGAACTTCCTAAAACTCCTTCAACCACAACGTAGCTGGAAACGGCAAGCGTGATGGTCAGAAAATGATAGAGATATATGGATAATCAGCAGCCAAGCTCCTGTGAGGAAACTCTGGAGAAGGTTCAACGACTAGAGAAGTACGGTCTAAGGTGAGAGCTATGACTATGAATCTCGTAGGGCAGTCTTAATGACTGTTCGAAGTGCCCAGCTCCATAAGGGTATGGATGAAGATATAGTCTATTCTATGATCGAAAGATATAGCGGCAAAGCAAGCCAATCAACAACCTCAAGGAGTACTACAGTTACTTCAGTAATAATAATATTGGAAGAGGCTCTGGCTTTGCTAGAGTCTCTTTTTTCTCTATTTAGAACAAGTAAATGATTTAAGGTGTTATATTAATAAAATTGTAAACGGGAGGACTTATGGATAATCCAATTTCAAAGATAAATCAATTGACGTATTTAGAAGTCGTTGATAAAATTATTGAACTAAATAAAGATGTTAAAGATTTTTGGTCAGAAGCATTAGGATGTGCACCAATCGAAGCATCAAATTTATTAAGTAAGTCAAGATTGGACTGGCTAGTGTCGCTGTCGTAATCAATGAAGAAATGGAATGAGTGTACTTGTTCTAAAGCGGAAGATGGAGATTTAATACTTGCTTGGGCAAATCTAGGTACTTTAGTAGAAGGAACTATAAAGTTATTTCTTTCTGTATATTTAAATGATTATCTGGATGATTCCACAAATTATAAGAATAAAAAAGGAGTAACTACAGCCTGACGAAATTACATTTGAAAAACTTCGTCAATATTTTAGAGATAAAGTTTGGAAAGACAGGGTGTATGCTTCAAAATTTGATGATTGGGTTCTATTTATGCTGCAGAGGAGAAATTCTATCCATACTTTTAAAAAGTATAGAAATTGGTACTTTTAATGAATTTAATGCTCATACAAAAAAATACTTAGCTTTTTTAATGTATCATCCAGCGAGACTACATTATCCAGACTACCAACGGACCGACTTACATCTTTAATAATAAGTAAATTCACTTGGCATTTGGAGTTTGAAGAAAAACAATCTGCAAAACGTGTGAACAGTGTTAGCCTAAAACTAGTGAAGGAATCGATCATGCTTTACAGGAATTGCTGTGTTCGTAGTCCTGAAGATTTCTATTAATTGCTGTAGAAACTGAATTATAAGCTCGTTTCTTTTACTAACTTTAGACTAACAATATTTACACGTTTTGCTGGTTTATGCTTCATTACAATCTCTCCTTCTAATAATTCTAATTGTTTCACTTCTTTCGTTTCATAATTCAGCATGCGTTTTCCCTCCTTAAATAAAAATAGCCCCTACTCCAAAGATTGAAGTAGAGGCTTAGATTGCTTGTTTTAAGAACATTTCTAATCTCAAAACAAACGTACATTCTATTATTATATTAAATACTCAATTATTTGATGAACAAGTGAAAACATTAAAATTAGATTGTTAGACGGAAATTATTGCTTTATTCACAGCTGCAAGAAACTGAGAGTCTCCACGCGTTGAGTGATTGTCTGTTTGAAGAGGAACTTCAAACAGCGGTTGACCTTGATTCAATCAGTATTTCACAGCTGTCACGTCGCTTAAATGGTATGAACCCAGATCTTTTTCAACGACTATTCCTTGATTTAGTCTCACAAATTCATGCCAAAACACACTATACATTCTAAAAGGATATCATGTTTTAATACCACGTTTATTTTGATACTGATATATGTGAATATTTCACTCGATGAGAACCAGCTTCTCGGACATTTTGAACCACAGTCACGGAGTAAGGACCACTTTCAAGGTATATCTAATTCTAGTAGATCTGGACCGCAAACCGCTACCATTGACTTTGCTTTTGTCCGTGTAGTTGAGCTAATGCAGGTTACCCGAAATAATGCCTAAAGGGACAGCTGCAACAGATTGTAACACGGACAAATCGTTTCTAAGCATTCGTTACCGGGGCCCCGTCCCCTTCCACAGAATTCTAAGAATCGGGCGTGGCAGCAATGGAAAGCAGCTTCGCTGTAGCTATGACTCTCGTTCAGTGAAGGTGGTTCTATTTCCCAGTGACGAGTGCTCATTTTGTCCGAGGAAGTGGTTCTCACTAACGAAATATTCATATATGAAACTGGACTTTAAATGATAGTCTTAAATAAACAGGTTTACTTGTAAGATTAAATTACAGTAATTTTATTAATTTAATAGTTTTAGCATGGAGGAATATTATGAATTTCAATGAAGAATCTGTCAAAAATAATATAATACTACCTTATCTTATGTCTTGTGGTTTTACTTCGGAGGAACTATCTTTTGAAAAGAAATTTACAATCAATTTGGGACGTGGAAGTTATGATATAAACGGAACAGAACAAAAAAAGGCAAATGGAAGACTAGACATTTTGTGTACTAGAAATAATGTAAACCTTTTTGTTATTGAACTTAAAGCCGAAGGAATAGAATTGACTGATAAGGATCGTATCCAAGGATTAACATATGCAAGACTTTTAGAACCTATGGCTCCTTATGTAATGCTAACCAATGGTAAAGATACACAAATATATAATACATATTCAGGTGAAGAGCTTGAAGGACATCTTATTGGAAACTGGAATATAGATGGAACACAACAGGAAATTAATTTACGTTTCGAAGCACTGAAAAGTTTTGTTGGCTTATCATATACCAATTTACTTAATTTCTGTATGTTACATAATAAAGCAGAGCTATTTTACTATAGAGCCGAATCGAATGACGATATAGGGATGGTAATTAAGGAAAAATATATTCCCTCTCTATATATTAAGCGAGAACCTATTGAAGATGCTTTTCATAATTTTATTCAGCAAACAAAATTTCCGGTTTTTGCTTTAGTAGGTGAGTCAGGAACTGGAAAAACAAACACAATAATTAAACTGGCTGAGCAGTTAATGGAAGAAAACCCAGTATTATTTTACACGGGTACTAGAATGAATACTTCATTACTTAGAAGGATTCAAAATGATTTTAATCTACAATTTTCATCTATAGAGAGTGAAATAGGTATATTAAAAAAAATAGATACTCTTACATCAATTCATGGAAAGCCACTTTATATCTTTATTGATGCATTAGATGAATGGGAGACCGAAAAAAAATTCTATGAGTTAAATGAACTTTGTGAATATTTCAGTGTCTTAGGAATTAAGTTATGTATATCTTGTAAAGCAGAAGATTGGGAAGCATTTTTAAGAATTAAAGGTATCAAAACTTCGATTTCTAAACATCTTTTCCCTAATGTTCCCAAACTAACAACTTTTAATTATAGTGAGTTTTATGAAGCAATTAGTAAATATTCAACAACTTTCGAGGTTAGTTATAGCGATATTAAAGATTTTGGAATTCTACGTAATCCATTTATAATGAGAATTGCTTTTGAAGTGGCAAATGAAACAAATAAAGATCTTATTCAAGTTATTGATTCTCGAAAATTATTTCAAGAATATTTAGAGCAAAAGTATATAAAAATGCCAGATAAGAACAATGGTAAGTATCGAAGAATTCTTAAAGTTATCTCTGAGACTCTATTTAGAAACAAAAAAATTCAAATCAGCGAAGATTCATTAATGGATGCTCTAGGTTTGAGTGTGCTAGAGACAATACCTGACGAATTGTTTTTAAGTAATATTCTCTATCGATATGTCGATGTTGATGGACGAAGGAGTATAGGTTTTTACTTTTCTGGGATTAGAGATTATTGTGTTTCAGTTTACGTTTTCAATTTAAAGGACTTAAGTTCAAATGCGTTCTCTGATAACGTTTATATGATGTTAGAATCATTCATTGGAGAGAATGCGCTTTTTTGGTTTTTTAAAACGGGAAAATTTATAGAAAAATCTAATATAATAAAGACAATTCTTCAATATGATAATGATAATTCTTCAGTTATATTACCTAAAATATTTATCTCTTATGGGAGTTATATTAATAAGGAACTATTGGAAGAGTATAAAATTGAAATGTTTGATTTATTTTTAAAACAATTCATACTATATAAAAATAACTATGAATCTTGTGAGAAAATAATAAGAGCCACTGATTATTTTGATTACACTATTGAATTAAGTGATTTATTAATTAATATGTTAGAAGTCTTATTAACTGAATCAAATTCAAAAGAAACTATAGCTCACTTAATTACTGAAAAACTCAGAAAAAATATTAATCCTAAAATTACTAATATTCTTATAGATTTTGCTTTAAACGATAATTACAGTGATTACATTAGACGATATTGTGTTGATGTACTAGGTGACTGTACGAATTTTGATAAAAATGATTTTCTCAAACAGATCATTCAAATTGAGGGAGTCAATGCTATTAGTTATGCGTTTGAATGGTATGAAGAACATGAAGATATTGAGTTAAGGGATGTTATCTTAGAACGTATTGTTGCAGGTGAAAGTTCAGCATCTGAGATTATGGCATTGAGTGATTCTAGGTTAATAGACACCGGTAAGAAATTGTTAAATTTATTAAATGAAGAAATACCAGCATTTCAAAAAGAATGGGTTTGTAGAGCTTTGGGGGAATTGAATTATAAGCCTGCAGTGCCAAAATTATTAACGATGATTGATGAGAGTAGTGATTTAAGTCTTAGAGATAGTATTACAATAACTTTAACTGAAATGAAAGAAAAAAGTTTAGTACCAATTTTAATAAATGAATTAAAAAAAGAAAATCCACAAATAGATAAAACATGGATAGCAAATGGTATATCTGCATTAGGCAGTCATGAGGATATTAAAGAGATTATTTATATACTGTCTACTGCGATAACAGTAAAATCAAAAGAATATCTATTATATGTACTGTTTAGTTCTGATCATGAAGATGCCTTGCACATTCTTACCTATCACTTGTTGGAAGATGAGATTGAATATAGCTTTAAAGTATTACTATTGCAAGAGTTGCATAACACTAATAGTAAGAAGCTCAATGATCTATCCTTTTTATATTTGCTAGTCAAAAATAACACGAAACTTTTCCCAGTCATTTTTTGGATTTTAGTGGACTGGGAGGATGACATAGAAAAACTCTTTTTATTCATAACAGAATACCTCCCTAAGATGGAAACACCAATCTCACATAGGCTAATATTACTGAAAACCAATAATTTAAGTCTTATTGCTTCAAAGTTAAGACCATGGATTCACAATACATTATTATCACTTAACTGGTCTAAGCCAGAGGTTACTTCTTATTTGCGTATTTTACAGTTTATAGGAGATCGGAATAGTTTGGAAATAATTTATACTATATTAGATGAATTAACAATCTCTATAGAAGAGGGGTTTGTGAATAGTGTGATTCATAGTATCACAATTAAAAAAGAAGAAATACAATTTTTTGTTTAATTTGTACCAATGCAATTTTACTTGATAATATACTAACACTCATATTGGAATGTATATTTGTAGTCTATAGTTTTTATGCGGAGTATTACGGACATGGTTCCATTGAACGCAGGCTTTTCAACTGTATCTCCAAGAATATCATGTCCGTAACGCCGTTAATTCATAGTACCTAGTCACCACCCGTAAAATAGCGTTTTTTGTTGGATGTGTATATAGCAAGTACTCTTACAACAGTTCTCCTACAAATCTTGAAAAACTTCAATTTGCAATTTAAACAAAGTAGTGGATAATTTCTCCGGCTGAGATTATTTGTGATAAGGCAACATCAAACCAATAAATGGAAAGAAAGCCATAAAACAACTAGCATGTTTCCCTCACTTTTGTTACTCTAAATATATGAATCTACCAAGCGAAAGAAATAAGATGGAACAAGACGAATTAGAAAGAAAAAAATTCTTTGAGCATCAGCTCGAGTGGTGTAAGGTTAGAGACCGTTCACTAGCACAAATAGAATACAAACTTAATGAAATGAAACAAATCGCAATCTATGCGATAGAGCATATTCTACCTCAAGAAGAATTGGCTCGATTAGACGAGCAACTGAATGAGTTAAAGCAAGAGATTGGATTGCTTGAAAGTCAATTACGTTCCAATGTCCATTAATTTACATACATAAGGTGGTGTTAGTATCGATATCGCACAAATGTCAATGACATTAAGTCAGAGTCAAGTCCAGCAACAAGCGTCCCTGTCCGTTATGAAAAGAGCGATGGATCAGTCAGAAGGTAGTGCGGATTTTATTAATAAAATGATGAGCGATGGAAATGCTCAAGCATTACAACAAATAGCACAACCTCATTTAGGCGGAAATATTGATTTGAAAGGTTAGATGAGTAAGAACTACATATAGACACCAACTAAAATGCTCCTGTCGATCATAAGACAATAGGAGCATTTTACTCTTTTTACGATAAAATGCACAATCTCTATTCACAATCTACCCAAATTAACCGATATAAAAAGAAACTACATAAGAGGAGATGGCAAAAGCCATGAACGTTGGGAAAATTATTTCTGGATCCCAACTCCTGCAAAGGGCTGAAAACATCGAGTTATCGACATCCGCAAGAGAACGATCCGTAAATGAACAACAAACAGAGTTGTATCAAACGTCAGAGAAAAAGAATCAAAATTATAAGACTGTTGAGGAACCTAATAAAGAAGAAGTAAAAAGTCTTGTAGATAGTCTGAATAAATTCTTAGAACCAACCTACACAAATCTAAAGTTTGAGTTTCATGAAAAACTTGAAAGATATTATGTCACAATAGTTGACCCTGAATCGAAAGAAATAATCAAAGAAATTCCCCCGAAAAAGCTTCTTGATGTGTATGCTTCTATGGCTGAATTAATGGGATTTATAGTGGACGAAAAAGTGTAATTTGAGAGGTGTTTTAAATGGCATATAGCGTAAATACGTCCAATCGAATATCTGGTCTTGCCTCGGGTATGGATACAGAAACAATGGTGAAAGATCTAATGGCTGCTGAGCGTTTGCCGCTTGATAAGCTTGAACAAGACAAAACATGGATGGAATGGCAACGTGATTCTTTTCGCGATGTAAATAAGTCATTTTTTGATTTAGATAGTAAAGTGTTAGATATGAAGCTAGAGAGAACCTATAATTCAAAAACAACAACATCATCTCAATCTGGGGCTGTAACTGCAGTAGCAACTGCTAGTGCTTCTAGTGGTTCGTATAATATTGAGGTGGATGAGCTTGCAACATCAGCAATTAATGTGAGTCAGAATGGTATTTCTGGTGAAGAAAAAATTAATCCTAATGGTAAGCTAAGTGAGCAAACATTTGCTGATCCTAATTTTTCTACTTCCGGTAGTTTTACTATATCTTATTTCGATGAAGAAGGAGAAGAAGTACCAGTATCGATCTCTTATGGACCAGACGATTCTCTTAACAGTATCTTAAAAAAGATTGGCACGGAAACTGGAAATGAAATTAGAGCTTCTTATGATATCCAAAGTGATCGAGTTTTCTTAGAACGAACAAAATCAGGGGATTTTAATACATCCGAAGCAGCGGATAAGTATTACGGTGCTGAAATCGTTTTTGGTGAGCCAGATGGCTCGTCAAGTTTTTTGGAAACGCTAGGCCTTCAGATGACAGATGACAATGATAGTACTGTTTTAGCTGAATCTGGCGGTACAGATGCTGCATTTAAATATAACGGCATTGAACTTACATCCAAAACAAACTCCTATACCTTAAATGATATATCGTTTCAATTTAATAGTAAAACGAATGGAACGCCAGCTTATGTCTCAGTGACTAATGATGTTGATGCTTCTTTTGATAAGATAATGGATTTTGTCAATAAATACAATGAAACAATTGAAAAGGTAAATGCCTCATTAACCGAAGAACGTTTTAGAGACTTTAAACCCCTAACACAAGCACAGAAAGATGAAATGTCTGAAGATGAGATCGAGAAATGGGAAGAAAAAGCGAGAAGTGGGACTTTAAAAGGTGAGAGCATCCTATCTAGTGGCTTAAATAGCATGAGACAAGGATGGTATGGAACGGTTGAAAACGATGGGAATTTCACGCACTTATCACAGATTGGAATAACAACCTCCTCGAATTATTTAGAGCGTGGGAAGCTAGAAGTTAATGAAGATGAACTTAAGAAAGCGTTACAGGACGATCCAGGATCTGTACATAAGCTTTTTTCAAACAATGTCGAGGGCTCTGGCCGTGGAATTATCAATCGACTAGAAGATTCAATGAATGCAACAATGAAAAACATTGAATCACGTGCAGGTAAAACTACTTCCACACTGCAGCAATACACGATTGGTAGAAATCTAGATAATATAGACGATCGTATTAGTGCATTCGAAGATCGTTTAAGACGTACAGAGGATCGCTACTGGCGTCAATTTACTGAGATGGAAAAAGCTATCCAACAGATGAATAACCAGTCTAATTATCTGATGCAACAATTTAGTTTTTAATCAAGAATGCTTCATAGTTAATGCCACCAAATATATTTTGGTGGCATTTTTCTTAATTGTAATATAAGGGCTTAGCAGCTGCATTAAAAATTGCCCACTCACACCAATTGTTCTAATTTTCACATCTATGCCTCTTGTTTTCTACAACTATTTTCCTAAGGTGGGTTAGGAGTATTTTACTTAAATTTACAATCTAGCATTTTGCTATTTATCCTCCACAAATCCTACCGATATAAGGGGTATATTCATTTTAATAGAACTCATTCTAGAAATCTTAGAAGCAAATGCAGGAGGAACAGTCTAGTGCTAGCAACCTTATTCAAAAAGAAAAAAGAAGTCATTATTCCAGAAGATAAATGGAGAGAGCAGTTTTCTATTATTAAAAATACTTGGCACGCGGAAGTGTCGTTTACTACTTACATGTTTAAGGACCATAATCAGTTAAAGTCTGAATTTCCAAGGACTGCAGCTAAACACGAGTTGCACATTGCCGTGTTACCGTGGAGTGCCGAGGGTGTTGATATTGTGGCTATAACCAAACATGAGAATTATTTAGAACATCCGTTAAATTGTCGATTTGAAGAACTTGAAGAAAAGGATTTTGAGGCGATGGGGCTATTTCCAAAAACAACTCAACATTGTAAAAATTGTGAGGAATTCACTACATTTATTGATGTGGATGGGAATTGCAAAGATTGTATATGACAAAATAGCGACTGCACACTGCTTCTCATAAGAGTAGTGTGCTTTTATTTTCACTCGATAATTCATCTGCAATTTTTAAAAAACTTCTAATTGTAGTGTAAAATAGATTAAATGCATTATACCAACAGAAGAATTTCTACAAAGGAGTGTCACTATTGGAGAAAATTAAACAACTCTCTATACCTAGTAATGCTAGAATAATCGTTACATCAGATATCCATGGAGAGATTGACCTTTTAAAAAGTTTGTTAAAAAAAGTTAATTTTAATGAACATGATCATCTAATCATCAATGGTGATCTTTGTGAGAAAGGATCGAATAGTAAGGAAGTAATTCGTTATGTTATGGAACTGACTAAATCCAATCCACAAGTACACGTAACGGAAGGAAATTGTGAAGCATTAATAGAGGAACTCATGAATGAAAATCCCAAATTGATCAACTACTTATGTGCTAGAAAGCACTCGGTTTTTAACGAATGGCTTGCAGAGCAAAACTATACGGTACATGAAGATGCGTCTATCCAACAGGTGAAAGAGATCATAATCTCGAACTATGCTGAGGAAATTAAATGGTTAACAGCATTACCAACAGCTATAGAGTTGGATCAATACATAGTCGTCCATGCGGGCTTAGAAAAATTAAACAACTGGCAAGAGACGGAGCGTGAAACTGCACTTACGATACCTTCATTTTTAGAAAAAGAACATCTTTCCGACAAATATGTCATCGTTGGGCATTGGCCTGTCGTCAATTACGCTGTCGATCTTCCTTGTCACAATCCAATCATCGATCACAAGAAAAAAGTCATAAGTATAGATGGCGGGAATGTCATAAAGTCAGATGGCCAACTAAATGCGTTTATCATAGAGCGTTTAGAAGGGGAAGATCGCTTTACGCATACCTATGTCGATTACTTACCAATTCGTAAAGTAAGAGAGGACTTCATGGCAGATCCAGAAATGGTTGGAACAATCTCTTACCCTAATTTTGAGGTCACTCCAATGGAAAAGCGACAACACTTTACCTTATGTAAATATGAAAATTACAATCATATAATCTATGTTAAAAATGAATACCTTTATAAAAATGATGCGGGCATAGATATGGTCAGTGGAGGTATATCCTGTTCACAATTAAGTGTTAATAAGGGAGATACGGTGTCTGTTTTTGATGCTACTTGTAGTGGCTATACCTTGGTGAAAAAAGATGGCGTTGTTGGATGGATAGCCAGTGACATATTGGAGTAAAGTTGTTTTGAAAACGATGAAGTAATGAACTCTCTAAATCTATGAGTTCATTACTTTTATAAGTTTAGGTGTGGTTTTTCGTTCCTTGCTACAAAGCCGGTTAAAAATGATTCAGAAAGTGCTCCGCTTGCTTAGAGGAGCACTTTCTTCATTCTTTTAAAAGTCTTTTTACGTCCTCAACCCATAATCCTTAATCTTAGCATCTACTTCCACATGAATGTTTATATTCGGATACACTTCGTTCTGCCAATCCATGCTTTTCCACTTTTCGTAGGCTAATTTATTTCGAACATACCTACCTAAACCAAGTGAATCTACCTTATTGGTTTGAAGGGTCTTAATGATTTCTATTGATTTTTTTTCGATGTTTTCTTCTATTTTCTTCTCTAAGTATAGTTGATCCTCCGCTTTTCCTAAGTCCATGTTGCCGTTGTACTCTAATGCGGAGCCTACTATATTCACCGTAAGCGTAACGTCTATTTCTTCTTGTTTGTTTACCTTCACCTGTATGTCTCTGCTATTTTTTAACGCACTATACATAAATTGGACGGGGCTTTCTTTGCCCTTTTCCTCAAAACTTAAATTAATCGCACCTGCACTAAAATCTCCATTTAAGAAGAAAAAATAACGAGACATATCTGGTTCTAATTTGGTGATATATTTGTCATTCTGGAACAAGGCAATGCCGTCAATTTTCACTTCATTATCTGCATAGGTAATCATCGGTGCTGCAGGATCTTTACCATCGTCAGCTACATCACGTTGAAACTGAAATAAAAGCGCTTCAGGAATGGAGTTCATCTTTGTTTCTTTTTCTATTAGCTTATCAATGTATGTGCTGGGTCTTGGTTTTTCTGCGAATTCAGGTTTCATCACGTCATGTGCTAAGCCATTTGCAATCACAATCTTTACTTGTCTTCCAAAGATAGGGTCTCTTTCGAAAGTATCCAAGTTTTCATTTAAACCATTTTTCGCAAGGTCTAGTCCGAATAATATAACTTTTATCTTACCACTTACAATCGTTCGATTTGTTTTTCTTGATAAATTTAACATAGCCTCCTTATCACTCTTTGCATTGGTGAATATCAATTCCCGTTTGGCTTCGGCCGCTGGATCAATTTGTGGAATCGACGCGGTTACTAACAAGTGTCTGTTCTTTTCATAGTCTTCTTTATTAACTAAATCAAGTCCCATTAGATTGATAAAAGCAATCTCTTCAATGATTCGTTTATCCGTACAGCCTGTAATAAGTGTAACGAAGAAAATAACAGCTACTATCTTAACAAATACATGCATGTTAGATCGTTCCTTTTTTGTTTTTTATTTTTCCTACGAATAATACGAGTAATACTAAAAGTGGAAGTCCGAAAGCTACACTAATCTCTAGAATGGTAAGTTTGTATATCCACGCTTCAATAGCTCTTATGATATCTACCTTTAACGTTGCGAGGGTTGCCACGACCATAAGAAATATTAATAACCACTTCGTTTTAATCATTGGCAACACACGACTGGATACTTCTAATGCTGACCAAAAGTAAATGGTAGTTGTAACTATAATGTTACTCAGAAAGAATGGAAAAACTAAGGCATCAATTCTCTCAATAAAATTAAATTCGATAAATTCGAATAATACGAGTGTTGGATATAACGTTTCTAAGAGTTGGCCGAAACTATAAAAACCAAAACACATGATACACGTGTATATATAGATCAGCAACGTCAATGAATGACCGAAAAAAACTCCAGTAAAATTTTTTCGCTTTGTATCTAAATAGGGGAGAAACAGTAGTATAAGTTCGTATCCAAGAAAAGAACTGTATAAATTAATAGACCCCTCGATTAGATTTTCAGAACTCCCTTTAAAGATGAATGTCGTAAAATTGATCGCGTCCCATACTGGTATGAGCCAAAAGCCTAAAAACACAATCCAAATAACAAAGAAAAAAAGTAATGTTGTCACTTTTGATATATTGTATATCCCTTTCATTACAAGCAGAAATGTTAAAATTAAGATGATAATGATAAATGGATAGGCATTGGTTGTTTGAAAGTTGTTGATTTGTAATATTTGAACGTAATATCGAGCAAGTATAACGCCTAGAAAGCTCCATTGGGCAATTAAAAATAAATAGATAGGGAACAGGAGGAATTTAGGGATTACTTTTTCTAAGCTTTCAAAGATGGATTGCCCTTTGCTCCATTTAAATACAAGATAGATAAGTAAAATGTTTATGGCTGCAATGAAGTAGTGGCCTAGTAAGGCAATCCATCCGTTTGTTCCATATGTTTCTGCAACTAAACGTGGCATCGTAAATAAACCTATGCCAACTTGATTCATATACAGTATTATTCCAAGGTGGAACGGGTGAATTTTCTCTTTCAAGCCAACACCTCCTCCTATTTTTGACGTTTATCCGGCTCCGGAGAGATTGATTGTGTAGGTCGATACTTTTTCATGCCATGTGGTGGGCGTATAAAGTATAACAACAAGTCCTTAGGATGCATTGGTGCAACTGGATTCACATATGGTGTTCCAAGGTTGGTTAGACTTCCGAGATGGATAATTAATAAGACCAAGCCAACAACTAAGCCAAAGTTTCCAAATGCCCCTGCCAAAATAATTAACATAAACCGTGCGATCCGTAGTGTGGCACTTAATATATAATTTGGTATAACAAATGATGAGATTGCAGAAATCGCTACTACAATAATTAGGGTATTACTTACTAATCCCGCATCAACAGCTGCTTGTCCAATAACGATACCCCCAACAATACCGATCGTTTGGCCGATTTTAGTCGGTAATCTTACCCCTGCTTCCCTTAATAACTCTAAGGCTATTTCTAGAATTAATGCCTCCACTAAAGGTGGAAATGGTACTCTGTCCCGAGACTCTGCTAGCGACATTAAAATCGTTTGTGGAATAATTTCATAGCTATACGTTGTAGCAGAAACGTATAAGGCAGTAAAACATAAGGTAACGATAAAAGCGACATAGCGCATCCATTTGACTAATGTCCCTACAATCCAACGTTGGTTGTTATCATCCGGAGATTCAAAGAACTCAAAGAAGTTTGTAGGTGTAGTAAATGCATTTGGACTGTGATCCGTTAGTCCTGCGATTTTTCCAGAGGCCAATTTATTTACTACCACATCTGGACGTTCTGTTGTGAAAAATTGAGGGAATACGGAGTGTGGACTATTATCAATTAATTGTACAAACATACTACTATCCGCAACGATATCTGTTTTTACATTAGAGATCCTGTTCTCTAATTCTTTTAACAAATCAGGATTGACGATGTCTTCAATATATAAAAGAAAAACAGAGGTATTGGACAGGTCTCCTATTGCAAATTTCTTCACTTTTAATTTTGGTGTGTTGAGCCTTCTTCTAATTAAAGATATATTTGTATTCATAGACTCAACAAATGAATCATGTGCACCAGTGATTATACTTTCTGTTTCTGACTGTGAGATCGACCTTTCTTTTGGACCAAAAGCATTCACAATATAGGTTTCTTTTTTATCAAAAATAGCTACATAACCTTTTAATATAGCTTGTACAGTATCATCACTTGTTTTCACTTTTTGATATTGTTTTCTTTCCATTAATGAATGAAATTCTTCTGATCGAATCGAAGTTAAAGGTTCCACTATATCCCGATTAAACATATTTGGCTCAATTAAATGGCCGAAAAATAAAATAGTGATGCCAATTTGATCGAAGGATTGTTCAACTAAATCATCACAGTTACTAAATTCCTGTTTAATTGCTTCAAGTGTAGGCTTTTGTTTTTGCTTATGTATAGTTGATTCACGCTGGCTATTCTCTTGCTTATCTTTAAGTAAAAAGCGAAAAAAACTCAAATCATATACCTCCATCCAGACGTGACTTAAATATAAGTTTTACAATAACCTACATAACTATTCATCGTGGGACAGAGGGACAGGCACTGCATCTAAATTTTATGGTCACCCTAAAAATTGACATGATTCCTTAACAAATGACATGATTTATCCGATATAAAAAGTAACATACATAGATGTGTGTCTATCTGACTTTAGAATTTTCATTTTATAGATATATGCAATATTAAAAGGAGTGTCCTAACCAATGTCATACCAACAGTATCAGACATACAAGAATAATTCTGTGAACACTGCGTCACCTGGAGAATTAACGTTAATGCTATACAATGGTTGTCTCAAGTTTATCAAACAAGCAAAACGTGATATCGAAGCAAAGAATTATGAACAGAAAAATACTAACATCCAAAAAGCACAAAAGATCATCCAAGAGTTAATGATAACGATGGACCAAAACGCACCGATTGCACAAGAAATCATGCCATTATATGACTTCATTAATCGCCAATTGATGGATGCGAACTTAAAAAATGATGTTGCTTTTCTTGATGAAGCGGAAGGATTAGTGACTGAATTCCGTGACACATGGAAAGAGGTTATTAAGCTATCTCGTCAAAAACAATATGGACAAGGTGCAAATTTCTAATGAGTCGAATGAAAAAACTTCATGAAGTAACGATCCGATTACATGAAGCAGTCGCAAAAGACAGCGAAGACCAACGCGAAGAGAAAATTGAGAAAATTAATCATTTGTTACAAGAGCGTGAAGAAATATTAAAAGAAGTGAAGCCACCCTACACGGATGCAGAAAAACAGATTGGAAGACACTTACTCCCAATCAATCAAGAAATCGATGATAAGCTTCAATCTGTATTTTTCGAAATAAAGAAAGATATGGCTACCATGAAAAAGAAGAAATCTAGCAATACGAAATATACAAACCCATACAAAAACCTATCTAACTACGACGGTATGTTTTTAGACCATAAGAAATAGGTGATTTTTTGACGGAATTAAATGAAGAACAACATTACATGTTAACGCAATACAAGGAGTTACTGTCAGGCATGCGTGAAGGCTTAAGTTACATACAAGCAAACCTAACAGAAGAAGCACCACCACAAGTGTCACAGGTGTTTCAGGATTTACTTGTAGCTTTTGAGCAAATTAACAAGGTTCACAGTCAGATGTTGATCATATTTAATGATCATCCTAAAGTTGTTGAGCTAGTAGAACAGTATAAGTCAGTAGTTGAAGATCTAACGCTTTGGTTTAAGGTTGATTCCAATCAAGCGAAGCAACAATTATTAACAGATAAAGTTCTACCTGCTTTTGATGAATGGAAAAACAATACGGACCAATTTTTAAAACCTTATATCACGCATTAAATAAAAACCCCAACTTCAGAAGTTGGGGTTTTTCGGACTTAATAATAGATAAGCATTCTTCCTTTCCAAAAAACATCACTTTTTGTCATATTATATCTTTATATCAATCGACAAAATTCTTTGTGTGTTAACTAGATGTAAAAACAGTAAAGGTTCTGACAAATTTGTGTCCGAATCGTTGACAAAGTATAAAAAATCTTTGTTTAGGCAGGAATCGGACAGGGTATTCTAGAAATATACTATACATAAGGATGAAAGGAGGACACTATATTATGAAATATAACATCCGAGGAGAGAATGTTGAGGTAACAAGTCCAATCAAGGAGTACATCGAGAAAAAAGTAGGGAAACTAGAGCGCTACTTTGATACTACGCCAACATCAGATGTGAACGTAAATATAAGTGTCTATAATGATGAACAGCAAATCGAGGTAACTATTCCAATGACAGATCTTTTACTTCGTGCAGAGGAGAATCATACAGATTTATATGCTGCCATCGACCTTGTAGTAGATAAACTAGAGCGACAAATTAGAAAATATAAAACGAAAATAAATCGTAAAGTTCGACAAAATGGTGCACCGAAACACGTATTTGCTGAAATGGAAAAAGAAGCATTTTTACAGAGGGAAGCAGAAGCTTTAGAAGATGAGGATGGTTTCGAGATTGTTCGTAATAAACGATTCGATCTTAAACCAATGGATTCTGAGGAAGCAATTCTACAAATGGATATGTTAGGGCACGCATTCTATGTATTTACAAATGCGGTCTCTGGTAATACAAACGTTGTTTATCGTCGAAAAGACGGGCGTTATGGTTTAATTGAACCAAGCTAACTCGAGTACTTAAATCAAGGTGATTCCACTACTAGTGGTATCACCTTTTTATTATTTCTGGTTCTTTTTGAAATATGTTGTGTATGCGGTAAATTTGTATATACTGCGGCGTAACAGAAAGATAAGGAGTCTGTACAACGCAAGCGGTCATGAGATCCCTTATTTCCCCATTTTAATCCAATTTTGAATCTAAGCGGTCATACAGTACGCTATTTTAACATACTGTCATCTAAATCAATGCAATTAGGCAAAATAACGGATCTGGTGGCCGCCAAAATCGTATAATCTTGGATTTTAGTTCAATAACGGATCTCATGACCGCCAAGATCACCTTAGATATTTTAGCGGATATGGGATCCCTTATTTACATATCTATCACATCGTCGCCTCCCGAAAACGATGCATTTTCCATCATGTAAAAAAATAAATTTATAAAACATGGAAAATTATGTATTGTAAACCAATCCTATAGATATAATTGAATTTCCCACTACCAATATGATGTTTTCCATTATTCGACAAAGCAAATAAGCTAAATATAGTGATTCGCGCCATTTTAATAAACATGATATAAAAGTGTTAGATATCCTCAAGAGGGGGCGTATTCTTTTGAAAAGTGATGAGTTGGGAATTGATTTGATCCATCAGAAGCTAGAACAACATGAACATACGATTACGCAGCTTTTAGCGATTATTGCAATTAATAATAAAAAAATTACGGAATTAAGCAGGAGACAGGCAAAGCTTGAGCAAATTGCTATGGATCAGACACCCTTTTATTTTTCTAACTCTTCGCATCGAGTACCTCCAATCTCCCCGAATACGTTCCAAAAAAATAAGTAGCTGGTCCCCTTGGCTACTTATTTTTTATCGTTCTTACATACTAGCACGATTTCTTGTCATTGCTAGTCCCTAGTGTTATTATTAAGAATGGTTATGTAATTACAATTATAATTAAATTTAAGTACCAAAAGTTTTCTTAACAATAGAGGAGCGTTTATTATGCGTGGATTACTAAAGAAAGTCTTTGGGGATGGTAACCAACGTCAATTGAAGGGTTTGCAAACGTACGTAGACCAAATTGAAGCGCTGGAAGCCGATATGGAAAAGCTATCAGATGAACAACTAAAGAGTAAAACAGAGGAATTTAAAAAACGTTATCAAGACGGTGAAACGCTTGATGATTTAATGGTTGAAGCATATGCGGTTGTTCGTGAAGCAGCAAAACGCGTACTTAACATGCGCCCATTCCCTGTCCAATTACAAGGTGCGGTTGCCTTGCATGAAGGTAACATTGCAGAGATGAAAACAGGGGAAGGTAAAACATTAGCTTCAACAATGCCAGCTTATTTAAATGCGTTAACTGGTAAAGGTATACATGTTATTACCGTCAACGAATACCTAGCGGATCGTGATGCGCGCGAAATGGGCAAGCTATACGAATTCCTTGGCTTAACGGTGGGCATGAATAGCAATAGCATGACAAAAGAGGAAAAAAGAGCTGCGTATTTAGCAGATATCACATATGGTACAAACAATGAATTTGGCTTTGATTACTTGCGTGACAACATGGTGTTGTACAAAGAACAAATGGTACAACGTCCATTACATTTTGCGATTATTGATGAGGTTGACTCGATTTTAATTGATGAAGCGAGAACACCATTAATTATATCTGGGTCTGCAAAGAAATCTGCGAGTCTTTATCAGCAAGCAAACTCTTTTGTTCGCATGCTGAAAAACGATGAAGATTACACATATGATGAGAAGACAAAAGGCGTACAGCTTACCGAAGAAGGTATTAATAAAGCGGAACGGTCTTTTGGCATCGAAAATTTATTTGATTTAAATAATGTAACGTTAACGCACCATATTAATCAGGCGTTAAAAGCGCATGTATCGATGCACCGTGATACAGATTATGTTGTAGAAGAGGACCAAGTAGTGATTGTTGACCAATTTACGGGTCGTCTTATGAAAGGTCGTCGTTACAGTGATGGATTGCACCAAGCAATTGAAGCGAAGGAAGGCTTGCAAATTCAAAATGAAAGCATGACCTTAGCATCGATTACGTTCCAGAACTTTTTCCGTATGTATGAAAAGCTTGCTGGTATGACTGGTACGGCGAAAACGGAAGAAGAAGAATTCCGCAATATCTATAATATGGATGTTATCGCGATTCCTACGAACCGTGAGATTGTCCGTGATGATAAGGCTGATCTCATTTATAAGACAATGGAAGGTAAATTCAAAGCCGTTGTAGATGAGATCAAACAACGTAATGAAAAGGGGCAACCGGTACTTGTTGGTACGGTTGCTGTTGAAACATCTGAATTGATTTCTACGTTATTAAAACGTGCGGGTGTGAAGCACAATGTCTTAAACGCGAAAAACCACTACCGTGAAGCAGAAATCATTGAAGATGCTGGCCAACGTGGTTCCGTAACAATCGCAACAAACATGGCTGGTCGTGGTACAGACATTAAACTTGGCGACGGTGTGAAAGAGCTTGGTGGTCTTGCGGTAGTTGGTACCGAGCGTCATGAATCACGCCGTATTGATAATCAGTTACGTGGACGTTCTGGTCGTCAAGGGGATCCGGGTGTGACGCAGTTCTACCTATCCATGGAAGATGAACTGATGCGCCGCTTCGGTTCTGACAACATGAAAGCAATGATGGATCGTCTTGGCATGGATGATTCGCAACCAATCGAAAGTAAAATGGTTTCTCGTGCAGTAGAATCAGCACAAAAACGTGTGGAAGGTAATAACTTTGATGCGCGTAAAACAATTCTTTCTTATGATGATGTTTTACGTCAACAACGTGAAATTATCTACAAGCAACGTTTTGACGTGATCGATTCTGATAACCTACGTGATATCATAGAACAAATGATTCAGACGACTGTCGAGAGTGTTGTATCTACGCATACGGCAGAAGATGATGAAGAAAAATGGAATACGCAAGCACTTATCGAGTACTTGCATGCGAACTTATTAGAGCAAGAGCATATTTCTGAAGAGGATCTAAAAGGCAAAGAGCCACAAGAAATGATCGATTTGATCACGGAGAAGATCAAAAAGAAATACGATCAAAAAGAAGAAGAAATGTCTTCCGAGCAAATGCGTGAATTTGAAAAAGTTATCCTACTTCGTACAGTGGATACGAAATGGATGGACCACATTGACCAAATGGATCAATTGCGCCAAGGTATTCACCTTCGTGCTTATGGACAAAATGATCCACTACGCGAATACCAAATGGAAGGTTTCGCGATGTTTGAGGCAATGGTAGACTCTATTAACGAAGAAGTAGCTCGTTATGTGATGAAAGCTCAAATTCGTGAAAACCTGAAACGTGAAGAAGTAGTGAAAGATGCAAAAGCTGTTTCCGGTGGAGACGGGAAGAAAGAAAAAGTAAAACGACCATTTGTGAAATCAGAAAACGTAGGTCGAAATGATCCATGTCCATGTGGTAGTGGTAAAAAATATAAACAATGTCACGGACGTTAAGGTTTTGAAGACACTTCCTCCTTGGAAGTGTCTTCCCATCTGTACGGAACAAATCATATGAGGTGAAATAAATGGAATTAGCAGAAATAAGACATGAGTTAGAAAGTATGGCTAAACGTTTAGCGGACTTTAGGGGGTCTCTTTGACTTAGAGGAAAAGAGAGCCCGTATTGCTGAACTAGAAGAAGTAATGTCAGACCCTACTTTTTGGGACGATCAACAAGAAGCACAAAAAGTAATTAATGAAGTAAATGGTTTAAAAGATCTCGTGCATACCTATGATCAACATGTAGAGAACCACGAGAATTTGGAAGTGTCCTACGAGCTAGTAAAAGAAGAAGACGATGCAGATCTTCGTGAGGAACTAGAATCAGAGGTAAGTGAGCTAACGGCTGCGTTAAACGAGTTTGAATTGTTTATGTTATTGAGTGAGCCATATGATAAAAACAATGCAATTCTAGAGCTTCACCCTGGTGCTGGTGGTACCGAGTCACAAGACTGGGCGAGCATGTTACTTCGTATGTACACTCGTTGGGCAGAGTCGAAGAACTTTAAAGTGGAAACAATGGATTATCTGCCTGGTGAAGAAGCTGGTGTGAAGAGTGTTACGTTGTTGATCAAAGGTCACAATGCATACGGTTATTTAAAGGCTGAAAAAGGGGTACACCGCTTGGTTCGTATTTCGCCTTTTGACTCGTCAGGTCGTCGTCATACGTCATTTGTGTCGTGTGAAGTAATGCCGGAATTGGATGATGACATCGATATTGAAATTAGAACAGAAGACATTAAGATTGATACGTATCGAGCAAGTGGTGCAGGTGGACAACACATTAACACAACTGACTCTGCAGTTCGTATCACACATATACCAACCAACTCGGTCGTTACATGTCAATCCGAGCGTTCACAAATCAAGAACCGTGAACAAGCGATGAAGATGTTAAAAGCAAAACTATATCAATTAGAAATCGAAAGGCAACAGCAAGAATTAAATGACATCCGTGGTGAGCAAAAAGAGATCGGCTGGGGTAGCCAGATTCGTTCTTATGTGTTCCACCCATACTCGATGGTAAAAGATCACCGCACCAACCATGAAGTTGGAAATACACAAGGTGTAATGGACGGGGATCTAGATCCGTTTATTGATGCATATTTACGTTCACAGATGAATTAATAAGGAAGCTCTCTTCTTTTGGGAAGAGAGCTTTTTCTATGCAGCAATAATCAGGAGATACTGATTTATGTGCTAAAGTCACTGAATTATTAGGAAAACTTACTGAATAATAGATGTAAGACCCTGAATCAGGTGTCGATTTCACTGAATAACACTTGAAAGTAACTGAATTACCTCCTATAAAAAATCATCATGTAGTCATTCTTGCTAGAGTCTTATGATAAAATGATATGGTGAAAACTTCCTTAATGGAGCGATGAACCATGAAATTCAAGAAATTTGGTATGATTTATGAATTAACATTAGCGGGACTCGTAATCTTTTCACTTGTTGTAGATATCGAACACCAACAAGTATTGGATTGGTTCATTTGGATGCTTTTTGTTATAGATTATGTCGTTAGATTTTCGATGGCAGAAAAGAAATGGCAATTTGTAAAAAGCAACCCGCTTGATTTAATTGCGATTATTCCATTAGATCAAATCTTTAAAGCTGCAAGGCTTGTTCGATTAGTACGGGTCATTCGTCTATTAGCTATTTTTAGGCGCAGAGTATCTATACTAGATCAGCTTTTTCAAAACTATAATATCGATCGGTTTTTTACGCTAGTCATTGTCATGATGTTTATTGTGGCTATTCCAATGCGGTCAATCGAACCAAGTTTCGAAAGCTACGGAGATACGTTTTGGTGGGTGATTGTAACAACCACGACTGTCGGATATGGCGATTTTTATCCAGAAACTGCAATTGGTAGAATCATAGCGACTTTCCTCATGATTGTTGGAATTGGTGTTTTGGGTGTAGTAACCGGAACTGTGGCATCCTTCTTTACGAAGAAAAATCAATCGGAGGAACTGCCCGATGAATTGGAATTTGTTAAAACAAAGTTAGAGAAGTACCCTGATCTTTCTAGCGATGATTATGATTTAATGGTTCGTCATTTGGAAAAAATGAAAAGTGAAGCTACTGATCTACATAAGTCGAAAGCCTGAAATTCACTTTCAGGCTTTTTTCTGTGGAAGAATAAACAGGAGATACTGAATTATGAGCTAAAGTTACTGAATTATTAGGATAACAAACTGAATAATGGATGAAAGATCCTGAATCATGTGTCGATCTCACTGAATAACACCAGAAAGACACTGAATCCACCGCCTCGCCACGCGCACGACGCAAGATAAAGGCACTGAATCGCCCGCCATCATAGTTCCTACCTTTATCCCTCCACTACTATACTGTGCTAAACTCTGTTGAGCTGGGCAGGATAAGAGTGATATACTCCTAAAGTTGACTATTGAACTTATATAGAGGTGTTTTTTATTATGATTGCAAAATATAGACGTGAGCCAATGCCACGCGCGCTAGTGAATACGATTGAATATGTTTTAGTAGTGATCGGTTCATTTTTTGTTGCAGTAGCATTTAATGTGTTTTTGCTACCAAACGAAGTTGCATCTGGTGGAGTAGCCGGAATTAGTACGATTACGAAGGCGGTATTTGGTTGGGAGCCATCCATTGTACAATGGGCAATGAATATCCCGTTGTTTATTGCTGGCGTTATCATTCTCGGGAAAAAATTCGGTGCGAAATCGCTAGTCGGAACGATCATTCTGCCTTTGTTTGTTTTTCTAACGAGAGAGTGGAATCCTGCAACACCTGACCCATTATTAGCAGCGATTTTTGGTGGTATGATTGCCGGTCTCGGGATTGGTATTGTTTTTCGTGGGAAAGCCTCCACTGGTGGGATTGACCTTGCAGCGCAAATCCTGCACAAGTTCTTTCCACTTCCACTAGGTATTTGTGTCGCTCTATTTGATGGGGTTATTGTTTTAACTGCGACCTTTGTATTCTCGATTGAACAAGGGCTTTACGCCTTAATTGGGTTGTTTGTAACAAGTCGTACGATTGACTTTGTACAAGTTGGTTTAAATACATCCAAAAATGTGATGATTATAACCGATCAGGTTGAAGAGGTTAGGCGTGCATTATTGGAAGATGTCGATCGTGGTGTAACAGTATTGAATGGTACAGGTGGATATACGGATGAGGCAAGAAAAATTATTATGTGTGTATGTGCACAGAATGAATTTAGTAAGGTGACACAAATAGTAAGACGTGTCGACGACCGTGCATTTGTTGTCGCAATGAATGCGACGGAAGTGTTAGGTGAAGGGTTTAAAACAACATAAAGCGACATCAAAAAACTACAAATAGTATCATGTTTGTAGTTTTTTATATACTATGAATTGGTTTTCTATGTAATTCCTCCCTTTCTTCACGAAAACATCCACTTGAACCTGTCTTTTACCCCCAAAAACAAATGAACCTAACGAAACACTATCAATATTGGGGGTGTTTATATACACAATCCTTAAAAAAGTGCCAAAAGTTAACACAGTTTGAAACATAAATGTAATAAAAATAGGACTAAAATTTTTGCTATAAGATGTTATAATGTAAAAGACCCGTTATTTCGACAGAAAAATCCAGGGTTTTAGACCTAAGTAAAATGAAAACAACTAGTTTTTTAACATAAAAAAAAGATAAGGTGATAAATTATGATCGATATGCAGGGCGTTTACAAAACATATCCAAATGGTGTAACAGCTTTGAACGGCATTGATGTCACCATTGAACAAGGCGAATTTGTTTATGTGGTTGGGCCTAGTGGAGCCGGTAAATCTACTTTTATAAAATTAATCTTCCGAGAAGAAAAACCTTCCAAGGGTTCCATCGTTGTTAATAATATGGACGTCCCATTTTTGAAATGGAAGCAAGTTCCTCTTCTTCGTAGAAATATAGGTGTTGTCTACCAAGATTTTAAGTTACTCCCGAAAATGACAGTTTATGAGAATGTAGCATTTGCATTAGAAGTTATTGAAGAGACTCCTAGAAACATGCGTAGACGTGTGATGGAAGTACTAGATTTAGTTGGTTTAAAAAATAAAGCACGCTTTATTCCAGATGAACTATCTGGCGGAGAACAGCAGCGTGTATCGATTGCAAGAGCGATTGTTAACTACCCGAAGCTTTTAATAGCGGACGAGCCTACTGGAAATTTAGATCCTGACACGTCATGGGATATTATGCGGATTCTTGATGAAATAAATGCAAGTGGTACAACTATTATTATGGCTACCCATAGTAAGGAGATTGTAAACACAATTAAGAAGCGTGTAATAGCAATTGAAGGCGGCTTAATTGTCCGAGACGAACACCGAGGTGATTACGGCTATGAGGCTTAATACATTAAAAAGACATTTCCGTGAAGGTGCTAAAAATATATGGCGTAACAGTTGGATGACAATTGCGTCGGTAGGTGCCGTAACAACAACGTTAATTCTAGTTGGGGCATTCCTGGCGCTCATGATTAATTTAAATCATATTGCAGATAACTTAGAAGAAGATGTACAGATTAAAGCATTCATCGATTTGACTGCAGATGAAGCTGAAATTGAAGCGGTAGGCGAAGAGCTTGAGAGAATTCCTGAAGTATCACTCGTACAGTTTTCCACGAAAGAAGAAGAGCTTCAGAGTTTAATAGAAAGTATGGGAGAAGAGGGTAGTATCTGGGACTTATACGAACAAGATAATCCACTAAGTCACGCTTATGTTGTTAAAACAACAGATCCGCTAGATACAGCGTCTGTTGCAACAAAAATTGAAGCAATTGATAATGTTGAAAAAGTAAATTATGGACAAGAAGTAGTGCAAAACCTGTTTACATTTAATAGTTATGCTCGAAATATTGGCTTAGCATTAATTATTGGACTCGTATTTACCGCGATCTTCCTAATTTCGAATACGATCAAAATTACGATTATGGCTAGAAGAAAAGAAATTGAAATTATGAAGCTTGTCGGTGCTACAAACGGATTTATTCGTTGGCCTTTCTTTGTAGAGGGACTATTACTTGGTGTGTTAGGAAGTATTATTCCGATTGCTGTGATCGTGAGTGCTTATTACTATATCACTAACAATGTGGATACACTGACGCAATTTGAATTTGTGGAACTGTTAGAATTCAATCCATTTGCATGGCAACTATCCTTGCTTATTCTAGCAATTGGAGCGGGAATTGGTGTTTGGGGCAGTGTAATGAGCGTTCGTAAATTCTTGAAAGTATAAAAATAGAATGCTAGTTTCTAATGTCGGAAGGGGAAAAACGAATGAAAAAGGGCTTATCTTTTATCGTCATCAGCATCGTTTGCATCGTGACATTCATACCATCCTCGATACAAATCTCTGCTGAAACTATTGGTAATGTTGATAGTAAGCTTAATGACTTAAACAAACAACAACAAGAAGTGAATAAAGAGCGTGACCAAGTTGGTAGTCAGGTAGAAGATACCGAACAGAAGATTGAAGAAAATTTGGAAGAACAAGATTCAGTTAATAAAGAAATAGATACAATTAACGCAAAGCTTAATGACACGCAATCCAAAATTACTGCAAAACAAAATGAAATCACTCAAACAAATAATGAGATTGATACAACGGAAAAGGAAATAGAAGTTACGATCGAAGAAATTGCTACACTAAAAGAAGAAATTGAGGAATTAAGAGAAAGAATTGAAACACGTGAAGAGCTACTGAAAAATCGTTTGCGCGCGATTCAGCAAAACGGTGGAGAAATCAGTTACTTAGAAGTAATTATGGGTGCCCAAAGCTTTGGAGATTTTATTAATAGAGCTACTGCCGTCACCAAGATCATGGATCAGGATAAAGGGATTATGGAATCTCATATGGATGATAAAGATGATCTTGAAACGAAAAAAGTAAGTGTAGAAGAGAAACAAGTTGCTCTAGAAGAGAAAAAAGAAGGCTTAGTTGCAACAAAAGCATCGTTAGAACAACAACAACAACAGTTGAGCTCACTTAAGGCAACGTTAGATAGCCAAAAGTCTGAAAAAGAAACACTAATGGCTCAGTTAGAAGAAGAGCATCAACACTTAGAGAAATATCAGATTTCACTTGAAGAAGAAAAAGAAATTCTAGCGGCAAAAGCGTCATCGATTGAAAAAGCGAAACAAGCGGCTCAACAAGAAAAGCAGCGCTTGGAACAACTAGCAGCGGAAGAAGCGAAGAAAAAAGCTGAACAAGAAGCTGCAGGTAACGAAGGCAATTCCGGTGACTCAGGAGAACCTGCGGCACCATCTAGTCCAAGTGCAGGTAAAAGTGATTTTATTATACCAGCTGATGGAAGACACACTTCTGGAATAGGTTGGCGTTGGGGAAGTTATCATAAAGGAATCGACATCGCGGCAAACTCAGGTACACCAATTTATGCTACCGCTTCTGGTGTTGTCATTGATGCGAGATTCCACAAGAATAGTAACGGTTCACCTGGGTATGGTAATCGTGTTATGATTTTGCATGATGTAAATGGCACGGAGTTTACGAGTGTATATGCACACATGACGCATTATATTGTCGGTGAAGGACAACTTGTAACACAAGGACAAATCATTGGTTATATGGGTAGTACGGGTGATTCAACAGGACCACACTTGCACTTTGAATTGCATAAAGGTGGCTGGTCTTACACGACAAAATACGTAGTAAATCCATATAGTTATATTAAATAATTCACGAATGTAACATGAATTGGACATGTATTGCATACGATAAACAAATAGCAAAAGGGCATCGCACAAATCGGTTGTGATGCCTTTTTGTGCAATACATAGTAGAATAGCAACAAGACAAACATTTTTTTTGAGGTGAAATATGTGAACATAAAAAAAAGGTACATTGCAATCATTATTGTTGCAGCGTTATGTATGGGTGCACTTGGTTCCTATGCAGGTGTGAAGCTTGCTGAATCGGGTCAAACGAATAACGAGCAACAATCAAGCCAGACAGTAGAAGACAATACACCAAGTCAACAAGAACAACTAGAAAGTCAAAATAATGACATGCCGAAAATGGCAAAAGTTCTACAAGCATTAGAAACAATTGAACAAAATTACTTAGAAGAAGTAGACGAACAGCAACTAATTGAAGGTGCTATTCAAGGAATGCTTGATACGTTAGAAGATCCTTATAGCGTTTACATGGATAGTGAAACAGTACAAGAGTTCACGGAGCAAATAGAGTCCTCATTTGAAGGTATTGGTGCAGAAGTAAGTATGCGTGAAGGAAAAGTAACGATTATTGCACCAATCAAAGATTCGCCTGCGGAAGAAGCTGGATTAAAGCCAAATGATCAGATTCTGAAAGTGAACGAGGAGAGCGTGGAAGGACTTGACTTATATGATGCAGTTTCTAAAATACGTGGTGAAAAAGGATCGACAGTTGAGTTAGAGATTCAACGCCCAGGTGTTGCTGAACTGCTAAGTATTGAACTTGTTCGTGATGAAATTCCTTTGGAAACAGTTTATGCAGAAACTGTAGAGGTTGATGGACGTAAGGCAGGCATTATCGAAATTACATCCTTTTCCGAAAATACTGCAAACCGTTTTAAAGAAGAATTAACGAAGCTAGAAAAAGAAGGAATCGAAGGACTTGTCATTGATGTACGAGGCAATCCAGGAGGCTTATTACCTACGGTTGAGGAGATCCTGAAAAACTTTGTTACAGAAGATATACCTTATGTACAAATTGAAGACAAGGAAGGCAAGAAATCTAGATATTTCTCTGACTTATCAGAACCAAAAGACTATCCGATTAGTGTGTTGATTGACGAGGGTAGTGCATCAGCATCAGAGATATTAGCTGTTTCATTAAAAGAAGCTGGTGACTATGAAGTCGTTGGAAGAACTAGTTTTGGTAAAGGTACGGTACAACAAACTATCCCAATGGGTGATGGTAGTACGATTAAGTTAACCTTATTTAAGTGGTTATCACCAGAAGGGAATTGGATAAATGAAACTGGTGTGGAGCCAACAATCGAAGTAAGTCAACCAGATTACTTTTATACCAACCCGATTCAAATTGAAGAAACATTAACGTTTAATGAGAGTGATCCTAAAATCGCCAATGCGCAAATCATGTTAAAGGGTCTAGACTATGAGCCAGGGCGAGAAGATGGTTACTTTAGCCAAGAAACAGTGGAAGCAGTAAAGCAATATCAAGCAGACAATGGAATCAATGCTACCGGTGAGATCGATAAACAAACAGCTGAAAAACTACAAACAAGCATCATTGATCTAATCCGAAGCGGAGAAAACGACACACAAAAAGAAAAAGCATTAGAAGCATTATTCCAATAGTGGGAAATGCTGTTTTGGATAAATGAACAGGTGCCTTGTTCCAGTCTTAGCCTAAATCGCAAATTGTGATTTAGGCTTTTTCTTTGTATTCAAGTATTGTTATGATAGGGGTATATCAACTTTTAAGTAAGGAGTTCTAGCGCATTTAAGAACACTATAATATCACCACAACATTTAGGGAATTTATGGATGAATCTTGAAAAAGAGAGGCGTGGGAACTTTCTCTCTAATCCAAAAAGTGAAAAGTAAGTGACAAGGAGGAAAACTCTATTGTATTCTTAGTATAGAGGCAGGGAAAATGGACACGTGTATCGAAATTAACTTATCATACACAAATGTGTTTATAGGTGTTGGAAGGAGTATAAGATGGTGGAATGGCTCATTGAATTAGGAAGAGGAATTGGCAGGCTTTTTTTATCTCCTTTATTTTATTGGTTCTTTATCGTATTGTTAATTGCGCATAAATCTCGAGTAAAAAAAGAAAGGCGCCATTTTGGTACGAAGATTTATGATATTTTTTATGAGATGAAACACACGTGGCTCATATCCTTAATCAGTGGGATTGTGCTATCTGTTATCGTGATGGTTGCAGGTGTTTCTTTAAGTTATCCGGTTATATTGCTATTATCTATCATTACTATTCTATTATCTATTGTAGGTAGATTCACATGGCTATCAGCCGCTTATATTTTTAGTTTTACCTATATCGTTTTGCTAGTTATTCGAACGTTTTTCACAGACTATGTGCCCGCTGCGTGGTTGGAAGATCTACAACAAGTTGATTTTGTTAGTTTTACAACACTATTAGGGATTTTCTTGGTAATAGAAGCAATAATTATGATGCGGATGCGACAAAATCACACTTTCCCTGAATTAGTGAAAGGAAATCGTGGGAAATGGGTTGGCCAGCACCGTATGAAGAAAATAACGATGATTCCCTTTTTTACATTGATTCCAGGAGGGCCGATCGTATCTTTTGCTTCATGGTGGCCTGTTTTTGATGTGAATGGTACAAGCTATTCTCTCATGCTTGTCCCAATTATTTTTGGATTTGAACATGTTGTGAAAGGAACAATACCAGTCAAGGCATTTCGTACATTAGGTAATGCTGTTTTAATTCTAGGTCTAATTACGATTGGGATTGCCGTGACAGGGTACTATCTATCTGTCCTTACGCTAGTCAGTGCGATCATTGCGATTTTAGGAAGGGAATTTATATCGTATCGATTCCGCTTAAACGATCAAATGAAGCAAGCCTTCTTTAGCCCAGAACCGAATGGGCTACTAGTACTTGGTGTGATTCCAAATACACCAGGTGAAAGTTTAGAACTGATGCCAGGGGAAAAAATTATGAAGGTTAATGGCAGAGTTGTTACTAGTGAACAAGCGTTTTATGAAGCACTGCAAGCGAATAGTGCTTATTGTAAATTAGATATCCGTGATGTCCGTGGGGAACTTCGATTTGCTCAACGTGCAATCTATCAAGGAGAGCATCACGAACTTGGCATTCTTTTTGCAAAAGAACATTATCGAAATAACGACCTTAAGTCTAGAAAAAAAGCACAATAGTTAGGAAGAAACGGCTGCGATATCGCAAGCCGTTTTTTTCTATGCACATTAGGTTACTTGTGATCTTTCCCAACAATACCGTAAAACATTAGCTTTGTAATTTCTTCAGAAAGGGGGAGAATCTTTTGATAGACATCTTCTCGTTGCATAACCTCTCGTAGCATTTGAATATAAAAGAGGATTGCTTCATTGGAGACAGAAGCATCAATTTCACCTTTGTCTTTACCTTCATCAATTAGTTCTACTAGCCTTGGAAGCATTGTTTTTGCGATAAATTCTTCCAAATATGCGATCCCTGAAGTATATTCCTTCATGAAATAGTTATAAAAATCTTGATTCATCTGATTAGTAGCTGTTTTCTTATTAAAAATGATTGCTTTTATTTTTTCTGAAGTGGCGATGTTACTATTCAAAATTTCTTCAGTATCAATCCAAGCTGTTTCGACGTAGTAAATCATCACCTCATAAATCAAGTTATGCTTACTATCAAAATAATTATAAATCGTCACTTGGGACACGTTTGCTTGTTTCGCAATTTCTGCAATCGAGACTTTTTGCACACCAAACTTCATAAATAAGTCTAATGCAGCTTCTAATATATTTGTTTTTTTCACTTCTGCTCTACGTTTAAACCCGTCCACTAGCTTTCACCTCATTCTTAGTTTAATCAAAATTATGAAATATAACAATAAATTGATTTCAAAAATATATTGTAATGCACAAGGAAATTGTATATTATGAACTATATAAGTTTAAATATTTCATAATTTATAGTTTTTCCTACTAAGAGGAGGATGAACATGTCGATTCTAAAAACGACGAATTTAACGAAGAAGTTTGGTAAGTTTACCGCATTAGATGGAGTGAACCTAGAGTTAAACAAAGGCGAAGTTTTAGGATTTATTGGACCAAATGGTGCAGGTAAATCAACAACGATTCGTGTGCTTTTAGGTATTTTGAAAGCAACAGAAGGAGAAGTATCAATTTTTGATAAAGATGCATGGAGTGATGCAGTGGAGATTCACAAGCGTATTGCCTATGTTCCTGGGGATGTCAATCTTTGGCCGAACCTAACTGGTGGAGAGGTGATAGACTTATTCGCAAAACTACGTGGATCATCCAATACAAAAAAACGTGATGAGCTCATTGAAAAATTTGATTTAGACCCGACTAAGAAATGTCGTACGTATTCAAAAGGAAACAGGCAAAAGATAGCATTAATTGCTGCATTTTCATCAGATGCAGATTTGTATATTTTAGACGAACCAACATCAGGGCTTGACCCTTTAATGGAAAATGTCTTTCAGGAATGTGTGAGGGATGTAAAAAGCGAAGGAAAGAGTGTGCTTCTCTCTAGTCATATTTTATCGGAAGTGGAAAAGCTATGTGACCGCGTCAGTATTATCCGACAAGGTGAAATTATCGAGTCAGGCTCGTTAAATGAATTAAGACATTTAACTAGAACACAAATGTTGGTAGAAACAAGAGAACCACTTGGACAACTAGGTAACTTAAAAGGAATTTATGCTATTCAAAAGAAAGGTCAAAGTACTTCGTTTCAAATTGATTCGAATGAAATTGACAATGTCATTAAATATCTTAGTCAGTTTGGGATTGTGAAGCTGGAAAGCGCACCACCAACGTTAGAAGAGTTATTTATGCGTCATTACGAAGGTACAGAAGACCGTGTGGGAGCAGGAGGGACGGACTAATGGCTAGTCAATCTTTTGCTAAAACAGGACTCCTGTCGCGATTAATTCTAAGACAGGATCGGATCCGAATCCCACTATGGTTAATTGGCTTAAGCTTCTTTACCTTGATTATTCCAATTGCGTTTATTGATCTTTACGGTACAGAAGAGCAACGTGCAGGCATCATCGAAACGATGCAAAATCCTGCGATGACGGCAATGGTTGGTCCAGCAGATTTTGCTAATTATACGTTAGGTGTCATGACTGCACATAATATGATTTTAATGACGGCAGCGGTTGTAGGATTAATGAGTATTTTATTGGTGAGTCGTCATACGCGAGGTGAAGAAGAGGACGGACGAATTGAAATGGTTCGATCGCTTCCTGCAGGTAGGCTATCTAATTTAAATGCAACATTACTCATTGTTGCGTTAACAAATATTTTGTTGGCACTGATCGTTGGTTTTGGCTTATATCTGTTAGACATCGAGAGTCTCGACCTGGAAGGCTCGCTCTTATATGGTGCGGTTTTAGGGGGAACGGGATTAGTGTTTGTTGGTGTGACTGCACTGATGGCCCAACTCTCCGAAAGTGCACGGGGTACTACGGGTTTATCAATTGCAATTTTACTCCTAGCTTATCTATTACGTGCCATAACAGATGTAAGCAATGAGAAGCTATCTTGGTTGTCACCTTTAGGCTGGGTGACGAAGGCAGAAGTGTATGCATCGAATAATTGGTGGCCGGTAGTATTCATGGTTGTTTTTTCTATTATTCTATTATTCTTCGCTTACTATCTTAATGCTATCCGTGACTTGGGTGCTGGGTTTATTCCATCAAAGCCTGGAAAAAGACACGCGTCTCGTTTCTTACAAAGTCCAGCAGGTTTGGCCTTACGATTGCAACGAACTGGTACGATTTCATGGGCTATTGGTATGCTATTATTAGGAAGCTCTTATGGTTCTGTACTGGGAGATTTAGAATCATTTTTTGCTGGTAACGAGTTAATTGAACAAATGTTAATGCAACAAGAAGGCTTAACGATTGTCGAGCAATTTTTGCCACAGTTAATGATCGTTGTTGCATTGCTCGCAACGATTCCGCCAATCATGGCAATAAATAAATTATATGGGGAAGAGAAAAAAGGACGGATCGATCATCTATTAGGAAGAACTGTTTCCCGAACACGATTAATCCTTAGTTATGTGATTATTGCGGTTGTAAACGGATTTGTCATGCTGTCTCTAGCTACCTTTTCCCTATGGGCTTCGGGCACTGCAGTCGTAGAAGGTGGACTATCTTTTGGAAAAATTTATGGTGGAGCACTTGCTTACTACCCGGCAATGGTTGTTATGATAGGTATTTCGGCGTTGTTGATTGGTTTTATACCTAAGCTAACAAGCTTGGTCTGGTTATATGTGTTTTATTCCTTTATCGTGCTCTATTTGGGTGGATTATTTCAATTCTCGGATTGGGTTGGTCAAATCTCGCCATTCGGTTTTGTACCGAGATACCCTGTGGAGGAAATAGATTTTCTTTCTATGCTCGTATTGAGTGTGATCGCGCTTGGGTTAATTGCAGCGGGTGTGATTGGGTATAACAGAAGAGATATCGAATAATAGGAGGGCCTCTGGTTGTTGTGAACCAGGGGCTTTTAGTGTGGATCTGGTGAGTTACTGAATTATTTTGGAAGTTACTGAATTATTGCTAAAAGTCACTGAATTACTGAGAAAGTTAATGAATTATTGCTAAAAGTTACTGATTTACTGCTACAAGTCACTGAATAAATCAGGTGGATGCGCAAATATCCCCTTTTTTCATTAAAAACTAATCATAAACCGTATATGATTTTATCATAGAGAACCTTTGCAGCATCACGTGGTTTTTTTGTGGGGAAAATGGTAGTATAATAGATTAATGCACAGTTGGAAAGGACGTTTTAAATAGATGCGTACGAAACAAAAACAACCTGAAATAAACCCGTCTTTTGATCCGTGGGAAGCGTATATGGATGTAGAAGAACATGGGGAAATGACGTTAACAAATATCGAATTTACAACTACAACACTATGTAACATGCGTTGTGCACATTGTGCTGTCGGTTATACATTACAAGACCAAGACCCGGATGCATTACCAATCGAGTTGCTGCTTAAACGATTAGATGAGATTCCTCATCTGCGGACGTTAAGTATTACGGGTGGCGAACCGATGATGTCGAAAAAGTCGGTTAGGAATTATGTTGTCCCGTTGCTTTCCTATGCGCACGAGCGTGGTGTCCGGACGCAAATTAATTCCAATTTAACATTGCCATATAATCGTTATGAAGAGATTATTCCATACTTAGATGTACTACATATTTCGCATAACTGGGGAACGGTGGAGGAGTTTGTGGAAACGGGGTTCGCGCGGATGGAGCGCAAGCCTACGGAACAAAATAGAGCGATGTTTTTTGATCGCATGGTAGAAAATGCACAACGATTATCTAAGGCTGGGGTGATGGTCTCTGCAGAAACGATGTTAAACAGACGCACGTTCCCTTACCTTGAAAAAATTCATGACCATGTGCTAGAAATGGGGTGTGCACGGCATGAAATTCATCCGATGTATCCAGTTGATTTTGCTAGTAATTTAGAAACGCTTAGCTTGGAAGAAATGGCGCAATCGATTCATAGGTTGCTAGATCATCGTGATCCGAATTTCTGGATGTTATTTGGCACACTTCCAATCTATCCATGTAATACTTCATCTGAAGATTTAAATTTATTACAACGTTTATATAAAGAAAAAAATGTAACTGTCCGTAATGATCCTGACGGGCGTTCTCGTCTGAATGTGAATATATTTACTGGAGAAGTGATTGTTACTGATTTTGGTGATGAACCATCGTTAGGCAACATTCAGCATACTCCTTTACCAGAAGCGTACGACCGTTGGATGAACACAAAAACAGCGCAAAGCTTAAATTGCCACTGTCCGGCTGTAAAGTGCCTTGGTCCAAATGTACTGGTGAAAAATACGTATTATGATGATGTGGATTTTCAAAAAAGACAAGCGAATATAAGTTTATAGTTGTGGAAAAAGGCATGAATCTGATAAAGGGTTATGTCTTTTTTATTGTGGCTTTTAATATGATGATGTAATAAACATAATTTGCGACAAGAAACTTTGTCGTAGCATAAAAAAACACGTCGCTTAGCAAACAAAGTGCAATTACTAAAAACGGATTCTTCTTAATTTGTTGAAACCCATAGTAATGCTTGTCCGTATAGAGGATATAGTAAAGACTAACTTGTTCAAATTCCAACAATAATCGTAACAATGACGAAAAAGACAAATATAAGGAATAGCCGGTGATATAATGGAAGAGGTACAAAAGGATCAGACAGAGAGGTTGAGTAGTATGGACGTGTTTCAAGATAAGTTTAACCATTGGAAGAATGGGCTACTAATGTACAAATTCGCACTGGATGAAATTAATACAAAGCTAAATATATTGAATGAAGAATTTCAGTTCATTCATAACCATAATCCGATTGAACATATTAAATCGCGGATAAAAGATCCATCAAGTATCATGAACAAATTAAACAGAAAAGGACTATCGGTCACATTGGAAAATGCAAGATCGTATGTCCTGGATATAGCTGGTGTTCGTGTTACTTGTTCCTTTGTTCGTGATATTTATAAAATACATGAAATGATCGCTTCTCAAGATGATATTAACGTGATTCAGACAAAAGATTATATTAAGAACCCGAAGGAGAACGGCTATCGAAGTTTGCATATGATTCTGGAGGTACCCGTATTTTTAGCAAACCGGACAGAGTATGTGCCTGTTGAGATACAAATAAGAACGATAGCCATGGATACATGGGCGAGTCTGGAACACAAGATCTTTTATAAGTTTGATCAAGATATTCCAGAAAAGTTGAAAAAAGAACTAAAGCTGGCTGCCGATACAGTAACGGCACTTGATGATAAGATGGAATACATTAACACAGAAGTGGACAAAATTAAATATACCTCTAAGGTTTCTAACGTATAACCCAAGCATATGCTTGGGTTTTTGTTTAGGCTCTTTTTAGAAGATTGTTATTGTATGATTGTGGCAGATATTATATAGACTGTATAGTAATTTAATTTTTGAATTCATCGTTAATTCGCAAGAGAAGACGTGCAGTAGCCGATCAAAATCAGACTTCGATTTGGAAGTTACGAACGAGTGAAAGTCATTCAGAGTCAGAAACAGGCTTGTATTCGGACAACAAGTGCGAACGAAAGTCATTCATAGTCAGAAACAGGCATGGATTCGGACAACAAGTGCGAGCGAAAGTCATTCAGAGTCAGAAACAGGCTTGGATTCGGACAACAAGTGCGAACGAAAGTCATTCAGAGTCAGAAAAAGGCGTGAATTCGGACAACAAGTGCGAGCGAAAGTCATTCATAGTCAGAAACAGGCTTGTATTCGGACAACAAGTGCGAGCGAAAGTCATTCAGAGTCAGAAAAAGGCTTGGCCACATTAAGATGTGCCATCTGAAATTGAGTATTTCAGCGTTAATACGGATTTTCTATCATGTCTGAACCTCCAGAAGAGATTACCCTTTTCAAAAAATACCGTTTACAAAACCATTGTATGGGGAACTTAATTCATAAAAGAATATTTCTGATACAGGAAAGGATGCGGGACATGGAACGTGTAGCAGTCATCTTTAATCCAACAGCAGGAAGAGGAAAACTACAGAAGCAAAAGGTGAAGATTGAAGAAATTTTACATAATCAATTCGAACAGGTAGATTTTTACGAAACGCAGAAATACGGTGATAGTGGTGATTTGGTTAGAAAGGTTGCTAGTGAAGTGGATATAATCATCGCTGCTGGTGGTGATGGAACAGTCAATGAAGTTGTGAATGCACTATGCCGATTAGACAGGCGCCCGGTCTTAGGCATTATTCCGGGTGGAACGAGTAATGATTTTTCGAGAGCAATCGGGATGTACCAGAATCCAGTCAAGGCTACATATCAGATCGTGGACAAGCATCAGCAGCCTGTGGATGTTGGTAAAACCGATAAAAATTATTTTCTTAACTTCTGGGGGATTGGACTGATCACCCAGGTAGCTAGTAATGTTGATTCCGAAGTCAAAGACAGGTATGGTCGATTTGGCTATTACTTACGAACGGCACAAACAATGGGGAAAACAGAACCGTTTCACCTGCAATTAGAAGCAGATGATTTCAACTTTGATGATGAAGCGGTCATGCTTGTAGTTGGGAATGGAACGTTTACTGCCGGAGTCGAAGCATTTTTTCCGAAAGGCGATGTCCAAGATGGGTTGCTCGATGTACTTTTAATAAAAGAAACTTCTGTGCAAGTGTTTTGGTCGATGTTGCAAACAAAAATGTCTAACCAACCAACGAAAGAAGAAGGGTATATCTATTTCCAAACGAAAAAATTGAAAGTAACGGCGACACCAGAACAGACCGTTGATTGTGACGGGGAACGTCGTTGTTCGACACCGTCAGAAATAGAAGTTTTGCCGGATTATTTAACGATGCTTGTAGGCGAAATGAAATAAAAATCCCAAGTGGCTTCTGCTGCTTGGGATTTAGTACGTATGAAACTATACCTTTATCTCTAACAATTCTCTTAATTCTTTTTCCGATAACTTCGAAAGCATCGTTTCACCAGGTTGGATAATTTGATCAACGAGCTCGCGTTTCTTTTGTTGTAATTCATAAATCTTTTCTTCTATCGTTCCTTCTGTAATCATTCGGATTACTTGGACGACGTTTTTCTGACCGATACGGTGAGCTCTACCGGCAGCTTGTTCTTCGACTGCGGGATTCCACCACAGATCGTAAAGGATAACGGTGTCAGCACCAGTTAGATTGAGTCCAGTTCCACCAGCTCTTAGCGAGATTAGGAATGCAGATTTTTCCCCTTCATTAAAACGATCGACCATTTCCACTCGGGTTTGTGAGGCAGTAGAACCGTCTAAATAAAACGTATCAAAATCTTCCTGCTCCAATCGTTGGTTGATTATTTTTAACATACTGGAGAACTGTGAAAAAATTAATGGGCGCTTGCCATTTTGTTTCAGATCATGGATCAACTCGATTAGCTGCTCTAATTTGCCAGATTGACCAGTGTAATTTTCCAAGAATAAGGATGGATGACAACAAATTTGTCGAAGTCGAGTTAGACCCGCTAGTATTTCTAGCTTTCCTTTTTCAAACCCTTTTTCCTGGATCGTTTCGGTAATCTGTTCTTGCATCTTTTCCACGTACGCAATATAGACTTGTTTTTGATTCTTTGTTAGGTCCGAATACTGAACCGTTTCTATTTTATCTGGCAATTCGTCTAAGACATCTTTCTTCAAGCGTCGTAAGATAAATGGTCTTGTGATTTTGGATATATATGCATGATCTAGTTGAAGGAACTTCTTTTTGTTATCAAAAAGACCAGGTGATATTGTATAAAATAAGGACCATAATTCATCAAGCGAGTTCTCGATTGGTGTACCACTTAAGGCAAAACGCTGGCTTGCTTGGAGCGCACGAACTGCTTTTGCTGTTTGTGTTAAGTGGTTTTTAATTGCTTGTGCCTCGTCTAAGATCAATGCATCAAAATGAAACGACTCGTATAAATCAACGTCTACACGGAGCAAGGGATAAGACGTAATATACACGTCAACCTCACCTGTTTCTTGCATCAGATTGCTACGTTGGGTTTTGTTACCAGCAATTACCTGGATGTTTAGGCTTGGTGCAAATTTTTCAAACTCCTTCTTCCAGTTATATAACAAGGAAGCGGGTGCTACCACAAGACTTTTGTAAGGTGTATTCTTGGCCTGCTTTTCTGCAAGTAGATACGTAATTGTCTGTATCGTTTTACCAAGGCCCATATCGTCTGCTAAAATGCCACCAAGATGATAGTGCGATAGTGTTCGGAACCATTGATAGCCAACATGCTGGTAATCACGAAGCTCTGCTTCCAAATGATCTGGTAGGCGGAAGTTCAGTTTGCTCGGTTCCTTTAATTCATCGAGCAACTGCTGAAATGATGCACTAAACTGGGCGGTATCTGCTTTTAATGTATCCTCAATTTGAAAGCTACGTGCAGCCGGAATTTGGATGTGTGCCTCATCCACTTGCTTCTTATTTAATTGCAAGCGGTCTGCTAGCTCATAAAAAGAATCGAATGCTTCTCCTTCAAGTTCAATAAGTGCTCCATTCGGGATACGGAAATACCGCTTTTTTTCAATCATTGCTTGGAGTACTTGTTGCACGTCTCCTTGAGAGATCCCCTCCATATCAAAATAGATATCGAGCATCCCGCTATTTTTATTTATATTTACTTTGGAAGTAAGGCTTGGTCTCTCACCAGCAATCATTGTCTTTACGTTATTGGCTACGTAAACAGTGGCCATCTGTTCAAGATCCACTAACTTCTCATATAAAAACGCATAGATTGCTTCATTTTTAAATAAGTGGTATTGGTCTTTTAAATAAACAAAACCTGCCTGTTCAATGAATTGCAAAACTTCTAGTTCTTTTGCCATGTTTCGTTTCACGATTTGATCCGTACTTGCCTGTTCTTGTTTGTACGGGTGAAATACACGGCTACCATAATGAAATTCAGCCTTAGCAATTAACGTACTGTCATGTTCATCGATATATATTTTTGTTAGAAGAGGGGCAGTCGATATCGTCTGCTTTGTTTTTTCGGATAACTTGACGTTTCCGATCTCTTCTAATTTTGGAACAACAGTAGAAACAAATGTTTCAATCTTATCATTCGATATACGGTGTGATTGCTTATTACGATAAGGAAGTAGCGCATATAATTGATCAATAATTTTTTGTTGTTCTTCCTTTATTTGATAAAAAACCCCTTGCTTCACGAGATACCTATAACTTTCTAGGTACGTGTGATCGGAAAGCATCGAAACATCAATTGTAAAATGTGTGTCGTCTTGTTGATCCAATTTAAAATCAAGATGTGCAAGCTCTTGTTGGATCGAAATCGGGAGCAGTTCCCCCGTGTAAGCTTTGTAAAAGCTGTTCTGTTTACTTATCGATTCTAGCAACGAATCAGCAATGCCAGGTGGTATCACTAAAGTGCGCTTGTCATGCAGCGGGTTGGAAAAAGAATTTTCAAAGAGTGTTTCATTTTCATAAGCTGTAATGAGTGTTTGAATCAGGTACTGATCTTCCTCACTAAATTGATGGATCCTTGGGTCATAGTTGAATTTTGCTGTTAGTGGATAGACTTTTGCCTTCTTCACATGAATGAGAAACTCTCGTATATTCTTGACTACATACAATTTACTTGTTCCTATTTTTAATTCCAACTCTAAAAAGGCTTTCGAATTATGTGGATTAATTCTAGAACCAATCGTATATTCTACTTCCAGTTGTTCCGTTTGAAGTGCGTTTGGTTTTGATTGCGTTGAAAAAGCGTCCATAATCCTACTTGTAAATGTATCATTCGGCACATGATCTATTTCGATCACAGGTGCGGGACTTTCTTGTAGGTCTTTGTTCACGTTCTTCCAAGAGTCTTGACTAATCGCCAATAAAATGGCAGCAATATGCTTACATGTATAATGTGTCGCATAGGCAGGACAGTCACAACTTGCTTCTAATTCATCATTTTCGAAAAAGAAGATACGAACGCTATACGTTTCTGTTCCACGCACTTGTCCTCGCCAAGAGTTAATGGCTGGGTTATAGCTTAGTCCAAAGACACGATTCTGTTTAAAGTAATTTTGACCTCTTTTATAAAAACGTTCGCCAGTAATTCGAATAATATCTTGTTTATCTAAGAAAAAGGTGCGCATTTAAAATCCCTACCTTTTGTTCTGCGTTAAAAAAATGAAGTGTATCAAGTATAAGAAATTTTTCTAATCTGACATGCATCTCTTTATTATAACAAAATTTTCACAAGTAAGTTTTAAATCTATCTTAAATTGAATTAAACTTTTAGCTAAAAGAATAGAAGTTACGCCTACTAATCGTAATGAATCGGCTTATCGCTTACCTTCGTAAGTCAAATCGTCGATCGCTCAATCCGAGTATGAGTAAAAAAATAGGTGATCGTATAGTAGGAAGAGTAATCGAACTTGAATTACTCGCTTATTTTACTTAATGTCCCTAGGCTTTCCCAATACAAGTTGACTTAACAGCTTATCTCATGCTATTTTTACTATCGTGAGAAAAAATAATTTGTCCTCGTAAAATGAGGATTTATCCTATATAAATCAATGAAAAAGGAGCTTTCTTCCGATGTAAATGAAAATCCCTTAAATGAAAAAACACAATAAAATAATAAATAGATTGGAAGGGATTTTTTATGTCTATAAAAGATGAAGTAAGTAAACGGAAGACATTTGCGATTATTTCGCACCCGGATGCCGGGAAAACTACATTAACAGAAAAGCTACTATTGTTTGGTAACTTGATTCGTTCAGCTGGAACGGTTAAAGGAAAAAAATCAGGGAAATTCGCAACTTCTGACTGGATGGAAATTGAGAAGCAGCGTGGAATTTCCGTAACATCAAGTGTAATGAACGTGCCTTACAAAGGCTATCAAGTGAATATTTTAGATACACCTGGACACGAAGACTTCAGTGAAGACACGTACCGTACATTAACTGCGGTAGACAGTGTGGTCATGATTATTGACGCGACTAAAGGGATTGAAGCCCAAACACTTAAGTTATTTAAGGTTTGTAAAATGCGTGGTATTCCGATTTTCACTTTTATTAATAAGTTGGATCGTGAAGGTCGCGAGCCGTTAGAGCTTTTAGAGGAAATTGAAGAAGTACTAGATATCGAGACATACCCAATGAACTGGCCAGTTGGTATGGGAAAACGATTTTTGGGTATTTTTGATCGTTACAATGAGCAGTTTGTTAAGTTCAACGGAAATGAAGAAGAGACGTATATTCCATACAGTGAATTAGACAATCCTGAGCACGCAGAACTAGTAAATAGTGCAACGTACCAAGAAACATCAGACGAATTAGAGTTATTAGACGAAGCGGGCGATCAATATTCCATGGAGTCTATTTTAAAAGGAGAACAAACACCAGTATTCTTTGGTAGTGCCCTTGCGCCATTTGGAGTGCAAACATTTTTTGATACGTTTGTACAAATGGCACCAAATCCGACACCAAGAAAAGCAACATCAGGAATCATTAATCCTGAAAATGAAGAGTTCTCTGGATTTATCTTTAAAATTCAGGCGAATATGAATCCGGCGCACCGTGACCGTGTGGCATTCCTTCGCGTATGTTCCGGAAAATTCGAACGCGGAATGAACGTGACATTAGCACGTACGGGCAAAGCTTTTAAGCTATCGCAAACACAACAATTTGTTGCATCTTCTAGGGACACAGTGGAAGAGGCATACCCTGGTGACATTATCGGTATTTATGATCCGGGCTCCTACCGCATTGGAGATACGTTATTAGAAAGTAAAGAAAACTATGAGTATGATGAACTACCACAATTCCCACCAGAGTTGTTTAAAAGAGTAACAGCTAAGAACGTGATGAAAGCAAAGCAGTTTAAAAAAGGGATCGAGCAACTGGTGCAAGAAGGTGCAATCCAATTGTTCCGCGGTCATCCAATGGAATCCTATATTATTGGTGCCGTTGGCCAACTGCAATATGACGTATTCGAATACCGTATGAAAAATGAATACAACGTGGAAGTTATGTTAGAGTCGATCGGCGAAAGAATTCCGCGGTGGTTGAAAAAAGAACAAGTGGATACATCGATGTTTGATGAGCGTAACATGCTGGTAAAAGATCGCGATGATGAATTCCTTGTCTTGTTTAAAAATGATTTTGCGTTGCGTTGGTTCATGGATAAACATCCAAAAGTAGAGTTAATTGATTTGTTTGAAGTGAACAAATACGATCAGAGTTATAGATAAATTTGAATCTTTAAAAAACCCAACGCTTGCATCAAGCGTTGGGTTTTATTACAAGTTTATTCATCTTGTCTTTGACTAAATTCATCCTTAAAAAACCAACGATAAAATAACCTTGAAGTATAATAAGTTATACCCATCGTTATAAAACTCCAATACCACTTCCATTTGACATATTTAATAAGGTTCGTGTATCTTTCAACAAAAACCTCACCTATTGTTAAAATTCCTGCGTGAAAGATGTAATAAAGAAATTTTATGAATCTATCCTTGTTTTCTGGATAATACAGATTAAAGATGGCACAGAAAGTCGGATAGATAAAATATTCAAAAGAAAAACTTGTTTTATTTGCTTTATTAAAGATTCTAACCGGGTATTTAATTAACCCTTTCTCTACTACTAATAAACCAAATAGCCAAGTTACCATCTGTTTATATAAAAATGCTACAGTACCATGTCTTACCTTATTCTTTGGTATAAATTTCACTAGAAGTCCAGTGGTGATAGCCCAAATCAATCCTAAAATAGCATAATTTCTCATGACTTTTTTTGTTTTAAGCATAATCATATCCCTTTGTGCACGAATGACATCTGTCTGAAAATCGATAATTTTTGATTTGAAAAATACTTTTTATATTCTTCTCAGAATTCATGAAGTTATTCATGTTTGAAAACGATTAAAAAAAACCGCACAATGGCAGACATTGCCACTGTACGATTTAATCATTTAGCTCAACCCAATTATAGGGGTGATTCTACTACATCTATATGTATTTCCTTATGATCATGAATCTCGCCTTTTTCCACATGAATGGTTACATTGTAAGTGCCTGCATGGGCTAAAGTGGCTGTACCGTTGTATGTTCCAGCTTCGCCTTCGTCAAGGTCTATCCATTGGTCATCTGACTCCGTTGTATGCTTGATCTCTAATGATACTTTTGCATCTGAAAGTGCTTCTTCATTGTTGGTTACTACTACAGATAATGCGGATTCTTCTCCAGCGTGGAAAGTGTCTTCTGAATCCAGGTTCATCGTTACGCCACCATGATGGTGGTCATCATCATGTGCAGTGTCATGGCTATGTTCTGATTCATCGTCATGATGCTCATGTGACTCTTCTGTCTCTGCTGGTTCTTCGCTCTCTTCTTCCACTTCTGTACTCACATCACCAACAGTGATCTGGACAACAGGCATCGTGTGCATGGAGCGGGCGGTCACATGGGATTGTACGTGATAAATCCCTGCATCTGTAAAGGACGTAGTAATACGGTACACACCTTCACCTTGATGGTTGCCACTTAACATGATAGAAGATTCTTTTTCACCTTCCATCCAAATTTCAAACTCAACTTCGTCTGCATCATCTACGACTTCTCCCCCTTGTGTAACAACAGCATCAATCGTTGTTTGCTCTGCTACCTCTAAAGTTTCAGGCGCTTGTAAATCAACTTCGAGAATTGCCTCTAGTTGTTCGTTCTCTTCACTATTATTTGTATCCTCTTGTCCGCACCCAACAAGCAGGCCTACGATTATCATTATTGGTATAAAAAACTTCATTTTGTACTTCCTTCCTATTGAAAAAATCTTTTCTCTGCTTTTGATTATAAATAACTTCTTTTTAAACCACAATGTTAAGTATCACAAATCAAATTTCTAACAAAAATGAAAAGATCATGGTAGGCTATGGAAAAAGAACAAAAATGAGTCGAATGTCTGTTCGTGTTTTTGTTTGAATTATAGTATAATGTGATAATATAATAGAGGAATGACATGGAACGGAGGGTTTGATCGTGGAAAATACCTTTGAATTAGTTTCAAATTATCAACCACAAGGTGATCAACCGAAAGCAATTAAAGAATTAGTGTCAGGAATAAATGAAAAAAAACGACATCAAACATTGCTTGGGGCAACGGGTACTGGTAAGACATTTACCGTATCGAATGTTGTGAAGGAAATCAACAAGCCTACACTTGTGATTGCGCACAACAAAACACTTGCGGGTCAGTTGTACAGTGAGTTTAAAGAATTTTTCCCAAACAATGCTGTGGAGTATTTTGTTAGTTATTATGATTACTACCAACCAGAGGCTTATGTCCCATCTACGGATACGTTTATCGAAAAGGATGCGAGTATCAATGATGAAATTGATAAACTACGACACTCGGCGACATCTTCTCTATTTGAACGTAGAGATGTATTAGTTGTAGCTAGTGTATCTTGTATCTATGGTTTAGGTTCCCCGGAAGAGTATCGCAACCAAGTCGTTTCGATTCGTGTTGGGATGGAAAAAGATCGTGATGCATTATTACGAAACCTGGTAGACATACAATATGCACGGAACGATATCGATTTTCAACGTGGTACATTTCGTGTTCGTGGTGATTCAGTCGAAATTATTCCTGCTTCTCGAGAAGAACATTGTATTCGTGTCGAGTTTTTTGGAGACGAAATCGACCGCATTCGGGAAGTGGATGCCCTAACAGGTGAGATTATCGGGGACCGAGATCATATTGCCATTTTCCCTGCTTCCCACTTCGTAACCGGGGAGGAAAAGCTAAAGGTTGCAATGAAGAATATTGAAAAAGAACTACAAGAACAGTTGAAAGTGTTTAGGGAACAAAATAAATTGCTAGAAGCACAACGGTTAGAGCAACGAACGAATTATGATCTAGAGATGATGGGCGAAATGGGCTTTTGTTCTGGAATAGAAAACTATTCTAGACATTTAACTTTACGTGAACCAGGTTCTACGCCTTACACATTATTAGACTATTTTCCAGATGACTTCTTGATCGTGATTGATGAATCCCATGTTACACTACCCCAGGTTCGTGGTATGTATAATGGTGACCAGGCTAGAAAGCAAGTCCTTGTCGATCATGGTTTCAGGCTACCATCTGCTATGGACAACCGTCCGTTAACGTTTACGGAATTTGAGAAAAAAGCGAATCAATTTATTTTCGTATCAGCCACACCTGGCCCATACGAGTTAGAACATACACCATATATGACGGAACAAATTATTCGCCCAACGGGATTATTAGATCCAGAAATAGAAGTTCGTCCAATCGAAGGCCAAATTGATGATTTAATTGGTGAAATTAACAAACGAGTCGAACGTAATGAACGTGTACTAGTAACTACATTAACGAAGAAAATGTCTGAGGATCTCACCGATTACTTAAAAGAAATTGGTATCAAAGTGGCTTATTTACACTCAGAAATAAAGACATTAGAACGTATTGAGATCATTCGGGATTTGCGTGTAGGGAAATATGATGTGTTAATTGGTATTAACTTACTAAGAGAAGGCTTAGATATCCCAGAAGTGTCACTCGTTACTATATTAGATGCAGACAAAGAAGGGTTTTTACGCTCGGAACGTTCGCTCATTCAAACAATGGGTCGCGCTGCCCGTAACGAAAACGGTCGAGTTATTATGTATGCAGACCGGATCACAGATTCGATGACAAAAGCGATTGATGAAACGAATCGACGTCGTGCCAAACAACAGGAATACAATGAATTACACGGTGTTACACCTACGACGATTAAGAAAGAGGTTCGTGATGTGATTCGGGCAACAATGGTCGCAGAAGATGCAGATACGTACACAGAGGACAAGCCAAAGCTTCGTGATCTTTCTAAGAAAGAAAAAGATAAGTTAATCGAAGAAATGGAAAAAGAAATGAAGCAAGCAGCTCGTGAATTAAATTTCGAAAGAGCGGCTGAATTAAGAGATCTAGTATTGGAATTAAAAGCGGAAGGATGACCGTGAATGGTTAAGAAAGCAATATCAATAAAAGGGGCAAGAGCCCACAATTTGAAAAACATCGATGTGGACATTCCAAAAGACAAGTTAGTCGTTTTGACTGGTTTATCAGGTTCGGGTAAGTCATCTTTAGCTTTTGACACCATTTATGCAGAAGGTCAGCGTCGGTATGTAGAATCATTATCGGCTTATGCAAGACAATTTTTAGGTCAGATGGATAAACCAGATGTAGATGCGATCGAAGGACTTTCACCAGCGATTTCGATTGATCAAAAAACAACAAGCAAAAATCCAAGGTCAACCGTTGGTACGGTAACGGAGATCTATGATTATATGCGTTTGCTTTTTGCAAGAATTGGCCACCCAACGTGTCCAAAGCATGGGGTTGAGATCACATCACAAACGGTCCAACAAATGGTAGACCGTATTTTGGAATATCCGGAGCGAACGAAACTTCAGATTCTTGCTCCAACTGTTTCGGGCCGTAAAGGTTCACATGTAAAAGTGCTGGAAAAGTTGAAGCAAGAAGGTTATGTACGTATTCGTGTAGATGGGGAAATGCGTGAAGTAGCCGAAGATATAGAATTAGATAAAAATAAGAAACACTCGATTGAGGTAGTAATTGATCGTATTGTCGTTAAAGACGGGATTTCTTCTCGTTTGACAGATTCCCTTGAAACCGCACTTGGACTTGGAGAAGGTAAAGTGGTCGTTGATGTCATTGGTGAGGAAGAATTGATGTTTAGTGAACACCATGCATGTCCAATTTGTGGTTTCTCTATTGGTGACATGGAGCCGCGCCTGTTCTCTTTTAACAGTCCATTTGGTGCTTGTGGAAAGTGTGACGGTTTAGGCACGCAGCTGGAGGTAGATCTTGACCTCGTTATTCCTGATTGGGATCTTTCCTTAAAAGAAGGAGCGATCGTTGCATGGGAGCCAACAAGTTCCCAATACTATCCAAAGCTATTGGAAAGTGTATGTACGCATTATGGCATCGATATGGAAGTCCCGGTCAAGGCTTTGCCTAAAGATCATTTAGATAAAGTATTGTATGGAAGTGGAAAAGAGAAAATCTTTTTCCGTTACGAAAACGAATACGGTATGATCAGAGAAAATGACATTCTTTTTGAAGGTGTTATAGCTAACATCGCACGTCGATACAGGGAAACAAGCTCAGACTATATCCGTGAGCAAATGGAAAAGTATATGGCTCAAAAAGCTTGCCCTAAGTGTAAAGGCTATCGCCTGAAAGAAGAAGCACTCGCTGTTTTAATCAATGGCTTGCATGTTGGTCATGTAACGGAATTCTCTGTAACAGAAGCCAATGATTTTATTAATGGATTGTCATTAAGTGAAAAAGAACGAAAAATCGCTCAAATGATTGTGAAAGAAATTAGTGATCGTTTAACGTTCTTAACGAATGTGGGATTGGATTACTTAACCTTGTCTCGAGCAGCAGGCACACTCTCTGGTGGGGAAGCACAGCGTATTCGATTGGCTACCCAGATCGGTTCCGCATTAACTGGGGTGTTATATGTATTGGACGAGCCATCGATTGGTTTACACCAACGAGATAATGACCGTTTAATAAGCACGCTACAAAGAATGCGAGATTTAGGTAATACGTTAATTGTTGTCGAGCATGATGAAGACACAATGCTAGCGGCTGATTGGTTAATTGATATTGGTCCAGGTGCTGGCGAACATGGTGGATCTATCGTTGCTAGTGGTACTCCACAGCAAGTAATGAAAAACAAAGCATCCTTAACGGGTAAGTACTTGGCAGGAAAACAGTTTATTCCGTTACCTCATGAGCGTAAAAAGCCAACAGATCGTTGGGTGGAAGTGATTGGTGCGGAACAGAATAACTTGAAAAAAGTAGATGTGAGCTTCCCGATAGGTTTATTCACAGCAGTAACAGGCGTATCTGGTTCCGGAAAAAGTACGCTTATAAACGAAATATTACACAAAGGCCTAGCAATGAAGCTTAACAGAGCAAGACAAAAACCAGGGAAGCACAAAGCAATTAAAGGAACCGAACATTTGGAGAAGGTTATTGATATTGATCAGTCTCCAATTGGACGTACGCCGAGGTCTAATCCAGCTACTTATACTGGTGTATTTGATGACATTCGAGATGTTTTTGCACAAACGAATGAAGCAAAAGTCCGAGGGTACAAAAAAGGACGTTTCAGCTTTAATGTGAAGGGCGGACGTTGTGAAGCGTGTCGTGGTGATGGGATTATTAAAATTGAAATGCATTTCTTGCCCGATGTATATGTTCCGTGTGAGATTTGTCATGGTAAACGGTATAATCGAGAAACACTAGACATTAAATATAAAGGGAAGAACATTGCTGACGTATTAAATATGACAGTGGAAGAAGCACTAGAGTTTTTCGCCAACATTCCTAAAATCAAAAGAAAAATTCAAACGGTTTTTGACGTTGGTTTAGGGTATGTAAAGCTTGGCCAACCTGCAACTACATTGTCAGGTGGGGAAGCGCAAAGAGTTAAACTAGCTAGTGAATTACATCGTAGATCAAACGGTAAATCCTTTTATATTCTGGATGAACCGACAACAGGACTACATGTGGATGACATTTCAAGATTGTTACAAGTGCTTCAACGACTAGTGGATAACGGTGACTCGGTCTTAGTGATCGAACATAATCTGGATGTGATAAAAGCAGCGGATTATATTGTTGATCTCGGACCAGAAGGTGGCGACCGTGGCGGAACAATCATAGCTACTGGGACGCCTGAGGATATTGCCGAAGCTCCTGATTCACATACTGGCCGATACCTAGCTCCCGTTTTAGAGCGGGATCGGAAACGAATGGACGATCGAATTAAAGAAAAAGAAAAAGTAGGGCAAAGCTAATGTTGAGTAAGGCTGCCTCTTTCCTAATATGTAGGTAAGGGTGCAGTTTTTCTTTTGATCTTGTTTGAAGCAGTATTATTAATCTCTGTAACTAACCCACATAACTTGCCCACATAAAGCGCAATCTTTTGACCAACTATCCGTTTTTGGGTAAGGTAAAAATATAATATTTGAATATCCTTATAAAAAGAAGGTGTAGACGAATGGAACCGATCATGATTGAAAAAGTACAATCACTTTTAGAAACTTATAAAGATAAAGATGTGTACGTCCACTTAGAAACAACGAATGGCGCATATGCAAGCCACCATAATGAAAAAGCATATAATGTTGGTGCATTTATTCGTAATGCGCAAGTAAACTATTCGCATGCGAAGATCGTAGGGAAAGATGATGTGTACCGTGTTGGATTAAAACTTGGCATCGGCTGGGTATATGCAGAAGGGCTTAGCAAGTATGAAGTTGATGATCAAAACCGTTTATTAATGGCAGGACATGACCGAGAAGGAAGACTAATGGTCGCCTTACAAATAAGTGAAACCCCATTTACATATTAAGAGGAACCATGACTTGGGCTTGTTCTTAACTTTTGTTGTGACTAACTATATATAAACTTACGGACCCGCTCCTCGAGTGACTGCTTCTCTTGCAGTACTGTTTGTAAAGTAATAAAGTTCCTATTATCTACGACAAAGTGAACTTATATTTACAGCATAATAATGCTAGTGGAGGAAATACACGTAGACTCCTGTAGGATCTGCGAGACAGGCGAGACCCTGCAGGAGCAAAGCGACGAAGCGGCTCGGCGCTCGCCCCACGGAAAGCGGAGTGTATTTCCGGAACGGTAGAGCACCATTTCCATTTTTAGTTACTGCGCATTAGTATCAATTAACAACATCAAATGAAAAACAAACGAAACATTATTGACGTCTCTGACGTATGAAAGAATATAATTAGATAGGAGAAGTGAATTCTGTGGAAAAACATGTAGTAGTCATTTATCCTCATCCAGATGATGAAGCATTTGGAGCTTCTGGAACCATCACTACATTTAGGCAACAAGGCGTACCAGTCACATATTTATGTGGAACATTAGGTGAAATGGGGAGAAATATGGGTAATCCCACTTTTGCCACCCGAGAAACATTACCTGAAATAAGAAAAAAAGAGCTAATTGATGCCTGTGAAGTGCTTGATATTGAATTAAAAATGCTAGGCTACCGAGATAAAACGCTAGAATTTGAGTCACGAGATGAAGTAGCAGAGCACTTAAAAGCGTTACTTGAACAGATTAAACCAAGTTTGGTTATTACCCATTACCCTGGTCATGCAGTCCATCCAGACCATGATGCTTTAGGTGCTGCTGCAATTGAAGCAGTTCGTCGGATGGATCCAGCAGCTAGACCTAAAGTATGGGCACAAGCAATTAGCAAAACACATGTAGAAGAACTTGGTGAACCGGATATAACGATCGATGCGAAACCTGTGTTTAGACAAAAGATGAAAACTATTATGGCCCATCAATCACAGGCGCAAGGCATGTTAGGTAGTATGAATCCAGATACAGATGATATCGAAGCGATCGCGCAAGAGTGGTTAGGAACGGAAAGGTTTTATACGTGGACTTATTAACATGCATTTCAAATTTTGATCACCTTTAAAAGTGATTAGTGAGGTGTGGATTGAATGAAAGAAGACCGTAAAAGAATTTTGAAAATGGTAGAGGAAGGCCTCATTAGTGCCGAAGAAGCAGCAGAGCTTTTTGAATCATTAGATAAAGCAGATAAAGCAGAGAAAGCAGAAAAAGAACCCAATCAACTTACAGAGCAAGTAAAGTGGGATCAAGGGGAAAGCTACTATTCACAAAACAAGAAGCAGTCAACGACAAGTAAAAAGGCGAAGCTGCTTAGTTTAGTTGAAGAAGCGTTCACCAAAATAAAAAACGTCGACTTAGATTTTAATTTCGGAACGCATACAGTAGTTTCCCACATTTTTCATAGTCAGAACGTCGATGTATCTAACCTAGACATTGATATTGCGAATGGAAGCTTAACCCTTTCTCCATGGAACGAAGCAGATGTGAGAATCGAATGTGAGGCAAAAGTGTACCAAGTCGATGACAAAGATCGTGCAAGACAAAATTTCTTAGATACTAGTGCTTTTCATGTCGATGAAAAACAACTGCATTTTAGTGTGCCATCCAAGCAAATTAAAACAGACGTTGTCATGAAAATCCCTGAACGTTTATATGAGAAAATCTCAGTGAAATTGTTTAACGGTCCGGTTAATGCGGAATCAGTTAAAACAAAGCAGTTACGCGTGAAAACTTCCAATGGCGATGTTACCTTGAAACGATTAGAAGGGAAGCTGCTATTTGTTGAAACGGGTAATGGAAAAATCACGACTGATCAAGTGATGATGGAAGAAGTGGAGACGGAAACGATGAATGGGGCTATCCATTTAGATGGACAATTTCATGCTGTAGATGCGCAAACTGTAAATGGGAGTATTCAATGTGCGTGGGAAGGGGAAAATACGCGCACAGGATTTTTCAGAACTACTACTGGAAGTATTCGACTTCACGTACCAAATACGGTGAAAATTGAAGGAAAGTTAGAAAGTAACATTGGTGGATTACACTGCGATCTTCATAATTACCAAGTAGTAAATGAAACAAAAGAGGTCATTAAACGAACCTTACAGTTTGAAGCACAGCAAGAACATAGTGCTCTACTCCATATTGAAGCAGAAACAAAAACGGGGTCGATTTGGGTTTTACCAAATAAGTAGATAGGAGGAATTGCCATGAAAAAAAGACTGTATCGTTCAAAAGATGAAAGAATGTTAACGGGTGTACTAGGTGGGATTGCTGACTACTTTCATTTCGATCCAACGATTGTTCGGCTACTATTTTTTATTGGTGTTCCATTCACGGGATTTTTCCCATTAGTCTTTTTCTATATCGCGGCTGTCTTTATTATCCCGAAGGAAGAGGAAAGATTTGAATGAAAAGCTGGATCTTATCGCTACTACTAAATGCAGTTGCACTAATCGTCGTTGATCAGTTATTTACTTCTTTTACGATTGACGGATTTGGAACAGCTGTGCTCGCGAGTTTCATCTTGTCCATATTGAATGTAATCGTAAAACCAATTTTAATCGTGTTAACATTACCAATCACAGTTCTTTCTCTAGGCTTGTTTTTGTTTGTGATTAATGCAATTACATTGATGATTACACAAGCATTAATCGGAAGTTCCTTTGTGATTGAAGGTTTTGTTTCTGCGATCTTTGCAGCCGTGATTTTATCTATTCTTAATCTTTTATTAAACAAACTGATAAAAGACACGATCCTCACAAGCAAATAGAATGAAGAAATAGCGTAGGTTTAGCCTGCGCTATTTCCCATTGTACGAGCATGATTTTTCCCATTCTACAAAACATAGGATAAAATGGCATGCTTAAAACAGCATTTTCTAATTGGTGGAGTCAAATAGTAATGCTAGGGTATGTAAAAAATGCTACAATAGAGTACAATGATTGACATCTAATAGGCAATATGGAGGGAAATATGGTGAAAGTACGTACGGAAGACTTATTAAATCAATTTCAATTAGAGCTCGTTGCTGGTAAAGATGGGATCCACCGTGAAATCTTAATGAGCGAGATTTCCCGACCAGGGATAGAAATGACTGGATACTTTAAGTATTATCCAAAAGAAAGATTACAATTGCTTGGAAAGACAGAGCTTTCATATTACTCAGATCTAAGTCATGCAGAACGTATGGACCGTGCTGAACAAATTTGTACAGATATTACACCTGGGATTGTTGTCACTAGGGGATTAGATGTACCAGAAGAACTAATCGAAGCATGTAATGCATCAGGTGTTCCATTAATGCGTTCGCCTTATAAAACGACACGAGTAATTAGTCGACTAACGAACTACTTAGAGGCGAAATTCGCTCCTTTCACAGCTCTACATGGTGTCTTAGTTGATGTCTATGGAATCGGTGTGTTAATTACAGGACAAAGTGGTGTTGGTAAAAGTGAAACAGCACTTGAATTAGTAAAACGTGGGCATCGATTGGTTGCGGATGATTCGGTTGAGATCCGTCAAGAGGATTATGACCGCCTGATTGGGACAGCCCCGCCACTTATTGAACATTTGTTGGAAATACGTGGATTAGGTATTATTAATGTAATGACCTTATTTGGTGCTGGATCTGTTCGTTCTTACAAAAAAATATCGATGATTATTAATCTCGAAACGTGGGATCAAAAGCGACAATATGATCGTTTAGGCTTAGAGGAAAACACGATGAAAATCATTGATGTAGAAGTGCCTAAACTTATTCTTCCGGTTAGACCTGGACGAAATATTGCTGTTATTATTGAAGTTGCGGCAATGAACTTCCGTTTGAAGAGAATGGGTGTAAATGCGGCAGAGGAGTTTTCTGAGCGTTTGACGAATATGATTCAACAAGAAAAGTCAGGAATAAATGTAAAAGCTGATTTAGATTTTGATTGATAGCATGGAAGTGTAAAAGGGGGAAGAGGAATTGTCTTGTAATCAACCAGCTTTAGATAGAGTAATGATTGAGCTCGGTCCATTTACTGTATATTGGTATGGCGTGATCATCGCAACAGGTGCCTTTTTAGGGTTGTTGCTTGCGACAAGAGAATCAAATCGTTTAGGACTGAAAAAAGATCTGTTTGTGGATCTTATTGTCTTTGCAGTACCGATTGCTATTATTTCTGCGAGACTTTATTATGTCATTTTTGAATGGGAACGCTATGTAGGCGGTCCTTGGTGGAAGCCTTTTGCAATCTGGGAAGGTGGAATTGCGATTCACGGTGCATTAATTGGATCGGTAATTACCGCTATTGTTTTTGCTCGTGCGAAGAAAGAATCTTTCTGGCAAATTGCTGATATTGCGGCACCTAGTATTATCTTAGGGCAGGCAGTAGGTCGTTGGGGTAATTTCATGAACCAAGAGGCACATGGTGGAGCTGTATCAGAAGCTACATATAATAATTATCTACAATATCTACCAGACTTTATTATGAACCAAATGTGTATTGATGGTACGTATTATCACCCTACTTTTTTCTATGAGTCGGTTTGGAACCTCATTGGGTTAGTCATACTACTAGTCTTGCGAAAAGTTAACCCTAGACGTGGGGAAATATTCTTATCTTATGTCATTTGGTATTCAATTGGACGCTACTTTATTGAAGGTATGCGTACTGATAGCTTATATATTATTGGTGAGTTAAGAACTGCTCAGGTTATTTCAATTGTCTTAGTTGTATTAGGAATTGCGTTGATGATTTATCGCCGATACAGTGGGCAAGCGAAAATGAGCTACAATGGGAAAAAACGAAGATAGAAGCGAGGAGTCTTGACTGTGATAGGTGTTTTACAACGAGGATTTAAACAGGGGCTACAAGTAACATGGACACTTGGAAAAATTATTTTTCCTGTTACAGTAATCGTGACGATTCTTCGTTACACGCCATTGTTACCATGGCTAATCGATCTTATAAGTCCGTTTATGAAATGGATTGGTTTATCTGGAGAAGCAGCCGTACCGTTAGTCATTGGTAATTTTCTTAACCTATATGCCGGTATCGGTGCGATTGTTTCTTTTGATTTTACAGTTAAAGAAGTTTTCATTATGGCGATCATGATGTCGTTTTCGCATAACTTGATTATCGAATCGACAGTTGCGGCGAAGGTTGGGATAAAATGGCCAATCGTTGTAGGTGTTCGAATCGGATTGGCCTTGCTATCTGCTTTTATCATTAACTTATTTTGGAAAGGCGGTAGTGAGTTAGCACAGTATGGATTGATTCCTAAGACAGAAGAAGCTCCAAGTGCATGGGGTGACATTATGTTGCAAGGAATTCAAACGGCACTTTTAAGTGTGGTGCAGCTTGCTCTCATTGTTATTCCATTGATGATTGTCATTCAATTCTTTAGAGAGCTAGGTTGGATGGATAAAGCATCAGGCTTGCTAGCACCTTTTACAAAAATACTAGGTATGGAAAAAAACGCATCGATGACATTGGTCGCTGGTCTTGTTATTGGCCTTGCTTATGGTGCAGGCTTAATGATCCAAGCGGTAAAAGAAGATGGGGTTTCGAAAAAAGATATGTATCTTGCATTCATATTCCTAGTCTCCTGTCATGCCGTTGTGGAAGATACGTTGGTGTTTATTCCTTTAGGTATTCCTGTATGGCCACTCTTAGTTATTCGGTTAACTACTGCGATTATATTAACGGCAGTCATTGGGTTTGTATGGAATCGAAGGATCGCAAAAAACAAGAAAGGGGATCAAAAACAACATGAGTATTCGTACGATACTATTTGATCTTGATGGAACGTTAATTGATACAAATGAATTAATTATTGCTTCATTCACGCACACATTTGATAAACATATTCCTGGAAAATATAACAGGGAACAAATACTGAACTTTATTGGACCGCCATTAGTAGACAGTTTCATTAAGGTGGATCCTGTAAACGCTGATGAAATGATTCAAACCTATCGTGACCATAACCTATCAAACCATGATGATTTTGTTGTTGCCTATCCAACTGTGGTAGAAACAATGAAAAAGCTTAAGGTTGCAGGCTATCAGTTAGGTATCGTTACGACAAAAGTAAATAGCACTGCAAAAAGGGGTCTAACTGTTACGGGTATGGACGATGTATTTGAAGTTTTAATAGGGTTAAATGATGTGGAAAATGCAAAACCACACCCAGAACCAATTCTTAAAGCTATTTCTGCGTTAAACGCTAATCCTGCAACGACATTAATGGTCGGAGATAACTACCACGACATTGAAGCGGGGAAAAATGCGGGGGTAAAAACTGCAGGTGTTGCTTGGACAATTAAAGGCAGGGAATCACTAGAAAAGTTAGAGCCTGATTATATGTTAGAGGAAATGAGTGATCTCCTAAAAATAGTAGGAGTGTGACATGATTGCGAAATACCGAGCGATATCGAGTAAGCGGGGCTAATTCATTATGGCACGTTTATAAGACTGTTCCGTTTTGGAAAGTAGTTAAAAATTTTGTCATTATTCAATTAGCGCGATACACCCCTTTTATAGGGGTGAAAAATTGGCTTTACCGCACGTTCTTACGGATGGATGTAGGCAACCAAACAGCTTTCGCATTAATGGTGATGTTAGACATTATGTTTCCAGAGCGGATATCTGTAGGGAAAAATACTGTGATTGGTTATAACACAACGATTCTTGCTCACGAATATTTGATTAAAGAATATCGATTAGGTGACGTGAAAATCGGTAGCGAAGTGATGATTGGTGCAAATTCAACGATCCTACCTGGAATCACGATTGGCGATGGAGCGATTGTATCTGCAGGTACCGTGGTTCATAAGGATGTGTCCCCAGGTACGTTTGTTGGTGGAAATCCAATGCGGGTGATCTATACGAAGGAAGAAATGGACAAACGAATCCAACAAGATGATTTCTTTCAATCGAATGAGTAGTGTCTTTTCTTCATAAAATTATACTAGTAGAGATAAAGGATTTTGTTATGTATTCTTTCTCTACTAGTTTTGTTATCTTGGGTTTTTATTTTATTTTTTAATGCAGTCAATATATAAACTCTGTCGTAACATTCCAAGTACATCCTTACGGGTTCTTATAGGATGATTGCTAAACCGACGCTCCGGAAAAACACTCGCTTTCCGTGGGGAACGCTTCAGCTTCCTCGCTCGCAAAGAGCGCTCACTGCGGGATCTTCAGACTGTTCCTTTCCCACAGGAGTCTCGTGTTTTTCCTCCGCTATGTTTGGCTTTCTATTAAAGTGAGAAGTAAGCTAGTCATGATTTGAGGGGTTAATATACTTAATGCAATGGAAGGTGCAAATTCCTTTTGGAAAAGCATAAGTTCGATTTTACTAAAAGCAGTTACTAGCGGATCGAGTGAAATTGGTGACACTCCTGCGGGAACAGCGCGAGCCGAAGATCCACTCAGAAGCGAACTTTCTTCTGAGTTAGCTGAGGCCGTGCCCGCGGAAAGGGAGCCAATTTCACTCGAGGAGCGGGTGGGTTAGTTACTGCGCATTTTATATCAAAACGAAAAACATAAATTTCAAAAAATGAATTTTTGACACATAGGCATGATGCAATAGCTTTGTGTTTAGCTGTCAGAAATTCATTTGAAAGCACTTACTTGTATTTATATTTTTATAATAGGGAGGAAGGATATAAGTGAAAAAGTATATGATGGCACTTGATCAAGGGACGACAAGTTCAAGAGCAATTTTATTTAATCATGATGGGGAAATTGTATCGGTTGCGCAGCGCGAATTTCAACAGTTTTTTCCGCAATCTGGTTGGGTAGAGCATGATGCAAATGAAATATGGACAACGATCACTTCTTGTATGGCGGATGTTCTCCGTAAAGCAGATGTACATCCAAACCAAATTGCTGGAATCGGAATTACGAATCAACGAGAAACAACGGTAGTCTGGGATAAACATACCGGGAAACCGATTCATAAAGCAATCGTTTGGCAATCAAGGCAAACAGCAGACATATGCAAAGCATTAATCGATAAAGGATATAACGAAACCTTTCGTAAAAAAACCGGATTATTATTAGATCCTTATTTTTCTGGAACAAAAGTAAAATGGCTATTAGACCATGTAGATGGGGCGAGAGAAAGAGCGGAAAAAGGGGATTTATTATTTGGAACAATAGACACTTGGTTGATTTACAAGCTTTCTGGTGGTAAAGCCCACGTGACGGATTATTCAAATGCATCCCGCACGCTGATGTATAATATACATGAATTAAAATGGGATGAAGAACTGCTAGACGTATTGGAAGTGCCAAAGTCCATGCTCCCTGAAGTCCGTTCATCATCTGAGGTGTATGCAGAAACAGTAGCACATCACTTTTTTGGTCACAACATTCCAATTGCTGGAGCGGCAGGTGATCAACATGCAGCCTTGTTTGGGCAAGCGTGCTTTGAAGAAGGTATGGTCAAAAACACATATGGAACAGGCTGTTTTGTGTTAATGAACACAGGAAAGAAAGCAGTAGAATCTAATAATGGCTTGTTAACCACACTTGCGTGGGGGTTGAATGGAGAGGTAGAATACGCGTTAGAAGGAAGTGTGTTTGTTGCTGGTTCTGCAATTCAATGGCTCCGTGACGGCCTTCGGATGATTAAAAATGCACCGCAAAGTGAAGAATATGCAAAACGTGTGACGAGCGCAGAAGGTGTCTACGTAGTTCCGGCATTTGTTGGCCTAGGTACACCGTATTGGGATAGTGATGCAAGAGGTGCGATGTTCGGATTAACAAGAGCAACCGAGAAAGAACATATTATTCGAGCAACTTTAGAATCTTTAGCCTATCAAACCAAAGATGTAATTGATGCAATGGTAGAAGATGCAACAATTGATGTTAAAGCTCTTCGTGTCGATGGTGGAGCTGTTAAAAATAATTTCTTAATGCAATTTCAAAGTGATATGCTCCGCGTCCCTGTGGAAAGACCGGTTATCAATGAAACGACCGCGTTGGGTGCAGCTTATCTAGCAGGATTGGCAGTCGGCTACTGGGATAGTAAAGAGCAAATAGCACGTCAATGGAAATTAGAAAAGACGTTCGAATCAAATATGAAAGTAGCTGAACGTGACAAACTGTATCATGGATGGAAAAAGGCAGTGAAAGCTACACGTGTATTTACTTAAGGTGTTTTTCTCGTGGGATAGCGTGCTTGTGAAGCTCGCTTTAGATGGAAGGAGTGGCAGGTAGTAGTGGTGAACTTTTCAAATTTGTATCGACATCAGACCTATGAAGCCCTAACAGATGAACCGTTAGATGTATTAATAATTGGCGGTGGGATTACTGGTGCAGGAATTGCATTAGACGGGGCATCTCGCGGATTGAAAGTCGGTATTGTAGATATGCAAGATTTTGCGGCAGGAACTTCCAGTCGCTCAACGAAACTTGTACATGGTGGACTTCGTTATTTACAACAATTAGAAGTTGGAGTAGTAGCAGAGGTAGGTAAAGAGAGAGCGATTGTCTATGAAAATGGGCCTCATGTTACAAGACCAGAATGGATGTTACTCCCTTTTTATAAAAAAGGTAATTTTGGTCCTTTGACGGCAAATGTAGGGTTACGTATGTACGACTTTCTTGCTAAAGTGAAAAAACAAGAACGAAGAACGATGTTATCCCGTAAAGAGGCACTAGAAAAAGAACCTCTATTAAAACGAGAACAACTTATTGGTGCGGGCTATTATGTTGAATATAAAACAGATGATGCAAGGTTAACCATTGAGGTCCTCAAAAAGGCTGTTGAGTTCGGTGCTCGTGCACTCAACTATACGAAGGTAGAAGAGTTGATTTATGAGGACGAAATGGTAACTGGTGTGAGTCTAGAAGATCAAATTACCGGCCAACAATACCAGGTTTTTGCGAAAAAGATCATTAATGCTGCAGGTCCGTGGGTAGATACAATGCGAGAATTAGATGGTTCGAAACAAGGGAAGAAGCTTCTTTTAACAAAAGGGGTTCATCTTGTGTTTGATCGTTCGATTTTTCCGTTAAACCAAGCTATTTATTATGACAATAAAGATGGCCGAATGATTTTTGCGATTCCGAGAGGAAATAAGACTTATGTAGGTACTACGGATACAACTTATGATGGTGATATTGCCCATCCAACGATGACGGTGGAGGATCGTGACTACTTGATTGAAGCCATACAATATAAATTTCCTACAGTTGCAATTTCTGCTGAAGATGTAGAATCAAGCTGGGCTGGTTTGCGTCCGCTAATTGAAGAAGAAGGGAAAGATCCAGATGAAATATCTCGGAAAGACGAGATTTTCATATCTGATTCGGGCCTTATTTCTATCGCTGGTGGAAAGCTAACAGGGTATCGGAAAATGGCAGAGAATGTGATTGACCTCATAACAAAGCAGCTAAAAAACGAAGTAGGAATATTGTACTCTCGTTCAGAAACAAAAAACATACCATTAGCTGGTGGTGATGTCGGTGGCGCTGAGGGGTTTGCAGCGTTTAAACTAAAATACATCTATAAGGGGAATGCCATTGGTATTGATCCAGTGGATGCAGAAGAATTAATTGATCGGTATGGCTCTAATGTTGCAAAAGTGTACGAACGATATACGGATCTTAAAAATGAAGCACTTGAAGCCGAACTTGATCCACTTGTGTTTGCGCAATTAAGATACGCGATTGAATCGGAGTGCATTTATAAACCGATTGATTTTTTTAATAGACGTACGAGTGGACTATATTTTAACGTAGACTGGGTAAAACAACATCGACATGCAGTTACAACCTATATGGCTAAGCTATTTAACTATACAAATGAAGAACGTGCCTATTATGGTAGAGAAGTGCAGGTCTTAATGGAGGAAGCAGTTTCTCCACAAGTGGAAGAATAGTGTTAAAAAAGCATGGATCGAGGGGTGCCCTTCATCCATGCTTTTACAATAAATTTTAAAGTTTTTCACAAATTGCAGAAATAATCCGGTTATATAGATAATGGTCATCATACCTCTCCTTTCAAGGCTTTCGAGTGCAAGTCGTAAATCTTAACGATGATGCTACTTATTTTTTAATAACTTTAGAATTGTGTACCCATCACTTGGAGTGTTTCGATAAGCACCAAATATAAAAGGGTATTTTATAGGTAGTATCGTAATAAAAAACTGTACCAGAGACGCGATCATGATTGCGTTTATAATGAAATAGGGTATTTCTGGTAAGTTGATATAGCGTAAAAGTAAATAGGATAGAAAGCTAAAAACCAAGGAAGAAATAGGTCCATTTAATAAAATGATATTATTGTCTCTTTTGTAATCTTCGCCGGTTGTCACACGGTATTGAACAAAACCTATCCAACCACTAAAAGGCTGCATCTTTATTGTTAATCTTCCAATTCTCCAATCAAAACTTTTAGAAGAAGAACCAAGCCTAATTTCCACAGGGTATTTTGATAAAACTAACGCAGTGAGCCCGTGCCCAAGTTCGTGTATAAATGTGGACAAGGGAAAAATAAAGCCAATAAATAATAAAAAAATAACGATAAACTCAAAAAAACTTTCCATTATCTTACCTCCATAAAATATAAGGTTGCGATTAATTTAACATTAATTTCCAATTACGAGTAGAAGGAAATAAAAAAGATCACCATAAAAGGTGATCATACAATAAAGCTATATAAAATTACTTATTCGAGTCATTTCATCTTATCTAACAACAATTTCCTCGCATGATTTATTTTATCCACTTTATCCATCAAGTAGATTTTCTTAGGTTTGATAAATCCGTCTCTAAAGTAAAATTGACGTTCGTGTTTGTTTTTTAATCCTAATACTTCTGTGTAAAATTGCTGCATCATGTATTTGCGGAAAGGGAAAGAGTGATATTGTTTAGGTTCATATATATTTTTGGAATATAATTTCGGATAACTATATAATTCACCTTGATACACTTGTCGCAATTCCGGGTGCTTACGAAAATCATCTGGTGAAATGAGAGAAGAACGTTGATCAAATAACGGATAACCACTTCGCCTCAATACTTCTGCAACAAACTGAGAACAAAAATAAGATGATGGCATCTCAATTGGATGATTAATTGGGATCCCGAGAAGTCCAATATAATTATAAAGGTACTTGTTTTCATTTTTTTCAAAAGTAGAGATGATGCGTTCAAGTTTTTGGTAATTTCTCTTAGGTATGTTTAATTCATATATTTCACAGGTGGTATTTGGGAACCAGCTAAATGTACCTGTCACAACATTTTCTTTGATAAATCCACCCCAAAAGGGATTCATGGGCTGTCTTCGTGCAAAACTGTATAAATTAGTTAAACGATCATCAAGTGAGATCGATGCATGATTGTATGGTGCAGAGGTGACCGTTTTAATAGCTCTGTTTGCAAAAGATCCTGTATTCGTTACGACAATGTAAACAGACTTCATCGTCAAACACCCTCTTTATGTTTTAGTGTTCATGTCTGGTAATAATATACAGTGCTAATAAAAGAATGTCAAAAAAATTGGAATTTTTTATACGATTTCTACAATGATACTGAAACCAAAAGTTAAATAGATTAGTATAGATATTATACTATCTTTTGATGTGAGTTGGAGGAAAACTTGATGGCAAATTTATCGAAACTAATACGATCCGATGCAATTAGTCAGTTAATATCAGGAATAGCGTTGTTATGCGTGGGACTCGTATTATTAGCTTTTGGAGCAATTTATACTTTTGAACTTGAACTCTTCATTTTTATACTACCATCTTTTATTGGAGGGTGGATTTTTGTTGTGAATGGGGTTCAGGATTTTGAAATAGCTAAAAATACAAAACTAAGACTGAAAGATGCGGAAGAAAGTACAACCAAGACAACATGGCCAAGTCGAATGTTTCTTCAATGGAAAATGAATCACTCCTTTCATTTACTGGATATGAAAGAATTGGAGTATCTATCTTTTATAGAGGCAGAAAAAACAGGTTATGATCGTTTCTTGTCTTTGATCATGGGGTTTACATCTATGCGCAGTTTTTTGCCCTTAAAACAAAAGCTTGTTGACGATAAAGGAAACACGTTATTTTATATACATAGAAAAGGAACGATCTTGAAATGGCGATCTTATGTGTATGACTCTAATGGGAAATGTATTGCGATCGTTGAAAAACCAAAGATGAAAAATGATGGAGATCTACAATACTTGGATTCTAGTGGCGTTAGGTGGATTGCGAATAAAGACGGAATCGGATTCTTTACCGTATCCGATGTTGAGGGAATAAGCAAGGTAGTGATGAAACCAGGAGCTATCCCAGTGGAATCAGAAGAACTCTCCAAAAGTAATGGTATTTTAATGGAGTGGCATGAGCAAACGGATATCCCTTATTCTTTATTGGTGTTTATTGGATGTATCAGTATTCGATACTTCCATGGGTAAGAGGAAATCAATTAACTATATAATAATGTATAGAAATATGGTATACTTCTACCGTTATAAAAGCTTTCTTGAGCAGAATACGACAACGTTCATGTAACGTCATCAAGAACAGTAAGCTGTTCAAAAGGTTTAACCCTCCTTTTTGAACACACTAGATAAAAAGGGGGAAGACGAATGCCTACAACTGAAGACCTACGTAAAGAGGAAAAAATAGATAAAGTCATCCCTTTTATACCAGAGGGCGACTTTTACTTTAGCAAAGGTGTTCAAGCCTTTCATAAAAAGAAATTTGATATCGCGATAAAATGGATAAAAAAGGCTGTAGAAATGTCGCCGAATGAGGCGCTTTACCATTGCCAAATGTCGATTATTTATACCGAAATTGGTGCTTATCATCTAGCGAATCAAATCTTAACCAAAGTTCTTTCTGAGTTTGATGATAGTTATATAGATTGCTATTATCTAATTGCCAATAATTATGCACATCTAGGTTTATTGCAAGATGCTAAAAAATATACAAAATCTTATTTAGAAAAGTCTCCAGACGGTTATTTCAAGGAAGAAGCAACAAATCTTTTAACCGTTTTAGAATTAGATGAAGACGATGATTGGCTTTTTGAAGAGGAAGATGAGCTATTAATCTACCAAGAAACAGCCTTTTATCATTTAGAACGTCAAGAATGGGAACAAGCGCTTATTTTGTTAGAAGAGATGATGACTATTTTTCCAAACCATATCGCCGCAAAGCATGAGTATAGTTATGCTCTGTTTTTCTCAGGGGAAAGAGAAGAGGCGGTTACCTTAGAAGAACAGTGGCTTAAAGAAGAGCCACAATCGTTGTTTAGTCAAACGAACTTGGCTATCTTTTACTATGAGCAAAAACAAGCGGAACTGTATCAGAAGCATATTGCATCTATTAAGAATGTGTTTCCAATCCATGAACAACAAAAGCTTCGTGTTGCTACAACACTTGCTCGGACAGGCCTCTATCGGGAAGCATACGATCGTTTCATGTCTCTCTCAAAATCAGAACTTAAAGGACATGTCTCTTATTATTACTGGTATAGTCTCGCATCGTTTCATGTTGCAAGTGAAGCAAAGGCTCTTGACCTATGGAAAGAAGGAAGTAAACGTCATAGTATTTTAAAAGAAAAAACTCATCCATGGTTACATGAATAATGTGTTCATAATATGCTAAATATATACAAATAATGAGCAGAATAGTAGACCAAATGTTTATTTCATATCATAATATGGATGAAATAGCTTGAAAGGGGCGACGACTTATGTCCGAAGAACGTATTTACGATGTGATTATTGCGGGTGCAGGACCAGCTGGAATGACGGCTGCTGTTTATACGTCACGTGCAAATTTAGATACACTAATGTTAGAGCGAGGAATCCCAGGTGGCCAGATGGCGAACACAGAAGATGTGGAGAATTACCCTGGATATGATCATATTTTAGGACCAGACCTATCGAACAAAATGTTTGAGCATTCAAAGAAGTTCGGTGCGGAATATGCGTATGGTGATATAAAAGAAGTAATTGACGGAAAAGAATATAAAACGATAAAAGCTGGCAGTAAAGAATACAAAACACGTGCTCTAATTATTACAACTGGTGCTCAATATAAGAAACTAGGTGTACCTGGTGAGCAAGAATTAAGTGGCCGTGGTGTATCTTATTGTGCAGTTTGTGACGGCGCATTCTTTAAACAAAAAGAATTAATTGTTGTTGGTGGCGGAGATTCTGCGGTGGAAGAGGGCGTCTATTTAACTCGTTTCGCTAGCAAAGTTACCATTGTACACCGTCGTGATCAATTACGTGCACAAAAGATTTTGCAAGATCGTGCATTCAATAACGATAAAATTGACTTCATCTGGGATACAGAAGTAAAAAGTATTAATGGGAAAGATGGCAAGGTAGCTAGTGCAACACTTGTAAATAATAAAACAGGTGAAGAGTATGAGCATGCTACGGACGGTGCATTCATTTATATCGGTATGATTCCATTAAGTGATCCATTTAAATCATTAGGTATCACAAACGAAGAAGGTTACATTATAACGAATGAAAAAATGGAAACAAATATCCCAGGCATCTATGCCGCTGGTGACATTCGTGACAAGGAACTAAGACAAATCGTAACGGCAACAGGCGATGGCAGTATCGCGGCTCAAGCAGCACAGGCATATATAGAGAATTTATCCGAAGCATTTAATGCGGTTAAATAATCTATTGTAATAAAAATTACATGAAACGTAAATGCTTTTTAACCCTGTTGTAACACGCACGAAATATTTATGGGGTACAATGGTATTAACTAATTGACCCCCTTTTAATAGATAGTTTTTCTAGAGCACAGGTAACCGACCTGTGCCATTTTTTTTGCCCTTATTATTATTGTGTTTTATTACGTAATATTCATAAACTACTCAGCAACTTCCTTACGGTCTTTTTTTTGGATGAGTGCTAATGTACCGCTTCGTCAGAATACGTCGCTTTCCGCGGGCACGGCCTCAGCTAACTCAGTCGCACAGTTCGCTCCTGAGTGGATCTTCGGCTCGCGCTGTTCCCGCAGGAGTCTCCGCATTCTGACTACGCTAATTTAGGTTTCCTATCTAATGATTAATTAACAACGGAGTTTTGCAACTGATGAGTAACTATACAAATTTCCGTTAGATTTATGGTCTGAATATGATCTTCTTAATAGATATTTTTTGTGCTACATCCAAGTTTTATATTGCATTGATAAAGACGCAGTTACTAGCGGAACAAGTGCAATTGGCGACACTCCTGCAGGAACAGCACGGGCTGAAGATCCACTCAGAAGTGTACTTCTTCTGAGTTAGCTGAAGCCGTGCCTGCGGAAAGGGAGCCAATTGCACTTGTGGAGCGGGTGTGATAGTTAAGTTAATGCACAGTATCGATCTACCAAGAAGCTAATAATGTAATTAAAGATTGTTCTCCTTACATACTTTTCCAATTAATGAAGAAAGTTACGAATTGGAAATGCTCATATTATTGTTAGTTGTGAAATATTCATTGTATAATAGGAGTAATGGTAAATCATTAGAATGAAAAGAGCTTTGACATAAAGAAAGAGATGATTATTTGAGACGGGTAACGAATTGTATTTTGAAACATAACAACTCCATATTAATGTTAAAGAAACCTAGACGTGGTTGGTACGCAATGCCAGGTGGGAAAATGGAGCTCGGTGAGTCGATCAAAGAATCGGTAGTAAGAGAGTTTAAAGAAGAAACGGGCCTCCAACTAATCAATCCTGATTTGAAGGGTGTATTTACATTTATCATTCAAGAAGACGATGCGGTAAAACAAGAGTGGATGATGTTTACTTTTTTATGTGAACATTATGAAGGTAAGCTTGTTGATTTTTGTAACGAAGGCGAATTGGAATGGGTTCCGATTAGTGAAATACAACAGAAACCCATGGCTGAAGGGGATCGTTCGATTTACGAGTTAATCCTATCACATAACGAACTCAACTATGGTACGTTTACTTATACTCCAGATTATCAGTTAATATCAGGTAAGCTTGATCCATCAAGTCGATAAAAGGGGGGCATTTTCATGGTAAATAAAGAACAAGAAACAAAGTTAGTTATTATTACAGGTATGTCAGGTGCTGGTAAAACGGTAGCTGTACAAAGCTTTGAAGATTTAGGTTATTACTGTGTAGATAATTTACCTCCTGCATTACTTCCGAAATTCTTAGAATTAATGCGTGATGCGACGAATAATATCCAAAAAGTAGCACTTGTAATGGATTTAAGAGGGCGAGAGTTTTTTGATTCCTTGTTTGAAGCTTTGGACAAGTTAGGCAAAGAAAACTGGCTGGAAGAACATATTTTATTTTTAGATGCTAGAGATAAAACATTAGTTTCCCGTTACAAGGAAACAAGACGTTCACATCCATTAGCACAAGATGGTTTGCCGTTAGAAGGTATTGAGTTAGAGAGAAACATACTTGATGAACTTCGCGGTAGAGCTCAGAATATTATAGATACATCCGATCTGAAACCGAAAGAACTACGAGAAAAGATTGTACAAAAATATGGCGAAGATAATCAAGAGATTTTTTCTGTGCATACACTTTCCTTTGGGTTTAAATACGGATTACCAATCGACGCTGATCTCGTTTTTGATGTACGGTTCTTACCGAATCCACACTATGTAGAAAACATGCGTCCACTTACCGGTTTAAATAAAGAAGTTTCGTCGTATGTTTTTAAATGGTCAGACACCCAAAAGTTCCTGGAAAAAGTAAAGGATTTATTACAGTTCATGCTTCCGCAATACAAGCGAGAAGGAAAAAGCCAAATTGTTATTGCGATTGGCTGCACAGGTGGTCAGCATCGCTCGGTTGCAATTGCAGAACATTTAGCAAATCACTTTTCGACTAATTATGTTACGCATGTAAGTCACCGTGATATTGACAAGAGAAAGGGACATTAAACATATGGTTGTAGACAAAAAACGAGATGTAGTCGTTTTGGGAGGCGGGACAGGAATGCCCGTCCTCCTTAGAGGACTTAAAAATTATCCGATTGATTTATCTGCTATCGTAACAGTTGCAGATGATGGTGGTAGTTCGGGACGATTACGATCTGAAATGGCCATGCCAGCACCAGGAGACATTCGGAATGTCATTGCTGCATTGTCGGATGTAGAACCAATGTTAATGGACTTATTTCAACACCGATTTACCCAAGGTAATGGTCTATCTGGGCATTCCATGGGTAATCTTTTATTAGCAGCAATGACATCAGTGACTGGAGATTTTTACAATGGAATAAAAGAAATTTCACGTGTGTTAAATGTGAAAGGAAATATTTATCCAATTGCAAATCAAAATATGTATCTCCATGCAGAAATGGAAGATGGACAAATCATTTCTGGAGAGTCCAATATCCCACTTGCAAATAAAAAAATCAAAAGAGTATTTCTAAAGCCTGAACCTGTGTTGCCGTTACCAGAGGCAATTCAAGCAATAAAAGAAGCGAGATTAGTAGTTATTGCACCAGGTAGTCTCTATACAAGTACACTTCCGAATATGATTGTCCCGCAGATCGGTGATGCACTTAAGAATACACAAGGGAAAGTTGTCTATGTTTGTAATGTGATGACGCAGCAAGGCGAAACAAATGGCTATTCTGCTGCCGATCATGTTCAAGCGATTACGAATCATGTAGGTGAAGGTTGTATTCATTCTATTATTGTAAATAATAGACCAATTCAAGGGGATGTAAGACAGGTATATGCTGAAGAAAATGCAGAGCCTGTTATTTATGATGTAGATCGATTAATTGGTATGGGGTTAGAGATCATTGAGGCAGATATAATCGATCATTCGAAAAAGATGCTACGACACGATACAGCGAAGGTTGCGAAGTTATTGTACTCCTTGTTGTAAGTAGTGACATTAGGGGGAGGTGAGAATGTGTCATTTGCTTCTGACTTAAAGAAAGAATTAACAAAAGTTGAAATTGAAGATTGCTGCGCTCAGTCAGAACTAGCGGCACTTATACGAATGAATGGAGCCATCTCCTTAACACGACAGGATTATGTTTTAGATGTGCAAACGGAAAATGCTGCTATTGCTCGTAGAATTTATACTTTGATTAAAAAACTATACGGATATCCAGTTGAACTGCTTGTTCGTAAAAAAATGAAGCTTAAGAAAAATAATGTGTATATTGTTCGTATGAAGGAAGGGGCTAGAAAGGTATTAATTAATTTAGACATCTTGGAAGAACCTTTTAACTTAACGAGAACAATATCCGCAAAGTTTACCGAAAAAGCGTGTTGTCGTAGAGCGTATTTACGTGGTGCGTTCTTGGCGGGTGGATCTGTTAATAATCCTGAAACATCATCATATCATTTGGAGATTTATAATTTTTATGAAGAGCATAATGAGTCGTTATGTAACTTGATGAATAAGTTGAATCTACATGCTCGTGCTTTGGAAAGAAGAAAAGGTTATATTACTTATTTAAAGGAAGCGGAAAAAATAACCGAGTTCTTTAATCATATTGGAGCGCACCAGGCATTATTTAAATTTGAGGATGTTCGAATCATACGAGATATGAGAAACTCTGTAAACCGATTGGTGAATTGTGAGACAGCAAACCTTAATAAAACAATTGGTGCTGCGTTCAGGCAAGTAGAAAATATCCGATTTATTGATAAGACAGTAGGCTTACAAGCATTACCAGATAAGCTAAGAGAAATTGCTACCTTACGCGTGGAACATCAAGATGTTTCGTTAAAAGAATTAGGCGAATTAGTTTCAACCGGTAAGATCAGTAAGTCGGGCATTAACCATCGATTAAGGAAAATAGATGAGTTTGCTGAAAAGCTGAGAAATGGTGAAGCAATCGAAAAGTAGCATAATGAAACAGTACTTTTTTTACAAAATAAATACTATATTAATACTAAGTTATTAAATTAAAGTAAAAGAAAGATATATTACCTACTTGGATTAATATGTATCTTGTAGGGCAAATCAATATCGTGCTATAATGAAAGGGAGCTCTCTCTAAAAAGAGAGCTCTATACTTTCATAGATATGGTAGCGCTTTCTTTTATTTTGATAAATGAGAGGGGAATATAGAGTGGTTGAGAAGTCTGTCGTTGTCGAGCTTCCTAGTGGTCTTCAAGCAAGACCTGCAGCTCAGTTTGTGCAAAAAGCAAATAGTTATGCAGCAGAGCTATTTATTGAAAAAGGTTCGAAAAGAGTAAATGCAAAAAGCATTATGGGATTAATGAGTTTGGCAATTGCTAGTGGGGAAGAGATAAAAATTATTGCAGATGGTTCAGATGATGAAGATGCATTGGAAGAATTAGTGTTGTTTGTGTCTGATGGTAAATAAATACAATAAAAAGGACCCCTCTATATGAACTGACCTAGTAATATGAGACAAGAAAAAGCACCTATGCTGCCTTTGCCCTGAATTGAACAGGGGAAAGGCAGTTTAATTTTGAAAACGGTCGTATATAGTTGTAATAATACATGTAAGATTCGACTTTTTCTAGTACAATAGAGTTTGTAAGACGCGCCTTTTGGTGTGTGTAGAATTCTTCCGACTTTATGGTGGAGTGGAAGGATTCAATGACGGCATTATCAAAGCAATTGCCTTTGCGGGACATGCTTGTGATAATGCCTTTTTCTTCAGCTAACTCTTGAAAAGCATACGAAGTGTATTGCGATCCCTGGTCACTGTGAAGTATCAGTCCTTTCGTTTCTCGCCCATTACAAGCTGCTTTCAATGTTTCTAGCACTAGATCTACTTCTTGGTTATGACTAACTCGATAAGCAACAATTTCATTATTGTACAAATCCATGATGGATGATAAATACATCGTTGACTCTCCAAAATTCAAGTATGTTATATCTGTAACCCACTTTTGGTTAGGTCTATCTGCTTTAAAATTCTGTTCCAACAAATTTGGAACGATACATTTACTTTCACCAGCAATTTTTGATTTTCTTTTAGGTTTGACTCGACATTGGATGTTGTATTTTTGCATGATTCTTTGCACAGTTAACCTATTTACAGAAATATGATGATCCTCTTTTAATATTTTTTTAACCATTCTATGTCCAACTCTGTATTTTAGGGTTTTACAAATATCGATTATTTGTTGTTCTAGCTCAGTCGGTTCCCATGACTTTTGAAGCCAACGATAGTAAGTAGATCTAGGGACTCCAATACAATCACATATCATCGATACCGCATAAACTTCCTTTAATGACTCCACTAGCTCTATTACTACTTCTGGTACCAACTCCCTTCGATTTCCTGGTACTTTTTTAAGATTTCATTTTTAATTTTTAGATGCTTAACTTGCCGTTTTAATTGGTCTATTTCACTTAGCTCCTCAGGACCTTTCCCAAAGGAATATTGTTTACCAATGGGTTGCGACAGTCGGTGTTCCTCCCCATCACGAAACCATTTCATCCATCTTTTGATTTGACTAACGTTACGTATACCGCACTTCTCCATAATCTGTTTATTGGTATATTTTTTAGACAACTTCATTTCAATGACTTTCCTTTTAACCTCTTCAGAATAAACATTTTTATTTTCTCCCATGAGAAAAGCACCTCCAGTAGTCGTTTAATTTATATACGACTCAGGGGGTGCTTTTTCCTCTGTCTCATTTAGTTAGGTCACTCCA
>NZ_JAOALK010000056.1 GCF_025154055.1 Aquibacillus koreensis
AATAGAGTAGGCGCATGAATTTTATTCATGCGCCTCTCACAGATCCGTACGTGCGGGTCTTCGCATACGGCTCCTCCGCGATTATCCCCGTTGGGGATGATGTTCATTGTAAATATCCACAAGAAATACGAGACCTATTTCTCTAAACCATTTATTGGAAAGTGCTGTATGCACTGGTGTGCATTTCGAACTTCTCCAAGCGTACATTCGTAAGCGTGGAAGTTCTCCTTCCCATTTTCTTCTACGTAATTCCCTATGTAGCTTTCTTATTTTCCGCCAACTCCTAAGTTGTACTGACCGCAATCTTCTTCTAATCCACTTATCAAATTCAGTAAACATTGTCTTTGTATGCCAGTGTCCAAAATAGTTTCCCCATCCACGTAGATAAGGGTTTAGTTTCTCTTTTACCAAAACTCTAATATTAATCGTTTGGTTTCGTTTTGTAATTTCCTTGATTTTAGTCTTAAACTTCTCTATTGACTTTTCTGAAGGCTTAACCCAGTAACCCTTCTTAAATTCATGTCCAAGAAAGACAAATGTTTCTTTCATATTATTTACAATCTTAGTCTTTTCCGGGTGAACTATAAGCCCAAGCTTTTCTTCAAGGAATCGAGTAACTGACTTGAGTACTCGCTCAGCACCCTTTTGTGATTTACAACAGATGACAAAGTCATCTGCATATCTTGTAATGCGATGCCCTCTCTCTGTCATAAGTTCATCCAACGGATGCAAATATACGTTCGCAAGTAGCGGACTGATGACACCACCCTGTGGAGATCCTTTTTCGTTTAAGTGGAAACTGCCACCCTCCATAACTCCTGCTTGGAGGAAACTCTCGAGTAATCCAATAACACTTCCATCCACTATTTCTTCTCTAACCAACGACATTAGTTTATCATGCGGAATTGTATCAAAGTATGATTTTAGGTCTGCATCAATTACATACACATAACCATCCATTAAATCCTTTCGGACTTTATCTAATGCCATATGTGCACTTCGATTCGGTCTAAAGCCAAAACTACAATCAAGAAATTTAGCTTCAAAGATTGGTTCTATTATTCTACGTACAGAAGCCTGTACTACTCGGTCTCTCACGGTTGGGATACCTAGAGGTCGTTTTGAACCATCAGCCTTCGGAATATATACACGTTTAACTGGTCTCGGCTTGTATGTCTTTTCTTGTAATTCACGTTGAAGGATTTGTACATTATCCTCCACTCCAAATTCAAAAGCCTTAACTGTTATTCCATCTACCCCTGCGGCTCCACGGTTCCTTTTAACCTCTTTAAAGGCTTCCTCCATGTTTGGCATTACCCATATTTTATCTATGAGACTATACCACTTTCTCTTTTGTGGGGTCTTTGCTCCCTCACGAAAACCTTGTTTGTCTTCTTTTCCGTTCATGTTCCGTTTCTTTCCTTTCATTCTGTTGATTGACTAGCCCAACTTCGGCAATATCAGCAGTTTCACAAGTACTACGCCCCATACGGTCTACCCTTCTGTTCGACCCCGAATCTACGGATTTGTCCTATCGGTTTCTGTATGGACATGACATATTCTAAGATAACTCGGTTTTTCTTCCACGGACAGACGGGCTTCGCATAAAGTCCCTACCTTTTAGGTTAGAGGGCTCCTCTCAGTAACAAAGTACTAAGTCACTTACCTTTGCGACTTTTCCAGTAAGCTTGATCACTACTATCCCCTGCTCTGACTTCTTACCACCCATAACTTCATCTTGTCCATCCCAGACTTGATTGAAGGTTACCACAATGTGGAGACGATGAGATCTCCTTGGGTCACGTCACCGGGCTTTCACCTGAATCCAGTCCTCATAACTAGCAGAGTCCTCTTGTGGAATAGGACACTCCCTTCTTTTGCAGGGTTATCCGACTCTACCAGCCAACACGGTTGAATTGTCGCCTGTTCCAGGTTTTGCCTTCAGGTCCTCCGCACACTTCCTCACGGACAATGCACTACCTGTCAGCTATACACTTCCGCCACTACGGTGTGTTTGGGACTTTCACCCATTAGTCCGATGCGCTGCCAAGCGCACAAAAGAGATGCATTTGAACTTGCATCTCTTTCTGCTAGCTAAACCCGATCATATTGAATAAAGTAGTAATCATATGGGTTTTTTTCATCTTTTGTGCCTTTTTCTTTATTTGTGATTGTCCATTTCTTTTCGTTATATGCAGGAAAATACGTATCTCCAGGAAACGATTCCTCTATATAAGTCATATACATTCTATCAGCATAAGGAAGAATTTGTTCAAAAATATTCCCTCCACCAATCACGAAAAACTCTTTCTCAGGATTCTGCTTGTCCCATTCCACAATAGTGTCAATGGAGTGGATTACTTCACAACCCTCCTGTTGAAAAGACTCATCTCTCGTAATAACAATGTTCTCTCTGTTAGGTAGTGGTCCATTCATAGAGTCGAATGTTTTTCTGCCCATGATCACATTATTTGATGTTGTTAAATTTTTAAAAAACTTCAAATCATTTGGAAGCCTCCAAGGCAGATCATTTTTATAACCAATGACACGATTTTGATCCATTGCAAAGAGCAAAGAAATCATATGTTACCTCCTCTTAGTTAAACAGCAACTGGTGCTTTTATTGCAGGATGTGAAGCATAGTTTTCAATTTCCATGTCTTCCATCTCAAAGTCAAATACGGATGTTACGTCTTTACTTAATTTAAGGGTAGGGAAAGGCATTGGCTCTCGTCCTAATTGCGTGTTCACTTGTTCCAAGTGATTCGAATAAATATGTGCATCACCTAATGTGTGAATAAACTCTCCTACCTCTAAATTACATTCATGTGCAATTAAATGTGTTAACAATGCGTAACTAGCAATATTAAATGGCACACCTAAAAATACATCTCCACTTCGTTGATAAAGTTGACAAGACAGTTTGCCATTAGCAACATAAAATTGGAACATGGTGTGACATGGTGGTAAAGCCATATTACTTGGTACATCTTCTGGGTTCCATGCCGTCACCATGTGTCTTCTTGAATCCGGATTATGCTTAATAGCTTCGATGACTTGTTTTAATTGATCAATAGTCTCCCCCTGAGAAGTTTTCCAGGCACGCCACTGTTGCCCATAGACGGAGCCTAAATTACCATATTTCTCAGCAAAAGCGTCATCAACTAAAACTCTTTCCTTGAATTTCTCCATTTCTTCCTTATATAATGCATGAAATGCTGTGTCAATCTGACTTCTATTGCTAAAGTCAGTCATATCAGGTCCATTATACTCTTCACTTTCTACCCATTTTTTAAACGCCCATTCGTTCCAAATATTATTATTATATTTCAACAAATATTTTATATTTGTATCACCTTTGATGAACCATAATAATTCACTTGCAATTAAGCGAAAAGGAACACGTTTCGTAGTTAGAAGCGGAAATCCTTCTGACAAATCAAATCGCATTTGGTGTCCAAATACAGAAAATGTACCTGTATTCGTACGGTCTTCTTTCTTGTTACCGTTTTCCAAAACCGTTCTACATAGATCTAAATAGGCTTGTTCACCTGTCACCATAATCGTACTCCCCTTTTTACATTTAAAAATATCTATTAATATTGTTAGTATTTAACGTTTTAAAACGATTGAACAATTCATACGTTAACGGTGTTTTTTCTTTTACTAGATCACGAGATTGTTCATTCATATAATAATAAGCAAACATTTCCGAGAAATACTCAGTGGCATATGTTTGAAAGTACTCATTTTCTGGGAACATGATGTTGACTTCTTGATTCCATACATGTTGTATGTCGACAATATAGCTAGGATCTGTCATTAATAAACGATAAACGGTATGTCCAATTTCATGTAATTCTAAATTAATAGAACCATGTCCACTTCCAGGCATGCTTGCACCTATTTTAGCTGATATTAACCAACTACCACCAGAACCTGGAACTTCTTCCCAAGTTACCTTTGTTTCCCAACCACGAGGATTATCCCATTTTAAATAGTACAAAAGTGGCTCGTCCGTTAATTTACCTTCGAAAAGTCGAACGATAATTCCTTGTTCTTCTAACATTTCTAATATTGGTCGGTCTATTCGATTGATTCTTTCTACCATATTACTTAAGGATTTTGGATCATTTATACGCTCCGGGATCACTATTATACGATATAACAGATCAGCATTCGTGAGCGTTTGTAGCTGCAGTATATCTTCATAACCTTTAGCTTGATTAAGCATAATACCGTGAAACGGTTTTGTTATTTCTACATAAGGAAGAAATGAAAAGAATAAAATGATAACAATAACCTTTATTTGTTTCCCTATTTTTTTCATCATTTTGTTTGTAAAAGCACATATCTATTTACTCACATGTGTTCGGTTTGGTTTTGTTCTTTATATCTATTTAACTAACAAAATCCTAAACCAATCATAAAGTAGGTACTGTTATTGTAACATATTACAAAAATATTTCGTTTACTAAATTCCGGTATATTCTAAAATAAAAAACATAAACCTTGATAAGAGAACACAAATGGAAAGGAAAGGGGAGCTTTTTACATGCTTACTAACGGAAATGTACAACAAGTCGTAAAGCATTCAATGGCTTATGGATTTGTACTTAGCCAACCATTCTCCTTTTATGTAGATGCATATCCAATGTTGCAGAATGAAGTATTAGAAGAATCCAGTATGCTCGAATATGGGCAACATAACGATGCTGTCAGAGTACTCCAACATAAACTAAACACGCTATCCTACTATGACAAATCCATTGACGGTGAATTCGGTGTGTTAACCGAATATGCTTTAAAACAATTCCAAAAAGTACATCAGTTGAGTGTAAATGGAAAAGCAGATGAACAAACCATAACTAAAATTATGGTCGTAGAACGGGCGAAATACTTAGAACCTCTTCGAAACATAGAAACTACCTACCACCCTGGAGATACTGGAGAAGATATTGAGGTCATTCAAAACGCATTACATTACTTTGGATATTACAAAGAGGATATTGATGGTATTTATGGCCCTATGACGGATCAAGCACTCAAAGCTTTTCAACAAGATCATGGGTTAGCTGTAGAAAAGGAAGTGAATGAAAAAACCATAGATGCGATCTATAAAGCAGAGACAACTACGAATAAATCAAATACACAACAACAGGCTCCAAAAGAAAATGTAGAACAACAAGAGAAAACGGAAGATACTGCCAAAAATGAAACAAAAAAAGTGGAAAAAGTGAAAAGTCAACAAAATTACAGTACTTCTAATTTAATTAGTACAGCAAAACAGTTTATAGGTACACCTTATTTATGGGGTGGTGAATCACCTGGAGGGTTTGATTGTAGTGGATTTATTCAATATGTTTTCAATCAAGTAGATATAAAACTTCCAAGGACAGTAACGGACATATGGAATATGACCAAACCTGTAGAAAATCTTTCCGTAGGAGACTTTGTATTTTATTCAACATACAAAGCCGGACCCTCCCATATGGGGATTTATGTCGGTAATGGGCAGTTTATCCATGCTGGAGAATCCAGAGGAGTAGAAGTAAGTGATATGAATAATTCCTATTGGAAACAACGATACCTAGGAGCAAAAAGAGTAGTCGTTGAAAAATAAATGTAAAAAAGAGTTCCCGAAAATTAGGACTTTGATTTGTAGGTTAAAGTGATAGGACAGTTAATCTTTACGCTCAAAAGATTAACTGTCCTTTAATCGCTTTGTTTATCTGCCTTCCTTCCTGTCCATATACCACTCATCATAAAAACACTCTAAAAAAGCTTCCATATATTGATGTCTCTTCGTTGCAATTTTTTTCGCAGCGTTCGTATTCATCTTACCTCTTAAATGTAATAACTTATCATAAAAATGTTGAACCGATGTATTTGTCACTTTTTGATCTTCGCTAAATAGTGGCGTTCCTTTACTACCTCCATATGCAAATGTTCTGGCTATCCCAATAGCTCCAATTGCATCTAAACGATCTGCATCTTGAACAATTTTCCCCTCCAAAGTTTCTGGAACCTTCCCTTTGCTAAACGAAACGTCTTTCATAGCTAAGTCTATTAATTCAAATTGTTCTTCTGATAGGTCTATCTGAGATAAGAAATCAGTTAATTTCTGCAGAGCCAAATCTGGATCTCGGAACAACTTTCTATCACCTACATCATGTAGCCATCCTGCCGCTTCAGCGATAAATGAATCTGCTCCTTCCTCCTCTGCTAGTTTTCTAGCCATCGTGGCCACCCTTTTCATATGTTCAAAATCATGACCAGTTGCATCTTCATGAAATAATTGAAAAACATATGCCTTTATCTGATCTAGTACTGTAGTCATTACACACTCTCCTAAAAATGAAATATATCCATTTGTTTTGGGTTCAAATTATCATATGTGATATTTAAAAGTTCTATCAACTGTTTGGCATTCCCTGCAGCATGCCCACCAGAATTATTATTAAATAAGACCGTAATTTCTTTCGTATCTTTCTGCAATTGTTTTATATTTGAGACCCACTCTTTTAATTCTGTTTCATTATAATCATAAAGAAAACGAACTTCTCGCCAATCATCACGACCATTGCGATTCCATCCATGTACATTTCTACCATGAAAACGAACTAATGTTTTTAAATCACTGGTTGACTCTAATACCAGTGGAACAGATCCTTCTTCCGCCTGTGGTTCGTCACAAATACTGTGAATCCATCCTTCTTCTTTCATGAATTGTAGCGTAGCACTTCGGTTTTCGTCTTTGAACCAACTCTGATTTCTAAATTCTAACGCTAATGGTAAGTCGGGCATTAAACTTTTTATCTTTCTTAATTTTTGAATATGTTTTTGATTTAGATCAAACCATGGTGGAAATTGAAAAAGAATGGCATTTAGCTTTTTCGCTTGGATCACTGGCTGAATTGAATCTATGTATGCTTTAAACAATTCTTTAGCTTGTTGATTTGTCATTGTACTTCTGTCATGGCCAGTCATTGATTGATGTGCCTTAATGACAAAAGAGAAATCTTTAGGGGTTTGACTTACCCATTTTTCATAGTTGGATGGGGTTTGGATGGCATAAAAAGCCGAGTCTACTTCTACTACAGGAAAATGGGAACTATAAACTTCTAATTTCCTGCGGGTAGCACCTTTTTCCATATATAAGCTGTCATGATCTCCCCAACCAGTTAATCCAATCAAAATAGACACAAACAACCCCTCTTTCATTTTCAACCTTTATTGTCTCCTATAGTATATTTTTATTGACTAATTTCGTAAACTTTAGTGCCTTGTCATTTCGTATTTGATCCATACTGTGCAGTAACTAAAGATGATAATACTGCTCTACCGTTCCGGAAATACACTCCGCTAGCTTTATATAAATCTAAAAAACAAGTTCATCTTGCGATTTTTGTTAGTAATATTTCAACTTCACTTGTATCACTAGGCAATACATATACAAGATGCAGTTACTAGCGAAACAAGTGAAATTGGCGACACTCCTCGGTCTGAAGCATTCCTTATTCTGCGTGCGGGAACAGCGCGAGCCGAAGATCCACTCAGGAACGCACTTTGTGACTGAGTTAGCTGAGGCCGTGCCCGCAAGAGGAATCTGAACTTAGAAAAATCTGGTTTTGGGATTTTTCGTGATTCCTCCTCGGAAAGCGACGTATTCTGACGAAGCGGCGTTATAGCACACACCTGTTTAACAAAATCAAATAAATATAACTGCACATTATATGAATACTGCGACATAACTTATGGTATTGATGTTGTAGGTAGTCTGAATTTCATCAACAGTTTAGTAGAGTAATAGAATGTCGAATAAAGGAGCATATGGCCGAAAAACCATGGAATTCCTTCGTTTCTTTTCACTTCCAATTTCTTGACTAGCAATCTAAAATAAGCTATATTTGACTCAAGCAAAGAAGATGTTTGGATTCATTAATGACAGGTAGCTTCTTTAGAAGTGGATGAATTATGATCCTACGCTTCTAAAGAAAGCTGCCTTTTTTATTTACCGTCATCTTGTTTGTATTAACACGTATTACGTGAAAGTGTTTAGGAGGATTATTTACATGCAAAATGGTGTAGTAAAATGGTTTAACGCAGAAAAAGGATATGGATTTATCCAACATGAAGAAGGAAATGATGTATTCGTACACTTTTCCGCTATCCAAGAAGAAGGTTTCAAAACACTTGAAGAAGGTCAAGAAGTTACTTTCGAAATTGTAGATGGAGATCGTGGACCTCAAGCAGCGAACGTAACAAAAAAATAATATAAAAATAAATGGGCGGTGATCCTACCTGATCACCGCCTTTTCTTGTTATAAGCTGTAATTTTATGTCATACTATTCATTGTGGTGAAAACACCCGCGGTTCGAGAACTCCCGCGATATCAAAACTAAGGAGGAATATTTTTGATTAATGAATTATTATGGATCTTGTTCGCGTTAGTAAATTTTAGTCTTTTAATTATCATGTACCGCTTCTTCGGTAAGCCAGGTTTATTTGTTTGGATTGGAATGTCTACGGTTGTTGCAAATATCCAAGTGCTTAAAACTGTAGAATTATTTGGTTTGACGGCAACGCTTGGAAATATTATTTATGGCACAGCGTTTCTTGCTACCGACATTCTCAATGAGAAGTACGGAAAGAAGGAAGCAAAAAAAGCAGTATGGATGGGGTTTGCTACATTAATTGCAATGACAATAATGATGCAGATCGCCTTACAGTTTACACCACATGCTGATGACTTCGCCCAAGAATCATTGACAACCTTGTTTGATCTCATACCTAACGTAGCAATTGGAAGTCTAACAGCCTACATTATAAGCCAATATTTTGATGTTTGGATTTATTCTAAAATTAAACGAGCCTTACCGAGCGAAAAACACTTATGGATTCGAAATAATGCAAGTACAATGATAAGTCAATTGTTAGACAGTTTTATTTTCTGTTTTATTGCATTCTTCTTTGTATATCCATTCGAAATATGGATTCAATTATTCTTTACAACTTATATTATTAAGTTTATAGTTGCTGCAATAGATACACCTTTCTTGTACTTAGCAAAACGAATGAAGGTTAATGAAAACTCTTAATAGAGGGCATTCTTGCCCTCTTTCTATACGCTTACGAAAGAGGTAATAAGCATGATTGAAATTTATACAGATGGAGCAGCGAGCGGTGACCCAGGTCCCAGCGGTGCAGGAATTTACATAAAAAAAGGTTCAGAACAATATGAATATCAATATTTTCTAGGTAATTTATCTAACCACGAAGCAGAGTTTTGGGCTGTTATAAAGGCACTAGAAATATGTAAAGAACAGTTTCCTAATGAGATTGTTTCTGTACGGAGTGATTCAAAATTAGTTGTAGACGTGATTGAGAAAGAATTTACAAAAAACAGTAAATTCTTACCATTATTGGAGATGGTTCAAAGAAATGCTAAGGACTTTCCATATTTCTTTATTAAGTGGATTCCAGAAAAACAAAATAAAAATGCGGATAAACTTGCTAGAAATGCCATTCAACAAAGAGACAAATAATTTCGGTTAAACAAACCCTTTGTCTCTTAGTATCTCTCTGGCTTCTGCATTTGTTTGGATGGAATCCTTATTTAACAATTCTAAAAGACTTATGTAAAAACTTCGGTCAAAGCTTAATTGGATTTGTAGTGTAAGCTTTAAAGCCATCTTAATTTTCCAATCTGGGGCCGCTGTGTACCTTTTGCCAAAGTAGATAAATCGAATTTCCTCGTCGGTTAGCTTAAATCCTTTTGCCCATAAATCTTCTATATAGTTGGCTAATTGATCGTGCCTGTCCATATAAAAGCCACCTTTGCTACTAAAAAATAAAAAGTAATGCATCTTTTGTCGAATTACCCTTATTATAAAGTACGAACATTCGTTTGTCGACCCCAAACACGCGTGTTCTTTAATCCGAAATTGTCACATCAAATAACGCCTTTTCTTCCATTGGTATTCTCACTCGTAATAAAAGTAAATGTAAGATTGGGAACAATAATGCTGTCAAATAAGCTTGAAAAAGAAGTGGGATGACAAACAATTCGATCCCTACAATCAGATAGTTCGGATGTTTAATCCATCGATATGGACCGCGACTTACTAAGTTTGAACCGGGCAAAACGATTATTTTGGTGTTCCAGAACTTTCCCAAAGAATAAATACACCAAACTCGAAACAACTGTGTAGTGAGAAAGACGAACAAAAATATAAAAAGCAATGCATCACTAAATGATAAAGATATAGGTGAGTAGATACTTTCTATCAATAAAAACACCAAAAACATAGAATGGGTAACCACAAACCATTTGTAGTGATCAGCACCAATTTCATATGCACCCTGCTTTTTCATCCATTTCTCATTTCGATTTGCTATAATTAACTCGACAATCCTCTGTCCGATTAAAAATAAAAATAGAAGAAACAACCACGTTGCCATTACATCCACTCCAAACTTAATAATTCTGAGCTAAAACCTGGTCCAAGCGCAGAAAGTAAGCTTCGTTCTCCGCCCTTTAGGTCCTCTTTCATCCATTCTTTTAAAATGTAGAACACTGTAACGGAGGACATATTGCCATGGTTTTTTAGCACCTGATAGGAATATTTTAATTCTTTTTGTGACACGTCTAATACCGCTTCAATTGATTGCAAGACTTTTTTACCTCCCGGATGTGCAACTAAAAATGACAATTCTTGTTTCGACCAACCCAATTGATCTAAAAATGAGTGCACATGGTCGTTCCAAAAATTTTCAACTAACGTTGGGATACTTTTTGCAAAAACAACCTCAAAACCATTATCCGTAATATCCCATCCCATTACATCTACCGCATTTTTCTTTAATCTAGAACTAGATTTCGCCATTACAGGACAAGCTTTCTTCCTTTCTCGTAAAAAAGGAGAAGATTCACCTAGTACTAATGCGGCAGAGATTCCATCACCAAATAATGCAGTTCCAATAAAATTACTTTTTTTATGATCATTCTTTTGGAATGTTAAACCACAGAGTTCTATACCTACAACTAATACCGATCCTTTTGGATTAAACGAAAGCCATTCATTAGCCCTTGCCAAGCCACTTGCTCCCCCGGCACAACCAAGGCCCCATAACGGCATACGGATAACATCATCTCGAAAACTTCTTTCGTTCATAATATAAGCATCAATAGATGGAGTGGAGACACCTGTACTAGAAACAAAAATAATTGCATCAATAGCTTCATACGGAATTGGATTTTTTAGAAAATCTGGTTCCGCTAGACACTGATCAATCGCGTCCACACTATGCTCAATTGCTTTCATTTGATATAATTCATTTCTCTCTTTAAAAGAGTGGTCTTCTGCAAACCAATCTTTATCCACAACAAATTGACGATTAGAGACAGAAGCATTTTCAAAGACAGGGAGCAACCGTTCCATTTCATGCATTGGACGTTGAAATATACCTTTTATAAAAGACTGTATTTCTTCTTGTTTTAAATTAAACGAAGGGATGCTTGTTCCGACTGAACAAATATAGGACATATTACCGACACCTTTTTTTATCTTAGTATGACCTATTAAAAACTATAATATGAATGGCATTTTAGAGTCTCTTGTGACTACTGTTTTTATTGTATATTCTCAAACTGATCTGGGTGGGAAATAAACACCATTAACAGTGTAACGATCAGCCCTTTCATCACTGTTTAAATCAAAATAAAAAGATTGCCAATTTGACAACCTCTCTAAATCGTATAGGATACAGTTCTTAGCACCAAGCGTAGATAAATAATTACTTTTTCTTTCCCCTAAACAAGAGGTAGCCTATAATTACCAATATAAATAAAACCACATAAACTACATTTTCATATATTTCTAAGTACTCTACGATTTCCTCCCAAGAAGCACCAACCGAAGCACCTAAGTAAATCAAGACTACATTCCAGATAAGCGTGCCGCATGTAGTAAAAAGAAGAAATATACCTATATTCATTTTTGTTATACCAGCAGGGATGGAAATTAAACTACGTATTACTGGAATAAATCTACAAAAAAGGACCGTCCAAGCACCGTATTTCTCAAACCAACGATCAGCCCTGTATAAATCTTTTTTTGTTAACCTTAAAATACGCCCCCAGCGATCTACAATCTTTTCTAGTTTTTCTATACCTAGTTGAAACCCTATTAAATATAATATAATGGCTCCTAGCAAAGAGCCTGCTGTCGATGACAGGACAGCACCTATAATAGTAAGGTTAGTTGTTGTAGTCATAAAACCAGTAAATGTTAAGATAACTTCTGAAGGTATAGGAGGAAAAATATTTTCAAATGCAATTAAGAACATAATCCCCATATATCCATACTCATTTATAATAGATGTTAACCAGCTTTCCATCGTATGCTCCCTTTAGTTTTCCAAATTTCGTCGTTGATACCAACACGAATCCGAAACTAGTATCTCAAGTTTTTTGTAATTTAATATTATCACCCGAACAATACAATAAAGTTTATAGTAGATGCAACTCTATCGTTGCTCCGTCCTAACTAATCTCAAAATCTTACTTACAATTAATTTATGTTTGATAAGTAATCCCTATGCAACAAAGACTATATGTTAAATCATATTAAACATAATTAGACCTACTATAATAATAGCTGCATCTGCAAAAATATGTACTAGCCAAGAATTAATAAATCCTGCATTCTTTGTGTTCAACCAATTAAAAATTAATCCCACTGAAAATAGAGCAATTAAACACAAAAGGATTAACCATGGGTTAAACCATGTCTGAAATATGGATATATGATAGACCGCAAAAAGTATAGATGAAAAGACATATGCTGTTCTCTTATATTTAAAGTTAAGTAAATTCTTAAATATGAACCCTCTAAAAAACCACTCTTCTAGAAACGAATTTCCAAATGTTATGTAAAGCCCTACAAAAATAAAATTACTTGGTGTTATATTAGACTTGGATGTCATTTCATTTGCAATCGCATTAAAGTCAACAAAACGACCGAGTGTAAAATAGGCAATCAAGATGATGGAGAAAGTAGTTAACGCAAAGATCCAAGCAATTTTTGATGGTGGGTGAATGCTAAAGTTAAACACTTTCTTTATTGGTAAGCTTCTTACTTTTAAATAGTAAAACAATGGAACTAGCAAAAACACAAAAACTTTGAACAACGTTTGCCACAAGTAATTGACTTCTACTTGTTGTGTAAGTATATATAATAAAGCACAAGCAAATAAGGATGAAATTATTATAAACAATGAATCTTTCACAAGTCATTCCCCTAAGCATCTTTATTTTTTACCCTATCAATAGAATGCTTTGATAGATCTGGCAACATCTAGGTCCTTTGGTCACCTTTTAAAAGCCGTAAATAGTCATTCCACCATCAACAAATAAAGTCTGCCCTGTTGTATAGTTGCTTGCATCAGACGCAAAATACACTGCTGTACCAACTAATTCTTCTAACTTACCAATTCTATTTAATGGTGTGCGATCTAATATATCATTTACATAGGCCTCGTCTTTTAATAACGTTTCTGTTAATGCAGTCGGGAAATACCATGGCCCTATCGCATTCACATTGATGCTATATTTCCCCAACTCCATTGCTAGATTTTTGGTCATTTGAATAATGGCGCTTTTCGTCATCGCATAGACAACACCTGTACGTAAAGCCATATGTCCGCCTACAGATGAAACATTAATAATTTTGCCTTTGTTATTCCCCTTCATCTTTTTAGCAGCAGCCTGTGCTAAGAAAAATGCACTCTTCATATTCACATCAACAATGTGCATCCATTCTTCTTCCGTAACATCTAAGGCTTGACTTCGAATATTGACCCCCGCATTGTTCACCCATATATCAATCGGACGCTCCCCAAGTAGTTCATCTACTTTGGCAATAATCTTCTTATAGTCTTTTATATCGTTACAAATCGTAAAAGCTTGTCTACCCAAAGCCTCTACTTCTTTTTTAACTTTCTCTAAATCTTCTAGTGTTCTTGCTATTAACACGACGTCGGCTCCAGCCTCGGCATATCCTAAAGCAATAGCTCTTCCTATTCCTTTTGTTGCACCCGTTACAACCGCTAACTTTCCGTCTAATGAAAAACTTGGTAAATACAATTTAAAACCTCCATCTCCTAGTTGAACAGCAAACTTACTTTTATGCTTTTTTATTTACTCTAGTATATATGAAAAACATTTCTAGAAACAGATGTACAAGTGCGCATATTATTTATTTATTTTAAACACTCTTCAGTATGATCGATCTGTCACTTCCAATAATTCCCTGTTGACGTCACACATTCGCCACAGATTTTGTTAACATAAACGTTAAAAAAGTTTATATATCAAGCTTGAAAAGCGTTTTTGAACAGTTTGTGAATCGTTCTGTAGTCAAGCCAAAATTGCTTTTTTTTCATGTAACATTAAATATGAAGGTTAATCTTTTCAAAGCACAATAAGGGGTGAAAGGGATGTCAAAAAGTTCATTACAAATGAAAAAGAAACAGGCACCGAAGGAAGAAGAGCAACCCGAATTAAAGGGAACATTTATCGCAGTTATGGGGTTAGGACTATTTATCCTAATCAGTTGGTTTATTGTTTACTTTATATTTGTAGCTCGTTAAACAAAAATTGGGGAGGGATAGAATATGCACTTACATAAGTATGAAAAAATTTGGCTCATCTTCGGAATAGGCTCACTCATCCTATTTCTTGTCGTATTGGGAGTAGGAGCATTCTACAAAGGTACACATCCGCCAAGTCATTTGGCAACGATTGATCCACAAAATGTGCAAGCGCACGAATCGTTTATGGACGAAAATCTTGGTTTGCGTCAAGTAGGAGAAGATCAATATCTCGTCAGTGTCATTGCTTCCGCTTTTAATTATAACTTAGGCACAGACGAGGATGGCAAGGCGATAAGAACAGTAAGAATTCCTGTTGACTCTACTGTCGTCTTTCAAGTGACAACTACCGATGTTATACATGGCTTTCAACTTGCTGGAACTAATGTCAATATGATGGTAGAACCTGGTTATATTAGCTCCTTGGAAACAACATTTAAGAAGCCTGGAACATATACGCTACTTTGTAATGAATACTGTGGCACAGGTCACCATATAATGGCCGCTACTGTGGAGGTGTATCAACCATGATTACAAATAAAACAGGCATGAACAAACATGATTCAAGTCTTGTAATGGCTCATATGTGGGTAGCATTTATATCATTATTTATTGGCGGATTGATGGGACTTTTACAGACTCTCGTACGTTCGGGTACACTAACACTTCCATTCGGAATAGGTTATTATCAAATTTTAACGGTACATGGCGTAATTCTTGCACTTGTCTTAACTACTTTCTTTATCATTGGTTTCCAATTTGCATTAATGAGTAAAACTGTTGGGATGACAGATAAACAAAGAGATAGTGCTTGGTTTGGTTTTTGGATTATGCTGTTTGGTACTGTGACAACAGCCGTTACGATTTTACTAGGTAAAGCAAGTGTCCTTTACACGTTTTACGCACCTTTGAAAGCATATCCTACCTTCTACATAGGATTAGCACTAGTTGTCGTTGGAAGTTGGATTGGTTGTTTCACTAACTTTAGACAATTGTATGTATGGAAAAAGAAAAATAAAGGTGAAAAATCACCGTTACTAGCCTTTATGGTTGTCATCAATATGCTTCTTTGGTTTATCGCAACATTGGGTGTAGCTGCCACAGTTCTTATTCAATTTATTCCATGGTCATTAGGAATGGTTGACACGATTAATGTGTTAGTTAGTCGAACATTATTTTGGTACTTTGGCCATCCACTTGTTTATTTCTGGTTATTACCTGCTTACATGGCTTGGTATGCAATTATTCCAAAGATTATTGGCGGGAAGATATTTAGTGATTCGCTTGCAAGGCTTTCATTTGTATTGTTCTTAATGTTTTCAATTCCAGTAGGTTTTCACCACCAACTTACTGAACCAGGAATTGATGCTACATGGAAATTCATCCAAGTTGTCTTAACATTTATGGTAATTATACCTTCTTTACTAACTGCATTTTCTATGTTTGCAACTTTTGAAATTACTGGAAGAAGTAAAGGATACACAGGGTTATTTGGTTGGCTAAAAGGTTTACCGTGGAAAGATGTCCGCTTTTTTGCACCAATGGTAGGTATGTTAGCCTTTATTCCAGCGGGTACTGGTGGAATTATTAATGCATCAAATCAAATGAACCAAGTAGTTCATAATACCATTTGGGTAACGGGACACTTCCATCTAACTGTAGGAACAACCGTAATCCTAACGTTCTTTGGTATTTCCTATTGGTTAATACCAGTTCTAACTGGCCGTAGGCTAACAAAGAAGATTAATACGCTCGGTATGATCCAAACGGTCGTTTGGGCATTTGGTATGTTAATCATGTCAGGTTCCATGCATATTGCAGGTCTACTTGGAGCACCAAGACGTTCCTCTTACTCAACATATGGAGGAAGTGAGCAAGCAACAGAATGGATTGGCTATCAATTAGCGCAAGCGATTGGTGGTTCTATCCTATTCATAGGAATCATCCTAATGGTGTATATATTCCTTTATATGATCTATGCTGCTCCAAAAGGGGAAGAAGAATTTCCTATCTCTGAGGTATCCGAAAATGCCGAACCAACACCAAAATTTTTGGAGAACTGGAAATTATGGATTGGAATTACTGTAGCTTTAATCCTATTTGCTTACACGATTCCTTTCATCGACATTATTCAACATTCGCCTCCAGGATCCCCTGGATTTGATATGTTGATCAGACACTAAACTAAAATGGCTAGGTCTTCCTAGCCATTTTTTCACGTAGCTTCCTCCTATCAGATCCTTTCCATCTAATACCAGCTTTATAATATGCTTACTTCCTAGCTTGCCTCCCCCCTTTCTTTCTTATAATTTGACACAATAATGTACCTATTTTCTAAAAAATCTATGAAATACTTTGACATATAGGTAATAATGGTGTAAATTATCAAATGGTCGAACGTTTTTAAATAACTTAACTTTAATATTCGTATTTAGGAGTGAACATCATGGAAAATGTGTTTGATTACGAAGATATTCAATTAATTCCTGCAAAATGTATAGTAAACAGTCGCTCAGAATGTGATACATCCGTAACATTTGGTAAGCACACATTTAAACTACCGGTAGTACCTGCAAATATGCAGACGATAATAGATGAGAAAATTGCTATTTATTTAGCGGAGAATAACTATTTTTATATCATGCACCGATTTGAACCCGAGAAACGTAGTGCATTTATCAAAGATATGGCATCACGGAACTTAATTTCTTCGATTAGTGTTGGTGTTAAAGAAGAGGAATATAGCTTTGTTGAAGAATTGACTAAAGAGAATCTGATACCAGACTATATCACCATTGATATCGCACACGGTCATTCTAATGCCGTAATTAACATGATTAAACACATAAAAAAACATTTACCAGAAACTTTTGTTATTGCAGGTAACGTCGGAACACCTGAGGCTGTTAGAGAACTTGAACATGCTGGCGCTGATGCAACAAAAGTAGGAATTGGACCGGGTAAGGTTTGTATCACCAAAATAAAAACTGGCTTCGGAACTGGAGGCTGGCAATTAGCAGCACTACGTTGGTGCGCAAAAGCAGCAACTAAGCCCATTATTGCTGATGGGGGAATTCGTACACACGGCGATATAGCAAAATCTGTTCGTTTTGGTGCATACATGGTTATGATCGGTTCATTATTTGCAGGTCACGAGGAATCTCCAGGTGAAACAATTGAAAAAGACGGAAAGCTATATAAAGAATACTTTGGTTCAGCTTCCGAATTTCAAAAAGGCGAAAAGAAAAATGTAGAAGGTAAAAAAATGATTGTCGAGCATAAAGGGTCTTTACAAGATACCTTGGTTGAGATGGAACAAGACCTTCAATCTTCTATTTCGTATGCTGGCGGCAATAAATTAGAAGCTATTCGTACGGTAGATTATGTTGTTGTTAAAAATTCCATCTTTAATGGCGACAAAGTCTATTAATCCCTTTTCAAAAAAAGTTATGAATAAAAAAGGAAGATTAGTTGCTTGCAACTAATCTTCCTTTTTTATTTTCATTATGCAAATTAGATGTTATAGATCTTTGAATACTTCTCTTTTAAATACGCAACAAGATATCTCGGTTCTAAAGATTCACCAGTAATATCTTTTAGCAACTCAAGCGGCTTTTTCTTCCTTCCATACTGGTGTATATGGGTGCTTAACCATTCTTTAATTGCAACAAAATTTCCATCCTTAATAATGGTATTAACATCAAGGTCCTTTTTCATTACATGATAGAATTGAGCTGCATACATATAACCTAAAGCATACGATGGGAAGTAACCAAAGTTACCTGCAGACCAGTGAATATCTTGTAATACTCCCTCTTTGTCAGAAGTCGGTCTAATTCCTAGATAATCTTCCATCTTCTGATTCCATAATTCAGGTAAGTCTTTCACTTCAATTTCATCGTTTATCAAGGCTTTCTCTAGTTCATAGCGAATCATAATGTGTAAACAGTACGTTAATTCATCCGCTTCAATTCTGATATAAGACGGCTTTACTTCATTAATAGCCTTATAGAAATCCTTCAATTCAATATGTTCAAACGACTTAGGTGCAATCGATTTAAATAAATCATAATGATTCTCCCAGAATTCTTCACTTCTGGATATAAAGTTCTCCCAGAAAAGTGATTGCGATTCATGAATTCCCATAGATGTGCCTGATGATAAAGGAGTCTGTGCTAGATCCTTAGATATATTTTGTTCATATAATGCATGTCCACCTTCATGAATCGTACCAAAGATCGCCATTCGGAAATCCTCTTCATCATAACGAGTTGTAACACGAACATCTCCTTGGTTTAACGAAATAGCAAACGGATGAATGGTTTCATCTAAACGTCCTGCATTAAAATCATAGCCCATTCTTTTCAAAATTTCTTGACTAAACTGTTCCTGTTTGTCTTTTGGGAAATGTTGCTTCATTAAAGATGGATCAATTGTTACATTGGATTGATTTATTTTTTCTACAAGTGTCGTTAATTCTTTCCTAACTTCTGAAAAGACTTGATCCAACAACTCTGTTGTCATACCTGGTTCATACGTATGTAGCAAAGCATCATAACGATTTTTTTCATAGCCCCAATACTCAGCAAACTTCTTATTATACGCCACCAACTGTTCAAGATAAGGTTGTAATAATGAGAAATCTCCTTTTTCTCTTGCTTCTTGCCAGACAGATTCAGATTTTGACTGTAACATAATATATTCTTTGTATTCTTCATCCGGAATTTTACTTTTGCGTTCATATTCTTCTTCACAGTCTAAAGCCGACTTCCGGACTATCTCGTTCTGACTTGTATTTTTCAGCCCATCAATATACTTTTTCATTTGATCCGATGTTGATATTTGGTGGATTTTTTGTGATAAGAAGCCAATTACTTCCGACCGTTGATCTACACCATTTTTAGGAATTTTCGTTCTTAAATCCCAAAAAATTAAAGCTAGCGCTTCCTCATAAGCACTTTGATCTTTTAAGAGTTGAAGAAACTCTTTCTCCATCTTTTCCAATTCATCCAGCTCCCTTATATTTATTTTATTTCATTAAATCCTCCTACCAAAATATTGATAATAGTCGGTTTTAATAAACCCATTAAATAACTTTCTCTTCTTTGTCGCTTTTCTACCGAATAAAGTTTCAAAATTTTCGTTGGATGTTAAGATATACGCACTCCACGATGGATAGTCAGCAAGTGCCTTACCCAAGTCTCTATACATTTGCTCTACTTGTGCTTTGTCACCTATACGTTCTCCATAAGGCGGATTGCCGACTACGTAGCCATTGTCCTTTTTAGGATGAAAATCATTTGCTTGCATTTGCTTCCAAGTAACTAAGTCACCTAAACCGGCTTCAATCGCATTATCCTTCGCTATTTCCACCATCTTATGATCAATATCAGACCCCGTAATATCTAGTGGCTGATCATAATTAGCAAGATCCTCTGCCTCTTCTAGTGCTTTTTCCCAGACTTTAGCGCCAATCCAAGGCCAATTTTCAGAAGAAAATTCTCGATTAAAACCTGGTGCAATGTTTTGTCCGATTAACGCTGCTTCAATTGGAATTGTCCCTGAGCCACAAAATGGATCCACAAATGGACGATCAGGCTGCCAATTCGTCAATTTAATTAATGCTGCTGCTAACGTTTCTTTTAAAGGAGCCTCTCCTTGTCCAATACGATAGCCTCTTTTATGTAATCCAGCACCTGAAGCATCAAGCGTGAGCGTTGCAACATCTTTAAGAATTGCTATCTCAATTCGATACAGATCTCCAGATTCCTCTAACCATGATGCAATTCCATGCTTTTGTTTTAATTTTTCAACAACAGCTTTTTTAACGATTGCTTGACAATCTGGGACACTATAAAGTGTAGATTTGACGGACTTACCAATTACCGGAAACTCACCATCTTCTGGAATATACGCATGCCAGTCTAACGCCTTCGTCTTTTCAAACAATTCGTCAAACGTCTTTACTTCAAATTGTCCAACTAATATCTTAACTCTATCTGCACTTCGAAGCCATAGATTGCAGCGTGGTATAGCAGATACATCTGCTTGAAAGATCACCTTCCCATTTTCTACAGTTACATCCTCGTATCCTAGATCCCGTACTTCACTAGCAACAATGGACTCGAGGCCCATTGCAGCGGTCGCTATTAATGTCACATTCTTCATATGTAATTTCCCTTCTAAACTAAAATAAAAAACCCTTTCTAATTCATATCCATTTAGAAAGGGTTATCTCTTTATATTATAGACCAAATGAATGTTTTATAAGCCATGTTTTGTACTATTGCACTGCAAACGGTGGTCAGCCTCGTACGCAAGTAGTAATCATCTATCTACAAGCTAAGCTTGTCCCTTTTTCGGTTCAATTCCCTAATCAAGGATGCCCCTACCAATATTTGGGTTGCTCACTCGTGGGGTTTACCCGTTCCACTCAGGATCGTTTCCGACCTGACTACGTCACTGTGGCACTTTCAAGGTATTCATACCATATCCGAAGACTTAGGTATTTTCCCTGCCGTTAACCATAAAGGTTACCTTGACTTATGAATTCGTCAAGCACGAACACTACAAGCATCGCAGCCTGTGTGAGCATGGACTTTCCTCTACGCTAATAGGTAGCGCAGCGATTACCAAAACATTCATTTTATCCATTATTCATTGTAATAACTTCTGTCTTACAAGTCAATGATGTAATAATACCACAAATTCATGGTGCATGGCACTAGTAATTTCAGTAATTATTACTAAATTTAGGAATCAGCATATTTCTTTCCGAATACAGCCTTTTCTAAATTAGATAATCTTTTTAACACATCATAATTCACTTGATGCGTCGATGCAGTTGGTCTTGTCCTTGGTTGCTCCGGTTGTTTCTTCAACCGTTCATTTTCTAATTTAAGACGTTCAATTTCTTGATTCAATGTCTCATAGTCTTGAATAACAGTGTCTAAAAACTCATCTACCTCTTCTTGATTATACCCTCGCATAGATGTCTTAAAATTCTTTTCTAATATATCTTTAGCAGTTAATTGAACACTTTCTAATGTCATCTCATTATTCACCTCATATTTCGCACAACTTATCCTTTATTTTTTCAAATTATGCACAAAATGTCAATGTTCTAATGTTCAAATTGATCATTTTGAATTTCTTGAACTGCATCCTCCAAATCAAGAGGAGTAATTGTTAAAATTGGATAGTGTTTTTTCTGACCAGCCCTTTTAGCTTCATCAAGAAAGAAACGTGTACTTCCGGGAAACTCCTCATCCAATAATATTAAACAAGCATCACTTTTTTCTATTAACCATTTATCTCTTGCTTTAAATTGGTATGGACCTTTATATTCATCCTTATAAAGGGTTTGGTGAAAATCTGCAAACATCGAGGCCTCTTCCAACAACATTTGGTAAGGTTCCGGCCAATTTTTATCTTGGTTTTCAAACGGTGGAATTAGTCCAAATTTAATATCATAGTTTTCTTTTAATTCCATAATAACTTCACTTGTCCATAACTCAACTCCCATTTGACCAGACATCAAAACCCATTCTAACCCCTCCTCCACGTATTGAATGAGACGTTTTTTAATGGCTTGCTTTATAAAATCTATCTTATGATCATTGGCTTTAAAAATATTCATTTCTATTGGCTTATATCCTGTTACCGTTAAAACTTTCATATGTATACATCCTTTATTATAACTATTACTAGTCATAGTATATCAAAAAATGAAGATAAAACTTACTTTATGCTTATGACACAATATGTATAAACTGCGACGTAAAGCAAAAATAATAAGTTCCTACAATGCAAGCGGCCATGAGAGACCTTATTTCCCTGTTTTTGACCAATCTTGAATCTGAGCGGTCATACGATACGCTATTTTAACAAAATGCTATCGAAATCAATGAAATTACGGCAAATAACGGATCTGGTGACCGCGAAAACTTGGAAATCTTGGATTTTTGCAAAATAAGGGATCTCATGACCGCCAAGATTTCCTTAGATTTCCGAGCGGCTATGAGGTACCTTAATTTCCTATTTTAGGCCAATTTAAAATCTAAGCGGTTATACAGTACGCTATTTTAGCAAAATGCCCACGTAATCAATGAAATCAGGGCAAATAAGGGATCTGGTAGCCGCTAAAATAATATAAACGAAGATTTCGGACAAATAACCGATCTCATAACCGCCAAAATCGACCATAGATTAGCGGCTACTATAGTTACTACGTATTTTATATCTAATGTGAATGAAAATCTAAAATAATATTGAAAAAGGATTGGGATACTGGATCCCAATCCTTTTTTTGTTAAGCTTTATTATCTTCTACGGCGAAATCCACCCGGGAAACCTGGTACACCTGGTGCTCCTGGTACAGGACCTGTTGGAGGTACTGGAGCTCCTGCTACCGGAAAATTTGGTCTTGGTGGCGTAGGAACTTGAAAAGATCCTCCATACACATTTACACTGTCTACTTCATTTGCAAAAGAAGTTGAATGTGGATAGACATGAACGTTTTTCTGAAGGTGATGGTTTACTACATTCGTGTGAGATGGATGAACGTGCTTCACCGTATTCTCACTGCACGTATCTACTTGATTATAATTTGTTGGATACACCACTGTTTCTTCAGGGCATCCACAGTTCATTCCAAAGGGTTTGTGATGATGTCTCATAAAGATCTCCTTTCTTCTCTTTAAGTTTATCTACAATAGTATCCTATGTGTAGATGTGGAGACATGTCTGAGACACAAACCTAGTTTTGTTAAATTTTTGCCTATTTATGAGATAGATCACTCGAATTAAAAGAAAATGGTAGTAATTCTTCCATTGTGATTGTTTTCCTGTCATCTTTAAGGTTACCAGTATGTATTAGCATACCTTTATCAAAAAATTCGCTCATTACCTGTCTACATGATCCACATGGTGGAACAGGTCGTTCCGTATCCGCCACCACAGCCAACTGATCAAAGGCTGTTTCTCCATCAGAGATTGCTTTAAAGATAGCAACACGTTCGGCACAAAGGCTAACAGGATAAGCAGCATTTTCAATATTACACCCTTCATACACTTTGCCGGATTTAGTTAATAGGGCTGCTCCTACTTGAAATTTCGAATAGGGTACATATGCTTTTTCTCTTGCCTTTTTGGCTCGAAGCATCAATTCATTATCATTCATTTTCAACACCCTTTTTAATCTAGAAAAAACCTAAAGAATGGATTCTTCTAGGCTTATCTTGAAACTTAGGTTTTTTTACAATAAGGCAATGGACCATATCATCTTTCACCAATAGCATATCTAACAATATAGAAAAACATACATAAATTATTTATGTATGTCTTGCAATAGTAAATCAAAAACATAGTGTACGGATTTATTTAAATTCATATATCTTTTTCGATTAACATCTACATAATAACTATGCATTAACAATAACTCCATGTTTTCTTTCGTTGAGGTAATTTGATTAGGGTGGACTTGAACACTACGATCTTTAGCAAAGACCAAAGCTTCTGCCTCCCATTCTTTTAGTAATTCAAAAGTTGGTGACGTTTTATCCTTTACATATAAAAAGAAATCCATATCTTTTTTCTTTTCTGGTTTCTCATGTGTAAGATAATGTTCTTTTAATTGCTCCAAAGTTATTTTTAAGTTTGAAGTCACGTGATGTAAATCCATCCTTCTATCCCGCCTTTCCATTTTTACTTTACCTTATTTGCGGGATAATTGCATGTTTTTAAACCACTTTAAACTCGGTAAACTAACTCTCTTTTTTTGAGCACCCTTATGGCTTTCTTCTTGTTTCTCTTTAATGACTTTATTTTGTAACTCTTCTATATCATGATGCAACTTAACAATCGTATGTTGTCGTTTAGCAGCAATATTTAGTACATAGGCATCCGTCTTTGTTGAAAGCTTTTGATCAATGATCCGAAGTTGATCCATTAAATCAAAATAACGCTTTTCGAATTCGTGTTTTGATATCGTTTCATTGCTTCGGTAAGATTGCTTTAACGCAAGACTCATTGAGATCCTCCTTTTTGTTTCCTTCGTTACTTCTATATTCTCCTTCCTTAAAGCAACACCTGCACAGGCGACAAAACTAGAAGAAAACATACATTATTAGTGAAATAGTGCCGTATTTTTTTCGCTACTTTGTTTCAAACTATAGATTGAAGGAGGGATGCAGAATGAGTAACAAACGAGCAAAACGAAATGATAAAAAGAATAACGTGAATCAACAAGAAGAGAAAAAAGCTGGGTATGGAGACAAGAAATTAGAAGGACCAGACCGTCCTTCTGTATAATAGGAAACAAGGACCTTTGTTATATAAGTTATAGCAAAGGTCCTTGTTTTGTTTTCTAAAACCGCCTAATACTCTGCTTTATATGTTCAAACCCAAGCATCATTTCCCTTTTCCTACAATAACTTTCCCACTTCGTCTGATTAAAAGAAGCTTTCTCATCTTGCCACCATTTTTCTTTAATCCCCCCATAAAAAAACCAGTCATAGCGAATATTATCCTGATGATTAATAATAGGATAAACGCTTCGTAACATAGGCGTTAAGTGATTACCAAAAGCGTTTTTTAAATATCTACCATAATCACGTCGTGAACCTGTATGCTCTGTATTCAGTGCAAAATCATAAAATTGATCAAATTTATCTGGACGAAATAATAAATGAGCTAATCTTTTCCCTAATGTAATTCTTTTTGTTGTATTGGAAAAATCATGTACATCCATTGCGCAGATTTCTCCACTTCTTGTAGGGAATAACACGGTACTCATATGAAAAAAGTCTTGAAGTAAATAAGGCCAGTTCATAAAAACATGCCATTTATAAAATGGTTGTTTCGTTACAGGTGTCACTATGACATTCTGTTCGTTTATAATAAGTGCAACTATTAACCTTTCCTTATCTCGTTTTTGCCAAAAGTGACACCATTCCTTTATCATAAACGTAGATACATCAAAGTAAGGTAATAGATGAAACATGGGTCTATTCAAATAAGTTGAAATCTGGTATAACATCAATTGTGGATATGCATCAGAGAAGATTAACCAATTAGCTCGTTCATAAGTTGAAAATAGCTGTTTTCTCGTTCTATTAGGTAAAAGGTCTAGAAATGGTTCAGCCATTAAATCAGTCATATTCCAGCCAGCATTACGGGAGACCATACTAGCCAAAAAAGCCCATTTTATTTCTGGAAATTTTCGATAGAAATTTTGGTAGGTCATCGTACGGGAAATGTTGTCTTTATTTGCTTTTCTAGTCTTTTTATTTATATAACGAATATATTCCATTTCGGATTTATTTAATTTATGCATCATACCACCCCTAATAACCTAATAAAGTATAGTGTTAGCAATCGAGAAGAAAGTATTTATTCTCATAATTGTTTTTATCATTTATAATAGAGGTTTAGTATGATACTGTCATCAGTAGGGGGAATAGAGATGAACTATCCAAATGGGAAGAAACCTTCCAGACAGGTCAACCAAATGAATAAAGAAAAGACAAGCTTTAGTAAGCGAGGCATGACTTTAGAAGAAGATATTAATGAAACAAATACTTTTTATCTTCATTCTAATAAAGCCGTTATCCATAAAAAACCGACACCTGTTCAAATAGTAAAAGTAGACTATCCAAAGCGTAGTGCTGCTGTAATTAAAGAGGGTTACTTTAAACAAGCATCTACAACGGATTACAATGGGATATATCAAGGAAAATATATCGATTTTGAAGCAAAAGAAACAAAAAACAAAACATCTTTCCCCTTAGCAAATATACATGACCATCAAGTAGAACATATGCAATCTGTTTGTGAACAAGGTGGCATTTGCTTTTTAATCATACGCTTTGCGTTTCATGATGAAACATATTTTTTCCCAGCAGTGAAACTTTTTTCTTTTTGGAACAGTCAATTTAATGGAGGAAAAAAATCCATACCCTATAATAAAATAAAAGAAGTTGGAATAAAGATACCTTTTAGTTACCAAGCAAGAGTAGATTATCTGAAGGTGATTGACCAACTTTATTTCTAGAACGGAGGAAGATGAGTTATGGCAAACGATCGCCAATCTCGTACAGCAAGAAGAAAACAACTTCAAGAACAAAAAAAATCACAAAAAAAACCCATTTGGAAAAAGGTATTATTATCACTACTTATCGTCTGTATAGTTGGTGGATTAGGTGTAGGTGGGGTGTTCGCATTTTATATATCAGGTGCTCCGGACTTAGACAAGTCTCTATTGTCTGTTCCTGCATCTACAAAAGTTTACGATAAAGATAAAGAACTTATTGCAGATCTCGGAACAGAGAAACGAACGAAAATTAGTTATAATGACATTCCTCAAAAATTAGAAGATGCAGTATTAGCTACAGAAGACGTTCGCTTTTTTGATCACATGGGAATTGATTTAAAACGAATTGGTGGTGCTGTGATTGCCAATGTTACGGATGGCTTTGGAGCCGAGGGTGCTAGTACAATTACACAACAAGTAGTAAAAGGATTCTTTCTTTCCACGGATAAGAAGTTAGAGAGAAAGGTACAAGAACAATGGTTAGCTATTAAACTAGATAGTGAGTATTCAAAAGAAGCTATTCTAGAAATGTACTTAAACAAAATATATTACGGCGCTGGTGCTTATGGTGTCGCAACTGCAGCAGAAGTTTATTTTGGAAAAACAGATTTAAATGAGTTAACCTTACCTGAAATTGCACTATTAGCGGGACTACCACAACGTCCTTCAGCATACGATCCTTTTGTAAATCCTGACTTAGCTAAGGAACGGATGAACACAGTGTTAAATCTAATGGTAATGCACGACAAAATTTCTGAAGAAGAAGCAGATGAAGCAAGACAAGTAGATGTAGCTTCTTTACTTACAGATGGAAATCCGGATCAATCAACATATTCTGCCTTTCTACAACAAGTTCAAAAAGAGGTAGATGAAAAGTTAGGCATTAATATCTATAATGAAGGTGTTGAAGTGTACACCACACTTGATCAAGATGCACAAAAACATGTAGAGTTTTTATTGTCTGGAAGTGAGGATAGCCCTATCCGATTCCCTGATGAAGATTTGCAGGCTGCTTTAACTGTATTAGATACAAAAACTGGTGCAATTCGCGCTATTGGTGGCGGACGTAACCATGATACTGGTTTTAACTATGCTACTCAAGGTGGTAACCAGCCGGGGTCTACATTCAAACCGATCATTGATTATGGTCCTGCAATTGAATATTTAAATTGGTCTACCTATACTCAACTTAAAGATGAGCCATATGAAAATAATGGGGTTACCATTGGTAATGCGTACGCGAATTACTTTGGTTGGGTAACCATGCGCACAGCTTTAGCTAAATCCATTAACGTACCAGCTGTAAAAACGCTTGAGGAAGTCGGCTTTAGTAATGCACAAAAATTTGCTGAAAACCTTGGTATAGAGTTTTCAGATGAAGGATTTATGCTTACTGATGCAATTGGTGGTGCAGCAACTGAAGTCACTCCTCTTACACTTGCAGGTGCTTATCGCCCGTTTGGAAATGAGGGGATTTATAACGAGCCATACGCAGTAACAAAAGTTGTATTTGGGAATAATCGTGAGGAAGATTTAAAACCTGAACCTAAAGCTGTAATGGCCGATCATACTGCTTATATGGTTACAGATATGCTAAAAACAGCCATGACATCTCAAGGTACCGGGTCAGTCGCTAACGTATCTGGTCTACCTATCGCAGGTAAGACTGGATCAACAAACTTAGAAGGCGTTGAAACCGGTAGCCCTGATTACTGGATGAGCGGATATACAACGAATTATACGATTGCTGCTTGGACTGGTTATGGAAAAAATAAAATAATCCCAACTGATGGTGCAGATATTTCAAAGCTTCTATTTAAACATACAATGGAACATATTTCTCAAAATATCGAGACACCGGATTTTGTAAAACCGAGTTCCGTTGTGGAAGTAACGGTAGAAAAAGGATCTAACCCTGCTAAACTTCCTAGTGAATACACACCTGATTCTGAGAAAATAACAGAACTATTTGTAAAAGGACACGAACCTAAAGAATCATCGGAGAAATACGATCAATTGGATCCAGTAACAGCTCTAGAAGCCACTTATGATGAAGAAAACGAGGTCATTAATGTTACATGGGAGTATGATACAGATAGCGAACGACCTGTGTCTTTCGAAGTAAATGCTGGTCAAGTTGATTCTAGTTCACTTACTACATTAACGACAACAAAAGATATGCAAGTAGAAATCGGAAATGTGGATAAAGGTGCCACTTACACAATTGAAGTCTTTGTTGTAAGTGATGCAAATGAAGAGAATATTAGTGAACCTGTTTACGTAACTGTTGAGGTCCCAGAAGAACAAGAAGAAGAACCTGAAGAAGAGCAAGAAAATGAAGACGAACAGAACGGTGAGGGACAGCAACCAGGAAACGGAAATGGAAATGGGAATGGGAACGGGAACGGCGACAATGGTAATGGCAATGGCAACGGAGATGGTAACGAAAATCCGGATGACGGTAATGGTGGTAATGAAGATGATCAACAAAATCCACCTGATAATGATGATGGAGAAAATGAGGATGAAGGTGATATTCTAGATGATATTATCCCTGGTTCAGATGACTCAACAGAGCAACCTGAAGCTAGCTTACCTTTCCGTCATATGTCCAAAAATGAATTAATAAACAAGATTGTTGCTTAAATAAACAAAAAAGTCTTGAGTGAATTAATTTCCTCAAGACTTTTTTGCGTTTTAGTAGAGAAGTATTAAAGATCTTACAACCATCTATTACTTGCTTTCCAAAATCATTGCTTTAGCATAAATTTTTTCAAGTTCTTTATATAATTCATTTAACTGAATGTAGCTATGATATTGTTGCGTAAAATTATGAATGAATTCTATCCGCTCTACTATATTAAACGGCTTATACTTAAAAGTTGCTATGTCCTCTTTAAAATTGCAGTTTTCAGACCAACTAAAACCGTTAACCAAATATAAGGCTTGTTTAAAATTCGCGATCTGTTCGTCCATTTGTTTCATAGCCTGTTGCCCTTTTCTTTGACTGTATAAATCTGCTAGTTCAGTTGAAAGCTTATTCCAGTTTTGTATATGGTTAAACCCAGACTCAAACATGCAGTTCCTTCTCCATAGCTTTCATTCTTTTCTTACCCTCTCTACATATATCTAAAAGCTTGCACTCTCCACAGTTAGGATTTTTGGCTTTACAATGATATCTTCCAAAAAAAATCATCCGATGGTGAGTATCACTCCACTCATCCTCTGGTATTTTTCGCATTAGCGTCTTTTCAACTTCAAGAACGGAATCTTTCCATTTACAGATTCCTAGACGCTTCGATACCCGCTCGACATGCGTATCGACAGCAATTGCAGGAACATTAAAAGCTACCGAAGCCACAACATTTGCCGTTTTTCTACCTACACCGGCCAATTTTTCTAACTCTACTTTAGAAGATGGCACCTCTCCACCGTACTCATCAATTAGCATTTGACAGAGCTTACGTATATTTTTTGCTTTGTTACGATACAGTCCAATTGATTTTATATCCTGTTGTAATTCCTCTAAGGAAACTGCCAGATAATCTTCAGGTGTTTGATACTTTTGAAATAGGTTTTTTGTCACCTTATTTACTAACGCATCCGTACATTGTGCAGACAAAGCAACTGCAATGACTAATTCGAATGGATTTTTATGAACTAATTCACATTCAGCATCAGGAAACATTTCCTTCATAACGTCTAAACAGTATCTTATTTGCGTTTTGTTAAGCATAATCGTCCCCCCTACTAATCCTCCAACCAATTATAATATAGAGATACATCTCGTTTAGGTTCTTCTTGCTTCTGGTTTTCTTGCTTTGTTTGGTTTGCATGAAATGATTTACTATGATTTCTAGCTTGTTCTACCGTTCGAATACCTTTTCTTTTCCATTCTCTTAAAATACGGTCGATGTAACGGTAATTTAACTTGCCCATGAGTACCGCTTCGCGAAGTGCAGCTTTGATCAATGAAGGGGACTGTTCCTCCTCATCAATCCATATGTTAACAGTCTCAATTTCAAATGGTGACAACGGGCGACCAAACTCTTGCTCAAATAAAATAAAAATATTTGTTTGTTCTTCTGATATTGATTTATCTTGTTGGATGACTTTTTCTGTATATAAATTGACCCATAATGGCTCTAACGAATACTGCTCATTTAATACGTTCATTTCATTATGATTTTGTTCGATTTGTAATATGTTTTTTTGAATTAACTTACGTAAGATCTGTGAACAATCTTGTGCAGAGATCGTAACATAATCTGCTAATTCGTCCGGAGTAGGAAAATGGTTTCCTTCCATATAAAACCGATGAATTTGAAGTATAATCATAACTTCTTGTTCATTCAACCCAAGATTCACGTAGTCTTTAAGAAGTATAGAAGGAATGATTAGTTGATCCTTTAAAAATGACTGGTAAGATTTTTGGTTATTCAATGACTTTCACCTCAACAATCATTATAGCATGAATAGCGTTTTCAATTATAAATACAAATTATAACAACTGCAGTTTTTAGACAAAATACCACAAAAATTACTTGCAATTCATTCGTAGTAGATCCATACTACGCAACACTAAAAATTACAATACTGCTTTACCGTTCCGGAAATACACTTCGCTTTCCGTGGGCTCGCGCTGAGCCTCCTCGCTCGCAAAGTTCGCTCTCTGTGGGGTCTCAACGTCTTCGCTGTCCCACAGGAGTCTCCGTGTATTTCCTCCACTAGCCTAATGGAATCTATGTTTCATCCCTCTTCTTAAGAGAAAGAACTACAATTTTATGTGCTTTACTTACAGTTGTTAGGACTTACACTTAAAATTAGCAGATAAAAAGGTTTTGTTACTGTTACTAGCGGAACAAGTGAAATTGGCGACACTCCTGCGGGAACAGCACGAGCCGAAGATCCACTCAGGAGCGCACTTTGCTCCTGAGTTAGCTGAGGCCGTGCCCGCGGAAAGGGAGCCAGTTTCACTTGTGGAGCGGGTCGGAAAGCTACTGCGCAGTATATGGATACTACGTCTTAACATTTTTCAGAAAAAACTTTAAAATAACATATCAATAGAAAGTGGCATACGAATTGTTATTCATATGCCACTTGGTATGCTATTCAATTATCCATTAAGGATATAGACGATTTAATAAACGTGGGAATGGAATCGTTTCTCTAACATGTTCCACACCTGATATCCATGCAACAGTTCTTTCGAGTCCTAATCCAAAACCTGAATGTGGAACACTACCATATTTACGTAGTTCTAAATACCACTGATAAGCATCACCTGTAAGGTTATGCTCTTTATAGCGTTGTTCCATTAATTCAAGATCATCAATTCTTTGTGATCCACCTATCATTTCTCCATAGCCTTCCGGAGCGATTAAATCCGCACATAACACCACTTCTGGTCTATTCGGATCAGGTTTCATATAAAACGCTTTGATCTCTGCAGGATAATGTGTGATAAAGACTGGCTTTTCAAAGCTTTCCGCTATTGCAGTTTCATGCGGAGCACCAAAGTCTTCTCCCCATTCTACATCCGTAAAGCCTTTTTCTTTTAACAAGTCAATTGCTTCATCATAAGTAATACGAGGGAACGGTGCTTTTATTTTATCTAGCTTGGATATATCTCTTTCTAATGTAGTTAACTCTAATTTACAATTATCCAATACAGATTGTACCAGATAACTAACGTACTGTTCTTGTACTTGTAAACTATCCTCATGATCCATGAAAGCCATCTCAGGTTCTATCATCCAAAACTCAATTAAGTGCCTTCTTGTTTTAGATTTTTCTGCACGGAAAGTAGGGCCAAAGGAAAACACCTTTCCAAACGCCATTGCAGCCGCCTCCATGTACAATTGCCCACTTTGAGATAGAAATGCTTCCTCATCAAAGTATTTTGTATGGAATAGCTCTGTCGTACCTTCTGCAGCAGAACCAGTAAGAATTGGTGGGTCTATTTTCACATAACCACTCTCGTTGAAAAAGTTATACGTAGCTCGAATAATTTCATTTCGTATCTTCATAATTGCGTGTTGTTTTTTAGAACGTAACCATAAATGACGGTGGTCCATCAAAAACTCTGTACCGTGTTCTTTTGGTGTGATCGGGAAATCAACTGATTCATGAATGAGTTCCACTGATTTAACTTGAAGTTCATATCCAAATGGTGAGCGTGTATCTTCTACAACTGTACCTGTAACATATAAAGATGATTCTTGTGTCAGATTTTTTGCAGTTTGGAACGTTTCTTCAGATACTTCTGCTTTTACTACGACACCTTGGATAAAACCTGAACCATCACGTAACTGCAAGAAGGCAATCTTACCACTTGATCTTTTGTTACTTAGCCAGGCTCCTATAGTTACTTCTTCTCCTACATACTTTGAAACTTGATCTATTGTTGTTTTCACTGTCATAACCTCCGTAAAACTCTTATTGATGATTGATTACAAAACGTTTAATTCTCTTTGCTGCTTCTTCTAATTGATCAAGCGAAATGGCGTACGATAAACGAACATTATTTGGTGAGCCGAAACCTGAGCCAGGTACGAGTGCAACCTTTTCTTCTTCTAGCAAAGCTTTAATCCACTCATCTACATTATCAAATCCATTTAACTTAACTGCTTCACTAACATTAGGGAATAGATAGAATGCTCCTTTTGGTTTCACGCATTCCACACCAGGAATGTCTGTAATCCAAGTGTAAAGTTTTTCTAATCTATCTTTGAAAGCTTCGCGCATAACATCTACTTGCTCCTGAGAATTGTTATATGCTGCGGATGCTGCATATTGTGCAATCGACGTTGGATTAGATGTGGAATGGGACGCCAAGCTAGTCATGGCTTTTATAATTTGTTTATTTCCAATCGCATAACCGATTCGCCAACCTGTCATGGAATGAGATTTTGATACGCCATTAATAATAACCGTTTGTTCTTTTAGCTCAGGCGAAATTTCAGCCATGGAGACGTGTGGTAATTCGGTATAAATGAGTTTTTCATAAATTTCATCAGAAACGATGACTATATCATGTTGAACGCACACTTCTCCTATCGCTTGTAATTCTTCTTTAGAATACATAACACCTGTTGGATTACTAGGTGAATTAATAATTACAGCTTTTGTATTCGGCGTGATTGCATTTTCTAACTGTTCTGGTGTTAACTTAAACTCATTTTCTTCCACTGCATCCACAAAGATCGGTTGACCTTCGGCAAGCTTAATTTGCTCTGGATAACTAACCCAGTATGGTGTAGGAACAATAACTTCATCTCCTGGATTTAGTAAGACTTGAAAAAGTGTGTACAATGCATGTTTTGCTCCTGTAGTAACAATAACTTGATCCGCATCATAATCTAATCCTTGATCTTGTTTCATTTTTTTAATGATAGCTTTCTTTAGATCTACTGTACCACCTGCTGGGGTATATTTTGTAAATCCCTCGTGCATGGCTTTTGTCGCAGCATCCAGAATGTGTTCTGGCGTATTAAAATCTGGTTCCCCCGCAGCGAGTCCAATAACATCGTGACCAGCTGCTTTTAATTCCTTCGCTTTTGCTGTGATAGCTAAAGTTGAAGAAGGCGTTAACGTTTTTACCCTATTTGCTAATTCCATATAATCACCTTTCCCTTAATAAATAGATCGACGTAATTCAACACCAAATGTTTCACTTCCATCAAGTGGAAAATATTGAAATACATAACGATCTGCCTTATTTATGTATTTAACTTCCCAAACAGGTTCATCACTGTATAACCCCAAATTAATTCCGTGAAGTTCACACGAAACACAGCTTTGTCGCCATTCGGACATTACTTGATCCCTCGTGATTGTATCGTTTAATAAAAAAAATAAAACGTCACTTTGCTCATCTACATTCTCTTCTACAGGGACAAAGGCAACTGCTGGTTCCCCATCTCCTGATTCGCCAGTAACCACATGATAAAAGATATCCCCATGAAACCTCGTTACTTCCTTTATATTCTTTATTTCAGTTTCACTTTGTGCTAATTGAATGGATGCACTAAAACCATCTTTTTTATTTTCCTGTACAGTACTATAAAGATAAATACTATAGCTAATGACTGCAATAAAAATAATGCATATGACTAAGATCGACAACTTTAACCAATTAGGTACGGTATATCGTAAAGATTGCTTTTTCATTATTTTCCTCATCCAGTGATAAACCAAACATGAGATCATCCTCTTTTAATGTACGGTTTAAACTATCTACAATTTTATATAAATCGTCAGCATGTTGAATCTTAATTGTTGATAAAGTTTCAATTTTATTAGTCATATATCAAATGCCTCCTTATTTTTTGGTTGAGTTCTCAATATTTGTAACACATAGACTGCATTATATGTACGAATACTAAGAGCACGTTGAAAAGAATGTTTGCTCAATGACGATAGATAGTTCAATTTATATTTTGATGGACATTAGTATTTTTTTCAACAATAATCCTAACCCATATTTTATTTTACCTGTGTGTTATTATATCACACAGGCTTTTTTTATTATCGGTATAAACACATTTTATCTTTATTATTTTGCCAAAAAAACACATGATAATCCATGAACCAAAAGGCCCATGGATATTAATTATGACAAAATTTCGTACTCATGTAAATCCATTCGGATAATCGTTGTTCCTGCCTGTTTCAAATAATAAACGTCAACCCAGGACTCATTTAATCGTTCAATTAAACCTTCATTTGGTGTATAACCCTTGCTATTAAAAACAATACTCATATGCGGATCAATTTTTTCAAGAAAAGAAAGGCTTGGACTTTTGCCTTTTGCATAGTTTCCAATTTTTAATATATTGGACTTAAATCCAGTATCCAAGATCTCTTTCTCATTTTCCACATCACTTATACTGAGATACATAATCGAATTTTCACCATAACTAATGCCTAGGCTCATATCACCTTTAGGTCCTACCGCTAGAACTTGAACAGTCAAATGTTCGTCTAAGCTTATTACTTCTCCACTTTTCCACTGTACGCGTGAAGTACTAGTTAATTGTTCTTTACAGGTACTACTCAAGTCACTGCTATAATACGTTTTATTTATATGGTATCGTTCAATTAAACGATGTGCATTACCACAATAATCATTGGTTTGACCAGTAAGGATCAACCCGTCTAATTGTTTAATTTCTAATTCTTTTAGTTGAAATAATAGCTTTTCCTCACTCTCATTAGACCCTGTATTAATTAGGTAATTCCGGTCATTACTCGTTTTAATTAACGTTGCTTCTCCATCGGGCAGGTTTAGGAAAGCGACGTAAAGCTCTCCTTCTTCTAATAAATTGATCGACTCTGCATTCACTATGTTGATACCTGCAGAAATCCAGAGGAAAATACCTATCCAAATAAATACTTTTTGCTTCAACTACATCACCCCTAAAACAAGCTAGTTATAGAGTATGTAAAAATGCGAAACGTATCATAGCCAATCTTCTACATGTCCCATAATTTTTTTTGTATTCATGTAATGAACAGGTACTTTTGGAATGGAATCAACAAAATATTTCCCATACCTTGCTTTCATAATTCTATCATCACAAATGAAAACAACACCACGATCTGTGCTTGATCGAATTAACCGACCAAACCCTTGTTTAAACCGTATAACAGCGTTTGGTAATGCTAATTCCATAAAAGGATTTTTTCCTATCTCCTTAATATGACTTGACTTGGCTTCATAAATAGGATGATCGGGTGGTTGAAATGGTAAACGGACAATCATTAAACAAGAAAGATCACTACCAGGGATATCAACACCTTCCCAAAAGGAACTTGTGCCTAATAAAATCGCTTTCTCAAATGCTTGAAAGTTTTTCTTTAGACGCGATCTGCTCCCACTAGAGACACCTTGTGCAATTATCATAAAATCATCTTCATCCATAATTTCTCTTAAAAGGTTGTATGATTTTTTCAGCATATCGTAGGAAGTAAATAAAACAAGCATCCGTCCATTAGAAATATGCGCTAGCGATAGAATAGCCTCACACGTCGCATAAATAAAGTCATCTTGGTTTCCATACTTAAAATCCGGAAAATCGTTTGGTATCATTAGTTGAACTTGTGATTCGTAAGCATAAGGTGATTCAATTTTCTTTTCTAAAACATCAACATCCGCCAGTCCTAGTCGTTCACGAACAAAGCGAAAAGAGTTTTTCATTGTTAGTGTAGCACTTGTTAAGATGACACTCTTTTTTTTAGAAAATAATTGCTCAAAAAGGATCGATGATACATCTACTGGCTCACTGAAGAGATATACGGCATTTCTTGCTCCATATGCTTCGATCTCGATCCACTTGACTTTAGATTCATCCCTTTGGAGAAATAATTGTTCTAAATCATCAATGACAATCTGCAATTGTTCTATATGCGTTTGTGTAACGTCTAACTCGTCAACTTGATCCTCTATGTTACTTAGCGTTTGCTTTATCGTAGATAAAATATGAATAAGGTCCCTTAAATTAAATGATAATCGCGTAACCATTTCCTTGATCGCATTCCATTTATCTGAAGGTTCCTTGTCCTCTACCATGCGATATTGTAGTCGTCCAATGTCATTAACAGAAACATCATTCTTATGTTGTTCCACTACATAACTAAACAAAAATCGAAACAAATCATCTACTTCATTCTTCGCGTTTTGCCACCATTTATCCCAATTGTAATCTGATACAATCTTATCAATCATTGGATAGTTCTTATTGATTTTACCTAACCAATCACTATTCGAAATGGTTCCAATTCGATTTAACATAAACTGGATATTAATATAATCTAATTTCAATCCCAAATGCTTCGCAGCGGTGGCTTCCAAATGGTGTGCCTCATCAATGATCACTTTTGTATAGGATGGCAATAAGTTATATTCACTAGTCAAATCTGTACACAACAATGAGTGATTCGTTATAATGATATTTGCTCGTTGTGCGTTATTTCTGACACGTTGAAAAAAAGACCTTGAGAACCATGGTGAAAAAGGGTCAACCGCCCCTTCTGCTTCTGCTGAAATTCGCTTGAAAAATTGTTGCCCACTAGATGGTAGCTGCACCTCATCTATATCACCTGTATTCGTTTCCGTAAGCCAAATAAGAAGAATCGCTTTTGTTAAGGTTATATCATAATTATCTTGGCCTGAAGAAAATAACTCTTTTTCAAACTTACTAAGGCTTATATAATGTTGTTTTCCTTTTAATAAGCACATATCAAAATCAAAGGCTAAAATACGTTTTAACAAAGGAATTTCCTTTTCTAATAATTGCGTTTGCAACTGCGTTAAATGTGTACTAATAACAAGTCTTTCCCTATTAGTTATTGCTTCATATATGGCAGGTATTAAATATGCGAGCGATTTACCTGTTCCAGTCTCCGCTTCAATTAATGCATGTTGATTCATCTGAAATGCATCATAGATCAACTCGGACATTTCTCGTTGGCCTTCACGATACTCATAGGACTTCATTAATTGACTAAGACTTTGTCCGTTTGGATAGATAGTATCGAGTAATTCACCATACGAAATACCAGGGGCTTGTTTATTATGTTGTTTCTGCTCATCCTTCTTTATTGCAATTCCTCTAAAAATCTCTAGATCATCTCGAAACTGATCTTCAAAAGATCTTTTCTCCATCTGCTCTTCTAAAATGACACGTAAATCACTTTTTAAACCAGTTTCCATTTGTTGCAGTTGATGTAGCGTTTCATAAGGAAGTGTATGTAATTTATTAAATAAATGTTGTAGTAATTTAGCTGTAACATAAGCGTCAGAAAGCGCACGATGCGGATCATGATGCTTTATCGATAAATACTCGGATAATTGACCTAGCTTAAAACCAGGTGCCTGGGGTAATAATATTCGAGCAAGCTCTACTGTGTCGATTACTGCAGCATGAATTGCTTTAAATCCGGCCGATTGTAATTCATAATTTAAAAACCCTAAATCAAATGGTACATTATGAGCAACAATATAGGCGTGCTCAAAAAAGGGAATAATTTCGTTAGCAACTTGTGCGAATGTTGGCGCACCTTTGACATCATCGTCATTAATCCCTGTTAACTTCGAGATAAACACAGGGATTTCTACATTGGGATTGATAAGAGAATTATACTTTTCTTTGATTTCTCCATCTTCTACGACAACAATCCCTATTTCTATAATTTTGTCCCCTTTTGAGGGGGTATGTCCAGTTGTCTCTAAATCAACTACAACAAATTTTCTCAAAATTTCATCTCCATTAACAAATAGTAAGTAACAACTTAGCAAATCTAGCTAGCTCACTAAATAATGCTAACCAAAATTTTATGCAAAAACTCTTATCAAACCATGATTGATAAGAGTTAAAAGTAAGATATTATATGCATTCCTTCTATTATTTTTACATGCTCAAAAAACTAAAGCACGGTTAAAGGCGGTTCTTGGTCGATTAGCTCAACAATATCATTATCTTCATTCATGATCGCCACTTTTGGTTTGAATGATGTTAGTTCATCTTCTGAAATAATAGCATAGGAAACAATAATAACAATATCATCCTTTTGAACTAACCTTGCTGCAGCACCATTCAGACAGATAACTTTGCTTCCCCTTTCACCTGGAATCACATAAGTTTCCAATCTAGCACCATTGTTATTATTAACGATCTGCACTTTTTCATGTGGCAGTATACCTACTTGTTCCAATATTTCCTCATCAATTGTAACACTACCAACATAGTTTAGGTTTGCTTCGGTTACACGAGCACGATGAAGTTTTGCTTTCATCATAGTCCGTAGCATAACATGTTCCCCCTATTATCTATTGAGAAATTAAGCCAGTGGTATAATTATATTATCAATTAACCTTGCATGCTTGAACTGAACGACAGTAGCAAGTATTACCTGTTGGTTAATGACTTTCATCGTTGTTAAGTCTGGATAGCTTAATAATTCAACATAATCTATTTTACCATTTGTATGTTTATTAATAAATTGCTCTACTTCTCTAACAATAATAACAGGATTTTTTTCCCCGTCAACAACCATTTTTTTGGCATCTTGTAAAGCTTTATATATATAAGGTGCTTCCGTTCTTTCCTGCTCTGAGAGATACACATTACGACTACTTTTAGCAAGTCCATCATCTTCTCTTACCGTAGCGACAGGTTGTAACTCTACTGGGAAATTTAAGTCATTAATTAGAGCATCAACCACAGCTACTTGTTGTGCATCTTTCAACCCAAAATAAACCGTATCAGGTAAACAAATATGAAATAGTTTTGTAAGCACTGTAACAACACCTGAAAAGTGTCCTTCTCGTGTTCGGCCACATAGAACATTAACTCTCTGTGTTACCTGCATATCGATCGATTGATGGGTAGGGTACATCTCTTCTACAGTAGGGATGAAAAGTAGATCAACTTGATTACGCTCAGCAACCAATCGATCGTGAGCTTCATCCCTCGGATAACGTTCGAAGTCTTCATTTGGGCCAAATTGCAATGGATTGACAAATATACTGACAACTACTAGATCATGTTTGCTACGTGCTTGTTGCATTAAACTTTCATGTCCTTCATGTAAAAAACCCATGGTTGGGACAAAACCAACAGATTTTCCAGATCTTTTCCATTCCTTCGCAGTTTTTTGCATTTCTGCAACGGATCTTACGATGTCCATTCTTCATCCTCCTGCTTCAACTCCGCTAAGACATCAGAGTTCATCGTGTATGTATGTTCTACGCCTGGAAATTCTTTTCGCTTTACCTCTTTAACAAAACTCTCTAAGGATTGTAGAAAACCATCATTCGCGTGACCATAGGCTTTTACAAATTTAGGTAAGCGTTCTACTCCGTAAAGTAGCAAATCATGGTACACTAGTACTTGACCGTCACAGTCTGCCCCTGCTCCAATACCAATCGTCGGAATCTCTAATGAAGCAGTAATGATTTCTGCAAGTTCTTTCGGGATACATTCTAAGACTAAGGCAATAGCACCACTCTGTTCTAATCTCTTTGAATCTGTCAATAACTTCTCAGCAGCTTCTTTATTTTTACCCTGGACTTTATATCCGCCTAGTACATTTACGGACTGTGGTGTAAGACCTAAATGCGCCACAACTGGTATGCCGGCATCAGTCAATCGTTCTGTAAGCGTCAAAATCTCTCTGGAAGCACCTTCAACTTTTAATGCATTTGCTCCAGATTGTTGAAAAATTTTCATCGCATTCTCCAATGCATTTTCAAGCGAGATATGATAAGACATAAACGGCATGTCCACAACAGTGAACGTGTTTGGAGCACCTCGTTTTACTGCTTTTGCATGGTGGATCATATCGTCAACAGTTACTTGTATCGTAGAGTCATACCCTAGTACGACCATACCTAAAGAATCACCCACTAAAATTGTGTCAACACTAGCTTGTTCCACAAGTTTCGCAGATGGATAATCGTAAGCTGTCACCATTGTTATCTTATCACCTTTTTGCTTCATTTCTTGTAATTCAAATCTGTTTTTCATAGGATTAATATCCCCCTTACCACTTTATTTCAGCAGAATATAAGGTTTCTACACTTCCATCATCATTTTTGATACGCAGCGCTCCATCAGGTTCTATTCCTTCAATAACGCCATACCATTGTCTTTTAGCCGTTTGGATATAAACTTTCTCTCCTAATTTGTATCCATACTTTAACCAGTTCCCTTTAAGCACGTCAAACCCGTGACTGATGTATTTTTCATAAACATCCTCAAACTTCATCAATATTTGTTGCGTCATTACAATTGGATCAAGTTTTTGCCCGGATTGAATTTTCAATGATGTTGCAATTGGCTTTAAATCCGCTGGGAACATATCCTTTGATTGGTTTACATTGAGTCCAATCCCAATCACCATAAATTCTATTTGATCTTGCTCTGCTTGCATTTCAGTAAGGATTCCGGAAACCTTTTTATCATTAATTAATATATCATTGGGCCATTTAATCAAAGGCTTTACATTAAAATTACTTAGAACCTCCGCTATTACGGTGGCTACTAATAAGGTTATCTGAGGTGCCTTATTCGGTAAGATCTCAGGTCTTAAAATTAAGCTCATCCAAATTCCTTCACCTTTTCTTGAATGCCATGTTCTTTGCATTCTACCTCGACCAGCCGTTTGTTCATCAGCAATTACTATTGTGCCATGTTCAGCGCCTGTTGCTGCAAGTTGTTTTGCTAAGGTTTGTGTGGATGCAATCGTTGGTTTATGTACAATACTCTTACCTAACCACTCGGTTTGAAGACCCCATTGTAATGTGTTCTGACTCATTTTATTTGGTGCAGAAGTAATCTTATATCCTTTTCGTGGTTTGGCATCAATGACATAGCCGTCTTTTTCAAGCTCTTTCATATGCTTCCATACTGCCGTGCGCGATATGTGAAGCTTAGTAGAAAGCTCCTGTCCCGAAATATAACATTGTTCGTTCTCCTGTAATAACTCGATTAAATGCTGCCTGGTCGATTCCATTTCATAATCCACTCACTTAATTCTATTTTTTGATTCTGTACTTTTCCATCTACGACATCCTTTTCTAATTGAAAAAAATATTGATTAATCCAAGGACCCTTTTTACGGTCTGGAAATAACTGAACAAGCTCTTGACCATTTATAGCGAGGTCTTGTCTTTTCTGAATAGGAAGCGACTGTTTCACGATCATAATCTTAGAACTATCGAGCTTAACTGCCATATGAACGTCTATTATTCGAACAAAGCCATCAATAAGGTGTTCAGGTAAAGTATAAACTAACCAATTTGTTAACTTACTTTCACGATATTGTTGCGATGCACCTACTAAGTTTTTGATATCACCTTTTGTTTTATTGGATAGCTTCCATTGACTTACCCATGTTTCAATAGGTATCTCAGGCTTCGCAATGTGAAACACGGCTATTATTTCACTTATATCCAATAGTGGTTCTTTTATATGCTTTATAACATCAAATAAATGGTCATTCTCTTTCAACACTGGAAGATAACGACTTACTTTTGTTAGAAATAATACAGAAACAACCGATTGAAAAAAGTCACCGGCAAACAACTTTTGTATCTCTATTCCAACACGTTCCGTCGCTAATTGTTCTACCCAATGGATATTTTTCATTAGGGATGCTTGTGTTGTTGTCTCAATGGAAAAGCCGAGTTGACTAGAAAAACGTAATGCTCGAAGCATTCTTAGGGGATCTTCTTGAAATCGATCATCAGGATTTCCCACTGTACGAATAACTTTAGAATTTATATCTACCTGTCCATCGAAGGGATCAATTATATGATTATTAATATCCATAGCCATCGCATTGATCGTAAAATCACGCCTTGCTAAATCATCTTCAATTCGATCAACAAATGTCACATGATCTGGATGACGAAAATCAGTATAATTTCCTTCCACGCGAAATGTTGTTACTTCATAAGACTCATTTTTATACCTTACGACTACCGTTCCGTGTTCGATCCCGACCGGTATCACCTTTTCAAATAATGATTGTACTTCATTAGGGATTGCAGAGGTCGTAATATCAATATCTCCTATCTCACGATCAAGAAATTGATCACGAACCGCTCCACCTACTATGTACGCCTTATGGCCATTCTGTTCTAATGTCTTTAGAATTTGTTTTGCGTGTACAAACGGATCCTGCATATTAATCACCAGCTAATGTTTTATCATATAAATCCACATATTGATTTACTATCATCTGAGCACTAAAATTATCTTTCACACGATTCAATGCATCTTTGGAAAACGCAGACCAAATTTGTTGATTTGATAATAGATGAATAGCTCTTTCAACAATCATCTCAATATCCCCTAAATCGACAATAAAGCCATTTTTGTTATCTTCTATTACTTCAGGTATTCCTCCAACATTTGTTCCAATGCATGGTACACCACATGCCATTGCTTCTAATAAAACGAGACCAAAGCTCTCTTTCTCTGATAAAAGAAGCATTAAATCAGATATAGATAACAGCTCTGCTATATTCTTTTGTTTTCCTAAAAATAGAACTTTATTTTCGATCTTTAAATCCCTTACTAATTGGAACATCTCCGAGTATTCCGGTCCATCTCCAATTAGCAATAACTTAGAAGGAATCTCCTTTTCGATCTTTTCAAAAGCATAAATAACATCTTGCACCCGTTTTACTTTTCTAAAATTTGATATATGAACTAATACCTTTTCATGCTCTTCAATTTTATATTGTTGTTTTAATAGGTGATTTTTTTTATAAAAGTACTCTGTTTCATCAACAAAGTTATAAATGACTTCCAACTCTTTATCCACTTGAAGCATATCTTTTGTTTGACCTACCAAACTGTTAGAAACAGCTGTTACTGCATCGGATTTTTCAATTCCATGCTTAATCATCTTTTTTAAGCTTGTATCAATTCCTAATACAGTAATGTCTGTCCCATGTAGAGTCGTTACTATTTTCACATCACGTTGAGCCATTTCTTTGGCCAAAATAGCACAGACTGCATGCGGCATCGCATAATGTACATGTAATATATCCAATTCATGTGTGTCGATCACTTCAGCCATCTTATTTGCTAATGCTAAATCATATGGAGGATATTGAAAAACTGGATAATGATTTACTTCAACTTCATGGAAAAAGATGTTTGAATATACATTATTTAATCGAAACGGAACGCTAGAAGTAATAAAATGAATTTGATGTCCTTTCTTAGCTAATAGCTTTCCTAATTCTGTAGCAATAACACCTGATCCCCCAACAGTTGGATAACAGGTAATTCCAATTTTTTTCATCATTCATTTCCTTTATCGTTTTTTTCATTTTCTTTTAGAATATCTCGCCAATTAAAATAACCTTCATCTAATGCTCTAATTAAGATTTCTGCTCCACCTAAATTAGTGGCTAGAGGTACTTGATAGACATCACACAATCTCATTAAAGCAATAATATCTGGTTCATGTGGTTGGGCAGTTAATGGATCTCTTAAGAAGATGATTAAGTCCATTTCATTTGTAGCAATTAGTGCACCAATCTGTTGATCTCCACCAAGTGGACCTGATCGAAAACGATGTATATTTAAACCTGTCGCCTCACTAATCTTCTTCCCAGTAGTACCTGTCGCAAACAAACGATGACCCTTTAAGATTTCGGTATATGCAATAGCAAAATTAATCATATCTGGTTTCTTTTTATCATGAGCAATTAATGCAATATTCATGTTCTTCTCCCCTTAGTCCAGTAAATTTTCCAAGCCATAAACGAGTAAATCTAATTTCATAACCTGTTCCACTGCTAATTTAACACCCGACATAAATGATGCACGATCAAATGAATCATGTTTGATCGTTAAATTTTGACCAGAAGAACCAAAGATCACCTCTTGGTGAGCAACTAAACCTGGTAGTCTTACACTATGGATTTTCATCCCATCCATATCTGCTCCACGAGCACCTTGAATTGTTTCTTTTTCGTTTGGATGACCTTGCTTCTTACTCTCACGTACATCTTGGATAAGTTGTGCTGTCTTTACAGCAGTTCCTGAAGGTGCATCTAGTTTTTGATCATGGTGTTTTTCGATAATTTCTACATCCGGAAAATACTTCGCTGCCATTTTTGCAAATTGCATCATTAATACGGCACCTACAGCAAAGTTTGGTGCAATCACAGTACCTAACCCTTTTTCTTCTGCTAGATCCGTTAACTCCTCCAACTGCTCATTCGTAAAGCCTGTTGTACCAACAACTGGACGAATACCATATTCTAATGCTGTCTTTGTATGTAAATATCCTACCTCTGGTGTAGTTAAATCAACCAGTACGTCCGCTTGTACGGATTCAAAACAAGTATTTATATCCGCGTATATCGTAACGTCAAATGCTGGTAATCCGTCTAACTCGCTTAGTTTCTTTCCATCATGCTTATGATCGATACATGCCACCAATTCTAGGTTATCTTCCTTTTCAATCATGCGTAAAGCCTCACTACCCATTCTCCCTCTTGGTCCTGCAACTATCACTTTAATCGTATCAGTCATTCTTATCATCCTCCAAATCAGTCTTTCTTGTCCAACGATTTTTATCTCTTGTTTCAATTTTAGACATGGATTTATCAAATGCTTGCGCAATATCAATATCTAATGAATTTGCGAAAGACATCGCGACAAATAATAAATCACCAAGTTCATCCTCTATGGTGTTTTCTTCTTCTGAAGCTTTTTTAGGTTTCTCTCCATACTGATGGTTCACTTCTCGTGCGAGCTCCCCCACTTCTTCGGTAAATCTAGCTAACATAGATAAAGGTGAGAAATATCCTTCTTTAAACTGAGAAATATAATCGTCCACTCTTCTTTGCATTTCTCTTGTATTGTATAATTTTTTATCGTTCATGTCATATACTCCTTTATTTTGCCGACATTACCACTTCTCATGTTAGCTAAAAGTAGAAATTTTGACAAATTATAAATCCTATACTAGACGCAAAATATTACTCTGCATACCAAAACTTCATCTATTGCGTATTATGCATATACTGCGTCGTAACGCAAAAATAGAGTCATATAACGCAAGCGGCCTTGAGAGACCTTATTTCCCTGTTTTTGACCAATTTTGAATCTGAACGGTCATACTACGCTATTTTAATAAAATGTTATCGAAATCAATGAAATAAGGGCAAATAACGGATCTGGTGACCGCGAAAACTTGGAAATCTTGGATTTTTGCAAAAATAAGGGATCTCATGACCGCCAAGATTCTCTTAGATTTCTGAGCGGCTATGAGGGATCTTATTTTCCTATTTTAGGCCAATTTAAAATCTAAGCGGCTATACAGTACGTTATTTTAGCAAAATGCCCAGGTAATCAATGAAATAAGGGCAAATAAGGGATCTGGTAGCCGCTAAAATAATATAAACGAAGATTTCGGACAAATAACGGATCTAATAGCCGCCAAAATCGACCATAGATTAGCGGGTAGGATAGTTACTGCACAGTATGGATCAACTGCGATGGAAGTTATTTTGTATTTTAACACAAACTAAAATTGTTGTTTTAGTAATTTTTGATTGTTAGAAAATCCTAGGTTGATTATAATAAGTAACGGTAAAGAAAGGTAAAGGTGATGGTATGTTGTTTGGACTACGGATAAAAAACATTATTTTCATTTTAATAGGTTCTGCTATGTTCTCATTTGGTATTGTTCATTTTAATATGCAAAACAATCTAGGCGAAGGCGGATTTACTGGTATTACGTTATTATTATATTTCATTTTAAACTGGGATCCAGCTATTACAAATATTGTGTTGAACATTCCTACTTTCATAATTGGTTGGCGACTATTAGGGAAGACAACATTTTACTACACATTGATTGGCACGCTCTCTGTTTCCTTATTTTTATATATTTTCCAAATACATCAGTTTCAGTTACATATGCAATCAGATATGACGCTAGTAGCATTGTTTGCTGGTGTATCTATTGGTGTTGGCCTTGGGATTATCTTTAAATTCGGAGGCACAACTGGGGGAGTAGATATCATCGCAAGAATCGTGCATAAATATGTAGGATGGAGTATGGGGAAAACAATGTTTTTATTTGATGCCGTTGTTATCGCTTCTTCCGTCATTTTGTACTTAGAATTAGTAGAAGGTATGTACACGCTTGTAGCAGTCTACATTGCTGCTAGGGTAATTGACTTTATCCAAGAAGGAGCCTATTCAGCACGTGGTGCTACTATAATTTCAACACAAAGTGATCTAATTGCTAAGAAGATTATGAAAGACATGGACCGTGGCGTTACCGTCTTGCAAGGAAGAGGAAGCTATACAGGAGAAAAAAGAGATGTACTGTACTGTGTGGTAGGAAGAAATGAAATTGTACGTTTAAAAAGTATTATTAGTAGCATAGATCCACATGCATTTGTGGCTGTATCTTCCGTTCATGATGTTCTAGGAGAAGGATTTACGTTAGATGAAAATAAAAAACCATTATCAGAGTAACTATCATGTTTATTAACAAATAACAAAAGAGCTATCTCAATAGAGATAGCTCTTTTTTGTTATTTTAATCCTCACTAGCTACAAACATCAGAACGAATCTAATTAACTCAGCAACGGCAACCATAGCAGCTGCTACATAAGTTAAAGCTGCAGCATTTAATACTTTCTTCGTTTGTCTTTCCTCATTATTTCGAATGACACCACTAGAAACTAATTGGCCCATCGCCCGATTAGATGCATCAAACTCAACAGGCAATGTGACTAATTGGAATAATACGGCAAAAGCCATGAAGACCACACCGATTAACACTAAATTCATTAATCCCATTATCGCTCCAGCAATAATTAAGATAAAGGACATCTTATCCCCTAAGCTAGCGATTGGGAAAAGTGCATGTCGAAAACGTAAAAATGAATAAGCTTCTGCATCCTGTATCGCATGCCCTACTTCATGAGCTGCAATTGCTGCAGCAGCCATAGAATGACCATGATAATTATCAGTCGATAAACGCACCACTTTTTTTCTAGGGTCATAATGATCGGACAGCGTTCCTTTTGTTTCTTCTATTGTTACGCTAAATAGCCCATTATCATCAAGAATTTTCCTAGCGACTTGTGCACCAGTCATATAAGAAGAAGTGGCAACCTTTGCATATTTTTTGTATGTGCTTTTTACCCTTGACTGTGCCCATAATGGGATAATCATCAATAGAGCGATGTAGATAAGATAACCACCTAATCCACCAAACATGTGCATTCCTCCATCTAAAATTCCTTGTCTATCTAAGGTCAATTTTAGTCAAAAAATATAAGTTAGTCAACTAATTTGTCATTTGTTCGTTTTGCTTTTCCCCTTTATACTTTTTCCAAGTCACATAAGATAATGTAACAGTAATACAACCACCTACTACAGAAAGAAGCCATATGAAATTCAGACGACCCTTGCTGCTTGCACTTAGTTTTTCAATAAGTTGGGTTTGGTAAAATACTGTTTTTAATTCATCTGACCCACCTGAAAGACGATCGTATTCCGATAATGTTTGAAAAGAAGCTGTAAGCTCTGAAAATTGATCCGGTTCTAAAGCGACATGTAATGCCGGCTTCATAATCTCCCATTCCTCTATTACTTGATCGATTTGATCTTTTGATACTTCTTCCGCTTCAACATATTCATTTAATGTTGTTTGCAGCCTATATTTCCACGTCATCCATAGAGGATTTTTAGCATTTTCTATAGCATCCACTGCTAACAATAGTGTCTGCGCTTGTCTGCTTTTATACTGGTTAGAGAATGATTGTTCACGGACAACATTTAAGTTATTTGTTACTAACTGATTCAATTCGCTCTTCACATCGTCATCTAATCTTTCAAATAATGTGCTTAATTCATGTTCATGATTTGATAAAAGCGTATAAGCTTGTTGAAATCGTTCTTCGGTCACGTACCTATCATATTGATATATGGTTTGTGAAATATCAGAATGATGTGCACTTACCGTTGTACTATGTAAAAATTGAGACTCTATGCTCCATAGTATCCCTATTATGAATATGCTAATAATAATATAATGCTTTTTTTGTTCCATAGAGATCCCCTCTTCCATTCATTCTCTTACAAATGTATGAATGAGGAGACAAGTTTAGACCAAATCTCAAAAATTATAGTGAATCGTACTATTCCTTTTGACTGTAAGGAAATATGCAATTGCGAGGGACAAAATACTTAACCAAAAAGTAAAGTAACCAATCTCATTCATATACGTGGTTAATGTAGAATAAATCGGCATCATTTCAAACACATAATCAATCACATCATTATGTAATGTCCAAATCCCAGCAACAACTAAATGCCTCATTTTTATTTTATAATAAGGAGCATATAGCAAGCCTTGAATTGCCATAGCACCATGAGAAGCAATCAACATATAACCTGTTGGAGACAAGGAGCCGTTTATAATAAGGGTTAGTATGTTCATAACAACAGCCCACACACCGTATTTAAATAAGGTAACAATTGCTAAAGCCTCAATATACGGGACATTTTTACGAAAGATAAAAAATAATAGAAAGATGGTAAAAAATAAGCTAGCAGTAGGGCTATCGGGTACAAATATCAAGAATTTCGCGGGCGTTATTACTAATTGCCATTCATACCAAATGTACCCATAAATCGTACCAGCAAGGTTTATTAAAAATAACAGGATAAGAAATTCTCGACTCACTAATAGTTGTCTAAGTCTATGTATCACGTTCATTTTCCTTTCAAAGAGGGTTTATTGGATATATTAGGCATTATACTTTAAATCACCTATATTTACTATGACTAAGAAATGATGCACGCTATCAGTGTTCCATAGTTTAGAAACGCTATTTTTCCAATAATAGAATAACCCCTCACCTGTGAGGTGAGGGGCATCTTTATTAATGATCTTCATTTTCAGCAACTATAAATTCTGCTAGTTGTTGTAATTCTTCCTCAGTTCCATCAAACTGGCCAGCTGGCATGTCACCAATACCATTTACAGCAATATCTTTAATCTCATCAACCGAATAGTCAATGCCTATTAAAGAAGGTCCAGACGCACCTTCAAGGTTGCCACCATGACATTGGATACAACTGTTTGCTTCGTAGACAGCGTAACCATCGCTTTCTGTGTCCACTTGAATAGATCCTGGTGGAATTGGTTTATTTGCAGCTGCCTTTGCTTCCCAATCAACATGAGCCGCAGCTTCATACGTTAACCAAAATACAGAAATAACACCTAAAATCATCAACGATGTTGTAATAGGACGTTTAACAGGTCTTCTATTTGATCCCTTATCTAGGAATGGAGCTAGGAAAAGTCCACCAAAAGCTAAACCTGGAATTACAATAGCACCTAAAACAAAGAAATCTCCACCTGCAAATTGATACTTTAGTAATTGATATAAGAATAAGAAATACCAGTCTGGTAATGGTAAATAAGCAGCGTCCGTAGGATCAGCAGGTCCTTCTAATGGAGCTGGGTGTGCAATAGTTAAGCACAAAAATCCAACTAGAAAGACTGCACCAACTAACCACTCTTTTAAGAGAAAGTTCGGCCAAAATGCTTCAGTTTTACCAGGGTACTCAGAATAATCTTTAGGTATAAACTTCTTTTTATCGGCAGTAATCCTTGAATCGCCGACAAACTGCATTCCCTTACCCTTTTTCACAGCTTTCCCTCCTTTTTCATCAGTTAAATCTTAAAGCGGTCCTGAAATACCTTGCTTACGGATCATAATAAAGTGAGCAGCCATTAACCCAAACAGAGCCGCTGGTAAGAAGAAGACGTGGATTGCAAAGAACCTTGTTAAGGTTTGCGCACCAACAATTTCCGGATCACCTGCTAACAACGTTTTGGTTGCCTCACCAATAAATGGCACACCTTCTGCAATCTCCAATGTTACCAAAGTAGCAAAGTATGCTTTATTATCCCAAGGTAACAAGTAACCTGTTAAACCTAAACCAAGCATGACGAAGAAAATTAATACACCCACCATCCAGTTTAGTTCACGTGGTTTTTTGTAAGCTCCTTGGAAAAATACACGTAACGTATGTAGAAACAACATTACTATTACAACACTTGCACCCCAGTGGTGCATACCTCGTACAATTTGACCATGGGCAACTTCCGTTTGTAAGTAGTAAACGGATCTCCATGCATTTTCAATATCAGGCACATAATACATAGTTAGAAACATACCTGAGAGCACTTGAATAACGGTTACAAAGAATGTTAAGCCACCGAAACAGTATACAAATGCAGAAAAATGATGGGCCGGGTTTACGTGTTCTGGAACTTCATGATCAGCAATGTCTCTCCACAATGGTGTGATATCAACACGCTCATCAATCCAATCATAAATTTTTTGCATCATATTTTATGCCTCCTCTCTCGGTATTGCTTTTCCTAGGTACAATGTTCCATCTTCAATGCGTTGTTGGAACCTATCTAGAGCTGCGTTAGGTGGAGTTCCAGGTACATTTTCACCATCTTTATAGTACCTTCCATCATGACATGGACAAAAGAATTGATCTGGATAGTCATCGTTTCCAGCCCATGCTACTACACAACCTAAATGTTTACAAACCGGAGAAAGTGCTACAATACTTCCATCTTCCTGTTTATATACCCATGCACTTTTTGTTACTTCTGATTCATACCATGCGTCTACTTGATCAATGGTCCAATCAACACGCTGTGGTTCACTTGTTATTTCATCTACTTGAGCTACAGCTGTAAATTCTCCTTTACCCTGTGGCTGTAGTACTGGATCGATAGCAAATCGAACCATCGGAGCAAGCATCCCAGCCGCCATAAACCCCCCAACACCAGTAAGTGTATAATTCAAAAATTGACGTCGGGATACTTGATTTCTTTTTTCACTCATCCTTTACCCCCCTCTGTGCTTGTGGTTATTACTTCATGGTAAATTCTCTCACAGTATACTAGGACATTACCATGATAGCGCAAACGAGAAGCTCGGTCAATAAATTAAATACTTAACATACTATTTTGTTTACCAATACGACCGAATTAAGTCCATTACCTCATTTACTTGGTCTTTAATTAGTGCTCTAATTTGATCAGATTGCAAATCGCCACTTTGTATCGAAGGAAACCATAACAAGTTTCCATTTAGTTCCTGTTCACATTTCTTCCACTTCGAATCGAAAGTTAAAAAGAATATATGTGTAAAAGGATTTTCTTTGGCGTAATCTACCCATTTGTTTAATCTTTTCGCCTCTTGACTTATTTCTTCATCGGATAGATATGTAAAAACTGGTGTTAATAATATTCTACCTTTAAAACGCTTCTCTAATTCATTTGCAAATATTTTTACCAATTCGCCTTGAAATACTATTTTTTCTATTTTGCTATCCATTTGAAAGCTGATGGGCAATAAAGGGACTAGTAGCGTGTCCACATATTCTGTTACTTCCTTGTATTGATTTATATCTGTTTTAGTCCATTGCATGTATAATAAACCTGCCTTCCAATTTCTCTTGTTCTACTAAATTTATCATAACAAAAAGCGAATTTCACCTTATAAGGGAAATTCGCTCATTTTATATAACTAAAACCTTTATTCCATTATATTATTGATTTAATTTTGTGTTTTCTCTGCTAGTTTCAAAGTGCTGCTCTAAATGATATAGTTCTTCAGAGTACTTTTTAAATGCCTCTTTGTCTCGATGATCTAAGGCATCATCGATTTTGTTTTGAAGTCGTTCTTTTTGATATTCAAATAGCGAGATTTCTAACACACTTTTTGCAATCCGCTTTTCTTTATTTGTAATAAAAAAATCTTCTGGCAAAAATGGGTTATCCTCTAAGACAGCTACGTAAGATGCACATTGGACAGAATTTTTAAAGCTTAGTTGTATATAAATAGGATCATTTCTATTTAAACGAATATCGTGAAAAGATTTCTCTGCATCTGTTGTGACAATATGATTTTTATAAAAACGAAAAGGTACATCCTTTGAACAATGGGTAGAAATAACTATGCCACGTGGACAATAACGAGCTTCCCTTACAAAGTGAACTTTTTTCAACAAGGAATCATGATTTATTAAATAATTAAGAATCCATACACTTTCTCTTCTTTTCAACTGATAATTACTTAAAAACCATCTTATAAACTCTTTTTTATCCTTTATGGAAACAGACGTACTCAACTTTGTCCCCTCCTATTTAAAGAGACCCTCTTTATAAGCTGTCCTCATTTTGTTTTAACCGACCGAGGTATTCCTCAATCACCACATCTGTAGGTTCGATCGTGAGGTATTTTGAAAAAACTTCTATTGCCTTACTGATCCTCCCTTCTTCTACAAGGAAATATCCATATTCTGAAAGAAAGTCTAAATCACCTTTGAAAGTATTATATGCATCATCATAGAAGTTTAATGCATCATCATATGATTCTATTTCATTATATGCTCGTGCTAACTCCCATTTATAATAGTCATCTTCTTCGCCAATCTCATTTATATGGGTTAACAAATCAATGATGGCCAGTGCATCATTGTCTTGTTTATAATTCTCAACTAAAAATAGGACGGCCTCTTTATAGCCAGGATCAATTGCGACGGCCTCTTTTACATAACGGTAGCTATCTAATTTATTGCCGATTCGATTAGCTAGCTTACCAGCAGTAAAAAATAACTCCTTATTAAATTCATCCACTTTTAACCCTTTTAAAGCAGTATCGTACGCTTCCTGAATCATACCCTCTTCCTCATAAGCGCGTGCAAGATACAAATAAACGGATTGAAATTGTGGATCCAGTTCTAAAAGTTGCTCCCACACTTTAATCGCAATATCCATACGATCAGCACGAAAGGCAATGAATCCATAACGAAATAGGTTTTCTGGGTCATCACTTTCTGTTGATTGATAATAATCTAGGGCTTTTTCAAACTCCCCTGTAGCAGCATATGCCTCTGCAAGACGTACACTAATTTCAACTTCAGAGACAAACTGTTGGGACTCCATAACTTTTTCATAATAAGGAATTGCCTTTTGATATTCTCCGTTTGAAAATGCTAATTCCCCTAGTGCAAAGTCAACTAGTGGCTCCATCGGATCAAAATGCTTTGCGTCTAATAACTTTTGTTCTGCAACTTCGTACAGTCCTTGTGCTTGATATAAATCAGCCAATTGAATTAATGCCCCTAAGTAACCTTCATCAGTAGGCTTAATAGCAGCTAATAGGTCAATCGCTTCTTCATCTTCCTCTAGATCTATATGGATCTCTGCCAACATTAACTGTAGTTCAGACTCATTTGGAAATTGTTGTATTAACTGAAGTAAGACCATTTTCGCTTCCTCTAACATGCCCCACTGCATATATAATTCTGCTACAGTGAACTTTTCCTCATCGCTTGCCTTTGGTAAAAATTTTTCTAAAGCTCCAATTGCTTCTTCTGTTTTATCTTGTTCCATTAGCGTAATTGCTTCGTATATTTCTTCCATTCATGCCACCCTTTCTACTACAAGAAGTGCTTGGGAATAGTAACTGTAGTGTACTCTCCTTTAGCCGCATCTGCTTGCACTACATTACTTGTTTTTATTACTACACCATTCGATACAACGATCACTGGAATAGCTTTATGATATCTGAAATTTGATCGATCTTCAATTGATGGGATACTAGAAAGGTCAAATAAATTATAATCAGCACAACCTTGATGTAAGAATTCTCCTTTATGCGGGGAAATACCTGTTAAACGTAAAATTTCTTTTGAGAGTGGCTCGATTGTTAGCTCATCATAAAATGTTTCAATACTATATTTCTTGCATACTTTGTCCCAAACTTTAAAGTTTTTCTTGTATTGATCAGACATATACTTGATTGGTGTTTTAGAAAAGCTTTGTGTTTGCTGTATCCAACTCCATTTAACCTTTTTCAAGCTTTTTTCATCTGGCTCATCAATTAGAATAAAAGGCACTTTTTCTCGACCAAAAAATTTAATTTGTTCTGTAGATAATCTTGATGCGGGAATTCGAGGGGCAATCATAAAATCGATAGGTGAAACAGAAGCGAGTTTTTCTTTAAACGCTTGAAATTTTTCGATAAACCTGTGGTTTGTATTTAAAGGTAATTGACATATTAATAAAGAACAACCGCGGTGAACATACTTTGTTATCGTATTTTCAATGATACTTTGATCGTACACCGGTTCAGCTAGATCTAGATAGACTTTTCCTGGCCCAATCCAAAAAGATCTTACGTCCATCTCTTTTGCTCGTTCTTTACTATTTAGCGTTGTTGTGAATTTTTTATCATATACAAATATATCTTTGGCCGTCCATTGTCCTTCTTCATATACATGGTCACTTGAAAAATAATATACCTCCATACCTAATCCACTCCTCTTGGGATTTGTACAAGGTATGAAGGTACTTAAGAATCTATGATAGTTATCTAGATACTTTTTTTAGATGTTCAAAAAAACTAGGGTAAGAAATGGATATACAGGCAGGATTAACTAGTGTAACTGCTTGTTCTGTTATTAAAGAAGCGATCGCAATCATCATTCCAATACGGTGGTCACCATAAGAGTCAACTTTACCTCCTGATAATGTACGATTACCATGTATGATCATTCCATCTTTTGTAGCTTCTATATCCGCACCTAGGGCTTGTAACGTGTTTACCACAGAAGCAATTCTGTCTGATTCTTTATATCGAAGTTCTTCGGCGTCTCGTATAATTGTTTTTCCATTTGCTTGTGTGGCTAACAAAGCGATAATTGGAATCTCATCTATGATTCTAGGAATAATCTCTCCATCAATGATAATACCCTTTGGAGTAGAGGATCTTACTGTAATAGAGCCTACTGGTTCACCTCCAATAGTTCGCTCTTCCACAACAGTAATATCAACGTCCATTTGTTTTAAAACATCAATAATCCCCGTACGAGTTGGATTTAAACCAACATCTTTAATCGTCAATTCACTACCAGACACAATGGTACTCGCAACTAAGAAAAATGCAGCTGAAGATATATCTCCCGGCACATGAATCTCTGTTCCTTGTAATTGTTGTTTACCAGTTATACTAATCTTTCCGTTATTCGTGTCTATTTTCCCACCAAAAGCTTGTAGCATATTCTCGGTATGGTCTCTTGTTGTTGTTTTTTCTGTTACTGTTGTTTCACCTTCTGCTAACAAGCCTGCTAATAATACTCCCGATTTCACTTGGGCACTCTTTACAGGCGTTTCGAATGCTATGCTGGATAAATTCCCACCACGCATTGCTAGAGGTAAATACTTTCCATTTTCTCGACCGTCAATCATAGCACCCATTTGTCGCAAAGGAATTACTACTCTGTCCATCGGTCTATTTGTCAGGGATTCGTCACCAAATAAAGTGAAATGATGCGGTAAACCAGCTAGAACACCTAATAGTAGACGAGCAGTTGTACCAGAATTGCCTAAGTTAATTGGTTCAATAGGCTCCTGTAAATTTTCCACACCATTCCCCTCAATAACCACTGTTTGGCCATGCTTCTCAATCGATACACCCATCGCTTGAAAAGCAGCAATGGTACGCATACAATCTTCACCATCTAAAAAATTGGTAACAACTGTCTTCCCTTGGGCGAGCGAGCCAAAAATAATAGAACGGTGTGAAATTGATTTATCTCCAGGTACCTGTAACTCCCCTTTAATAACTGTTTGTTTAGATTCTAATAGCTTTTCACTCATCGTAACTAGTTACCCCCTTTACTCCTCAATCATCGTTTCATATCCTTGTTTTGTTAAGATTTCATAACCTGCTGCTTGATCCCTCTTGCTTTGAAAGCTTAAACGTAAAACACCAGTTATACCTTCTCTTATCTCTAATATTTCAATGTTATTAATACTAATTTCTTTATTTGCAAGTAACTCTATCACTTTAAGCAAAGCACCAGGTTGGTCAGCAATATCCACATAGAGATCATAGAATGCAGGAATTGCCCCCTTCTTCTTCGTATCTAGACCATCGCGATATTCCTTCGCCTGTTCTAAATAATGATACATCGAAACCTTATCATTTGTTTCTAATAAATTTTTTAACGCTTGCATTTCTTCGATCCAATCCTCTAATAACTTCTGCATCTTTTTACTATTTTGAAAAAAGATGTCCTGCCACATAGCAGGATTACTGGATGCAATTCGGGTGATATCTCTAAACCCACCAGCTGCAAGCTTTGGTATGTATGCGTGTGTTTGCTGCCATGTTTTTGCTTGGTGCACAAGAGAAGAAGCGATTAAATGCGGAAAATGCGAAATCACAGATGTCATCTCGTCATGTTCTTTTGGATTTAATTGCAAAAATTTACATTTCGTTCCAGATAATAACATCTTGAGTGCTTCCATCTTATCAGTTGAACAACTTGCAAGCGGTGATAATACATAAATAGCATTTTCGAATAAGTGTCCTTTTGCAGCATGGATACCTTTTTTGTGTGAACCTGCCATTGGATGGCCGCCTATAAAAGTTACATACTCTGAATCAATCAATCTAGCAGCCTCCATAATGGAGGATTTTACCGATGAAACATCTGTAATAATGATGGGCTTTTCAAAGGTAATATCTTTGATTCTCTCTACCAATTCAACCGCCTTAGAAACAGGAGCAGCTAAGATACAAAAATCAGCTTGAACAATTGCTGATTCAAAATCATTACTTGCTTCATCAATAATGCCATTCATTAAACTAAATTCTAATGTTTTTTTACTAACATCATAGCCAATCACATGATGATTAGTATTTTGTTGGATATTAATAGCTAGCGAGCCCCCAATTAACCCGAGACCCGCTATTAGAACAGTTTGTTTCACAGTTTATTCTCCTCTTTCAATGGAGCTAAATATGCATGCATTAATTGTTGTAATTCTTCCATATCCTCCGATTTTCCAATGGTGATTCTAACGCCATTCGGATGACCTAACGCTTCTCCTGAGCGGACAATGAAGCCATTACTTAGTAAGTGTTCGAACATTTCATCACCACTTACAGGCAATTTCACAAATACAAAGTTCGTTTCTGAATCATAATACTCTAACCCTAATGCATCACAATGTTTTAAAAAGGCTTGCTTGTTCGTTGTATTCTTACTGATCGTCTCTTTCAAGAAACGTTCATCTTTTAATGCAATAAGAGCAGAGCCTTGCGCGATTGTAGTTGTATTAAATGGTCCTCTTGTAATATTTAATAATGTAATAATTTCTTTACTTGCAACACCATAACCAATTCGCAGGCCTGCTAAGCCATATGCTTTAGAAAATGTTCGTAGTACCACTAAATTGGCGTAGTCCTTCAAAGATGCTATTGTATCTGGCGCTTCATCTGTTGTTATATACTCGTAGTAAGCTTCATCTACAACGACCATTACGTGTGAAGGACATGCTTGTAGAACGTGTTCGAGACTTTTACGATCAATGAGACAACCCGTTGGATTATTTGGAGAACAAAGCCATAAAACACGTGTATCTTCATCGACTTCCTCAAGCATTCCCTCAAGGTCATGATAACCATTTACTAAAGGAACCTCTCTTATTTCTGCTCCTTGAATCAATGCATTATGCTTATATTGTGGAAATGTAGGGGTAGCCATAATCGTATTTGTACCCGGCTCTAAATATGTTCGGCATATGATATCGACAACTTCATCAGAACCACATCCGAATACAATTTGATCGCCATCCACTTCTAACTTATTGGCTAGGACTTCTCTTAATTCTGTACTATAGCCATCGGGATAAATTTCTAAGTGGTTAATAAGCTTAGGAATTGCCGCTTCTACTTGATCTGAATAACCAAATGGATTTTCATTGGAAGCCAACTTCACAATCTTATTCAAACCGTATTCCTTTTTCACTTCTTCAATTTGTTTGCCAGGTTTATATGGTGACATATTTTTAAAAATATCTTTACCCTTCATAATCGATTCACTCCATTTCTACTTCAAGTCAACTCTATTGATCCGTTAAATCTGGACGTAGTTGCGTTGCCTTATGATGATATACATGTTGAATATTAACTTGACTAATCGACGTATTAACAGTCATCATAATACGAATACATAATGCAAGACTTCCAGGCACCTCAATTTCTTTCATACACATCACAGGTACATACTTCCATCCCTCAATTAAACGTAATGCCTTTGCAGGAAAAGTTGCATTAAGATCTGAAGTTACGGAAATCATTACAGAAGCAATATCTTCTGCTTGAATATCGTTAGCATTTGCCATTTCTTCAATTAATATTTTTGTGTTAGCTACTATTTCATCAGCTTCATTTGACTCGACTGTTGTCGCTCCACGAACTCCTCTAATCAAGATTTCCCCAACTCCCTTAAAAAATCATCTAGATATTTCGATAATAGTTCGTCATCAAGTGTTTCAATGGTCGGTTGACCCACACCCTTTAACAGAACCATTTGTACCGTTAAATCCCTGGACTTTTTATCTTTCTTCATACGACCAAGTAATGTCTCTACTGAAAGTGATGGTAACTGAAACGGGTACTTATTTCGATCCAACCACTCGTATAACTCCTTGTAAGGTAAAGGGCTATTGTATATATTCTCACTTACCTGCAAGGCAAAAAGCATTCCTATGGCTACTGCCTCACCATGTGTTATTTGTCCATAACCAAGTTCTGATTCTAATGCATGGCCTAATGTATGTCCTAAATTTAAATACTTTCTTTGATTACTTTCTTTCTCATCCAGTTCAACAATCTTTGCCTTTACGGCTATTCCTTTTAGGATATGTTCAGTCAAATCTTCATCCTTGATTTTTGTAGTAATGTCAAACGATCTAACTTGATCGAAAAAAAGTTGGTCACTGATCAATCCGTGTTTAATCACCTCTGCATACCCTGAGCGGATTTCTTTATCGGATAAAGAATGCAATGTTTCGACATCATAAATGACTGCTTGCGGTGGATAGAAGTTTCCAATTAAATTTTTTCCTTCTGGGTGATTAATAGCCACTTTACCACCGACACTACTATCATGTGCGAGTATCGTTGTAGGCATTTGAATAAAATCGATTCCTCGCATGTACGTGGCAGCAACAAATCCTGCTAAATCTCCAACCATACCACCACCAAGAGCTATAATTAATGAATGGCGATCAAGACCGTTTTTTATTGCAGCAGTCATTAAGTCATAATAATTGGATATGTCTTTAGACGACTCCCCAGCTGCTACCACTGCATAACTAATCTTTATATCTTCAGAAAAAGAGTTGACGACGTCCTGTAAATATAATGACTCCACAGAACTATCAGTAATGATCATAATATTGTTATATTCTTTTCCGATCAAAGCTTGCGTTTTAAAACGTAATTTAGTACCAACAAATATGGGATATTTGTTGGTACTAGACTTAATTGTTAATTGTTCCATTAAAAGCACCTAATTTCCTCACGGTACTGATCTATCGCTTTTTTTAGTTTCGGGAATTGATCATGTGGGAACTGTTCAAGTAATGCTTTTGCTACTTCAAAAGCTACAACATGCTCCATAACCACCGCAGCGGCCGGAACCGCGCAAGAATCTGAGCGCTCAATACTAGCATTAAATGGCTCTTTCGATTCAATATCTACACTTTGTAATGGTTTATAAAGCGTTGGGATCGGCTTCATTACACCTTTAACTACGATAGGCATACCCGTTGTCATTCCACCTTCAAAACCACCCAGGCGATTCGTTTTTCGGTAATAACCTTTTTCCTCTTCCCAAGCAATCTCATCATGAACCTCACTACCATTTTTACGTGCTGCTTCAAAACCAATTCCAAATTCAACACCTTTGAAAGCATTGATACTGCTAACCGCACCAGCGATTCTTCCGTCTAATTTTCTATCATAGTGTACATAAGAACCAACACCAGCTGGCATTCCTTCGATATACACTTCACAAACGCCACCAATAGAGTCTCCATCTTTCTTCGCTTTGTCAATGGCATCCATCATTTTTTGTCCTGCTTCAGCATCTAGGCAACGTACAGGAGATTCTTCTGATATTTTCACACGATCATCCATGCTCATCTCTGGATATTCTTTAGCTTGTATACCTGCAATCTCTCTTACGAACCCAACAATATTTATATCAAGGTGAGCAAGTAATGTTTTAGCAACAGCTCCTGCAGCAACACGTGCAGCTGTTTCACGAGCAGATGAACGCTCTAGTATATTTCGTATATCACGGTGTCCATACTTCATTGCACCATTTAAATCAGCATGACCAGGGCGAGGACGCGATACCACTCTTCTAATCTTTTGGTCATCATCAATTGGATCTTCTCCCATAACATCTTCCCAGTGTTTAAAATCATCATTATATACAACCATTGCTATCGGTGATCCAAGTGTATAACCATGTCTCACACCGCCAACAATGTCTACTAAGTCTTTTTCAATCTGCATACGTTTTCCACGACCGTGGCCTTTTTGTCTTCTTAATAAGGATTCATTAATATTCTCTTTTGTAAGAGGCATTAAAGAAGGTAAGCCTTCTATAATTGTTGTTAGTTGTTTACCATGTGATTCTCCTGCAGTTAAATAGCGCATGTGTTTCCCCCCGAATTATACTAATTTTTGTACTACTATATCATACCTTTCTCTAATTGTGTGCATGAAAGGTGATAAAAAATCTCACAAAGTTGTATTTTTTTGAAAAATTCTAAAAATAATCCACATAAGCAGACTACATCTTCTTCTATTGTAATGTATTGTCATTAATTTTCATAATATGCCGAACTCCATTCTAAAGAATGGAGTAGTGAATATGTTTCGTATAGTGCGGCATAGTAAAGAAATATTTTAGGAATGCAATTTGCGGCTGTGGTGGCCGTAATTTACCTTCGGGCTATTTATTCATCTGAGCGGCTTTGAGAGACCTTATAAACCTGTTATGGGCCATTTCTTAATCTGAGCGGCTATACAGTACGCTATTTTAATTAAACACCTACGAATTCAATGAAATCAGAACGAATAAGGGATCAGGTAGCCGTTAAAATCAGAAATCCTAAAATTTTAGGCAAATAACGGATCTCTTAGCCGCCAAAATCAGTAGCGACTGTGATAGTTATGACGCAGTTTATATTTACTACGAAAAAAAGGAAGAATCTAATCAAAGATTCTTCCTCACAGTTAATTGCCTTTCTGATAAAAAAAAGTATCTAACACTCTAAAATTATATCGATCCGGATTAAATATTTGTTCCGTACTGCCCACAAATAAAACACCTTGAGGGTTGAGGGACTTACTGAAATTCGTATAAATCTCTTTCTTAGCTTCTTCTGTAAAATAAATTAGAACGTTTCGACAAACAATCAAGTCATACCCTGTTGGATAAGGATCTGCAAGTAAGTTATGCTTTTTAAATGTAATACAGTTCTTAATTTTTGGATCAATCTTATATAATGATCCTTCTTGGGTAAAATACTTCTTCTTAATATCCTGTGGCACTTCTTGTAATGACCTTTCTCCATAAACCCCTTTTTTAGCTCGATCAATAACATTATCATCGATATCTGTAGCTAGGATTTCAATATTAGATAAAGGAACATGCTGATTAAGCACCATTGCAATCGTATAGGGCTCTTCACCAGTAGAGCAAGCGGCACTCCATATCTTTAACTTCTTATTTTTTTTCAGTAAATCTGGTAGTACCTTGGTGTCCAAAACAGACCATCTACTTGCATTTCTGTAAAACTCTGAAACATTAATCGTAACTTTATCTAGAAATTCATCCATTAATAGATTGTCTTTTGAGATCGCTTTAAAATAGCTTGAGAAGTCTTGGTACCCTCGTTTTTCTCTCAAAGAAGTTAATCTTCTTTTCATCTGTACCTCTTTATATAGAGATAAATCTATACTGGTCATCTTTTTTATCGATATAGTAAAATCTTGGTAGTCGCTCATTTCTTGATCTCCTTCATGAATGATTGAACTGACATTAACTTTTATGTATCTAAATAATAATATTATCGTAATCAAATAAACCACATAAGTAAATAGCTAAATTTACCAATCTTTTATGTATAGCTGACATATTCAAATATAAAAACCTCGTCAATTGACGAGGTAAAGACATTAATACACCCACTTATTACTATCTTTTAAATACTCCTGTAATTCATCTTCATTAAAGAATAACGAAATTTCTCGTTCTGCACTATCTAAAGAATCCGAACCATGGATCACATTCTTGCTAACGATCAGGCCATAATCTCCTCGTATCGTACCAGGAAGGGCCTCTTGAGGATTTGTTTTCCCCATCATTTGTCTTGCAGTTGCAATAACGTTTTCACCTTCCCATACCATTGCGAAAACCGGTCCAGAAGTAATGAAACCAACTAAATCTGAAAAAAAAGGTTTTTCTTTATGTTCACCATAATGATTAGATGCTAACTCTTCAGATATTGTCATTAGCTTTGCTGCGACTAGCTTAAACCCTTTTTGCTCGAATCTCGCAACTATTTTTCCAATTAATCCTCTCTGTACAGCATCAGGCTTTACCATTAAAAACGTCTTTTCCATTTCCATCACCTCTAGATTATGTATTGATTATATAGAAAATCCAACAACGCTTATTGCAACAATTGCTGAATATCTCTCATTACGTACCAACCAACTCATAAAAGATTGTTTGTGATAATCTAAGATGACTGTAGCCTTAAGTCTTTCGCTTTCCAATATAAGTGGCTATATCTTTAAATGTTTGCTTCGCTTTTATATCAGGGAGATCATTAATAGATTCGTATGCTTTTGCAAGATACGTTTCGCTTAGTTCAAAAGATTTTTCTATTACATCTGAGGACTTTATTTTATCGATTACTGGTTTTATTTCACCCGGCGTTAAGTCCTCACCTTTATTAAAAAGTTTAGACAACTCATCATAGAATGATGGATCATTTTGAATGGCTAAAAGTGCAGGTAATGTTAAATTACCTTGTAACAAGTCACTACCAGCAGGTTTTCCTAGTTGCGCTTCTGTTGAAGTGAAATCTAGGATATCATCAATGATTTGATAAGACATACCTATGTAATAGCCATATCTATATAGCTTTTTTTCATATTCAATTGAGGCATTTGATGCAATTGCACCTAACTGACAACTTGATGAAATTAACAAAGCAGTTTTTCTTTTTATCCTTCTTAAATAAGTTCTTAAGTTTTGATCAAGGTTAAATTTATCTTTTATTTGCTCCATTTCGCCAATTGTTAATTCTACCATCGTGTTTGATAATATTTTATGAGCCTTTGGGTTATCAATCTCTGCCAAGATCTCCAAAGCCCTAGCAAAAATATAATCTCCCGTGTACATTGCCACTCTATTATCCCACTTAGCCTTAACTGTTGGCTTACCACGTCTTAGCTCTGATTCATCAATGACATCATCATGAACGAGTGAGGCCATATGAATCAATTCTAAGGAGACTGCAACTGTTTTGATTCGTTCTAAGTTGTATTCACCAAACATACTAGATAACAAAACAAAAACAGGACGAAGCCTTTTTCCTCCTGCTTGTAACAATTGTGTGGAAGCTTCACGCAAAACCGGATGGTTAGCCTGAATTGTTTGTTCCAAAGCTTTTTCTATTTGATTTAAGTCCTGCTTTAGATAAGCATAGGTCATTGCTAATTTCATGTAGTTCACCTTTGTCATTTATTTTCATGAAGGTTTTTCACCCATATGCATGGCAGCGACTCCACCACTATACCCCTTCACATTAACATTTTTTAGACCAACCGATTCGAACATTTGTTTTAGTTGCTTTTGTCCTGGAAAATCTTTTGCAGACTCATGAAGCCATACGTATTCTTTATAACTTTTTGCAAACAACTTACCAAATAAAGGCATAATAAACCTAAAATAAAAGTAATATAACTGCCGAAAGCCAAACATTGTAGGCTGGGATGTTTCTAAACAAACAACTTTTCCACCTGGCTTTACAACTCTTTTCATTTCACGCAAGACTTGCGTATAATCTGGTACGTTTCTTAATCCAAACCCGATCGTTACAAAGTCAAAGCTATTATCTTCAAATGGCAATTCCATCGCATTACCATGAATAAAATCTAACTGTTTCAGTTGTATTTCCTCTAGTTTATTCTGCCCTACTGATAACATGTTCTGGCTGAAATCAAGTCCAGTGACAGACCCTTCTTGTCCAACAGCATTAGCTAATGCAAATGACCAATCTCCTGTCCCACAGCAGACATCCAGTGCTTTATCACCTTTTTTCACTTGCATGCGTTTCATTACGTCTTTACGCCACATTTTGTGCATCTGAAACGAAATGATGGAATTCATAAAATCATATCTATTATAAATCTTTTCAAACACATGATGTACTCGTTCTTCTTTTGATTGATGTTCCATTTCTTAACCCTCTTCCATGACTGTTACGTTTCTTCCGAAGTTATCATAGATAATAGCATTGACATGTTTTTTTAAGGAGTGAAAGTGAAAAGGTAAATTACTGATCGTCTCCTCCGCACGTTCCAAGTAATTCTGTATATAATTTTCCACCGTATTTACAATTTGTTTATGTTGAATCTTATGTGCAGGTCCATCTGTTAATAGATTAAAAATTGGCGAATTGCCTTTGGTAATAAAACTGTCCTTTTCTCGAATGAGCTTTCTTGTTAACAACCAATTACCCGCAAATTCATTTGCAGATGAACGGTCAAAGTGCTCGGACACTCTTAAAATAAGCAAAGACTCCAGCTTCTTTAATAGTTCCATAAATTCATGTACAGAATCAAATTCTTTATAATAAATGGACATTTTCAATTCATTTATTTCTTTAATCGCCGTCGCTAAAGTATGAATCATTGGTATGTCTTCAATTTTAGACAATAAATAATAGTACAGCCCACTATAGTAGTCACCAGCAAGAACGGTTAGTTGTCTTTCTTTTCTAGCTAGGTCTGTATTATTTGTTGCATTATTTTCTGTTACCAAATCATGTGTATCGAGGGCAATCTGAACTAGCATTGTTGTAATTATATAATTTTGTTTTTGAATATCAGAATATGAAGTGTTTTTAATTATGGAGAATAATATAAACAATTTGTCTTCGTCGATCACGGGCTTTTGTATAAATCGCTCTAAGTAAGAGTGCTTTAATCGATTCTCTAGTTCTATTTTTATTTCTTTTACAGTTAAGATATCAGATGATTTCATGTTAGTCACCTAAGCCCCTTCCCACAAATTCCCCATCGACTTCAGTTATAGTTAGTATAACATAAGATTTTTGTTAACGCCCTTGTGTAAATAATTGCATTTTTTATCTTTTACAACGTTATAGCTTGTTCATTAGGGAGTGTCTATATTTATATTTTAAAATGTTATTTAATTCTAACATAAGGTGACGAATTTATTTTCGAATTTGCTCATATAAACATTGCTATCTATATCCTAACATAACCAGATAGAAAATTTATAATAAAAAGAGGAATTTTGCTCAAAATAAAAAGGGTGCAAGATGCACCCTTTACCTGCCCATATGTAAAAATGGTTTTATTTTACACTATCTTTAAGGGCTTTACCTGGTTTGAAAGCTGGAACTTTACTTGCAGGGATTTCGATTTCATCACCTGTTTGAGGGTTACGCCCTTTACGTGCAGCACGCTCACGTACCTCGAAGTTTCCAAAACCAATTAATTGTACTTTATCTCCATCTTTAAGTGAATCCATGATAGATTCAAATACTGCGTCTACAGCTTTAGTAGCATCCTTTTTAGAAAGCTCGCTTTTTTCTGCAACCGCGTTAATTAGATCAGTCTTATTCATGACATTCACCTCCTCCCAAAGTCTTGTATGGTTCTTTTCGAACAACAATGGCTATAATACCATTTGTTCACCAATTTTCAAGATTTTATACCTGACATCATTATATAAATAATGACTAGGCTTATATTAACCGAGTTTTCGCGGAAATTCAACAAAAAATAACATTTCTTATCAATTTTTTATTATTTTTCCAACGAAAGACTCTGCTAAATTCAAATGCATCGTATCATAGATAGATTTGTTATGCAAGTGGTTTCATCTCTTGGTATATAAGGGATGACCATGTTTTTTTGTGTTTTTTGGTTTTATAATTTTGTCGAATTGCTAAATTTATATTTTTACGCACAAAAAAAACGGCCTGTAAAACAAGCCGTTATAAGATAATTGCTATCAAACCACCAGAGCCTTCATTTATGATTCGCTCTAGTGTTTCTTTTAGTTTATATCGAGCATTTTCCGGCATTAGGGACAGTTTTGCCTGAATACCTTCTCTCACAATGGAGCTTAAGGATCTACCGAATATATCAGATTGCCAAATACTCAGTGGGTCCTCTTCAAAGTCCTGCATAAGGTATCGAACAAGTTCTTCACTTTGCTTTTCCGTGCCAATTATTGGAGCAAATTCAGATTCAACTTCTACTTTAATCATATGGATAGAAGGTGCAACTGCTTTTAATCTAACTCCAAATCTAGAACCTTGACGGATTATTTCTGGCTCATCTAACGCCATATCACTTAGTGAAGGCGCTGCTACACCATAGCCTGTTTGTTTCACCATCTGAAGCGCATCCGCTACTTGGTCGTATTCCCTTTTCGCATTTGCGAAGTCTTGCATTAATTCTAACAAGTGGTCTTTCCCTCTGATTTCCTCGCCTACAATTTCTTTTAATACTTGGTCATATAAGTAATCCGGAGCTTGCAGATCAATTTCTGCAACACCTTCTCCCATTTCCATACCCGCGAGTTGAGCGCGGTCAATATAGTCGTACTCGTCAAAGTTCCCAACTACTCTGTCAACATCTCGTAACCTTTTAATATCTTTGACCGTTTCTTGAATAGCAACTTGATAGCTTTCTCTCAGCCAGTGGTCTTCATTAAGTACCATTACCCAACTCGGAAGGTTAACATTGACTTCAAGAACAGGAAACTCATACAGCGCCTCTCTGAGCACGTTATATACATCATGGTCTGTCATACTTTCTACACTCATTGCCAAAACTGGTATATCGTATTTTTCTGCCAACTCCTGCCTTAGTGCCTCTGTGTCTTGATGGTATGGCTGTACAGAGTTAACGACCATAATAAACGGTTTTCCAACTTCTTTTAACTCATCTACGACTCTTTCTTCCGATTCTTCATAATCTTCTCTAGGAATATCTGCAATACTACCGTCTGTTGTTACTACAACACCCATGGTTGAATGCTCTTGAATAACCTTTCTTGTTCCAATTTCCGCTGCATCATGAAATGGGATTGGTTCTTCATACCATGGTGTATTAATCATTCTAGGGCCATTCTCATCTTCAAAACCTTGTGCACCTTTTACCGTATAGCCAACACAATCTACTAATCGAACGTTGACTTCTAATCCTTCGTCTACCCGTACTGCAACCGCTTGATTAGGTACGAATTTTGGTTCGGTAGTCATAATTGTTTTACCAGCAGCACTTTGAGGTAGTTCGTCTTGTGCTCTTGCTCTGTCTCCCTCATCCGAAATGTTAGGTAATACAACTTGTTCCATAAATCTCTTGATAAATGTAGATTTACCCGTACGCACTGCACCTACAACACCTAAGTAAATATCTCCATTCGTCCGCTTTGAGATATCTTTAAAAATATCTACTCTTTCCAAATGATCCCCTCCCGATCTACTTCGCCATAGAACTATTACGAATCGTTGACATTTAAAGTCTATGACGTTGTCCTATCAAATTATGACTTGTTTATATGGAATTTATAAAAAATATAATTACCCATATTCACGGTTTCTAAGATGAGAAGCCCCACAAAATTTTGCCCATCAAAATAACCCTTGGCACATTATATGCGTCAAGGGTTATTGTATTCCTCATTTTTTAAAGATTATTCAAGTACAAACACTGGTTCTCCATCCTTTATCGTATAAGGCAAAGAATAAGCAGGAGCAAATGGATAGTGATCGACAAGTAGATATCTTATATCATCACCATTTGTGTAGTCATGGTCAAATGACTGTAAAGCATCGTATAAATCGGCACGGTAATCAATGAAAAGATCCCCATTTGTGTCCAAAACGATTGGCAAATTCTTTTGTGAATATGGACTTTGCACATAAGGAGGTGAATCAAGCCCGAGTGCCTTGTAGTTAATGCTATATACCCCTTTCTCTATTTCTTCGCCAAATGGAGGGTATATGTTCTCACTACGGTATGTATTTAATCTATGTTGAACACTCCTTATTTCATCTGTTATTCTCAAATCTATTACTTTTACAGTTGGATTTTCTTCAGGTGTTACTAAGACATATTGATATACTCCACCATTTTCAAAAGCACTTGCAGGCGTCGTTTCCACCAAACCTTCCTGTTTCAACACTTTGAAGTCAATAATGTATTTTTGAAATATTGGTGTATCACTAGTCTTTGTTCGAATTGGAACTAAGCCTTGATGTCTTTCCACATAGTGATCAATTGCCGTTTGAACCATATTTAATTGTACCTCATTCGGTACTTGATTTTTTGATAGTTTATTATCCGGATATAAACAACCGCTTAAAATAAGCAATATAATGCTTAGTGCAATCACTTGTCCTATAATCCTCATGGTACTCCCCCTAAGATGTTGGTCCGCTAAAAACGATGTAAAAAATGATTAGGCCACCAGCAATTAAAAAGATGTACGCAAACATGGCAGTCACTCCTGCAATCATCCCTTTTAATTTATATCTACTTAACAGAATAAGTCCAATCGCAATAAATAAAAAAATCATTCCGGCAAATGAAATATACATATTTAACATAGATTGTGACAAATAAATCACCCCTTTTATTGATTAAACTTGTCTCTTTTGCCCAAAATATTATACCACAACAGAATGTTTTAAGCTTGTCTTACAAAAATTACTATCCATTTTCATTATTAATTGTATTTTCTGTTATAAATAAGTATATACTCACAATCACTTATACAGATTGTATATAATATGAATAATGGTTCGTTGCAATCAAGGAAAAATTATTTCTCCATAATAAAAACCGAGGCAGAAGGGGCAATTCCTGCCTCGGTATGACTAAATAATACCCAGAGCAACTCTAAAATGAATGCTTGTGCGATTCTATTCTATGCTATTCATTTCCACTTTGTATCCTCATATGCCCAAGTTTTTCTATTTTTTGAAAAGTTGGCTTAACGTGTTCATGTCTTTTGGCATGTTTTTACTTGTTATCGTCTTTACAATTTTATCTTCTTTTTCTTTTGAAATAGGTTTATCAGCCATTTTTGCTAACTGTTTTACTAGCTGTCTAACCGTCTTTTCATCAGAAAAATCTGCATTCTGTACAGAATTTGCCACCTTTAGAACTTCTTCAGGCTTAATATTTGAATTTTTTTGGATTTGGTCGAACATTTTGTTATTAAAATCGCTCACGTGAACTCCTCCTTGCCTTATTCATTCAGAATAGTATATGCAAGGAATTATTCGTGTGTTAACTAGAATAACGATTTGATAAAATAGTTGATAAATCTTCCATTTCGTGACGTCTCATTCTTGTCATTAATTGATCTACAACATCCTTTGGTTTGGCACCTTCAAACAAAATTCGATATAATCCTGTCGTAATTGGCATATCTATATTTTTATTTTCAGCAAATTGGTAGGCGGCTCTCGTTGTTCTAACCCCTTCCACTACCATACCCATTTGTTCCAGTACCTCATCTAAGTCATTGCCTTTACCAAGTAAATTGCCGGCTCTCCAGTTTCTGCTATGCACACTTGTACAAGTTACAATTAAATCCCCTACACCAGATAAGCCAATAAAGGTCAGTGGATTCGCTCCCATAGATGCACCTAAGCGCGCAATCTCCGCTAAACCTCTCGTCATGAGTGCAGCCTTAGCATTGTCTCCATAACCTAAACCATCTGATATACCAGCACCTAATGCAATAATATTCTTCAAGGCCCCACCAAGTTCCACTCCAACCATGTCAGGACTTGTGTAGACTCTAAAATTTTCATTAATAAAAAGGTCTTGGGCTTTCTCCGCTTCATCTATACTATTTGAGGAAGCCGTAATAGTAGTCGGGTGCTTTTGGCTTACTTCTTCTGCATGACTAGGGCCGGATAAAACAACGACGTCATGATATAAGTCCCCTCTCAGCTCTTCCTCTATCATCTCGGAGACACGTTTTAGTGTATCTGGTTCAATTCCTTTTGTTCCGTGGATGATTGTTACCTTATCTTGTAATACTCCGTTTAGCTTCTGACAGACCTCTCTTATTGCCTTTGTCGGTACAACAAACACAATTGCATTTACACCTTCTACTGCCTTAGATAAGTCATGATAAGCAGTTAATGATGCAGGAAGATGAATACCTGGTAAGTATTCTTCATTACTATGTGTTTGATTGATTTGTTCCGCATGGTTTTGATTATGTGTCCATAGTCTAACTTCATGCCCATTATCTATTAAGACCATAGCTAAAGCAGTTCCCCAACTTCCAGCACCAAGTACTGCAATTTTCTCCATTAAACTCCCTCCTCTTGTTTTTCTACTTTCTCCTTCTTGCAAATATTTTTATCGGCGTACCCTCAAACCCAAAAGCTTCTCGAATTCGGTTCTCTAAAAAGCGCTCATAGGAAAAGTGTAACAGTTCTGGATCATTAACAAACACAACAAACGTTGGTGGTTTCACCGCTACTTGAGAAGCATACAATATTTTCAGTCGTTGGCCCTTAATTGTAGGGGTTGGGTTCATAGCAAGAGCGTCCATAATGACATCATTCAATACATTTGTTTCTACTCTTTTCGCGTGATTTTCACTCGCTTCTAATACTTGTGGTAATAAAGTGTGCGTACGTTTTCTAGTTTTCGCAGATAAAAATACAATTGGAGCATAATCAAGGAATTGAAAATGTGCTCTAATCTTATCTTCAAACTCTTTCATTGCTTTTTCATGCGAGTCAACAGTGTCCCACTTGTTCACAACAATGACAACAGCTTTCCCTGCTTCATGCGCATATCCAGCAATTTTTTTATCCTGTTCGATGATACCTGTTTCTGCATCAATCAATGTTAATACGACATCTGATCTTTCTATTGCTTTTAAAGCTCTAAGAATACTGTATTTTTCTGTAGACTCATATATCTTCCCACGTTTTCGCATGCCAGCTGTATCAATAATGACATAATCTTGCCCATCTTTTGTAAAAGGTGTATCAATTGCATCTCTTGTTGTACCAGCGATGTTACTCACAATTACGCGTTCTTGGTTCAACATTGCGTTTACAAGCGAAGATTTACCAACGTTTGGTCTCCCGATTAGACTAAAGTATATCGTTTCCTCATCTGGTTCTTCTTGATTGATTTCAGGAAAATGCTTGACTACTGCGTCCAATAAATCGCCAAGACCAAGCCCATGCGTTCCCGAGATTGGGTATGGTTCTCCAAAACCTAAAGAATAAAATTCATAGACCTGATCTCGCATTTCAGGGTTATCAACCTTATTCACCCCTAATACTACTGGCTTATTTGACTTATATAAGAGTTTAGAAACTTCTTCATCTGCAGCGGTAATGCCTTCTCTACCATTAACCATGAAGATAATAACATCAGCCTCTTGGATCGCCACTTCAGCTTGTTCTCTCATTTGCACAAGGAGTGGTTCATCCCCTAGCTCAATCCCACCGGTATCAATAAGATTAAATGACGTGGTAAGCCATTCTGCTTGGGAATAAATACGATCTCGTGTTACTCCAGGTATATCCTCAACGATTGAAATTCGCTCACCAACTAAACGATTAAAAATAGTTGATTTTCCTACATTAGGTCGTCCAACTATTGCGACTACTGATTTTCTCATGAAAGGTACATCCTTTCTTCTCTTTTACTTTTGGTACTTGATACACTTTTAAATCACAATTCACGTGTACCATCGCCAAATTATTATAAAATGTTTACCTTTAACTAATATATTTTAGCAAAATAGGGAATTTTAAACAACAAAATTTTCATTTTCATTTACAACACGAACAAGGCGACTTCTTCTGAAGGTCGCCTTGTCTATCTTAATGTTTTACTATAATATACATTTCATCACTTAAAGCATGACTAATTCCATCTAATATTGCTTCAAGATTTGCAGCTACTTTGTCCATATCTTCTTTTGTATCACAAATAAAAATAGGTGCACCGCCTGCTATCTGTTCTTTATTTGTTGTGATTACAGATAATACCGCTTTCTCTATGTTCATTACTGATCCCTTCCCTTTCGATTTGCCTTAGCTTCTGACGGCATTCGAATTGCATTTTCTAATACTGGTACAGCACCAATAACCCTTTTTGCCCTTTCCACATCGTTGTCTTGAGGAAGAATAAATACACCAATTCTCCCATCATCTAAATCACGTTTGATAAGTGGAACTAATGCAGGCGTTCCGGAATCTCGAAACACACCTAATGATATAGACACATCGTGGAGAATTGCCTGTCTTTGACCTAAATTAGCAATGGAAGAGCGCACATTAAAGTTTTTAGGCGTTAAGATAAATCCCATGCCATACTTTTTGATTTCTTCTTGCCTCTCAGGTAACCCTATATTCATAATATAGATATTATCCACATAAAGTCCGGCACCCTCAAAGTGAATATCTTTATACGTGATTTCCACAATTTCCTTTAATGTTGAACCACTCATAAATTTCCTTATTATGAGATAGCAAATTAAAACTGCTCCTGCAGCAACATAAATATTCCACACCAAGTAACACCCTGTAGTAACTAAAGAAGTAAAAATCACTAAGTAATTTCTACTTTCAAAGGCTATAGCAATCCCTTCGATATAGGTTTTACCTCTAGGTACTAATTCATATTCATCCAGTTCTGCAAGTGTGTTACGTTCCATATTACGTACTTCACGAAATTGTGATGCAGCTATTGTCAGAAAAGTAATAGCTGTAAATTCCTTTTCCATTATGGCAGGTACAGCAACTGCTCCTAATCCAGCCGCAATAAAACCTAATGCTAAATGAATAACTTTCCCGTGTAGATATGTTGGATATTGTCTGTAATCGGTTCGAAGCATAAGTAATCTTGCTAATGTACCAACTATAACACCAAATAAGATCGGATATGTATATTCATTCATGTGTCCACCTCTTCTTCTGCTTTTCAATCATTTGTGTTAAAATTTCTATTCTCAGTCTTAACTCTTTTAGGAACTGAGCAATGATTAAAAATGATATCTCGATGAATAGTACATCCATAAAAGCTAGGTCACCGATCGATTCTCTAAGACCATAACTATTTAAGATTAAACCATGGATTATTTCACCCGTTGTAACTCCTAAACACCAGATCATACATCTCTCAAAGAATGATGCTGATAAGAACTGTAATATGATAAAACCAAGAACCGTGATTATTAATAACCGGGGGGCAAACAACCATATAGGGCTGATTTGTTCCCAAAACAATAAACCAGCGTAACCAAAAACAAGACACACACACTTCATCGTTTGCAATAACCAATCTTTACTCTTAGCCAATACGAACAACGCACCAATGTATAAGACACTTACTGTAGCACTGAATGTAATGGATGAAACAGTAAAAGTAATTCCTGCAGAAATAATGATGAGTAGAATCCAACATGCTAATTGTGTTCTTTTGTTATCCTTCCCCATAAAAAAGGTAATCATTATCCAAATTAACCAACTTACCCATAAAAAAATTAAACCATCCATTTGACCACCTACCTTTATGCATTATAGGTAAAAATGATCCAATCTAAACATTGCAAACAATCAATAATAGAAAGTGTTCCAACCATATTTCCTTAAGGTCTTTGTTAGATGAGTGCTAATACTCCGCTTCGTCAGAATACGTCGCTTTCCGAGGAGGAATCACGAAAAATCCCAGAACCCGGATTTTTCTAAGTTCAGATTCCTCTTGCGGGCACGGCCTCAGCTAACTCATTAGCAAAGAGCGTTACTGAGTGGATCTTCGCCTCGCGCTGTTCCCGCAGGAGTCTCCGAATTCTGACTACGCTAGTTGCAGTATTCTAATTGTATTGAGAGTAAGAACTTATATTTAAAAAGAAAACTGTTCATAGCGGAGGAAAAATACGAGACTCCTGTGGGAAAGGAACTGTCTGAAGATCCCGCAGTGAGCGCTCTTTGCGAGCGAGGGAAGCTGAAGCGTTCCCCACAAAAGGAATCTGAACTTAGAAAAAGCCATGGGTTAAGGCTTTTTCGTGATTCCTCCTAGGAAAGCGATTATTTTTCCGCAGCGGCGATCTAGCACTCATCCCTTAGATACCGTAAGGAAATTGCTGCGCAGTATATGCATACTGTGTAATAAATACGGTTGAAAATTAGCTTAGACAAAAAAAGACCTTGAGGCGAAAATATCGCTTCAAGGTCTCGGATTAGTCGTAATTATTTGTATTTATTTAGTTTATCACCAATCATATCGCCCAATTGGAAACCTGAATGCTCTTCTTCTCTTTCGTATTGTTTAAGTTCTTCTTGATTTTGATCCATTTCAATTTCTTTCATACTTAAAGAAATACGTTTTTCACGCTCGTTTACATCCAGTACTTTCACTTGCACTTGTTGACCAACACTTAATACCTCTTGTGGTGTACCAATGTGTTCAGTGGAAATTTGAGAAATATGAACTAAACCTTCTACACCCGGTAACACTTCTACAAATGCACCGAAATTAACTAGTCGTTTTACAGTCCCATCTAGAATAGCACCAACTTGTACACGCTCTTCAATGTTTTCCCAAGGTCCTGGTTGTGTCTCTTTTAATGAAAGAGAAATTCGTTCATTATCACGATCAACAGATAAGACCTTCACTTTTATTTGCTCGCCTTCTGAAACAACATCAGATGCTTTTTCTACATGTTCATGCGAAAGTTGTGAGATATGAACTAGTCCATCAATACCTCCAATATCAACAAACACACCAAAGTTAGTAATACGCTGAACTTTACCTTCTACAATTTGTCCTTCTTGAATCGACTGGAATACTTCTTGTTTCTTATTTGCTTCATCGGCTTCAACAACAGCTCGGTGAGAAAGAATAACACGATTTTGGTCTTTTTCTATTTCTACAACTTTCAAACTAAGTTTTTGTCCTTTATATGGTTCAAAATCTTCTACGTAATGTGTTTCCACTAGGGATGCTGGTATAAATCCACGTAAGCCTACGTCTACAACTAGTCCACCCTTTACAACATCTTTTACTTCAGCTTCGAAAATTTCTCCACTTTCAAATTTCTGTTGTAATTCTTCCCAAGCCAGATCTGCATCAATAGCACGCTTGGACAATATTACTTCATCATCTTCTACCTTCTTAACACTTAGTGTTAACTCATCTCCTTCACTAACTGCATCAGAGGTTTTTTCTATGTGCAAGCTTGATATCTCGCTAATAGGGATGATTCCATCTACTTTATATCCGATATCAACAAGAACTTGTTTCTCTTCCACTTTTACTACTTTTCCTTGCACCTTATCTCCGACTCTTAATTCTTTAAATTCTGATAGTTCGTTGTTCATTTCATCCATAAAAGAGACCTCCTTCGATTTCCAACCAACTTATTCCTAATTTGTCCTTTTTTCTAACTTCTAACATTTGAATCCTTTTGTCAAGCAATAGTTTCTATTATTTGCTTTTTTCAATTAATTCTCTTATTTCTGACATAATTAATTCCGTAACTTCTTTAGCAGAAGCTTTATTCTCTCTCAAATCATCCATCTTTATTGGCTTACCGTACACTACTTTTAAAGACTTCAACTTCTGATAAGGACCAATGATGGCACAAGGAACAATTTCTGCTTCAGAACGAAGTGCAAAAAAACCCGCACCTGCTAAACCTTCCCCTACTTCACCAGTCTTACTTCTCGTTCCTTCCGGGAATAAACCTAATGTATTTCCTTCTTGTAGTACTGCTAAACCTTGTCTCAAGGCATTACGATCCTTCATCCCACGTTTGATCGGAAATGCATTAATTCGTAAAAGCAATCCGCCTAGCATTTTATTTTGGAACAATTCTTCTTTAGCCATAAAATAAATATCTCTTGGACAGGTAATACCAACAACTGGTGGGTCTAAATTAGAAATATGATTGGAACAGATAATTACGGCTCCAGTTTTAGGCACATTTTCCTTTCCAACGATTTCTATTCTATATAGTGGCTTTAAGATTGCTCCTACAACACTTCTAGCAAATCTATATAGACTCATTTCTCCGTCTCCCTCACTTTGGATACTACCTGCAAAATACGGTTTACAACATCATCAATAGATAATGATGTTGTATCTATTTCAAAAGCATCTGTAGCTTTAATTAAAGGAGAAGCCTCACGCTCAGAATCTAGTTGATCTCTTTTCTCTATTTCTTGTTTTAATTTCTCTAATTCAGATGGATACCCCTTTTCAAGGTTTTCCCTGTGTCTTCTCACTGCTCTTTCCTCTACAGAGGCAATTAAGAAGATCTTAACCTCGGCATCTGGTATAACATGTGTTCCAATATCTCTACCATCCATTACTACTTTACGTTGTTTAGCAAGCTCCTGTTGTCTTTTAACCATCTCTTTGCGAATAATTGAATGTTTAGCAACAATAGAAACGTTATTGGTAACTGCATCTGTTCTTATCTCTTCCGTTACATCTTGTCCATCCAAATACACTTTTTGTTCTTCTTCCGATTGCTCAAGGTGAATAGTAGACTTGTTTAGGACTTGACTAAGTTGGTCTTCATTTTCTAAATCTATCTCATTTTTTAGCGCTTTGTAAGTTAGTGATCGGTACATGGCACCTGTATCTATGTATACGTAACCTAATTTTTTTGCGACTTTCTTTGCAACAGTGCTCTTTCCTGCAGCTGCTGGTCCATCAATGGCAATAGCAATATTTTTTGTTACCATTTTGCATTTTTCTTCCTCTCTGTAAAAAACTATCAATTAAATATATACTTCAAAAGGATAACACACTTTTCAAAAGTTGGTCTATTGATTTATTGTAGTCTTGACTTTTAAATACCCCTATATACTTATGTATTGAATCTATATATATAGGAACGTCTGTATTACTTATAACTATCTGTGTTGCTAATAACATAAAGGCATGAACTAGAACTAACGTTATGATCCATCTTTCTATTCGCCGCATAAAATCACCTTTTTGGTAATTATTATAACTGTTATCGTTGCGCTTTATGCAGCATTCAAGTTAATCCTCTTCTTCTTTCTTTTAATTGATTTTCAAAACAATAACGAATAATGTCTTGTCGGTCCTTATCCCTGATCTGTTTAAACTTTAGAGATAGTAAACTTTTTTTTCCTTGTTCACGATGGTTTACTCGTATTACTTCCGCAGAGGAATGAACATAGGAGAAAGGTCCTGATTCCGTAGGTAGTACAAGCCAAACTGCTACTATTTGATTTGGTTTAAATGTGTGTTGGTCATCCGGAAGTAAGATTGATAAGCCTCCACCACTTATATCAAAAGTTATTGTTGTAAAGGGAGCAATTGTTCCTTCTGTATCGTGCACAGAAACATCAATAGCTGTCATGATACGAACATATTCCCTTCTTTGTATTCTTACTATGTTATCTTCTGGATAATGCAATAATAACATTGGGATATTAGCATTCTTTTTTCCTTTGACTTCCGTTTCAAAACGATAGACAGAGTTATCTGTTCCAACATAATTCACATTAAATGTAGTACCTTTTGAAAAAATTCCTGTTCTTCCGGTTTCTTCATTAATTGGATAATCAATATACAAAGTGCTTCCTTCTAATTCAACAACTTTACATCGGTATCTCTCTATTTTATCTTCCACTCTGTACTCTAATGTTATTGGTATGCCTATCTTGATCAATGATCTTGCCTCTCCCCGGTTTTTAGATTCTAGATTTTCTAGTCTTTCTATTCAAATTCTATTACCACCTAACATCCACTCAATATGACTATTATCTCAAAAAAACAATAAAAGGGAAAGGTAAAATACCTTTCCCTTTTATTGTTTATAATCTTGCTTCAGCTGGATCTAATTTTTCTACTTTTACTTCAACACCCGTATTTGCATCAATAAAAATACGGTAGGAATCATTTCCTAGAGTACCTAAGAATTCATATGTCAAAACTTCTTCACCCAAATTATTGTCGATTACCGATACATGTTCTTCCTGTATTTCAACGTTAGGATTAACCTTGTCTCGCGCTTCATCTAGGGATAGTTCTGGTGCCACTAGATCCCTTTCTTGGTGATTTCTAAAATAGTCTCTTGTTGAAAGACCTAAGATATCACCATTATCTAAAGCTACCTTCACTTGAATAGAATCAGGATATATCCTTACATCATCTTGTTTGTAAATGAAATTATAAACGCCTACGTGATCATATTGACTGCTCTGGAATGCTTCGAGATTTTCAAAACCTTCCTCATCTAAATAAGTAGCAGCTGTCTCCATACCTTCATATAAGCTTATTTTTTGCTCTCCAACTTCGCGATTTACGATTAACGAAATGGGATGACCACCTTTTTGCGAGATATCCATATACCCATGTTTATCTTCATTATCATAAGACATGCTATAAACAGCAACGTTTGCCCCTTCTCCAGATTCTGCTACGGTTAAATCTGTATCATTATTTATTCTAAAAATTTCTTTTGCTTTTTCTCTAGCTTCTTCTTCACTAATCTCATTTCCGTTTATGAATTGATATTCATGGTTTTCTTTTGATGTACCGGTAAGACTTGGACCAAAGTTACCTTCCGAATAGCTACTAACTGTTTTTTCCACGGTCTCAAATCCATCAATAATTGTGTTATCCGCTTGTTGATCATTTGTAGCTAAGGCAAGTTGAACATCCATCCAACGAAGATTCTCTTCGAGTACCATGTGTTGCACATTTCTTAGTTCTTTTTCAATGTCTGCAGAAGTTTCATATAATGATTGTAATGTTTCTACTTCTTCATCAGATAATGGCTCATTTTCTAAGTCCCTTACCGCTACTTTATAACTAAATTCACCGATCTTAGACAAAAACTCCTCCGTTTTATTAAAGGGAAGCAACGCTAAAGGTAATTGACCTACATCCGAATGAGCCTCCGACGTTAATCTCCATACTTCTACTAATTGTGGGGATAACTGTTCCTTTGTATTCATTGCTAGTGTAGTACCAATTTTATCATGGAGTAAATCCATGTGGTAAGTTAGATCATGAAAAGAACGTTGATAACTATTTTCAGCTTGAACTAATATCGCATTTTTTTCTTGATGCTCTTGATAACCCCATATGCCAGTTGCAGTTACACCAACAGCTAATACAGCTATTAATATCCATCTAACCATTTTTCATCCACCTTCCTACATACAGAATACGTGTTTACCGATTCGTTTAATTTGTGGTCGACCCCAAATCCAGCTAGAAGTTGCTGTATCAGGATTAAAGTAATAGATAGCTTCACCAGTAGGGTCCCAACCATTAATAGCATCTAGTACTGCTTTTCTTGCCCTGTCATTTGGTGTCAACCATATTTGTCCATCTGCAACTGCAGTAAATGCTCTCGGTTCAAAAATAACACCAGAGACCGTATTAGGAAAAGTTGGACTTTCTACTCGATTTAGAATAACTGCAGCGACGGCGACTTGTCCTTCGTATGGTTCACCACGAGCCTCACCATATACAGCATTAGCCATTAATTGTATGTCATTCTGGGAAAACCCATTTGGCACATTAACAGCAGTTGGTTGTGTGGGCTGATCTGCTTGTTCTTGATTATTTGCATTCGTACCTTGATTTTGATTGTTTGCATTCGTACCTTGATTTGCTTGATTTGTCTGGTTTTGATTTTGAGGTTGCTTTACTTGATTTTCTTTCGGAGTACCTCCGTAGTAAGTAAAATCGTTCCCTGCATTTATTTGCTCTCTTACAAATTGCTTGTCATATTGACTCGCTTTTTCTAGCTTCTGTTTTGTTGAAGAACCAGCAAGTCCATCAATATCCAATCCGAATTCATATTGAAAATTCCTCAGTGCCCAGTAAGTTCCCCAACCAAAAACACCATCTATTTTTCCATTATAAAACCCTAAATACTGTAACCTTGCCTGGAGCTCAATCACATCTTCTCCAACAGCACCATGTTGAATAATTTGTGAGCTAAATGCTTCCACTTGCTTTGTATGTTGTGTAGAAGTAATTCCGATTACTGTGACAAATGCCAACATAAAGAGAATTATTGTTTTCTTGATGTTCATAAGCATTATCCTCCTAAAGCTATGATTAATCATTGATGTATCTGCTACTATTTTTTGACTCATTTTCATTTTTATACATTCCTAGTAATTTCAATGTAAAAAAAGTATCCTAATTCAATAGGTATAACAATTGTAGTTGGAATCTTTAAGGACGAACGATAAAGGATTTGTTGCGCGTAAAGCAGTTAGCTAATGAGGCTATGAAAAAACCATTACCTTTAGAAAGGTAATGGTTTAATATTTGTACAAATTTATTGAATTTCACTTTGCTTTTTTGTGTCTAAGTAGACAACTACATCATTAGAACGGTATTGATTTGCTTTTTTCACTTTCCGAAGTCCTAAAGCCCATAATAAAATCATGAATGGGATCAAGATATACATCCAGTTGCTTGTATAAGCTTCTAGAATAAAATCATAGGTTCCATGTAAAACAACAGGGATGACTAACGCCAAAAACAACGTACGTTTGGACTTGGATTCATTAAATCTTGCTTTCCCTAAATAATAACCCATAATTACTCCAAAAAGCGCATGAGAGGAAACTGGGAATAGCGCCCTACTAAAAGCATATTCAATCCCATGGGCAAATAAATATAATATATTTTCAACTGCTGCAAATCCAAGACTTATAGAGACACCATACGTAATCCCATCGTAGAAAGAATCAAATTCAGTGTACTTGTACACAGTATATAAAAATATAAACCACTTAAAAAACTCTTCTAATAAACCCGTCAGGATAAATGATCGTATTAAGGCTGTCTGTCCAACGCCTTCTTCCATAAAAGCATATTGGATAAACATAATAGGAAACACTAATAAGGCTCCATAAAAAAAAGTCTTTATAACTGCGGTAATAGGTTCTGAATTAAACTTATCTTTCAAATAAAAAAATGACATTAATGCAAGTGTCGGTGCAATTCCTGCGGACAGGATGGCAAACATTGCGACACCCTCTTTCATTAAAATTACTTTCATCGTATCATGAAGTGTAGATAAAGAAAATACTTGAATTAAAGTTGGTGTTTAAATGAAAAGAATTGTAGTAATCCATACTGGTGGAACAATTGCCATGAAAGAAGACAAATCAACAGGAACAGTATCGACATCGACTAGTAATCCATTGACACATATGACGCATATGATTAATGAGATTGCAACTGTTGAGGAACAAATTTTATTTAATCTTCCTTCTCCACATATAACACCAGATCATATGTTGAAGATAGCCAAAGAAATAAATAATTACCTTGCACAGGATGATTATGATGGTGCTATCATTACCCATGGAACAGACACCTTAGAAGAAACAGCCTATTTTTTAGACTTGTATTTGGATACTAAAAAACCGGTTGTTGTTACAGGAGCTATGCGTTCTAGTAATGAACTTGGATCTGATGGGCCTTACAATATGATCAGTGCTATACGAGTTGCCACTAGTGAACAGGCATTTGATAAAGGTGTACTGGTTGTAATGAACGATGAGATTCATACAGCTAAATATGTTACAAAGACATCCACAAGTAACGTGGCCACATTCCAGAGTCCACAATTCGGTCCAATTGGAATGCTTACAAAACAATCCGTGTACTTTTACCAAAAATTCCCTAAGGTCGAGTCTTATCCAATTTCAACACTCTCAAAAAAGGTGGCAATGGTTAAAGCATATGCTGGCATGGACGATAGTCTGATTGAGGCTTTTTTAAAGTCCGGTATAGATGGATTAGTTATTGAGGGCTTAGGACAAGGAAATGTTCCTAAAGAAACGATCCCAGCGCTAAAAAATTTTTTAAAAGCGAACAAACCTGTTATCCTTGTGTCGAGGTGTTTCAAAGGTATTGTGCAACCAACGTATGGATATGAAGGTGGAGGCATGCACTTAAAAGAAATGGGCGTGATTTTCGCAAGCGGATTAACAGGGCAAAAAGCACGTTTGAAACTGCTTTTTGCTTTAGAGATAACTTCGGATATTACTGAAATAAGTGAATTTTTTGATGATTAATGATTATAGCCAGTAAAAAAAGAACCTTGTTACCAACACAGGTAACAAGGTTCTTTTATTTATTCATTATTTTTTCAGCAATTATCTCCCCATGAAACCTGCCATTCTCAATGAAAATCTCATTGTTATTATAGCCGGCAGCGATAACGCCTGCAATAAAAATACCCTCTATATTCGTCTCCATTGTACTTTCATCAAAAACAGGTCTGCCTGTCTCTATATCAATATCAATACCCACTTCAGTCAAAAACTGTTGGTCTGGTTGGTAACCGGTCATCGCAAAGACGAAATCGTTTTTGATTCGTTTCTCTGTCCCACTCACTTCATAAAATACTTCTGTATCCGTTATTTTAGTTACATTAGCATTAAACTCCATATTAATTAGTTCTTTTCGCGCTAAAGCTTCAAACTCAGGAAGAATCCAGGGCTTAACACTCGATGAATAATTTGCTCCTCTATACAACACAGTAATTCGAGCACCTACTTTGTGCAACTCTAGAGCGGCATCAACAGCAGAGTTTTTCCCACCAATGATTACTACATCCTTGTCAAAAAAAGGGTGTGCTTCTTTAAAGTAATGACTTACTTTCTCAAGCTCTTCTCCTTTTATTCCCATATAGTTTGGTTGATCATAGTAACCGGTAGCAATGACAACATTAGTAGCTTTATACTCCAAAGATACTCCTTCTTTATTAATAGTTTCTATTGTAAAGTTACGTTCTTCTTTTTTCACAGATAAAACGCGTTCAAAGCTATTAATCCGAAGTTGTTTTCGTTCAGCTACTGTTCTGTAGTAGGCCAGCGCCTGGTTTCTAACAGGTTTCTTTTTCTCTGTAATAAAAGGCACCTCGCCTATCTCAAGCCGCTCACTTGAACTAAAAAAAGTCTGATGCGTTGGGTAATTATATATAGAGTTGACGACGTTCCCTTTTTCAATAATAAGCGGATTTATTCCTCTCTTTTTCAATTCAATAGCGGTCGATAGCCCACAAGGACCCGCACCAACTATAATGGTATGTTCTTTCTTCACGACCTTACCTCCTAACAACAACATCTAAACATCATATGTAATACTATAATAAAGGGAAGGCAGATAATCCAATTATTTACCTTATCTACTTTCAAACTTAAGCTGAAAACCAAATTGTGATTTCTTCCCAAGTAATAGCTTAACATAACGAATAAAAAACACTTATTACCATGTTAAAGTAACAAGTGCTTCATACATTTTTATACCCAGCCACGGAAACGTGCTGCCTCGGCCATTTTTCGAACCCCTACCATATATGCAGCTAATCGCATATCAACTTTTCGAATTTGAGCAGTGTTGTAAACAGAGTTAAAAGCTTTTACCATTACTTTATGCAATTTTTCTTCAATTTCCTCTTCAGACCAATAGTAACCCTGATTGTTTTGTACCCATTCAAAGTACGACACAGTTACACCACCTGCAGATGCAAGCACATCTGGAACTAGTAGTATGCCTCTATCAGACAATATTTTCGTGGCTTCAAGTGTAGTCGGACCATTAGCTGCTTCAATAATTATGGAAGCATTTATTTTGTGTGCATTTTCTTCGGTTATTTGATTCTCAACTGCTGCAGGTACAAGAATGTCACACTCTAATTCTAATAACTCATCATTCGAAATTCTATCATTAAATAGTTTTGTAACTGTTCCAAAGCTATCCCTTCTATCTAACAAATAATCGATATCTAGTCCTTCGGGATCATATAGACCACCGTATGCATCCGATATACCAACTACTTTTGCACCCGCATCGTGTAGGAATTTTGCTAAAAAGCTACCAGCATTCCCAAAACCTTGGATAACTACTCGTGCCCCTTTTACTTGGATCCCCTTTTTCTTGACAGCCTCATCAATACAAATGGTTACGCCTTTTGCCGTTGCAGACTCCCGTCCATGTGATCCACCTAGAACAATAGGTTTTCCAGTTATAAACCCAGGGTTATTAAATTCATCTATTCTACTATATTCATCCATCATCCAAGCCATTATCTGTGGATTTGTAAATACATCTGGTGCTGGAATATCCTTTGTTGGACCAACAATTTGGCTTATCGCACGTACATAGCCTCTACTCAAACCTTCCAGTTCTCGGAAAGACATCTCTCTAGGATCACAAACGATTCCACCTTTACCACCACCATATGGTAAATCCATAATACCTGCCTTTAAACTCATCCAGATCGATAATGCTTTTACTTCCTTTTCACTAACATTCGGATGAAAACGGACACCACCTTTCGTTGGACCTACGGCATCGTTATGTTGCGCTCGATACCCTGTAAATATCTTTATAGAATCATCATCCATTCTAACTGGAATTCTCACAGTCATCATACGTATGGGCTCTTTTAATAATTCAAACACTTCTTCAGGGTAACCCAATCTATCCAGTGCGTGTTGAACGACTGTTTGTGTCGACTTTAGTACGTCCAACTTATCATTTTTTTCATTTGGAGAATCAGATGCTTTATCGGCTACCATGAACCTACCTCCTAGTATAGTAAAACTTTCGATATCCTAATTAAGTATGTATCATTTAAGATTATCATTAAGATTATTTATTGGTTAGTGTCACATATGTTTATGTTGAATCATATATTTTCACACAATAGTATACACGTTACATATGATTATGCAATATATTTAGTTTAATCATGTGTACATTTATATGCTCCTAATTAACCTTATTTTATTTCAATATTTAACGTTAATAAAGGCTGACTCATCTCGAGTCAACCAATAATCAACTTTTTACTAATTATTTAAATAGTCTATTCACTTCTTCAATAGCCTCATTGTTAAAGATCTTTTTGCCATACTCATCTAATCGATAGGAGGTTACAATACTTGGATTGGAAAACTCAGACAGAATAGCTATAATATGTTCTCTGTTATAACCTTGCACATCATAGTCATGAAGTCGCATATAATACCTACCGTCCATATGATAAACGGTTCCACCATTCATTCCAATTTCATTTAGATGGCTACATACTTGGATGATATGTTCAAAGTCTTGAAAGTAGAAGATTAGTTCTCGACTTTCATCTAATGTTACTTTCATTTCAACATAATCATCATATTCTAAATGATGATTTCCACTTTGCGTAACAATTACAAACATTCCCTGCGCTTGTAATAGATGAACTTGTACGAGTAACATGCCTTCTAATTCAATGCCTAACTCATCACTAGCCTCGTACATCATGTCATGAAATAATGCATGAACTCTTGGCAAATCATGCCATAGATCATCTTTTGTTAAACCACGCTCAATTAAATCATCAAACGTCAAAAAAATCTTGAATTGATTTAATGAAAGTCTTTCTAACCTCATGTAACTACCTCCTTCTAGATGCCTGATACAACCCTTTCTATCAAATGAATAACATTAATAAGTGAAAGATAGAAAAGAAAAGGCGTAAAGCTGTCCTTTATAAGGATGAAACGTTTCATTGGAGCATTATTAATTTGGAACGATGCGATTGTCCCTACCCAATAATCAAGATAAACAAGTTTTCTAACATTATATGTTTCTTGATCAGAAATGGAACTGACTACATTCAGTATGGGTGCATTCCACATAAGAGCAAAACTTAATGATTTATTATATGACTTTTTTACAGATTTATTTCTAAAAGAATCTCATTAATACTTTAAAGAGAACACCTATAAACGATAGTGAGAATAGCTACCTAATAATAGATATATTATGAATAGAAAAAAAGTATGTAAGACAAAGGTAAAAAGACACCCATAAATTAATCTTTACAGATGTCTTATGAAATTATACTTCTTTTATATCTAGCACCCTAAAGCCTGACTTCTCTAATTTCCTTTTTAGCTTATCCACATTCACACCTTGATCTATTTTCAACACAATTCTTCTAGCCAACTTGTCTGTCTCATCAAACGTAGCTATAGAAATAATGTTTGCATGAAAATGACCTAGAATATCTGCCAATCTAGAAAATCTTCCGGATGACTCTTCGGATGTGAATGCAATCCGCAATCCTTTTTTCTTCATTCCAAAAGCACTTTCAAATTGCTCTAAAACATCAGTTCTTGCCACGATTCCCAAAAATTTCCTTCGATCATCTACAACAGCTAATATAGGATAATCAACAAAACTTGTAAATGTTTTTTCAAAGACTTCATCCTCACCAATAAACAGGTTCTCATTAGAAATTATTTCTTCCACTTTTGTGTTCAGTAGGAATTCATCCTGTTCCTTCTGATTATAAAAGTACGCTTGAAAGACCTTTTGCTTAGAGATCATTCCCTTAAAATAGCTATTCTCCACCACTGGCATCGCCTGAATATCTTCTGTATCCATTTTACTAAGGATGGCTTTAAGTGTATCAGTTGGTGATGCTACATGACATTGATAACCTGGTTTCATTGTGCTTCTTACAAACATGTTGTTTCACGTCTCCTATCATAGCAAAAGTTTAATATAGTTAAAATTCTACACTTCTTTTTGTTTTCCTGCTAATACAACATCCTTTTATATTAATGCCCATTTCTTTAGTTGGAATGAGACAAGCACGATAATCATACAATCAATTGACGTAACATATGGAAAGGAGGTCTATACTTGGAGCACACTTATACAAAATATTATTATCCTTACATCAGTCCTTTAGATCCTTGTAAGCCAATTATTAAAAAAAGTTATTCTACTCCACCTAACCTATACCTTGGATTTCAACCCCCTAACCTCCCACAATACAATACTGCCAAAGAGGCATTGTATAAGGGTACACTTTGGCCGGCACTATATGATAATTATAAGAAATATTCTTTGAGGGGTGATGAATCATGAGTCATACCAAGACTATGCCACCTGAATATTATGAGCTCTTAGAACAAATTCAAGCGATTGATTTCGTCTTAGTAGAACTCAATCTTTATTTAGATACGCATCCAAAAGATTATGATGCCATTCAACAGTATAACCATTTTACGTACGAAAGCAAAAAGTTAAAGAAAGAATTTGAGAAGAAATTTGGCCCGCTCATGCATTTTGGTAGAAGTTATTCTAGTTACCCTTGGAATTGGGACGATACACCATGGCCTTGGCAAGTGTAATAGGAGGGATTAAATTTGTGGTACTACGAAAAGAAACTTCAATATCCAGTTAAAGTAAGAGAGTGCAACCCTAGATTGGCGAAATATCTGATAGAGCAATATGGTGGGGCGGATGGGGAACTATCAGCTGCCCTACGTTATCTAAATCAACGATATACCATTCCTGGTAAGGTTGTTGGTTTACTGAATGATATTGGCACAGAAGAATTCGCACACCTAGAAATGATCGCTACAATGATCTATAAACTCACGAAAGATGCTACACCTGAACAATTAGAACAAGCGGGTTTAGCACCCCACTATGTAAACCATGATAGTGCATTATTTTACCATAATTCTGCTGGTAATCCATGGACTGCAGAATATATCCAAGCAAAAGGGGATCCTATTGCAGATATATATGAAGACATTGCTGCTGAAGAAAAAGCTAGAGCAACTTACCAATGGATTATTAACGTATCCGATGATCCAGAACTAAACGATAGCTTAAAATTCTTAAGAGAAAGAGAAATTGTTCATTCACAAAGGTTTAGAGAAGCAGCGCAAATCCTTATTGAAGAAAGGGACAAAAAGATATTTTTTTAATTTTAGTGGAGGTAGATCTACTCTACCCCCTCTTTTTCTTCTTTGTTTGGTAACACAAGAACTTGCCCTACTTCTAATTCTTCATTGATTAGTCTGTTCTTTTCTATAATGATCGACTTACTCTCCTTATTACCGTAAAATTCGATTGATATAGACTCCAACGTATCTCCAACTTTGACTTCATACGCTTCAGCATCTTCTGGTTCCAATGGAGTCGTTGATATTAATTGTTGTTTCCCGCTTTCTTCTTGTAAATCTTTTTGTTCCGCATTTTTTCCAGATATAATTGTCACCAATTCACCAGCACTGTTTGAATTGTTTTTCGGATGGATCACATTAGTAGTTAAAAATTCCTTCCCCCAAAAATTAAAAGTTAACATTAGTCCAACGATTAGAATAAATAAAACTACCAGAAGTCTTACTAAAGGAAAACTTAACTTCCACTTGGTTTTTGTTTTTTTATTTGCATGTACCTGACTTCTTGGAGGGAGATTTAGGACATTTAAATCTTCACGATTGGTATTTAATCCCTCTTGCTCTATTTTGAGATGGTCTGCGTTGTTAATCTCATCCATCTTATGACGTAATTCAGATGCCTGGTCTCTAAATCTATTGTCTACCAACTTGTTTCTCCCCTTTATGTGTATATCGTATTAATGCTACCAAACAGTAATCGTTCAACCATTCTGATACGAACGGAACACAAATAAACGAAGCAATAAAGATTGGGTAAGTAATAGAAGTTGAGAAGGTTACACTCGCACTTTAAGTCGTTTGTTTCACTAGTTCAGCTTGTCTGTTTCTCATGATGCTCACCTTGGAAAAATAAAGACTGTAACATATCTTCCCAATTATCAGATGTTATTCTTTTGTTCGTTATCGTTGGATTCCATTCTTCAAAAGAAAATCCGCAGTGATCACAGCATTGAAATTTTGCTGGTCGCACTTGCTCTTGAAACGGAAGAAACAACCTTTCTCTTCTGCAACCTTTATCATGTATCCAGTTAATTAAGTCAGTTAATTTAGCTAGTTTCAATTTTTTGCGCTTATCCACTAACAGATGAATATCATTGACAATTGCTTTACGATCACTAGAAGAAATCTGGACCAGACGATCTTCTTTTATCATACCATGAACCTCAAGTTGATACTTTAAAAATCTCCATTGTGTTTCATTGAATTGAAACTGCGTGGAGACGAGGGATTCATCTATGGTTAGTTCTTTTGACTCAACAAGATGCCTAAGGTAGTCCATAAGCATTGTTATTTGACCATGGGTAGGCAACTCTGTCTCAATCAATTGCTTTGGAAGCAATTGATCATTTTCATTTGAAAGTAAAAGGTTCACACTTGCTTCCCCATCTCTTCCCGCTCTACCAACCTCTTGAATAAACGATTCCACTTGTGTAGGCAAATGATAATGGACAACTAGTCGCACATTCTTTTTATTAATCCCCATCCCAAAAGCACTTGTACAACAAATAACATCCAACTGGTCATTCATAAACTGCTGTTGAATTAGGATGCGATCGGTTTGCTCCATCCCACCATGATAGAAAGCAATTCGAAGGTTAGGTACATGGGTACGCAAAATTTCTGCAGCCTGTTCTGTCCATTTTCTACTTGAGAAATAGATCATCGTTGGAACTTGGTATGAATGTAGTAATGCAGCTATATAATCGAGTTTGTATTTATCACTTTCGACAGTCTTCACAACAAAAGCTATGTTATCCCTATCCATTGGATGGATATGTTTAACCATCTGTTCACAATTTAGTTGCTTAATGATATCTTTTTGCACATCAGGTGTTGCTGTTGCACTTAAAGCTAAAACAGGTGGATTACCTATATCTTGAATAACAGTATCTAGCTTTAAATAATCTGGTCTAAACTCATGCCCCCATTGTGATATACAATGCGCTTCATCAACCACAAATAATGAAATAGATTGTTTACGTAAACGTTGCAAAAAGTAAGGGTTTTGAAGCATTTCCGGTGAAACATATACTAGTTTATATTGATCTAGGTTATGATACACTTGTTGTTTTTCTGTATAATCTAAAAAACTATTCAGTGCAACTGCCTCCCGAAATCCTTCTGCTTTTAGTTGCTTCACTTGGTCAATCATTAATGAAATCAACGGTGAGACTACAACTACTAGACCGTTAAGGACTCTTGCGGGTAATTGGTAGCATAAAGATTTACCAGAGCCTGTTGGTAGGATTCCTAAACAACTTTTCCCTTCCAATACATCTGTAATAATTTCCTTTTGGCCTGTCCTAAATTCGTTGTGTCCCGTATATTTTTCTAAGTAATATTCAAGTGTTTTGTTCACACTACATACTCCCTTTGTCTTCTAGGCGATGTTTTGCTAAAACGAGTCTAATCTGAAAATAGCTAAATTTATCGTTTAATTTTGTTTTTATTAATTTTAAACGATTCGTTTGAAGCAATTCGATTGCTTTTAACATCTCTTTTTGTTCTGCTTCCCCTACAAAATTACCAATAGTAAAATAAGGATCCATGTATGCTATTTCTACTATATGATCTTCAATTGTATTTAGCTTTAGCCTTCTACTTCTTGCAATAGCATCTATTGTGAATCCATTCTGCAACATATTATATGTTACTGTAGCTGAGTTTGTAACAAAGGTCTGATCCATGATGCCCTCTAACGCTAGTGTTAAATAAGGATACTTGTCCTTTTCATGGATCGATTCCGTTAATATTTTATGATAAATGTAGACTAACCACACCTCTATATCTAATATATTCATTTTATACTTATTAGCTAATTGCAACTTACTAAGACCAATCTTTTCGTATCCAGTAAGCCTTTCTACAAATAAACTAGCTTGTTGATCTGTGAGCTTACTCAAAAATGCATGTAAATCATGATAGATACCTGTGACTAATTGATCTAACTCATGCCGATACTTTCTGTAAAGCTGTTTCACCCAAAGTTGCGCTTGTTTATCATCGGTTAAAGCAATGAATCCTGTACTTTCCGCCTTCTTATTCGTTATTGTTTGAATTAAAAGAAGTAGTCTAAGTGAAAATAATTCTGCGAATTTTTCATATTCCATCCCTTTAAATTCTTCAAGAATATTGCTCTGATTATTCGTAATTAAGTAGTCTTCTCCCTTTTTGGTAGGGAAACCAACACCATCATTGTCAATAGAAATCAACCCATTTTTGACCATTCTTTCCATACATTTATTAAATTCTTTTCTTTGCAATGATTTTATTAAACCAAAATAACCCGTTAGTTGATACATATGTGCGTCTTGCAAGGTTTGGGATGACCTTTTACCAGTTAATAAATGATAGATTGCTGAAATCGTTCGTTCTTTTCTCAGCTTCATTAAACAATCAAGTATAATTAGTGAAAACACGATCTATCCCCTCTTCCAATTTGTGTCGTAACTTATCTTTCCAGACTTTACAATTGAAAAGTTAAATCCCCAACCTTAAAATAGGTATGTATCATTTATTTATTGAAACAATATTTTAATCCCTTTTGAGGAGGGTAACTATGGCAAAATACACCATCATAGACAAAGAAACATGTATTGCTTGCGGCGCTTGTGGTGCCTCTGCACCTGATATATATGATTATGACGATGAGGGAATAGCGTATGTATTACTAGACAATAACGAAGGAACAACTAAAATACCCTCTATTTTAGAAGAAGATATGTTAGATGCATTTGAGGGATGCCCAACAGGTTCCGTAAAGGTATCAAATCAAAGTTTTCACGGTGAACCGACAAAGTTTGACTAATAACAAATGGTGTTCGCATTAACTAGAATTTCTAAGTACGCTCGTTATTTCTTTTAGCTTTAATTCTGCTTCTTCTTTATCCAGGCAGCTATACATGCGGTTTTTTTGTTCATCAATAATGCGAAAATGTTGACTGATTACATTTTGTTGCAATGTATAGCCAGCCTCTTCTTCTATTTTCTTCCACCATATTTTTCCACCCATTGTCCTGTCTTTCGGCTCTTCAACAAAGTCATGTGCAATCGTTTCGATCACTTCTAACACATCGCCACCTAACAGATGAATGACTACATCACTATTTCTAAAAAGAGCACAGACAGTAACAACAGTCGACCAATTTGCAGCTGCACGTCCCTTTTCAATTTGCACTAGTGTCTTTTTGGAAATCCCTAACACAGTCGCCATTCGATCTTGTGTATATCCTCTTTCAACTCGAATTAATTTTAGCTTCGAGGAAATCGTATCTATTACATTTTGTTTATTCATAGTGACCATTCCCCATTTAGTTTTAACATTCACTTGCAAATAGTACATAAGATATCTCATTTATTTTAACATGATCAGTTCATTTATTCCCACTATCAATGTCATTTTCTTTTTCTCACAAAGTAGTGGAGATAAAACAACCTCCACCTTATAGCTAGGTGGAGGTACATTATTATACTTGTTAGTTATTCAATTCGATTGGATTCACTCCAACTGGAATTGGAATTGGGTTGTCAAATAGATACGGTCCGGCAGTCAGTATAGGTAATTGAAACTGAACTTCAACAAAACCAAAACTTTTAGCAGTCATTAATATAGCCTCTACCATATTAATCGTTTGTTGGGGATCACCAAATATTTCCGACTCATCCATCGTTACAATTACAGTATTATCATTTTCTTCAACCGTAAAGGATATATCTGTTGGAACCGTTGCTTTTAGATTAAATTCCGGCTCACTTGTTTGCATTTCTATCATCGCTTCCTCCAACGAAGCAAAATCTCCTTGAATTGGTACAAGTAGTTCAGATAGCTTTTCTGAACTCTGGTAAAGCTTATACCCATTATTGGCAAAGTCGTTCAATTGAATTTGATCATCATTTGGAACGATCGGTCCAAATAATGATTCGGAATTATCTGTAGATCCAATCGAGACAGCGTCAATTTCGAAAGGTTGGAACATGATTGAAAGAGCATTAACAAATATATTCGGATATGATGATCCATCCGGAAATTTAAAATCCTCCGACACATGCATTGTAACTTGGTTTTCCGATTCATCAATATCAAAGGTAAGGCCCTCTGGTATGATGGACTTTACTCCTAACTCACTTAGATCAATAAAGCTCTCTAATTCGTTATAATATTCATTAACGTCCCTGTTTCCATCTCCATCTATTAACGTAATCGGAATTACGTTTTGAATATTTGTTTCGGTCACTGCTAATTGTACCATTGTAGTATTAGGACGAGTAGCAGTAACAATGTGACTATTTGGTGCAACATCAGCCATGGATATTTCACCTTCTGCAGATTCTTCTATTGCATCCATTTCTGGTTCGCTTTCTTCACCAAAACTATTTATTTTATTTTCCGCTGTATCCCCGTCTGTACCTTCTCTATCCTCTTCCGTACTTTCTCTATCTTCGTCACTCGCCATATCATAACCTGAAGATTCTTCTAGAGACTCATAATTTCCATTGAAATTAATTGGTGAATTTTGGAATATCAACACAAATAAGGTAATAACACCTATAGTTCCTAAGGAAGGGAACACCCATGAAAATCTACGTCTTTTAATGGAAGGTCTTTCTTTTTGTTCAACTCTTGAGGAGATCTTTGCATACAATTCATCTTTACTTTGTTCATCCTCAATCCTCGGCATACTATTTAGTAAAGTCTTAAGCTTTTCCTCTTCTTTGTTGTGACTCAACCTCAGTCCCCTCCCCTCTTCCTGTTGTTCCTGTGTCTAATAAATCTTTTAAGGTTTTAATCGCCCTATGTTGTGTTGTCTTCACTTTACTAATACTCCAACCAAGTGTATCGGCTGTCTCTTCAATGGAAAATGATTGAATGTATCTTAGTATGATGACGCTTTTCTGATCCATGGTACATTTATCCAAACAACGATATACTTGTTGCATTTCATCATTTAAAACGGCAACTTCTTCAGGCAAGTCATGCTCATCTTTAATTAAAAACCCTTTTTCACTCCAATCAAACAAATCAATAATTCGATTTCGCTTACGTTTTTGTTTGCGAAAGAAATCAATCGTTACATGCCTAGCTATGGAAAACAACCAGGTTTTCTCACTGCTCTCTCCTTTAAAAGTATCATAAGATTTTAATACTTTTATATATACCTCTTGGATTATATCTTCTGTCTGTTGTTTATCTTTGACCATATAAAAAATGAATTGGAATAAATCTTTATGGTATTGGTCATAAATGTCCTCGAAAGCGGTCTTCATTCCCTAGACCCCCCGTTCATATGATTTGTCGTTTATATGTATAGAAAAGTTTCACTATTGCTATTATAAATTATTCATTCGAACAAAAATAGAACAAATAAAGATTTTTAATGATAGAATACATTTGTTATTGCATAGAATGCATATACTGCGACATTATTACAAAGAGATAGTTTAGGAATGCAATTCAAGCGGCTGTGAGGGCCCTTATTTACCTTTTTGGTGATATTTTTTCATTTGAGCGGCTATACAGTAAGCTATTTTAGCAAAATGCCAACGAAATCATTGAAATCAGGGCGAATAAGGGCTCTGGTAGCCGTTAAAATAATAAAGTCTGGGCTTTTAAGCAAAATAACGGATCTCATAACCGCTAAGATCACTTCGATTTCTGAGCGGCTATGAGATCCGTTATTTTAGCTAAACGCCTACGATTTCAATGAAATTAAGGTAAATAATGAATTTATGTAGCTGTTAAAATCATAAAGCCTAAGAATTTAGGTGAATAAGGGATTTCTTAGCTGCCAAAATCAATAGCGACATAGTTACTGCACATTATGGATCAAGTCCGCACCTCCAAATAGCATAGTGTCAATAGCCGTTGTCAATGTGCTTTTTCCTATATGAATTTGCATGTTAATTTTGATGCTGATTTTTAAAAAACAAGAGGATATTTGTTATTTCTGTTAAAATAAATATAGAGTTTGTGAAAGAACGTGCTTAAGCATCCCATTAGTGAAAAAAGAAAAAGTGAAAATATAGGGATGACAACGAGGGGGAGAAAGGTTTGCTTACATACAAAATTGATGAAGAAGTTTCTTTAAGGTTATTTAATGAAGATGATACAGTAGAATTTTACAATTTAACAATTGATTCAAAACCATATTTAAAAGAGTGGTTGGGTTGGCTTGATTATATAGAGAGTGTTGAAGATTCTGCTAATAACATAAAGGCTAGAGTTAAGGGAATTGTAGAAAATGGTGGATACCCAAAGTCATTTGCTATCATTTATAGAGGTGAAATTGCTGGTACAATTGGGTTTAATGACTTAAATAAAGCTAACCGAATTGGTGTTATTGGTTATTGGTTGGGTGAAAAATTCCAAGGAAAAGGTATAATGTCAAAGGCATTTAAAGCAGTAATAGATTATGGTTTTAAGGAACTTGAGTTAAATCGAATTGAGGTTAATGTCGCAGTTGAAAACAAAAAAAGTAGGGCACTACCTGAACGATTCGGATTCACAAAAGAAGGTGAAATAAGACAAGCAGAATGGCTATATGACCATTATGTTGACCACGTTATTTATGGACTGTTATCTGAAGAATGGAATAGGAAGCATTAGTTCGATGTTAAACTATTGGAGAGCTAGTTCAACAAGAAAAAACGCTTGGTTAAAAATACCCAAGCGTTTTTTCTTACTATTTGTACTGCTATTTTCAGTGCTAAACATCGTGCGTTTAGTTCATCTATTTAGCCTGGTATTTAAGATTTTCTCCTCGCTATCGGAACTACTTACTATTGTGTTGGTATTTTTGTGTGAACATATCGCTTATTATACCTTTTGAATATCACAGACAACGCTGGATATAAAATCACCATAAACAAGCCATTCCCTACTGCATGATACGTGTCAAAAGGTAATCCTGCCAAGTAATAGGCAAAATATTTACCTGTTATTATGTAATTGGACAAGGAAACAATGAGCCCATAGAAATATCCGCTAAAAACAGCAAAGCCTACTAGTACGTATAACGGACGTTTTATCTTCCATAAGCCAATTAAACCGCTCCCTAAACCGATCAATGCCCAGGCAACAATTTGCCAAATAGTCCAGATGCCCATACCTAAAAAAAGATTAGATAAATATGTTGTCAATACTGCTAAGATCATTGCTGCTACTGGTCCTAAAAAGAAACCGCAAATGATAATAAGTGTCGTGACGGGTTGAACATTAGGTATATGTTGAAAGGCAAATCTCCCCACAACTGCCAGCGCAGCTAAAACAGCTATTAACGTTAATTTATACGTGTTCACTTAACTCATTCCATACCATGTAGGTCAAAAACAACTTTGTCATCTGGATTTAATTCATAATCATTCGCACCTACAGTAGCTTCTTCACCATTGACATCGTACATCCAATACTTACCATTTTCATCATCTTGAGCTATTCCTTCTATGGAAGTGATGAATCCTTGATCACTTTTTTCCACTTCAAAATTTTCTTCAAGTACATCCATTAGAATAGCACCTTCTTCAATAACAATCTCTTCTTCAGCAATAACTTCTGCTCCATTATCCTGTGAAATAGTTATCGAGACCGCACTATCACTCTCTGTTTCTGGATTAGCGTTATCTTCCTCTGCACATCCCATTAAAATACCAAGCATTAAAAATAAAGATAACAAACTTGCATAAAACTTTTTCATAGCTAGAACCCTCCATTTTGTAATAATTAGGTTCATGAACGAATAAATAATCATTGTAACTAAAAAAACTTACCCTAAACGGATAAGTTTTAAGACAGTTTGGTTAAAAACGCACACAAATAGACATATTGCGTTAAATCTAACACTGACCACCTCAAACGCTCAATCCCCGAAGCTTTGAAACATATAAATTTTGGCAGGTCTACTGACTTGTGCCTCAACCTACTCAGAGCCCTTCCCATATAATAGTTATACAGTGGATTTACTCTTTTCGTACGCACTTACAGTTGCGAGGACAGCTCTGGACTTTCACCAGATTCCCTTTTTTATAACAAATTTCACCAAAATTCGCACTATTCAATTGCTAATTGTAATTTTATCACAGAACTTTTCAAAATAGAAGCATTGTTTCATAAGAAACAAGAACATTCAACACCATTTATTTATTTTCGCCATTTTTAGGTAATTTAAATGTGAAGGTAGTTCCTTCATTTAGCTTACTTTGGACATCAATAGACCCTTTGTGAGCTTCTACGATATTTTTCGCAATCTCTAGGCCTAATCCTGTTCCTTTACGACCTTTGCGTTTTCTTGATTTGTCTGCTTTATAAAACCTTTCAAACACAAATGGTAAATCTTCTTGTGAAATTCCCGATCCATTATCAATAATCGCAATTTGTATTGACTCTGTTAATGAATCCACTTTTATCGTTACTTTACCATTTTCATTCGTATGGTTTATGGCATTATCGATTAAATTTGTCAATACTTGCTCAATGCGATCCGGATCAATAGAAATACGTTCTTCTTTAACACTCATATCAAGCTCTAAAGTAATCTTTTTGTCCGATGCCATACCTTGAAATTTCTTGACCACGCGCTCTAGGTAAAGATTTAGCTGAACATCCTCTTTACTTAAGTGGATATGACCAGCCTTCATTCTAGCTAAATCTAGCAATTCATTTACGAGTCGACCAATTCTTAACGATTCATCGTGAATAATTTTAGCTAGCTCATTTTTTTCTTCTTTACTTTCTGCAATATCATCCACAATTGCTTCACTATAACCTTGAAGCATTGATATTGGTGTTCTAAGTTCATGTGATACATTAGCAATAAAGTCTTCTCTTAGCTTGTCTAAACGACGTTCTTCCGTCATATCTCTAATAACAACAACAACGCCTCTTACATATGTCTGGTCATATAAAGGGGACATGATTAGTACCCAATTTCGTCCCTGGATAAAAGATTCTTTACTGATCTCTTTTTCCGATGCAATGACATCCGCCAACAAATCCTTTAACTCTCCTGGGAGGATTTTTTTGTCCGTTAACGGATTAACATTGTTTTCATAGTACCAATCTTGTAAGTACTTTTCAGCTGGGGGGTTAGAAACAATAATCTCTGCTTTACGGTTAAGTGTGATTACCCCATCAGCCATGGAGCTTAGGATGCTATATAGCTGCTCTTTTTCCTGTCTAAGTGCATTTATATGGAATTTTAATTGGCGCCCCATACGATTAAATGCCATTGCAAGCTCTCCGATTTCATCATGTGTCAAAATCGGAACCTTCGTATTGAATTCGCCTTTCGCTAACTCAAATGCACCTTCCCTCATTTTTATTAGAGGAGAAGTAATTCTTGTAGATAAGAAAAATGCAAATATAGTAGTTAAAACAATTGCAATTCCTGCACCTAATAGGATAATTTGCGTGGTTTGCCTTGTTGTCTCTTTAACAGTTGTTAAAGATTGATAAACATAAACAGCCCCGTTATGCTCACCTAGGTGCTTTCCTACAATCATAACTTCATTACCATTTGGTAAATTTTTTAACTTTTTAAACTCGGTATTTTCCTCAATCACAACTTGTAAATCAGCTTCATTTAATAGCCAGTCAGCCGATATTTCCGGAAGTTGCTCGTCTGTAACTCCAGAAAGCCAGTAGTCATTCTCATCGAAAAATATAGCAACTCTACTTGTTGGATCTTTCAATCTTTCTGATGTCTCTACTATTAACGCTCGGTCATCGTACTGCTCAATCATTTCAGTAACCTTTGTCGCTGTTTGTAATAGGTCTTCTTCCGCTTCTAAAATGTGGAAGCTCTGAAAAAATTCAAGTAGTAAAAAAGATAAGATAGCGAGTACAACTGAAACCAACAGTAAGAAAGTAAACCATAATTTACCTACTACACTTCTCCAGAACATTACTCACTAGCTACTTCAAATTTGTAGCCGACACCCCAAACCGTTACAATCATTTTCGCTGCATCTTTAGATACCTTGTTTAATTTCTCTCTTAACCGCTTTACATGTGTATCTACTGTACGCAAGTCACCAAAGAACTCATATTTCCAGACTTCTTTTAACAATTGTTCTCGGTCATAAACCTTGTCTGGTGCTTTCGCCAGAAAATAAAGAAGTTCATATTCTTTTGGTGTTAGCCCTACTTCTATACCATCTGCTAAAACCCGATGTGCATCATTATCTATAACCAGGTGCGGAAATTCTAACATATCTTTCGTTGTGCTATCCGTTTTTAGGAAATTAGTAGCAGAAGATCTCCTAATTAAAGCCTTCACCCTAAGAACAACTTCTCTCGGACTAAACGGCTTTACGATATAATCGTCTGTACCTACTTCAAAACCTTGGATCCGATTTGCTTCCTCCCCTTTTGCTGTAAGCATGATGATCGGTGTCGTCTTTTGTTCTCTAATTTCTTTACAAGCTTCAATCCCGTCTTTTACAGGCATCATAATATCTAAAAGTATTACATCATAATCATTCTCTAGTGCTAACTCTACACCTTTGGATCCATCTTCTGCTTCATCCACTACGTACTCTTCTCTTTCTAAATACATTCGAATTAATCGTCTAATTCTGTCTTCATCATCTACAACTAATACTCTTGCACCGTTTTCCATCCCAATTACCCCCTTACGTATATTTATGCATACGAATGCAATCCAGCTATAATAAGGTTTACAGCGATCAAGTTAAACATTATTATAGCAAACCCAATTACTGCTAGCCAAGCTGACTTTTCACCATGCCAGCCTTGTGAAAGTCTCAAATGGAGAAATGCTGCATAGAAGAACCATGTGATTAGCGCCCAAACCTCTTTAGGGTCCCAACCCCAGTATCGATTCCATGCTTCCTGCGCCCATATCATAGCAAATACTAATCCACCTAAAGTGAAAATAGGAAACCCAAATGCAACTGCACGATAAGAAACTTCGTCTACTAGATCAGCGTTAGTATTTTTTAACAATGGTTGAATTGCAGCAGCAACCCTTTTTCTCAAAATAAGTCTTGCAATCATATATAAACCATAGCCAGTTAAGAGTGACCATATTAGTGTATTAAATTTTCTTGCTGCATTAACACCCTGCATCCAACCAGGCGCTTCAAATAGTGAATCCATTCGTTCGGTAGTAAGGAGCTCTCCATCATTTGGGCCGGCAATTGGAGGCAGGTGATAATCTACTTCTGATATCTCACCTTCAAATGGAAACTCAAATGTTGCATTGTAGTTCACCGCACTGAAGACAGATGTAATAATGACAAAGCCTAGCGTTGCAAACAAAGAATAAAGAATGATCTCTAGCAACGTAGTTTTTTTACTCTTCTTTGTTTGGTCAACCACTTTGATTAAGTATATTAAACCAGCCGCAAAACTTACTGCGAGAATTGCTTCACCTAATGACACAGTGGTTACATGGATATATAACCAGTGACTTTTTAATGATGGTACTAGCGGTGAGATCTCTCTTGGAAACATACTTGCATAGGCAATAATCAAGAGAGCTACCGGTAAAGTAAATACTCCTAATATATTTAATTTATAGATGAAGTATAAAATAATGAACGCAAAAACGATCATCATACCAAAAAACGTGGTAAATTCAAATAAATTACTAACAGGTGCATGTCCACTTGCAATCCACCTTGTTATAAAATAACCTAGTTGCGCTAGAAAACCTGCTATCGTTAATACGATAGCAATTTTGCTTGACATTGTAACCTTTTCTTGTTGCTTTTTACCTCGTATTGAACCCCCAAAAAACAGTGTAGCAATTAAATATAAGATAAAAGCAACATATAAAAAGTTGCTACTTATTGTAATTAAATCCCCCATGATGGTCCTCCTTAGTCATGACCTGAACTCTATATTATTCCTTTTTATTCTCTTCTGCTTGATCCACAACCATTTGGATCGTCGTGCCGTCAATTGCTTTTTCAATATCCTTTTTAAGTCCAAAATAGTTCTTGTTCGTGTGACCTGCTAACCAAACACCATTTTCTGTAGGATGGATCCATACCCTTCTATGTTGCCAGTACATCCCTTGTACAACACCAATCATAAAAATAATACCACCTATAATGAGAATAGGCAGGGTATAATCACGTCTTACTGTTAATCCTGTTACATCTCTGATTTCAAAGTTTTGTAATCCAACTTTGTATTCATTTTGACCCGTTGCATCTACATTTCTACCAATTCCAGCAAAGCTTACCTCCGGATCGTCACTGTTTGGTGGATAAACTGAAAAGACAAATGCTGGGTTTTTAGGATGATCCGATTGAGACCTTGGAATACCGTTATCTAAATAATAATCCGCAAAATACTGATCAATCGTAACTCTAAATCCATTGTCTAAATTATATTCTCGAGCTGGATCTGCAAGATCAACTGTAAAACTAGCAAGTTCTTCTTCCTCTTGATCATCTGTTTCATGAATAATAAAAGACATAGATTTAAATTCATTTAACTGATAACTTGTTTGATATAAAGAAATGCCTTCTAATTTTAAAGGATGATTCACACGGATACTATCTTCTAAGACTTTTTCCAGTTTTGGTTCTGCACCAATTGTTGTTTCACTATTTTCGTAGATAACCGCATTCGTTTGAAAGTTTTTAGCTACAGGACCCTTATCCGCAAGTGCTTGTTCAAACCTAGCATCTTCTTCACTATCTCCATAGGTCTCCATAATAAACTCTTTATTTTCAATATAATATTTACTATGTGTCTCTGGAATAACCTTGGTTTCTCCTTCTCTTACCCAAACAAAATCGTCAATATACATAAATGGGACAAAGCGAAGTAAAGCACCCAGCAAGAAAATAATTAAACCGCAATGATTGACATATGGGCCCCATCTAGAAAATCGCCCTTTTTCTGCTAACACATGCCCATTGTCTTCTGTTACTTTATATCGTTGTTTTTTAAGTCCTTTTATTAAAAGCTCTTTGTCCTCTTTAGAAACATCTTCCGTCTTACTATGCAGCCTTTGGCGACTAATAAAAGATTTGTGTCTTACTGGTTTTTGATGTTTCAAGGCACGATACAAAGGAACGACACGATCAATACTAGCAATAATAATTGATATACCAATCAATGCAATGAGAATCATATACCACCAAGAGCTATATAATTCATGAAACCCTAATTGATAGTATATCTGACCAAGTATACCATACGTATCTTCGTAATATGTAGCCGGAGATGCGGTTGGCGGTATATACATGCGTTGTGGGAAAATCGTTCCCGCTGCAGATGCAATTAATGTAATTACAATTAACGTCACGCCAACCTTTACGGAAGAAAAAAAGTTCCATATTTGGTCAACGATTGATTTGTTATATGTTTGTGAGCGACGTGAACTCCCCTCATAACGCATGTTTAAGAGTTTTGTCTTGTTATTCCCGTCGATATATTGGTCCTCTTCTAATGGTTTTCCACATGACTCACATAAAACTGTCCCCTCAGGATTTAGATGTTGACATGCTTCACAAGTAATTTTTTTCATAATAACCCCTCGCTATAATCCTTCGTCCTCTCACTCTTTTGGTACAATTTGTTGTAGATAACCTTCTAGGTCCTCTAAGGTTAACTGACCAGAAACTAACTCAACGACTTCCCCTTCAGCATTAATAAAGTAGGTCGTTGGCAATGGCCCTACATTATACAAATCCCTTACCTGCTCTGTATTATCATGTAGGATAGGAAAAGTTAAGTTATGCCTTTCCACAAACTGCTCGATTACTAATTCAGTAAAATCTACGCTTACGGCCACAATCTCTACACCTTGTTCTTTGTATTTAGGATATAAAGATTCCATATAAGGCATCTCTTGCTCACAGGGCTTACAAAAGGTAGCCCAAAAATTCAACATTATCCCCTTACCTTTAAGTTCATCTAAATGTAAAGGTTGTCCATCATTGTTAATCTGCTTTAATTGAAAGCTAGGTGCTTCATCCCCGACTCCTATTGCAGCTTTATCTTTTGTAAGATTAGATACAAGGGCAAAAACTAAAGCAGCTAATAATACAATTAAGATGATGGAGCGAAAGAAAAAACGTTTCATTTTCTTTTTGCTTTTCTTCTGTCTAGCTTGCTCGACTTTACTCACTGTTCTCACACTCCCCTTGCCCATTGTATCACTAAAATCAAGGTGTAATTATGAATATTATTTGAACATTATTTGACAATTTTGGTCGCTTCTTCTCTTAATTGTTTCACTTCATGTGGTGTAAGTTCACGACATTCACCAGCACTTAAGCCTTTTAAAGTCAAAAAGCCGTACATTTCTCGTTTTAACTTGTCTACAGGAAATTGGATTGCATCCATCATTCTTCGTATCTGTCTATTCTTACCTTGATGCAAAACCAACTCGATAATAGCTGTATTCTTTTTTGTATCGGTAGACAATATTTTTACATGCTTTGCCTTTAGTTTATCACCATCAACTACAATCCCTTTTTTTAGTTGAGTCAAATCTTCTTTTTTTGGAATACCTTTTACTTTTGCCACATATACTTTATCGATCTCATGTTGAGGATGCATGAGTAGGTTTGCAAACTCACCATCATTTGTTAATAGAATTAAACCGCTTGTGTCATAATCCAAACGACCAACTGGGAATACACGTTCTTTGATTTCAGGAATTAAATCTAAAACCACTTTTCTATTCTTTTCATCCTTCACGCTTGAGATGACCCCTCGAGGTTTATAGAGAAGAAAATATACAGGCTGTTCTTTTTCTAACGGAATACCGTTTACTTCTATCATATCTTCTTTAGAAACCTTCGTTCCTAACGTACGAACAATCTCGCCATTTACTTTTACTTTTCCGTCCTCAATTAATTTTTCTGCTTTTCTTCTTGAAGTAACTCCACTTTGAGCTATTACCTTTTGTAAACGTTCCATTTTATCACCATAATCCCTATTTTTTAATTTATACTTCTCCATATATTTATAGCCGAATGCGCAACAAGTTATTAGTAGAAGCAACTATATTAACTACACGTTAAACAAATGCAAACAAAACAAGAGCGTTAACACGACGTTAACGCTTAACTTGCAAATACAATCGTTACAATGACGATTGAGGCTATTATACCAATAAAATCTGCTATGAGTCCAACTTTTAAAGCATCTCCCATTCTTCTAATTCCTACAGCTCCAAAATAAACCGTAATAATATACAAAGTCGTATCCGTACTGCCTTGCATTGTTGAAGCTAACCTACCAATAAATGAATCTGGACCGTAGGTTTTAATTAATTCTGTTGTCATTCCAAGTGCTGCTGTTCCTGAAATTGGCCGTATTGCTGCTAACGGAACAATTTCAGAAGGTACCCCTAGTTTCGTTAGCACTGGTGATATAAAAGAAATAAAAGCTTCCATGGCTCCTGAACTCCTTAGAATTGCTATCGACACGATCATACCTAATAAAAAAGGAAGAAGGGAAAAAGCCATTTTGACTCCTTCTTTTCCTCCTTCTACAAAAATTTCGTATGTCGGTAGCTTCTTCAAGGTTGCAATAACTAAGACCAACAAAATCATACAAGGAATGATCCATGTGCTTATAGTTGTCAACATACTCATTTTTTATTTTTTCGCACCCTTCTTAAATAAAATAATCGATCAACAGTTATGGCAGCAATAGACGTTACGACTGTTGCCATAATCGTAGTTGCAACAATTTCAGTTGGTGCTACAGAATCATATTGCATCCGAATTGCAATAACAGTAGTTGGTATCAGTGTCAGGCTTGACGTATTAATTACCAAAAAAGTTATCATGGACCGACTGGCTTTATCAGACCCACTTATTTTTTTCATTTCTTCCATTGCTTTAATCCCCATAGGTGTTGCCGCATTTCCAAGTCCAAAAATATTAGCCGTAAAATTTGATAAGATGTACCCCATTGCTGGATGATCTTTTGGTATTTCGGGAAACAATTTCGTGACAAAAGGCTTACAAATTCGTGTTAACACGCTTAAGATTCCTGCTTTCTCCGCAACACGCATTAAACCTAACCAAAACACTAAAACACTAATTAGTCCAATAGATAATGTTACGGCTTCGTTTGCACTCTCAAACAAGGCCTCACTTACCTTATCCATTGTCCCATTGAACATCGCATAAATAATACCAATGATGGCCATTCCTGCCCATATATAATTAACCATCTATATTACTCCAATAATACGATGAAATGTTTCTATAAGTTCATCTAGTAAACCTTTTTCCTCTTTTTCCTCTGGGTCTGAGTCATCACTTCTATAAATAGAAGTTTCCGCAATAGGCTCACCATTTAGCCTGAATACCTTCTTACCAATAACAGGGCTCCATTCTGCATTTAGTTTTTCAAAATATGTTGCCGTATTGATGCTCTCTTCTTCATCAGAAGTTAACGGAAATGTAACTTCATTTCTAAAAAATCCTTCTTTTTGTTCGTCACTCTCCGTTATATTAAAAGTTTGTTTACCCTTTTCTTGCAGTGTAGTTAGATCATAGTTTTCAAAACCCCAGTCAAATAAACGCATGTGGTCTTTCCAATCATCGGAAGCATTTAATGTTACGACGATTAATTCCATTCCGTCTTTTTTTGCTGTAGACACAAGCGTCCGTCCTGCTGCTTTCGTGTACCCTGTTTTTCCACCTGTTGAATACTTATAATACCTAGTTAATAATTTATTCTTATTTCCCCATGCATATTTTCTAGTCTCCGCTTTGTGTGATTTTGATCCAGTTATCTCTCTAAAAGTCTCGTTCTCCATTGCATATCTAGTTAGCAGGGCCATGTCGTATGCAGTTGAGTAATGCTTGTCAGAATCTAAGCCATGTGGATTATCAAAATGAGAATTTGTCATACCTAACCAAACAGCTTTTTCGTTCATTAGGTGTGTAAACCCTTCAACACTTCCACCTACATGCTCAGCGATAGCCACAGCAGAGTCATTTCCAGACCTCAACATTAAACCATAGACTAGGTCTTTTAATTTCATTTTTTCCCCTTCTTCTAAGTAAAGAGAAGAGCCCTCGGTGTAGACCGACCTTCGACTCGCTGTTACGGCGTCCTCCATTTTTCCTGATTCTATTGCTATAATTGCTGTCATAATCTTTGTAATACTTGCAATTAAGTGTGGATCATTTGACTGCTTCTCATATAAGACTCGACCTGAAGACTGTTCCATTAAAACAGCATTATTTGCAGAAACACCAGGTTTTGCATTGGTGTATGTAGGTGAAAAAAGGAAAATTAAACTGATACAGCTTATAACGATAAACAATTGCTTCACTTTGGTTCCTCCCAACCTTACCTATGTCTCTACAATATTATGCAAGAAGGACGGGCTTATGATTAATCAGGTTAAAATTTAAAAAAGCGAACCAAAAAACCTTTATCCAAAAAGGATAAAGGTCTTATAAACACTGTTTAATATAATGGCCAAACAAGTTTATTGGCTTGTTGAAATCTCTCTGACACATCAGGCCAATGAACCACATTCCACCAATTATCAATATAATTAGATCTATTATTTTGGTATTGAAGATAATAAGCATGTTCCCAGACATCTAATACAAGCAAAGGGATACTATCCCATAAGCTAAACATTTGGTGCTTTTCAACGGTTTGAATCCCTAATCTGCCAGCACGAGGTTGCCAAACTAATATCGCCCAACCTACACCTTCTACTGATTCAGCGGCTTTCGTGAAAAGGAGTTGAAAGTTCTTAAACGAGCCAAAGTCTTTTCTTATTTGACTAAGTAAAACTTGCCCTGGAGTTCCCCCACCTTTTGGTGACATATTGCCCCAAAAAATAGTATGAAGGTAATGTCCAGAACCATGGAAAGCTTGTTCTCTCATCCAATGTTTTAAGAGGTTAGGGTCAACCTTCTTACCATACAATTCTTTCTCTGCCTTATTCAAACCATCTACGTATGATTGGTGGTGCTCTTTGTGATGCAACCTCATAATCTCTTCTGCAATATATGGTTCTAAAGCATTATACGCATATGGGAGAGGTGGTAACTGATGCTCTCCAGGCGGCAATCTGTCTTTTTTATTTCTCGGGTTAGCAATCGTTTCTTCCAACATATCTACTAAATTCTGACTTCTATCTTGAATGTCATAGATAGTGTCATCTGATATGGAATCGGCCTGATCTAACTTTTCGTTAATAATTGTTTTCCAATGATTGATTTGGTTATGCCATTCCTTAAGCTCTGACTCGTCCACATCGATTTGGCTTACTTTTTGTTCTAATTCATCAGCCCAAGACAACAAGGACATTAAATAGTTTTTTTTATTATCCTGCATATAATCACCTCAAAAACTATTTTATGGAAAAGTAAATTATGGGTGAATATATTGGAGATAATTTTCGATAAAAATTGGGATTCTTATTCCTCTAAATCTTTAAATCGTTCAAAGAATAAGTCCGCTTCATTCTCTACATCTTCTTCTGAGATCCCTTCCGGTAAAGGAGGCAGTTCTTCAATCGATTTTAACCCAAAATATGTTAGGAAATCTTTAGATGTACCAAACATAATCGGCCTACCTACACCTTCTTTTCGACCTGCTTCTTCCACTAATGCTCTTGCTAACAATGTCTGAACTGGTCGATCACTATTTACTCCACGTATTTCTTCAATCTCTGCCCGTGTAATTGGTTGTTGGTAAGCAATAATAGCCAATGTTTCCAATGCAGCTTGAGATAATCGAGAAGACTGTGGTGACTCCATCAACTTTTGGTAGTAAGACGTATGTTCTGGTTTTGTAGTTAAATGGTAGAGGTCTTTGGATTGGATAATCGTAATACCTCTTTCCACATTTTCATAATCATATTTTAACTCTTCCATAATATGATCTACTGTTTTTGCATCCATTTCAAGCAATCGCACTAACTGTTTTTTACTAATTCCTTCATCGCCTGAAACAAAAAGTAATCCTTCTGTAACAGCCTTAAGTTCTCTTAGTTCCACTGTTCACCCTCCATATTGAAAACCAACAATTCATCGAAGTGTTTTTCTTGTGTACAATATATTTTCTTTGTCTTCATCAGTTCTAGAATAGCTATAAACGTAACAACAATATGAGAGCGAGAGTGATAAGGAAAAAGTTGATCAAATGGAATTCCATGTTTTATTCCCTTCATTTGCTCAAGCACTTCATCCATTCTTTGTTTAATTGGTATTTCTGCTCGTTGCACACGCGTTTCTAAAGGTTTATTCCACTTTTTTCTGTCGAAGACCTTATTCATTGCAGCAATCATGTCATAGATTGAGATATTACCCCTTTCTACTGGTTGCTGATTTGATAATTTTTCAAAAGTTTTAGGTGGTCTGGTGTATATCATATTCGCATCTAGTTCTTTTTCTTTTAATTGGTGCGCAACTTCCTTGTATTTACGATATTCTATTAAACGCCTCATCAAGTCTTCTCTAGGATCTTCCTCATAGGCATCATTTTCAGACTCTATTTCTTGATTTGGTAATAATAGTTGACTCTTGATCGCTAATAGTGTAGCAGCCATAACCAAATATTCACTAGCAACATTAAGTTCTAACTGTTGCATCGTATGAATATAAACCATATATTGCTCTGTAATCTGAGAAACAGGTATATCATATATATCAATTTCATACTGATTTATGAGATGTAACAAAAGGTCCAATGGCCCCTCAAATGCATCTAGTTTTACTTGATATGTTTCATACATTTGCGTATTTCCTCCAATTTAAAGACAAGGTTCATGTGATTGTTCTAGACCTTTCATACTTAATATAGCAAAGGTAGGGTGATATAGAAAGGGAAATTCGACAAGAAAAACGTCTAAAAATGATTATATTCTAATGATTTGTTGTTATATATCCAATGTAGTTATAAATTCATATGCGAGGATAATTTCCTAATAGAGAATTTTCGTGGTGTTTGCACATGGATCACAACATGACTAAAAAACAAAAAAACAGCTCTAAAATAGAGCTGAAACTTATTAGTTATCACATTTTGCTAGAAAGTTTTGTGTTAGTTCGGATGCAATTATGTCGTAATGATCACTGTACAATACTTTTATTTCTTGAACCATTTTCTTACCTATCCCCATATTTCTATGAGAAGGATTAACTGAAATATGTTGTACTAAGATTTTGTCATCTTCTGTCACTCGTACGCCAATTGCACCTAAGATATCTTCTTCTTTCCATAAATGAAGATGCCAATTGTCATTTGTTTCATAATCTTTAATTGTTTGTTGTAACTTTTTGACTTCCCTTTCTTCAGGCATAAACGATAACAATCCCATAGCAATTTTTTCAAATGTTTTTTTATAACGAATTAACATAAGAACCCCTCATTAAAGAAAAATAGCTGACTATTGTAAGAGCATAAAACAAAATTTCTACTTAATTTTCAATAGATCACCTTAGAAAAGGTGAATTATACCCTATTTATGACTCATTTTCTTTGTTTTGTCAAATATTTCTTCAAAATTTTATAATACGATTAAGAACCAATAAATAATACCCCAAATAAAACCTATACCAAGCAAAATAATAAATAAAATCCAATTCTTCTTCTTTTGACTCAACGTTATACCATCCTTTTTTAATTATCTAACAATGAGTTCTATAACACTATTTCCAATTATTGCTCATTTAACATAAAATATACTATGAATCTTAGTGATTGTCATTTCTTTCTTTTATGTATTATTTTTTTAGAAGTTGCTGCATGATGATGTAACCATCTGATTTTTTTTGTTTCCATTTAAAAGGAATCACATTGATAAAAGCTAACCACAAATTAAAAAACATAAACAATTGACCTAATACACTAGTTGTCTCTAAACATATTACCAAGAAAGCAATTATAGTATTTAGCAGTGGTCCTGACACCGAAATAATGGCTACTTCCATACGCGTGAAAGGGATATTTCTCGTACTTTGAGCTAGACCTCCAATAAAAAGAAAGGTATATAGTACAACTTGCACCTTCTTCCAAGCGAATTCTTTTATCTTCCACCCTATTCCAAATTCAAGCCTAACTTGATCTGCTTTTACTATTAATCCTCCTAATGCATGTCCACACTCATGAATTAGGACGCACAAAGGTGCTATAACAAGTAGAAAAAATAGTATATTAATCCAATCCATCACTAGCACCTCTTCATCACTCCAAAAGAAAATTTAGTGAATGTTCTAGTCGCTAAAGGGATGAACCAAGGTCACGTTTCTTACACTTGGCACATCCTATTTTTCACCACGTCAAGAGACTTCCTAGCAAAAAATTAATAACGTATAAATAAGAAAGGGTGTCGGCTCAGGCCAACACCCTCTTTGAATAACAAACCGTACAACAGTAAAATAAAGAAGTACTCCTACTTTTCTTCCACTTTCACCGATTTCATCTCATCACCTTGCTTAATACGTAAGACGGTATCCATTCCCTCTGTCACTTGACCGAATACAGTGTGAACACCATCTAGATGTGGCTGCGGTTCATGAACGATAAAGAATTGACTACCACCTGTATCTTTACCAGCATGAGCCATTGAAAGTGAACCAGCAACATGTTTATGCGGATTACCTTCCGTTTCGCATTTAATGCTGTATCCAGGGCCGCCAGCGCCAGTTCCAGTTGGATCTCCACCTTGTGCTACAAATCCAGGGATTACTCGGTGAAATGTAACTCCATCGTAAAAACCACTGTTCGCAAGTTTTTCAAAGTTAGCCACTGTATTTGGAGCGGCATCTTCATATAGCTCAATAAGTATTTTTTCTCCATTTTCATACTCCATTGTTGCTTGTTTCATATCATTTTCCTCCTCAAATATTACTTACTCTTGTTATTCTCACCAGTTGAATTACTATTCATAAGATAAATCATTTCTGGTTAAGTCCTCATAGGATTCTCTTTGAATGACTAGCTTATCCTTACCTTCTTCCACAAATACCACTGCAGCTTTAGGGAAGCGATTATAGTGATTAGACATTGAATAACCATAAGCACCAGTACTAAATACAGCTAAAAAATCTCCATGTTCAACTTCAGGCAATTCTATATCCCATATTAACATATCGCCAGATTCACAGCATTTACCGGCAACAGAAACAGTTTCTGATAAAGGTTGTTTTGCTTTATTAGCAATGACAGCATCATATTTTGCTTGATACAATGCAGGTCGAATATTATCCGTCATGCCACCATCCACCGAAATATACTTTCTGACTCCAGGAATATCTTTTTTTGACCCAATTGTGTACAGTGTAACACCAGTATTCCCCACAATAGCTCGTCCTGGTTCGATCCAGATTTCCGGGTAATTCATGTCACTAATATCCACTTGTTTTTGGATTTCATTTACTAGTGCTTCTACATAACCTTCTAATGGTAATGGATCATCTTCTTTCGTATAACGAATGCCAAACCCCCCACCAAGATTAAGAACTTTTGGTGTGTAATTAAATTTGGTGTTCCAGTTTCTAATTGTATCAAATAAACGTTGAATTGCCATAACAAAACCATCTGTTTCAAAAATTTGAGACCCAATATGGCAATGTAATCCTTTTACTTGGATTTTATCCATTTCAGTTAGTTGTTTTATGGCCAGTTCTGCTTGTCCATTTGATAAGTCAAAACCAAACTTCGAATCTTCATTTCCTGTTAAGATATAATCATGTGTATGCGCTTCTATACCAGGAGTTACACGAATAAGTACGTCCATTTCAGTGTCAAAGTTTGCTAGAACATCTTTTAGTAACTCAATTTCATAGAAATTATCTACAACTATACAACCAATGTTATGTTTTATAGCCATTTCTAGTTCTTCATAGTTTTTATTATTACCATGAAGATGAATCTTTTCTACAGGAAATCCAGCCTTTAAAGCAGTATAAAGTTCCCCTTGTGAGACAACATCAAGACTTAATTTCTCTTGCTTTGCTACCTGGAGCATAGCAATAGACGAAAAAGCCTTACTAGCATATGCCACTTGAGCCTTCACACCAAACTTTTCAAAAGTGTTTACAAATGCACGAGCATTTTGCCTAATCGCATCCACATTATATACAAATAGAGGTGTACCGTATTTTTTTGCTAATAGCGTACTATCTATTCCATTTATTTCTAAATGACCATTATTATTTATTTCATATGGGTGATGATTCATCTTTATTACACCTCCAAATATATATACAAACGAAAATCCCTTTCCACCTAGAATGCAACGATTCATAGGTGAATGAAGGGATTTATAAATCTATAGTTCCCAGAAGTTTATTCCATTACATGTTAATTAGTGTAAAGATAAAATAAATTTAACATATTCACATCTTCTGTTCAACTTTAAATTATTCATGGTTGTTTATAATTATTTTTTGGATGTACAATACTAGGACGATTTTTGGTCATAGGAACAGATACTCGAATCAATATATGAACAATCGCTTTTATGTTGAAAGGAATAAATGGCCACAAATATGGTGTATTTAATGACCTTGTCATTGCTAAAAGTAAAATATACAGTGTGCTACCTATGACAAATCCAGGAACACCAAAAATAGAGGTGATTATTAACAATAATATTCGACTTATTTTATTTGCTACACTGAGTTCATAACTAGGTGTCGCGAATGAACCAATCGCACTTATTGCTACATATAAAATAACTTCTGCACTAAACAATCCTACATCAATTGCAATTTGCCCTATTAAGACTGCTGCAATGAGACCCATAGCTGTAGATAAAGGTGTTGGCGTATGAATCGCTGCCATTCGTAAAAATTCTATTCCTATATCTGCCATAATTATTTGAATAACAATTGGTATATTCCCCGTCTCGTTTGGCCCAATAAAAGTTAAATCTTTAGGCAACAGAGATGGTTCTAAAACTAGTAACAACCAAAAGGGTAATAAAAATACGGATGCAAAGATCCCAAGAAATCTGACCCAACGAATAAAAGTCCCAATTACGGGGGCTTGACGGTATTCTTCCGCATGTTGTACATGATGAAAATAGGTGGTGGGTGTAATGATCATACTAGGAGATGTATCGACCATAATTAAGACATGGCCCTCAAACAAGTGATTCGCGGATACATCTGGTCTCTCCGTATAACGTACAAGCGGGAATGGGTTAAAACCTTGTTTAACTAAATATTCTTCTATTGTTTTATCTGCCATGGAAAGTCCATCAATGTCAATCTTGTTAATCTCATCTTTTATTTTCTTTACCAATCCTTCATCGGCAATATCTTTGATATACGAGATACAAATATCCGTCTTAGACCTTTCTCCGACCTGGACAATTTCGTGACGTAACCGTTCATCTCTTACTCTTCTTCTAGTTAATGCGGTATTTTGGATTATATTTTCCGTATAGCCATCTCTGGCACCACGAACAACCTTCTCTGTATCAGGCTCTTGAGGGCTTCTTCCTGGATAACTTCGTACATCTACAACAAATGCTTCATCTTCACCATCAATAAATAACACAATAAGGCCAGAAAGCAGTTGATCCACGGCCTCATCCATCGTTTTCACTCTAGTTACTTGTTGATGCACTAACCTATTTTCAACAATCTCAGCTACTTTCCTAAGATTACTTTCATTATCATTAATTTCAACAAGCTTCTTTAGTAATTCAACAATAATAGATGAATCGCATAACCCCGTTAAATAATACAGGTGGGCAGTTTTTTTAAGTATAGTAACATCTCGAAATCCAACATCAAACGAAGTACCTACTCCGATTTTTTCTTTCATATAGTTTTCATTTATTTTTATCTTAGGTGAGATGGGGCTCTGATTTTTTTTATTCTTCATATTAGTCCACCTCTTTCCATTATTATTTCCAACGCTTGGCGTGTTATAGGTGACCCCTTCTTAACGTCATCTTTGCCTTGCATTTTTCCTATATCACCAATGGCAATGACAATGGGTATATCGATTTGATCCAAGGAATATACAGTATCACCATTTATTCTTCCTAACTCCGGCAATCTTACTCCTTGCTTATCGACCCCATACGGAATCAGTTCACCATTTAAATCAATTGCAAAGGTAAATCTAGACCATTCTGTATTCTTGGTGTGCGCAGCTACTGCAATCGCACCAATCACTTCTATATCAGGGTCATTAGCTAAATCAAGCAATATTTTCTCCCCTGCACCGACACCAAGTATTCCAGCGTCATCAAGAAGTACATATACCGGTTCTTCTTTCGCTCGATAAATAGCTTTCTGAATTTCTTCAGAAGATGCTTGTGTTGGATTATCTGATAAATAGGATAAACAAGTTCCTCCTAGTTCTTTTGCCAAATAATCTAGTGTTTTTCGAGCATATTCATCCCCATCTGTTACTACAATAACTTTTTTAGAATTATTCATTCAAATCGATCCTTTCAGCCAATAAACACTGCAGAACATCATCAACTATTTGACGAAGACTAACCATTGAAAAAGTGATCCAAATATTTTTCCAAATACAATAGCCATTAAAAACCAAAGTATATGGCTTTCTAAGCCAACTCTCTTCGCCAATAACGGAAAAACATTTAATACTTCGGTCAATGCTGCAGCTAGCATACCAATAAAGACACCGTGGAAAGTCCCCCAAATGAGGACAAACAATGTTGAAACATGAAAAGCAAAGCCGGTGAATGAAAGATACGTTCCAAACAACGCTCCGAGTATAACACCTGCTTCAAAAGGTTTAACTAATGTATCAGTCTTACTTAATTGAACCAGTCTAGGAATAATACCTAAAACTGTAAGAAAAGCAACAAAGCCCGTACCTACAACAAGACCAGAAGAAAACCCTATTACGATTTCAATTAGATGATTTATCATTGTTTTTACTTATGTTGTTCTCATATTTTGATACATAACTATCTAGGTCTTGTTGATACTTGAACATCTCAATTTCTAATGGGCTGGGTTCTTCATTAAATCTCTTTTTGAACAAATGGTTAAAGAACAGGATCATTCCAACACCTAATCCAATCGAGTAGGGTACCTGCATCCATAAAGGATATTCAGCTTGTCTTCCTGTCAATAAAAAATGAAGCCTCTGTTGCACTTCTTGCATACTTACATCATAGTGAAAATTCATGATTGCCATGGATGACCCAATAAATAAAAGCAACCAAATTAAACAGACAAAGAAGATGGAAGGGGACTTCAATGGTTTTTTTATTCGAACAATAGTTTGACTAGGTCCTACTAATTGAATTTCGATATCGGAAAACCTTCTCACCAACTGGTCAATGACAGTAAATCCATCGATGACAGAAACCGTTCGGTCTTCTTTTGAAACTTGGTAAATAACAGACTCCTCAATAAGTTGGTTTACTGAATTGTTGCCGGAAATATAACCAATATCATTTAACCGAATTGTTGTGTTTGGTTTTACCTCAAATTCTTTTTTAAGACGTAAGTAAATAATTCCTCCCATGCTTTTGTCCTCCTTTTCCGGAAATACTCTTTTAGTATGAAACAGAAAAGGCAGAAACATGCATTAACTCCAAAGAACATTCTTATATGAAGACGGGTAGAAGTATTTCATAATGTCCGCGATAGGCACCAAAATGATTTTCTGAGTGGATATTAACAGTCAACTTATTTACATAAATTTGTAAGAGACTATGTAATTTATAGTGAAATAAATGTAGAGTTTAGTTTGTGAACCATTATTCCTAAACTCACTCAGATAGATTATTGAAAATTGATTATTGAAGCATAGGAAGTTTTCTCCTCATTAAAATAAGGGGGAATTTTGCGATTAAACTACAGAATATAGCTTAATAAGGGATAAATAAGGGGAGGTTTTCCCTCTAAACATAGAAGAGTAAGCAATATATCATGTTTATCAAGTGATATAGGGAGAATTTCCCTCTATATTAACATTTTAGTTAAATTTCCAATTTAATGGTAATTTCTCCTCTTATTATATATGTCCATGTTGCTGATTGACTAATTGGTCCGATTACGCCCTTATTTATCTGTATTGGGACATGAATCATAAGGAATGGTTTATTAAAGAAACGAGCGCAATGTTGAACAAGGTTATTCGCTGCGTTATTTTTTGCATACAAAAAGCGCTGCAAAATACAGCGCAATTTGGAATTCGTTTTCATTTACATAAAGGCATACAATACAAAGTTTTGCGAAAGGTAACGAAACCCGTTACCCACTCTTTTTTATATACCTATTTGTTCTTTGATAAACTCTAGTATTTTCTTCTCCAATCGAGAGACTTGTACCTGAGATATACCTAACCTCTCAGCAACTTCTGATTGTGTTTTGTCTTTATAATATCTTAGATATACAATCAACCGCTCTCTTTCTTCCAAATCTCTTATCGCCTCTTGCAACGCAATTTTATCAAACCATTTTGTATCCTGATCAGCAATTTGATCTAGTAAAGTAATAGGGTCTCCATCATTTTCATATACTGTTTCATGGATTGAATGTGGAAGTTTAGATGCTTCTTGTGCATGTACAACTTCTTCAGGAGATAATTCTAATGCTTGAGCTAACTCATTTACGGTGGGTGCTCTACCCATATCTTTAGTTAGCTCGTCCTTTTTCCTCCGAATTTTATTCCCTATTTCTTTTAATGATCTACTGACTTTCACGCTACCATCATCACGAATAAAACGTTGTATCTCACCAATGATCATGGGGACTGCATAGGTGGAAAAACGCACATCGTAAGATAAATCAAACTTATCTATGGACTTTAATAATCCGATACACCCGATCTGAAACAAATCATCTGGATCATATCCACGATTAATAAATCGTTGAACTACTGACCAAACTAAGCGTACATTACGCTCAACTAAAAGATCACGTGAACTCTGATCACCTTGTTGACTTAGAAGAATATAATTTTTCACTTCCTCATCTGTCAGTTGTTCCTCTTTTTTGGTTTTTTTCAGTTCTATTTCCATAGGCATCCCCTTAATTGCATAAGGTTTTACTCTTTGTAAAGTGTTTTATTAATTTCACAATTGTACCTTGACCGGGATTTGAGATCACTTCTACTTTGTCCATAAAATTTTCCATGATGGTAAAACCCATACCTGACCTTTCTAACTCTGGCTTAGATGTGTATAAAGGCTGGATTGCTTCATCTATATCATCAATTCCAATACCATTATCACGAATAATTAGTTCTACAACATCTTCATCAAGCGTACATTCAATATAAATCTTCTCGTTTTCATCGTTGTTATATCCGTGAATAATAGCGTTCGTAACAGCTTCAGAAACTACTGTTTTTATTTCTGTTAATTCATCCATTGTTGGATCTAACTGAGAAACAAATGCAGCAACAGTAACTCGTGCAAACGATTCATTCGCACTAACACTTGAAAATTCTAAATTCATTGCGTTTCTCAAGACGCCACCCCCAAACTTTGAAGGGCAAAAGCTTCACTTTCTTCTAAACGAATAATCTTAAACAAACCAGACATATCAAATAGACGTTTTACCGCAGGTGATATGGAACAAACCACCATCTCCCCTCCCGTTTGCTTAATTTCTTTATACCTACCTAGGATTACACCTAATCCAGAACTATCCATAAACGAAAGCTGCTCTAAGTTTAAAATGACGTGTTGAAGATTTTCTTGTTTCATTGCTTTTTGCCATTCTTTCTTCAGCTTTTCAGCTTCATGGTGATCTAATTCTCCTTCAAGCCTAACTAATAATACATTTTCTTTAGTAGTTAAATGAACAGAAAGACTCACTACTGATTCCTCCTTAAATTTCTGTAGTGAATCTTTTTCTTTATTTCCTCTCCAAAATCCTGCCTGTCGACAAAACAAGTGGTATTTCGAAGAAAGGTTCTGTTATTATCCTTTTTTCACCATTTTGTCCATGGAACGTTTAAACAAATGCCAAAAACCAGCTTTTTCAACATCTTCATTTACGATTAAAGGAGTTACTGATAATACTTTTCCATCTTTTTTTACTTCTAACGTTCCTACTTGGTCACCTTTAGATAACGGGAGATTGATATCCGAATTCATTTTCACATTGGTTTCTATCCCATCTAATTTGTCGCCTTTTTCAAAAACAACTGATACTGATTCACCAGTGACTACATCTATTTCATTTTTAGCAGCCTTAATCATCTGGAGCTTAGAAACCGATTGTTTACTTTCAAATAGTTGTTTTGAATCATACTGTGAAAATGCATAATCAAGCATTTGTGTAACATCACTATTTCTATTCTTGCTTGTGTCTGCACCTAGCACTACTGCAACAGTACGCATATTACCTTTCTTGGCAGTTGCGGTTAAGCAGTATTTTGCTTGTGACGTATAGCCTGTTTTCAAGCCATCCACACCGTCGTAAAATTTTACTAGTTTATTCGTGTTAACGAGCCAGAATTCGTCTTCTGTTCCTTTTCGTAAGTAATCTTCATAAATACTCGTATAATTGGTTATCTCTTCATGTTTTAACAGTTCTTTTGCCATCATAGCTAAGTCATAAGCCGTACTAAAATGATTATCAGCAGGAAGCCCCGTAGTATTTTGGAATTTGGTATTTTCCAATCCTAGTTCTTTCGCTTTTTGATTCATCATCGTGACAAATGCTTCCTCACTACCAGCAATTCTTTCAGCCATCGCAACACTTGCATCGTTACCTGATGCAACTGCAATCCCTTTTAGCAAGTCATTTACTTTCATTTCTTCTCCCGCTTCTAGAAAGATCTGTGATCCACCCATTGAAGCTGCATATTCACTGACACGAACCATTTCATCAAGCTTTACTTTCTCATCATCTAATGCTTCCATGATTAAAATTAAAGTCATAATTTTTGTCATACTTGCTGGTGGAAGTTGTTCATGTGCATTTTTTTCATATAAAATTTTTCCTGTATCACGTTCCAATAATAGAGCTGATTTGGAATTCTCTGCCAAATTTAAGTCTTGTTGATTATTATCATTACTCTCCTCAGCATTTGCTGGAACCACATTAATAGATGTAATGGAAGTTAATAGTATAATTAACAGAATGATAAACTTTTTCATGTCTTTACCTCCAATTCAATAGTATTCATATATTTTCCATAAAAAGAAGTTTTTATAACTAAAAAGATGAATTTCCTTATTACATGACAAAGATGGTTCATTCTGATCTTATAATTTCCATGAACATAAAAAATAACCTGAACAGAATTCAGGTTATTTACCTATCGTTATTTAATTACTTTATAAATCAATGTCTTTGGATCCACGTTTTCTTTTGTAAATGAATATGCTTGCTTTACCCTATTTATAGAGTCAGTTGGTGAATCCTCATCGCTATGAAGAACTACAATAGTTTCTCCAACTTTTACAGGATCACCAATCTTCTTCTTTAATGTTATCCCAACACCATGGTTAATGGCATCATCTTTTGTTGCTCTACCAGCCCCTAAATACATTGCAGCTATTCCAATTGACTCGGCATCAATTGCGGAGACATAACCGTCTGTTTCTGCTTTTACTTCCACTTGGTATTTAGCAGATGGTAATAAGTCTAGATGGTCAATCATTTCGACATCGCCACCTTGCGCAACAACAAAAGAACGAAAAACCTCAAATGCCTTGCCATTATCTAAATTTTCTTCAAGCGCACGGTATGCTTGATCATAATCTGTCATTACTTCGGCCAAAACAGTCATATGTGCAGCTAATTCCAAAGATAAGCTTCTTAAATCACTAATCTTTTCACCTCGGAGTACCTCGACTGCTTCTTTTACCTCATTGGCATTTCCCACTTCAAAACCTAAAGGTTGATTCATATCACTTATAATGGCCACCGTATTTCGCCCTAAATTCTTGCCTATGTTCACCATTTCTTTTGCGAGAGATTCAGATTCTTCCAGAGTTTTCATAAAAGCACCTGAACCAGTTTTCACATCTAGAACAATACTGTCCGCACCGGAAGCCAGTTTCTTACTCATAATTGAACCTGCGATCAAGGGAATCGAATCCACAGTAGCTGTTACATCACGAAGCGCATATAACTTCTTGTCTGCAGGTGCAAGATTACCTGTCTGACCAGCAACCGCTAGCTTAACGTTGTTTACTTGATTAACGAATTGTTGTTCAGACATCTCAATATGAAATCCTTTAATCGATTCTAGTTTATCCAAGGTACCACCTGTGTGTCCTAATCCTCTTCCTGACATCTTCGCGACAGGGACTCCCACAGAAGCAACAAGTGGACCAACGATAAATGTTGTTTTATCCCCTACTCCTCCCGTCGAATGCTTGTCTACCTTATGTCCTGTAATCGAAGATAAATCAATCGTTTCACCAGAATCAACCATCGCCTGTGTAAGTGTCGCCGTTTCCTGTTCCGTCATTCCTTGATAAAAAATTGCCATTAATAACGCAGATGCTTGATAATCTGGAATCGAACCCTTGGTATAACCTTCAACAAAATGGTATATTTCTTCTTTCGTTAACGCGTGTCCATTTCTTTTTTTTGTTATCACATCAACCATTCTCACTATGATCACCCTATTCTACTCAAGTTAACTTCATTTACTGTGGAAGTGTTTGAATGATTTTCTTTACAAAGCGCAAAAAGTCTTCACGTACTTTTTCAGTAGTTTCCATTACTTCATCATGAGAAAGTGGCTGATCTAAAATACCCGCTGCCATATTCGAAATACAAGAGATACCTAACACTTTTAAACCAGCATGGTTTGCAATAATAACTTCTGGCACCGTAGACATACCGACCGCATCTCCACCAAGTGTCCGTAACATTCTTACCTCTGCACCAGTTTCGTAGGAAGGGCCAGTGTTTCCAACGTACACACCCTCTTGCACTTTCAATGCAAGTTCATTAGCACATTGTTTTGCATGGTTAATTAATCCTTTATTATATGCCTCAGACATATCAGGGAAACGAGCTCCGATGTTCTCTTCATTCGGCCCAATCAATGGGTTAGTACCCATATTATTTATATGATCAGTTATAAGCATTAAATCACCTGCTTGGAATCGCTCATTAATCCCACCAGCAGCATTTGTAACAAATAAATGTTCAACACCAAGTTGTTTCATGACGCGGACCGGAAAGGTTACTTGTTCCATTGCATAACCTTCATAAAAATGAAAACGGCCTTGCATTGCTATTACTTGTTTTCCTTCTAATTCACCTAACACTAATTGTCCTTTATGCCCCTCTACTGTAGAAACAGGAAAGTGAGGGATTGCATCATAAGGAATAGTTGTAGGATTTTGAATTTCTTCAGCTAGAACACCTAAGCCTGAACCTAGAATGAGACCAACTGACGGTTTATTGTCTAATTGTTTTTCAATAAAAGTTGCTGCTTCTTGTACTTGGTTATAGTTCATATTCGTACCCCCTATTTAATATCATCTAAAAAGCTAGTTCCATGTTCTGGCATGGTAACCTTAAAGTTATCTGCAATGGTTGCTCCAATATCTGCGAAGGTTTTACGGATCGGTATTTCTTTACCTTCCACAATTGATTTATGATGTACAAGTAACGGTACATATTCACGGGTATGATCTGTCCCATGATGAACTGGATCATTACCATGGTCCGCAGTAATAATTAATAAGTCATCTTCTCTTAATTTATTTAACGCCTCAGGTAGACGACGATCAAAAGATTCCAATGCCTCTCCATACCCTTGTGGGTCTCTACGGTGACCATATTTTGCATCAAAATCAACTAGATTCAAAAAGTTTAACCCTGTAAAATCATCATCGATTGACTGAATGAATTTTTCCATTCCATCTTCATTATCTGTTGTTCGGATTGATTTGGTTACACCTTCTCCGTCAAAAATGTCTGCAATTTTCCCTAAAGCTACGACATCATAGCTACCATCTTTTAACTCATTCATCACAGTCCGCCCAAATGGTTTTAAAGCATAATCATGACGATTAGAAGTACGTTCGAATGCACCTGGTTTCCCAATAAACGGTCGAGCAATCACTCTGCCTATCATATATCTTTCATCCAAGGTTAATTCTCGAGCAATCTCACAAATTCTATATTGTTCTTCTATCGGAATAACATCTTCATGTGCTGCAATTTGTAAAACTGAATCCGCAGAAGTGTACACAATCAAATTACCTGTTTCCATATGTTCTTGTCCAAGCTCTTTTATTATTTCTGTTCCGGACGCAGGTTTGTTCCCAATTACTTTCCGACCACTACGTTGTTCCAATTCACGGATTAGTTCATCAGGAAATTCGGTAAATGTACGAAAAGGAGTATCAATATATAAACCCATAATCTCCCAATGACCAGTCATTGTATCTTTCCCATTTGACGCCTCTTGCATTTTTGTGTAGTGAGCCAAAGCTTTGTCTGCAACCTCAACACCTTGTATTTCCCTTATATTACTTAAGCCCAAACTCCCTAATGTTGGCATATGTAATCCATTCATGTGTGTAGCAATATGGCCTAGTGTATCTGCACCTTCATCGTTATACGCAGAAGCATCAGGTGCCTCACCAATACCCACAGAATCTAATACAACTAAGAAAATTCGTTTGAATTTGTCCAATATCATAACCTCCCTTTACCTTTACTTTCCCTTTCCAAACTATTCTTATGCCTTTCCTATAAAAAAATCAAATATTGTTCTGTATTTTTTTATGAGTTGCACTTGTGGATGAAATGAGAAGTAATTCACATAATGAACCAAACATCTATAGAGCCTCTATGCTCTTGGATGATAGTTTTTATAAATATCTTTTAATCTAGCTTTTGAAACTTGTGTATAAATTTGTGTTGTTGAGATATCTGCATGTCCTAACATTTCCTGAACCGATCGCAAATCTGCTCCATTTTCTAGCAAATGTGTAGCAAATGAATGTCGCAAAATATGGGGAGTAATCTCTTTGGTAATACCAGATTCACTTGCAATAGATTTTAATATCTTCCAAAACCCTTGACGCGTTAAAGGGTTCCCGTAATGATTTACAAATAATTCATGTATAGTCTTTTCTTTAACTAACTGATCTCTACCCTGTGATAAGTATTCCTCTAATGATTCCTTAGCTAAGTCACCTAAAGGGACAATGCGTTCCTTGGAGCCTTTCCCTAAACAGCGTACGAATCCCATAGTTAAATGTAGATCACTTACTTTTAAAGAAATTAATTCTGATACACGTAAGCCTGTAGCATAAAGTAATTCTAGCATGGCTTTATTTCGTAATGCTAATTTATCTTTTTCTGAAATCATTAATAATGCATCCACTTCTTGTGACGATAAAACTTTTGGTAATTTTCTTTGTTTTTTTGGTGTTTCAATATGTAAGCTAGGATCCTGTTGTAATTGATACTCTCGAACCAAAAACTGATGAAATAGTCTAATGGAAGATAGAGTTCTAGCTATGGTAGATGCGGACTTACCTTGATCAGATAAAAAACGTATATATTGCATAATATGATTTCTAATTACATTTTCCCATCTTTGAAGGTGTATTTGATCCTGTAAGAATTGTTTATAATGATTTAAATCACGTTTGTATGATTGCAATGTATTAACCGATAATCCTCTTTCTACAGTTAGGTAATGAAAGAAGTCATCTAAGCTATGGTCCATCATTACTACTCCCCTAATCGAAAAAATATAGATAAACGATCAATTACTGATTGTCCACTATTGTTAAACACTTTAACAGCCTTGCCTTCTGGTGGGTCATAACGGTGAAACTCTTCGTATTCTGAATGCATAGCTCGCAAGCCGAAATAGAAAAGTAATGTACAAGCTGTAAATATAACGAAAATTTTTAACGTATCCTTTATCATGGAAAGGAATGGTTTCATAATCAGCATATCTCCTTAAAAAATAGAATAATGAAGAGCGTTAACTATCATCTACTATTACAAAGATATGCCAAAAACCATCGTAATTATACGTCTAGAATTTTAAAATTTCTTTTGAAAAAAATAAAGTTTCATTTCTAAAAAACGAAAAAGCCTTTCTAAAAGAAAAGGCTCAAGATCTATTTAAATAGTAGCTTCCGTGGTACTTTCCTGGCATTTTCTACAAACACCATGAAACGTCAACCGGTGGTCTTTCACTTGGAATCCCCAATCATTCTCAACAATCTTTTCAACATCTTCAAGTAGATCATCTACAATTTCTTCAACCGATCCGCATTCCGTACAAACCAAATGGTGGTGAAAATGTGCTGCGCCTTCTTTTCGAAGATCATAACGCGATACACCATCGCCAAAATTAATTTTGTCGACTATTTTCAATTCCGATAGCAATTCTAACGTTCGATAAACAGTTGCCAAACCAATTTCAGGAGCCTTCTCTTTAACGAGGAGGTAAACATCCTCAGCACTTAAGTGATCTTCTTCTCGCTCTAATAATACGCGAACCGTCGCTTCTCGTTGAGGAGTAAGCTTATAGCTTTGTGCATGTAGTAGCTTTTTTATCCGCTCAATTCGATGTTCCATGTCTGAAACCTCCCTCATATGCTCAATTATATGCAGACATGAAACGAGTGTCAATTACAATCATTACAAACTAAATAAAATAAATTTTATTAGATTATAATGACTATTATTTAATTTTAGTTATTAAGTGTATATCCATTGAATTACTAGCTGCATCGTTTCATTTGATATAAACGTTTCTATTATAGAGGCAATACCTACAAGTACAATTAACAATATATAAAGGGAGATGTATCTTCCAAATGGTTGAAGAATTGGTTGCTGCATTCTTCTAGAAAATAGTTTTCTTAGCAAGCTTAATGAGAAAATCATTGCTAAGCTACCCGCGACTACATATACAGGTATGATTAATAAATTCTGAGGTGCTATAGACGCAGCTGCTAATAATAATCCCTGCCAACCCATTTGATTCACAAAAAACCCAACTGAAAATCCTACCACTACTCCCTTTAAGAACAACAGAATCCAAATAATCGGTAGACCAATGATCGACAATCCTAACACAAATAATAATAACAGATAGTTAAAGTGATAAAAAAACGTACTACTTACCATTTCTTTTTTATCTACAATCGGACCTTCTAATAATTGTCCAAAAAATCGGTCAACGTAAAAAAATAAATCTAGTTTCTGTACAACATTCATACTATTTACGATTACCGCTCCAAATATTATACCAATTAAAAATAATACGATCATAAAAAAATAAATAGGTGCATTATTTCTCAGATGGTCGGTAGTAAGTTGATTATTTTTATACATGAGTATCCTCCGTTCTTCTACTAAAACTATTGCATGTAGTAAAATCTATGAGGAACTCATTAAAAATAGACCATTAAATTAAAATCTATCACCGCTTTTCAACTTTGCCGTACTTCCCTCCACCACCCGCGGTTACAGGAAGAATTCCCTCTCTTAATTGAATAATAGCTTCAGCAATAGACGGCTGTATAACTTTCCTTAAATCGGAATAACTTGCGTGGTGAATAACCTGCATCTCTGTTCCAAAATGATCTAGTAGTTTCTGTAATGCTTTTGGTCCTAACTTAGGAATATACTCGAGTGGCACTTGGTAAATATAAGATGGTCTCATTCTCTTTTTATAATGTTGTTTTTGTCTTTGATTAATTTCTTTAATTCGATCAGCCACCCCTTTAATAACTTTAGATGATCCACAGCTGGCACAAGCCCCTACCTCATTTACAGGTTGAATACAATCTTTACAAACCGTTTGGTGATACTTCCCCAATAACGGGTTCATGCCGTAATTTACAACAATTTCTCTATTGTCTATACCATGTAAAGCTAATTCAAGTTCCTTAAAAGAAGCAGCTTTCATCTTTATTTGCTGGTATTCTCTTGCTATTTTTGCTAACGAATGTGCATCAGAATTTGTTAGAAATGTGTACCGATGTAGCTCACCAATATCATCTGCCATACTTGTATCTGCACTTAATCCTAATTCAACTGCGTCTATTAAATCAGGATCAAGAACCTCTGTTAACGACTGGTACACTCCCTTCCCATATAGGCTTTTAAAAGGAGTGAATACATGTGCTGGAATAAACAATCCTGCTAATTCCTTCACTTTATATTGTAGCTCTTTGGCAGTACCATAATACCGCTGCGAACTTAAATTAATGTTCGTCATTCTAGATGACAACCAATTAGAGAATTGTTTCATACTGGTCAAGTTAGGCAAGAAACAGAGAACATGAATCGGACCAAGACAGGACTGATCATAAACTTCAATTTCCACGCCTAAGATAAGCGTGACCTGTTCAAACTGAATGCCTCCATCCTCTAATTCAAAAGCCTTCCCCTGATCAATTAACCCTTCCATTTCTCTTTGAACGGAAGGAACATGACAATCGATAATTCCAACCATATCAATACCCTTATTTCTACTAGCTTCTATTAATATGTTCGTTAATGTTAATGTTCTCGAACCTGTGATTTTTACAGGTTTATTCTCTATATCTCTACCAATATGAATATGTAAATCTGCATAAAATGTTTTTAATTGCAAACTATCTCAGTCCTCGTAATCTTAGGTATTGTATCGCATAAGCCGTTTTTGCATCATGGATTTTTTGCTCATTAATCATCGTTTCGGCTTCTTCTATTGTAACTTCCATAAGTTCAACAAATTCATCTTCGTCCAAATCTTTTTCTTCTACTAACGGTATTAAATTATCTGTAAAATAAAGATATAAAATCTCATCAGCAAAACCTGGCGAAGTGTAGAAGGAAGTAACAAATGCTAAATTATTAGTTGTATAACCAGTTTCCTCTTCTAACTCTCTTATTGCCGTTATCTCCGGTTTTTCTCCAGGCTCTAGTTTTCCTGCAGGAATCTCAACAAGGCTTTTTTCCAATGGTTTACGATATTGCTCAACCATCACAACTTTATTTTCACTTGTTAAAGCAATTACTGCTACTGCACCAGGGTGTTTAACAATTTCTCTTTTCGACGTTTTACCATCTGGTAACGTAACATCATCTACTTGCAGCTTAATAATTTTTCCGTCAAATATCTCTGTAGTCTTTGTCGTTTTTTCTTCAAATTTATCCATCAACGAAACTCTCCCTTATTAAAATCATATTAAGCATATATTAACATAATTTAGCATTCACATTAGTTGTGTTTAGCATTCAATATTTCTACAATAAGAATAGAACGTATAGAAAGGACGGATTATATGAAAAAGAATAGATTAGGATATTCGGATTTATATGTTTCTGAGGTAGCACTAGGTTGTATGTCATTAGGAACCGACGAACAAAAAGCGAAAAAAATTATAGATCAAGCACTAGATGCTGGTATCAATTATTTAGATACGGCAGACCTCTACGATCAAGGGGTTAATGAATCGATTGTAGGAGGCGCATTGAAAGGAAGACGGGATAAGGTGGTACTTGCTACAAAAGTTGGTAACCATTTAAAAGATGATGGTAGCTGGTTCTGGGATCCATCAAAGTCATATATCAAAAATCAGGTAAAAGAAAGTTTAAGACGGTTGAACACGGATTATATCGATCTTTACCAGCTACATGGTGGAACAATAAAGGACCCAATTGATGAAACAATCGAGGCCTTCGAAGAACTAAAACAGGATGGTATTATAAGGTACTATGGGATTTCTTCCATAAGGCCAAATGTAATCAGAGAATATATCTATCGCTCATCTATTGTTAGTGTAATGATGCAATATAGCTTGTTAGACAGGAGACCCGAAGAAGAAATATTGGATCTACTTGCAGAGAATCAAATTAGCGTTGTTGCCAGAGGTCCAGTTGCAAAAGGGATGTTAAGTAAGCAAGCAATTAATAAAGTAGAAGAAAAAGGTAAGGATGGTTATTTAGATTATACTTATAGCGAATTAAAGCATATTGCTGAAGGCCTTTCAAATAAAGCAAAGGACAAGAACCAATCGATAAACTCTCTAGCATTACAATATATCCTTCACCATGAGGCAGTTTCAAGCGCTGTAGTTGGGGCAAGTTCTGTTACGCAACTCCAAGAAAATATGCAGGCGATGAACGAAAAGGAATTGTCTGCAGATGACTATGGGGAATTACAAGCTTTAACAAAAGCTAATCAGTATGACAAACACCGATAAGAAACAAAAAAGCGGCTAAAGCCGCTTTTTATTATCCCTATCATTTCATTCGCAATTGATCCATACTGTGCAGTAACTATCCTACCCGCTCCACAAGTGCAATCGGCTCCCTTTCCGAGGAGGAATCACGAAAAATCCCAAGCCCCGGCTTTTTCTAAGTTCAGATTCCTCTTGCAGGCACGGCTTCAGCTAACTCAGAAGAAGTACACTTCTGAGTGGATCTTCAGCCCGTGCTGTTCCTGCAGGAGTGTCACCAATTGCACTTGTTACGCTAGTAACTGCGTCTTAATCAATGCAATATAAAAACTTGATGTAAAAATACCTATTAATAAAATATAAATTCTGACCATAAATCTAGCGGAGATTTGTACACTTACACAACAGTTTGCTAAACGACATCGTTAATTAATTATTAAATAGGAAGCCTAAATTAGCGTAGGCAGAATGCGGAGACTCCTGCGGGAACAGCGCAAGCCGAAGATCCACTCAGGAGCGCACTTTGCGACTGAGTTAGCTGAGGCCGTGCCCGCGGAAAGCGACGCATTCTGACGAAGCGGCATATTGGCACTCATCCCAAAAAGACTGTAAGGAAGTTGCTGCGTAGTATATAGATACAGTGTACTAAAAGAAACACTTTTACTTATACTTTTTCCAATCCAACTCACTCTCAGCAAGCAATTCTTCAAAGCTTTTATTGGCTTCCTTTTGCTTCCGTTCTTCTATTTTTTGTTTTCGTTCTCTTTCCTGATCTTCTTCGATTTGCTTCTTTAATTTTTCTTTTTTCTCCGTTAACTGTGATACTAAATTTAAGTCTAACCTGTCTCTTAATGCATTACTATTTTCGTCTTTGACTTTCTTCCGTTTACTCATACTTCAACACCCTTTATTAAATCTTGAACAGGAATAATTGGGTTTAAGATACCTTCCGGGCTAGTTAATCGAAAAGTATTACCTACATAATCTAATGTTATGTTTTCTGCAAAAAAAACCGCTTGTTGTTTATGAACGATAACATGAAATTCTTGGTTCTCAACAGATTCAAACGCTTCACCTGTTGTTTCTGTTAATCTTATAGTTGGCAGTCCGTTTACACCACATCCACAATCATCTGTGTCATAATACAACCAAATATATTTATCTTTTACATCACTTATTTCACGAACCTTCTCAAGTGCTTTATTTGTAATTGTTAATTTCATAAAAGCTTTCCCCTCCAATATCTCCATTATAAATAGATAATGTTCTAGATTCCATAGACGTGCTTATCATCTGCTTATATCCATGCTACTATTTACTTCCGATTAAACTGGTTCTTTAATAATCGCTCCATTAGACTTGGAAATAACTGATACATTTTACTTCCTGCACTCATCCAGCGAGGCATGTTAATTTCCCTTTTATTTGTAAATAGAATACCAACTACTTTTTTAGCGACGGTCTCTGGATCTAACATAAAACGATCAACTGAATGTTGATAGGTACCTGAAGGATCTGCTAATTCAAAGAAATTGGTACGAACCGGCCCTAAATTTACAGAAGTAACAAAAATCCCCTTCTCTTCAACTTCTAGGCGTAGTGCATTTGTAAAACCAATTACTGCATGCTTCGTTGCACTATAGACAGCAGATTTAGGTGTCGCTATCTTACCTGCTTGTGATCCTATATTAATAATATGGCCCTGCTTACGTTCTATAAAATGTGGTAACAACTGGTGCACAGCCCGAATTAATGCAAGGATATTTAATTGAACCATAGATTCAATCTTATTCCAGTCTGATTTTTCTATATAATCAAATATTCCAAAACCCGCATTATTGATTATGGCATCAATTTGCTGCACGTCTTCTACTATCTTATGTAAACAGTTATTCCAAGCTTGTAGATCTAATAAATCTACAACATAAAATCGACAGTCCACATCATATGTATCTACTAGTTGTTCTTGTAATTTTTTTAAGCGCGCTTCTGTTCTTGCTACGAGTATAGGATTTCCACCTTGCTTAGCAACTTGAATCGCCATCATATGACCAATTCCTGATGACGCACCTGTAATAATAATATTTTTTGATTGAATGTTCGACAATTTCCTCATCCTTGTTTGTCAGAATTTCTTATTTACATATTACTATACCCTTTGAGAATAACCCATTAATATTCTATCCTGAATCAGCTAACTATCCTATGTAGTCAATAGGTTTTCAAAGGAAACGAACGAACATAACAACGATATAAATGAGATTCATTGTTTAACAGAGCATGCATAAGATGTTGCACGCTACATTACCAGATAAATTATATTCTACAAGATATGACTTTACTTTCAAATTGACATTTTTTATAAAATGTACCACAATCATTAAGAATAAGCTTAACGAGGTGAGACTTTTGGAAACAATTGTATATGCTCATAGAGGAGCTAGTAAACTAGCGCCTGAGAATACATTGCCTGCGTTTGAACTTGCATATCACATGGGGGCAGACGGTATCGAAACAGATGTTCAATTGACTAAAGATCAGGTACCTGTACTGATCCACGATGAAAATGTAAGACGGACAACAAACGGAATTGGATTTGTTCAAGACTATACATTTAAAGAATTACAAAAGTTAGACGCTGGTTCTTGGTTATCTGACCGCTATGCTCAGACTCGTGTACCTTCACTTGAGTCATTTTTAGAATGGGTAAAAGATAAACCTCTTAAAATAAATATTGAATTAAAAAACAATGTTATAGATTACAAGGATATGGAAAAAATTGTCTATGATTTACTTGCATCTTATAATGTATTAGATCGGACTGTCATCTCAAGTTTTAATTCAAAAAGTATAAAAAAGGTGGAAAAGATAGATCCTACTATATCGAAAGCATACCTAACATCACAAAAAATTAAAGATTTAATTCCCTTCGCAAAAGCTAAAGGAGCAACTGGTTTACATATTAGAAACCGTATCTTAAGTAAACCTTTAGTAGAAAAAGCGCATAAGGAAGATTTATATGTTGCTGTTTATACTGTAAACCGACCTTCTTTAATCATGCGATGTTACAAACTTGGTGTAGATGCCATATTTACTGATGTTCCGCACGTTGCCAAAAAAACGTTGGAGCAGTATAAAAAAAAACAAGTAAAAGATAAATAGTTATGAAGCTGGTTTCCAACACGCTAGGAGGATTAGCATGAAGCTATATTTTTTAGGAACAGGTGCTGGAGTTCCGTCAAAAGAAAGAAATGTATCTTCTATTGCACTCGAATTACTACAAGAATTAGGTAGTATTTGGTTATTTGATTGTGGAGAAGCAACACAGCATCAAATCTTACATACGAATATTCGCCCGCGAAAAATCGATAAAATATTTATTTCTCATTTACACGGAGACCATATATACGGGTTACCAGGATTTTTAAGTAGCCGTTCATTCCAAAGTGGTGAAACGCCCCTTACAATCTATGGACCAAAAGGGATAGAAGAATATGTGGAGACTAGCTTACGAGTAAGTGGAACAAAGCTCGCTTATCCTCTAAATTATCAAGAGGTTTTTGATGGACTGGTTTTTGAAGACGAGTCCTTTCAAGTCTTTGCACTGCAACTAAAGCATGGTGTACCTAGCTTTGGGTATAAGGTGGTTGAGAAAGATATTCTAGGTGAATTAATACCTGACAAGTTAAAAGATGCGGGTATTACGCCAGGACCAATTTATAGAGAAATAAAAGAAAATGAAAAAGTTACGCTTTCCAATGGTGAAATAATTTACCGCGCAGACTTTATTGGTCCTGACAAACCTGGCAGGAAACTGTGTATTTTTGGAGATACACGATATGACCCAGATCACCAGTCATTTATTCGTGATACAGATGTATTAGTACATGAAGCTACTTTTGAAGGTAGTCAAGCCCAATTAGCGCATGATTATTTCCATTCAACAACAAAACAGGCAGCAACCTTAGCTTCATCAAGTAATGTGGACCATCTAATCTTGACGCATATTTCATCTAGATATCAAAAAGATCAAATAGGTAATCTAAAAGAAGAAGCGCAAACAATCTTTCCTCAAACAACGATTGCCCATGATTTTTATGAATTTGAGATTCTATCAAAAAAATCTTCACAAAAATAAAAGTTTAGATGGGAATTTGGAGGTGTGAATTAATATGCTAATTCGCTCCTCCATTTTTTATTGTAATAATTTAACAGAGCCACTAAATAAGGAACGCATTTTGACAATCCTCATGTTATACTCTTGCATCGTATAATATAAATTAAAAATTATCTATTAGCTGTAGAGTCGGGAATCGATGGATGTGGTTCGTACAAAATAGCCACTTATTATGACCTGCTCCATTTAATCCTCCATATTACTATTATGATTGTTATTGTTAATATCAACACCAATACATACGGAAAGAAAGATCCTTTATCAGTCTCAATTAATTGATCTAGCTTGTTAATATCTGCACTTGCCTCAGAAATAAGTTTATTGTCACTACATAGACTTGTTTCCTCCGTTCCATCATGATTATAGGTATAAACTAAATATTTGCTTCCCTTTTCAAACTCAGTGCCGCACATACCAAAGAAACCGCTATACACATAGCCATCTTGTAGTTCACCTTTCCAGACCTTATCTACTTGAAACTTATTTCCACCCTCTGTATCTTTACTAACGAGTGTACCAGTAAAAACTACGCTCGAATCTTGATAGTTTTCTTCGACGGAGTCATCAATGCAGCTACATGCATAGGCCTTATTAGGAATTATAAAGCTCAGTACACTTGTGATTATAAACAGAAAGCAAGTAATGAAAACTATTTTTTTCACTCTTACACCCGCCCATCAATTTCAATACTCTTATAATGGATAGAAAACTATGCCAAATATTTAAAACAAAGTATTACACTCAATATAACATCCAAACATAATCCATAATCTCTATTTGTTACAGGAATGCTCCCAGTTTGTTTTCACTATACCTAGCACTAAGGATAATCCACCAGAAATCAGTTTTCTATGTTTTTAAGGACGTTTAGAATTGGAATTCCCCATCCTTCAATAGCACGACTTCAGTTTCACCTTCTTTAATGCCCACTACTTTCATATCTTCGGTACCAAAGGTCACATTGACTAACAAAAGTGAAGTATTCAGACCCGATGCCCTTAACTCTTCCTCAGATTGGTCCATGCCATTTTGAATATTGGAGGGAGATGCATTTCCGATTCCGATATGACAGGCCGTATTTTCATCAAACAAGGTATTGTAAAAAAGAGTATCTGCCTGAGCAAGAGGCGATTTATTAGAGACCAAGGCGATTTCACCTAGATAATGTGAACCTTCGTCTGTTTCCATGAGATTTTGTAACACTTCTTGTCCCTTTGCTGCATAATAGTCGGTAATCCGTCCATCTTTAAAAATTAGATAAAATTCATCGATGACACTTCCCCCATAGATAAGAGGTTTAGTACCTACCAATTTGCCATTCACCTTATTTTTATGGGGAGCAGTAAATATTTCTTCCGTAGGAATGTTCGGAAAGAAAGGTATTCCATTTTCATCTATGACACCCCCACCGATATAGCGATGATTTTTAGGTAGACCAATTAATAAATCAGTTCCACGGCTATTTGTAAAATGCAGGGCTTCAAATTGGCTCTCGTTTAGGATTTTTTTTCGAGATTCGAAGGCTCTATTGTGACTCTCCCAATCTTTTATAGGATTTTTTCCATCTGCCCGAGATCCTTTTAAAATTAATTCCCATAATGATTCTAATGCTTCTTCTTTACTGAGGTTGGGAAATACTTTAGTTGCCCATCCAACGTACGGGACAACTAGAAGACACCAGCGTACCTCGTGGGATCTAATTTTCGCATAATGATCCCTCAATTTGGTACGAGAAGCTTTTTGGAAACGACTTATCCTGTCTGTAGAAACATCCTTAAAGACATCTAAGTTTTCAGAAATAATATGGATGTAAGCAGCACCTGCATCCTCCCACTCCTTAAAACGGGCAGCCTGCCAATCAGGAAAATGATCGATGACACGATCTGCTGCATTTAAGTAGAATTCTTTGGTAGACTGTTCATCTGTCCAATCTATAAATACATTTGAAGCTCCTGCCTCGTAGGCTACAGTTTGAATTAGACGTGCAAACGTAGCATTTTGTATATCACTATGAATAATCAATAATTGATTTTTTTGCAGATTTACACCAGCTTGTACAGCAAGTTCTGCATACTTTTTCAACTGTGCTTCACTTATAAATTCATATATTTGTTTAATCATTTATTATCTCTCCTGTGATGTTCTTGTATAATTGTATAATTTCACTACGGAACCCTGACCTACTTAACAAGCCTTCCCGTTCGTATTAAGGTTAGCCGATTGCTAATCTGTATTACTTTTTTTCATGGTCATGTAGAAAGTAACTGCTTGTGGGACATTGATACTATCAACTAAACCGTTCGCCCCCTACTTGTAGAAACTTGTAGGCTGGTTGTACCTAGATCTTGTATATGTTTTTTGAAAAACATATACAAACTATTAGCTAGTTTAAGATCGGTCCTTTACATTCTCAGTTAATTGTATCACTATATGGTAAGGATTTATCAGAGAAATAAGAAAAAACAGACCTATGGTGGGTCTGCTAATCTCCTTGATATTTAATTTGTTAATTAACTCAATTAGCAAATTAATTATTTTCGTACTACTAATTACAATTTTCTCCCTCTCAACCGAACTCGTTATTTGTAAAAGTTGAGCGTTTTCTTTTTCTTCTCTAGTATATAGAAAGGAATTAATCCCTGTAATCATCCAAAAAATCCTTCTGGAAGCTTGTTCGAGGCTCATCATCATCGATCGGGTTATTTAACTTAATAAAAGGATTTTTCCCAAACTTGTCGGTTAGTTGGTCAATTGCTTTATAAAGCTTTTCCTTACTTGCATCCACTTCATACGTAAACAAATCTAATTGCTGCGCAATCTCCTTCTTCTCCGCAATGTCTTGGATAGTAATACCTAGTAATCTCACTGGGTCACCATTCCAGTGTTGTTCAAATAATGCATAACCCGCACCAAATATTTCTTCTTCGTCCTCGATGAATTCGGGCAATTTCATACTTCTCGTTATTGTTTTTCTATTGTGAAATCGGATCATAATTTGAATATTTCTTCCTACTGCTTGTTTCCTTTTTAAACGTCTAGCCACATTCCTAGCTAGATGCCGAAATAACTTACGAATTTCATTTTCATCTGTAGTGTCTTGGGGTAATGTTTCAGAGCTCCCGATACTTTTAAAATCATGAACGGCTTCAGGATCAACGGGACTTGGATCTATTCCATTTGCACGGTTTTGTAGACGCTCACCATTAATACCTAACAACCTTTTTAATGTAGGTGGATCAGCATGCGCCAAATCTTTTATGGTAAAGATCTCAATTTGATTAAGCTTCTCGGCTGTTTTCTTACCAATACCATACATCTCTTCAATCGGTAATGGCCATAGCTTTACAGGAAGATCTCGTTTTCTTAGAACGGTAATTCCCATTGGCTTTTTCATATCGGATGCCATTTTAGCTAAAAATTTATTCGGAGCGATCCCTATGCTACATGGTAGATCAAGCTGTGTGGCTATTTTTTGTTGCAGTGCTTGAGCAATTGCAATGGGTGAACCTTTTTGCTCACAGTCAGTTATATCCATGTACCCTTCATCAATAGATACAGGTTGTACATAAGGTGTAACCTCGGATAATATCTTGAACATTTCTTTTGATGCAATCCGATATCGGTTAAAATTTGGTCTCATCACAATTAAGTCAGGACAAAGTTTTCTTGCTTCCCAAAGAGGCATTGTGGTTTTTACCCCTTTTGCCCTTGCTTCATAGCTACTTGTTACGATAATCCCTTTTCTTTCTTCCGGGTTACCAGCGATTGCTATAGGTTTCCCTTTCAGATTGGGATTGTATGCAGCTTCCACGGAAGCATAAAAACTATTCATATCAACATGAAATATTATTCGGTAAGCCATTTATCATCACTCGCAGTCAACCCTTGATATAATGGTTATTATTCGGGCTTATTATATCATACATCTAATTACATCACAGATTTATTAGATTTGATAAAAAAGAACCAATCTATCAATAGATTGGCTCTGACTACTATTTTGCTACTTCTTTTATGATAGCCGTAATTAATTCTGTGATTTTCACAAGTTCTGAAACAGGCATACGTTCATTCGTAGTATGAATATCCTCATAACCTACCGCTAAATTAACTGTTGGGATACCGTGTCCAGAAATAACGTTCGCATCACTTCCACCACCACTTTGTCGTAGTGTACTTTCTCTCCCTATTGTTGATGCTGCTTTTCTGGCGATTTCTACGACATGGTCACCTGCTTCCCTTTTATATCCTGGGTACATAATTTTAACATCCACATCAACACTTCCACCCATTTGTGCAGCAGTTTCTTCAAAAGCTTTTTTCATTTTCTCCACTTGCGCTTCCATTTTTTCCGTTACAAGTGACCTTGCTTCCGCTAAAATCTCTACATGATCACATACAATATTCGTTTTTGATCCGCCTTCAAATCGGCCAATGTTCGCTGTGGTTTCCTCATCAATTCTTCCAAGCGGCATCTTTGCAATTGATTTTGCAGCAAGTGTAATGGCTGATATACCCTTTTCAGGTGCAACTCCCGCATGTGCCGTTTTTCCTTTTATTAAAGCATTTATTTTAGCTTGTGTAGGAGCTGCTACGATAATGTCTCCCACTTGGCCATCACTATCAACGGCATAGCCAAATTTTGCTTTGACAAGGCTCATATCAAGCTCTTTAGCTCCAACTAAACCTGACTCTTCACCAGCAGTAATAATAAATTGAACATCTCCATGTGCAATATCTTGCTCTTTTAAAATGCGAATGGCTTCAAGCATAGCCGCCAATCCTGCTTTATCATCTGCTCCAAGAATAGTGGTTCCATCCGTAACAATATAACCGTCTTTAATCGTCGGCTTAATATTCTTCCCAGGTACGACTGTATCCATATGAGAGGTAAAGTATATGGTGTCTTTATCTGATGATGCCCCTTTTAACGTACATACTAAGTTCCCTGCTCCATGACCAGTCTTAGACATACTATCATCTTCTACTACTTCAAGTCCTAAGTCTGAAAATTTCTTTTTAAGTACCTTAGCAATCGCAGCTTCTTCTGTTGTTTCCGAGTCAATTTTTACTAACTCGATAAATTCATCCACTAGTCTATCTTTATTTACCATGGTAATGCTACCTCCAATTATTTCGCAATTAATTAGTACGTTAGCGAATCGTTTCCTTCCTGTCAATCTTTCTGTCCTTTTGACACGTAATTACAATGGATTGAATCCCTTTCACAATCTCGTCTATCGAATCAGAGCGAGTAAAGATTCTTGATACTCCTTGATCGAATAAAAAAGAAAGATCACACGCTGGAATAATACCGCCACCAATCACAGGTACATTTGTTATTCCACGCATTTTAAGTTCTTCTAACACTTGAGGAAATATGTGCCGATGAGCACCTGCCATACTCGATAGGCCAATAATATGAACGTTATGCGCTATTGCTTTTTTCACTATTTGCTCAGGAGTTTGACGTAAGCCTGAATATATTACTTCCATCTCATTCTCTCTTAAAGCCTCTGCAAGTACTAGCGCGCCACGATTATGTCCATCTAAGCCAACTTTACCAATCAAAATACGAATGGAAGACATTTTATTCAAGCTCTCCTGTATATTCTCCAAAAACTTCTCGAAATACATCACTAATTTCACCAACAGTACAATAGGATTTAACCGCTTGTAGTACATAGGGGACTACATTTATTTCTTCAGTAGCAGCCTCTCTTAATTCTCTCAGACTTTTCAAAACTTTTATCTCATTTCTTCTTTTTTTAATAGCATATAATGTATCTATCTGATAGTTATCCTGTTGTTCATTTTGTTTCCCATAAGAAATAGTGGAAAAAAGAGAAGCGTTTTTTTGGTTAGATTTATTAGCACCTACTACTATTTTTTCACGCGCTTCCATTTTTTTGTGTGTTTGATATGCAGCTTGTTGGATTTCGCGTTGGTAATATCCATTTTCTACTGCACGTATGGCGCCACCCATTTCAAGTATTTCGCTTACTTTACTTGTTACAAGCTCTTCCATTTCGTCTGTTAGATCTTCTATAAAATACGATCCACCTAATGGGTCAGTGGTATCACTAACCCCAGATTCAAATGCAATGATTTGTTGTGTCCTTAAAGCAATTCTAGCTGTAGTTTCATTTGGTAAAGCCTCCGCTTCATCCAATGCATTCGTGTGGAGACTTTGGGTACCACCTAGAACTGCAGCTAATGCTTGCAACGTCACTCTAATTATATTGTTTTCAGGCTCTTGTTCCGTTAATGTTGATCCTGCTGTCTGCGTGTGAAAACGTAACTGGCAACTTTTCGGATCATTCGGAACATAGCGTTCTTTTACCAGATTTGCCCAAATTCTTCTCGCAGCTCTAAACTTAGCAATCTCTTCAAAGAAATTAGTATCAGAACTAAAGAAAAAAGATACCCTCGGTGCAATGCTATCAATGGATACTCCATGCTTTATCGCTTCGTCCAAATAGGTGATTGCATTCGCAAAGGTATATGCTAATTCCTGGACAGCGTTTGCTCCTGCCTCTCGAATATGGTAGCCAGAAATACTAATTGGATGTATTTTTGGTGTATGTTTTTGTGCATAAATGATTAAATCAATGGTTAGACGAGTGGAGTCTTTCGGGGGATAAATATAGGTGCCACGGGCAATATACTCTTTTAAAATGTCATTTTGAATCGTACCTGCTATAGATTGGAGTGGTGTTTTCCGCTTTTCAGCGATCGCTATATACATACAATATAAGATAATTGCAGGAGCATTTATCGTCATTGATGTACGCATCTGATCAAGCGGGATGTCTTTAAATAAAAGTTCCATGTCGTAAAGGGAGTCAATCGATACCCCTACTTTTCCAACTTCACCTTTTGCTAATGGATGGTCTGAATCTAGTCCAAGTTGGGTAGGTAAATCAAATGCTACAGATAGAGCATCTTGACCTTCACTTAGCAAGTACTGAAATCTTTCATTTGTTTGACTAGCGGAGCCAAATCCTGCATATTGTCTAATGGACCATAATTTACTTCGATACATAGAATCGTAAATCCCTCTTGTGTATGGATAACTCCCTGGAAAACCTATTTTTTTATAAAATGCTTGATCCTTTATGTTAGGGTGATAACAGTTTCTTATTGGGATATTTGAAGGTGTAAAGTAAGGTTTTTTTTGAAATTCGTCTCCGCCCGAATAATCTATTTGATGACGTTTATTCTCTATCTCATTCAAAATAATTCCTCCTTACTATCCTCTTTATCTTATTCTATTCACACGTGCCATATCTTAGAATTTTTTTATTTGACTTGTCCATTTCAACTTTTTTAGGTAAAATACAAGTAGTAAAGTGCTTTACTGAAGGAGGATTATCAGATGGCAACAAAACGTCAAAAAAGAATTAAAGTTATCGTTTATATAATGATTATTGCAATGATATTATCAACTTTTACTGCTGGTTTAGCTGCTTTTCTCTAACATTAAAAACAAACAAAAGACTGTATATTATCTAACATAATATACAGTCTTTTTTATTACATCGCATTATATTGCTTTGCTATAGTTGTAAAATCCTCTTCAGACTCTGTGATAAGAATTTTTGTGCCTATTGGTATTCGATCAAATAAAACTTCTACGTTCTCATTCATCATTCGGATACATCCTGCTGAAACATTAGCGCCAATTGACTCTGGTTTGTTTGTTCCATGGACACCATATATTCTACCATCCGTATCTTCTGCATCGAATCCAATCCACCGCGAACCTAAAGGATTGTCTGGCGAACCACCAGGGATATTTTTCTTGCGATAATACGGTTCCTTCGCTTTTACGGTAATGGTATGAAGACCATTAGGGGTCAGTTCATTGGTTGCACCAGTGGCTACACGATACACGTTTTGAATTTCACGGTCATCCACATATGCTATCTGATTTGTTTGCTTTTTTACAATTAAAAAAGGTGCATTGGGAGCTGGATTTTCGCCTAATGGCCATAATGGAGAAAGAAATAGCACGATCATAATCGAAATAAATTTCATTAAAACTCCTCCAAATTAAGCTTTTTAATTAGCTTCTCCAGAAAGAGCTATTTTCATTTAGTTTTCTGCAAATTAAACCCTCAATTTGTATCGAGGGGTACTATTCTTTTTTAATATTAAATATTGCTCTATTTCATGTAATAGTCGAAATAAATTAGCACGTGTCTCAAATTCTTGCCTTGTTTTCGGCAAGTCGTCTTCCTCAAATGCTTGTTTTAACGATCGGACAGTTTTAAGATGAATAATCGCAGTGTTTCCTGGATGAATTGCATCTGCTAATTCCTCAAACAGATTTGCCATTTTGTAGGACTGCTCATATAAGCCTGACATTTGACTCACCAATGGTAGCATTCGTTTAAGCAAATCAAATTGCTTTTTTCTCATGATAAAGTAATCATAAAAAGGGTGCCGATCTCGCAATAAATGATTCTCCAAATCACGTACCACCGTTCTTTCCGCTTTATCTAACAGGTTCTCGGTTTCTGTTATTTCTTTACCTGTCCAGGTTTGTTTGCCTTCGCGCAAGTAAATAGCAATTTCTCTAAGTATGATGCTGAAGTTTTTTTCTACTTGTTCTTGCATTTGTTTTAGGTTCGTTTCAAGACTAGGCATATATAGATTTAGTAGTAATGCAATTCCAATCCCAATCGTAATGATTAATAACTCATTTATGAATAAATGCAGTGTCACCTGCTCTGCAGTGTAGAAATGAAGCAAAATAACGGAACTCGTGACAATGCCTGGTGATAAATGAAGCTTTACGGTAGTTGGGATAAATAATAAAAGTAATATACCAATCGATAACGGTTGATAACCTATGAGTTCAAAGATAATTGTAGAGAATAACATCGCTAATAAACAAGCGCCAAACCGATGCCATGAACTCTGAAACGAACGCTTTCGTGTGGGTTGAATGCATAACAGTGTTATGATTCCCGCTGAAACAGAATGATCTAACTGTAATAATTCAGCTAACCAAATTGCCAGTGGTGTTCCAATAGCCGTTTTTATCGTTCTGTAACCAATTCTCACTTATGACTACTCCTTATCACGCGAAAATTTTATATAAAAAAATCCCTTGCTACATAGTGAAAACAAGGGATCATTTCTTTTAAACTTCTGCACAATGTTCATTAAATATATTTTGCAATCGATTTACTACATCCACTGGTCCAAATCCTTCAATATCATGGCGTTCTACCATTGTCACGATTTTTCCATCTTTTAATAATGCGAAAGAAGGAGAAGATGGTGGATAACCTTCGAAATACCCTCTCGCTCTCTCTGTCGCTTCTCTGTCTTGTCCAGCAAAGACGGTGACTAAATGATCTGGTCTTTTATCAAAATGAATTGCATTGGCAGCTGCAGGACGAGCTACTCCTCCTGCACATCCACATGTTGAATTAATCATTACAAGTGTTGTTCCTTTTTCAGCGAATGCTTGATCCACTTCTTCAGGTGTCGTCAATTCTTTATAACCAGCCTCTTGAATATCTTTACGTGCACTATTTACTACGTCATTCATAAAAAGATTAAAATCCATTCTAATCACTCCTATTTTAAGTATCCATGCGCTTGATTTCCTTCTAAACCCATAGTACCAATTTTATCAAGTACTTTCAATTTTGAACAATGATTGCGATTTATTTTTTATATTTCCCGGGCAACCGCAAAAATCGCGCGACCAGTATGTTTATCGACACGTTTTGCGCTACCTTCTTTTTTATGTAATGTAAAAAAGCAGTTGTTGTTCCAACTGCTTTTAAAGTCCACCACAATTTGATTTTGATTTCTTTTTATTTGGTTATTTCTTTCTCCACCATCTGATAATTCTTCTGAAAAAGCGTGTTGTTTTTTCTTATTAGACTTTTTTCTGTGTTCACGCTTCATTTGAATCATTTTCCTCCATATTTGTTGTAAAATACTTATTTTCTCCTAGTGAAAATGAAACATTTCGCAGATTAAATTCCTCTTGTCCAGGATAAGTAATCTGATGTTCAATACGGAGCACATCACCGTTAGACGCCTTTTTCTTATTTAAAAAATAGGAATCCTTATTCATTAGCTAACCCTCCGATTATCCTTTAGAACCTGGGCCATCCTTAGGTCTATTATGATTACTACGATTAAAAAGAATGTCAGTATCTGGTATGCTTTCTTTTGGAGTTTTATTATTCGTTAGTGCTGCGTGTTTCTGTCCTTTTCTTTTACGCACGTATTCCATCTCCTTTCTTGTTTATAGTTTGTGAAGAAAAATCTTCTATAGACAAGGTAAAAAATGTTACGTTAACTTACTCATATTTAAAAAATAACAGTAAAGAATAGGAAAAACAGGAGGGGTCAAGTCATGAATGTTAAAAAGAAAAATAATGAATTAACGCATACTATAGATGAATTGAATCAGGTAATGGATGAGGAGATTAATTTAAAAGAATCAGAAGCGAATCACAGTCTAACGGAATTCGAGAAAGAAATTGTCGAACATAACGTGGAGGGCAAAACTTGGAATACGAGCGATCAATAAAGCTTGAAATGCTTTATTGATCGTTACTGCCTTAAATGAACTACTTTATATCTAAAATAACGCCTACTTCATGTTTGTATTCACTTTTTTTATTATAATTTTCCAATCCACACCAGATTCTATTCGATATTTATTTGCAAATGATTCCTGATTTAACGCTACACCCAGATTATCTAGCGAATTAACATACACAAGCGGATGGCCAACGTTACTATCTGCGAATGATCGCCCATATAGCATCGTACCCTCGTAAACGACTTTGTTCTCTCTTTTGATTACGATGGATAGCATATCACCATAACGAATATCCATCCCCTCAAGATCTTTGCGACTCAGGTTAGTCCAAAGGTTTCCGAATCGAATATCCAAGATATCAACCATACCGATTAATGTATCGTCCTGCACACCGGCTTGTATAATAGGTAACATTTTTATAGAACTAATAGGCAAGTTTGGTCCTACTTGTTTAAATTCTATAACACCAGCCACAAGTCTAGCGCCAGTGTATGCGTATATATCCCGTCCGTGGAACGTATGCGAAGCACCTGAATGAGGTAATCGATTTACTTCTTCATCAATTTCACGTATCTCTTTTATCCCAATTTCTTTCGCAATATGTGTTAATGTTCCATTATTTGGCGTTACAATATATTGATCAGATAACGTCTTAACAACAACACTCTCCCGATCCGTACCTACACCCGGGTCCACAACAGATACAAATACTGTTTCTTTAGGCCAATAATTGACTGTCTGAATTAGTCGATAGGACGCCTCCCACACATTAAAAACAGGTATATCATGTGTTAAATCAAATATTGAAATTGTGTTTTCAACGGAGTAAGCAACACCTTTCATTGCATTCACAGCACCATCACTCACTCCAAAGTCTGATTGCAAAACTAATGCGTTAGTCATCCATAAACTCCCTTCTTCATGAACTTCTCTTACTTTCAAAACGTTTTCCTCTGTAAGTAATAATTGTATGCAAGACCACCAACATTCATCCATTAATATATTTATTTCACAGAATATTATTAGTATTATTTCGATTGGATAAACTTAAATCCCTGCATTGCCTTTTACTCATAAAAAAGTTCATACCCTTAATAAATAGGATATGAACTAAGGGGTAACTATTACCTATTACTCCAATGGAAGCTCGATTAAAAATTCTGTACCTTCGCTCGATGTTGTTACCAACTCAATTGAACCGTTATGGGCTTCCATAATTCTTTGCACAATATTAAGACCTAAACCTGTCCCATTATTCTTGGAGCTTGAGAATGGCTCAAACATTTTAGCTTGGATATAATCTGGTATACCTTTACCGTTATCTTTTATATATAATTGGTATCGATCACCTTTGATGATAGAAGTAACCGAAATTTCACCTTCATCTTTTATCGCATCAACACTGTTACGTAATAAGTTAAGCAACACCTGTTTCATCTGCTTGGCGTCCGCTAAAACGGAAGCTGAGTCAACCTTCACTTCAAATCTAATTCGTGATGAATTATTTATCAAAGGTAAAATTTCATCTATAACCCTGCTTACTTCTACACTACTTATATCAGGAGGACTTGGCTTTGCCATCAACAGCATTTCTTCCACAATAGCGTTCAATCGTTCAATTTCCTTCATCAGTAATGGGATATGAAACTTGTTTCTATCTTCATCTAGTAACGATTTATTCATTAATGAAATAAACCCATAAATAACAGATAAAGGATTACGAATTTCGTGAGCTGAAACAGCTGCCATTTCTCCAACTAATGCTAATTTCTCCGATTGATGCATTCGCTTTGTTATTATTTCCAATTCTGTTATATCTATAAAATAGAAAATTTGTCCGATTTTCACATTTTCAAGGTTATTCATTTTCGTTTGAGAAACCATGAAGTGATAAACCGTTCCATTCCTAACATAATCAATTTTTTTATTATGACAAATCACACCGTCTTTTAGTATATTCCAAAATTCTTTATTTTCTTTTTCAGTTCCAACCTGATCTAAATCAAAGTCTGGAGTATTAAGTTGAAGTAAGTTTCTAGCTGAACTATTTACGTAGTACTCATTATTGGCTTCAAATGTTATAATTCCGACCGGTAAAGAATTAAGAATTTGTTCTGTTTTTAGTTTATCGGTCCATATTTTATTAAAGGACTCTTCTAAACTCACTGACATCGTATTAATAGATTTAGTTAAATGTTGTAGTTCTATTTGCTTGGTTTGTTTCAAAGTTAACCCATAGTGACCATTTGCTATTGTATTTACCTTATTAACCATCTGATCAAGTGGTTTCGTTAAACTCGAACTGATTCGATATGAAGTGACTATCGATAAAATAATTGCACCTATTAATAAAATGAAAAGGTACCATAAAGATTGTTCAATGATTTGAGGAAATCTATTCGTATTTTCTTCTAAAAGAACGTATTCGAATTGTTTACTATCAATTATATCTTCTCTTAAAGATTGAAGTTTTGGAATATATTCTTCATCAATAACTTTTTTAGTTGTTGCAATGTTATCAAATTTCAGCATGCCTTGAACCTTACCTAATATAGTAAAGTCTAATAGGTTAATATCTCTTTCGAACCTTTCTACCGATTCAGGAACTTCTCCATACTTTTCTACCATTTCTTTATTACTCTCTAATTCATTCTTTTCGTAAACTTCCATAAATCCATTCTGAAAATCATTTCGCATGTAACTAGTTACCATGTATTCTTTTATATCTAATTCTTTTTCCCAATAGGTTAACCACACGATTTCAGGAATGTTGTCATCTTTTATTTCCGATGTTACATCACTCACTTTTCCTATGGAGTGAACGAGAATTAGTGCAAAAATACTAAATAATACCGTAATGAATAGGAGAATTGTTAAGATCTTGTTGCGAAACGATAACTTTTGTAATGTGTACTTCATAACAAGTTCTCCTTTAATCTAAAATGATAATCTTTCTCTATTCACACGATCAATCTCTGATTCTATATAAATTAATTCGTCTTCGGTAAACATCGGTCCATATGGAGCCAATTTGTATACACCATCTTCTTCATGTAACATGACTTTTCCAGAAGGGATCCCAGACGTACTATAGTAATCTTGCAGGATTGCTATATAAGCCTGTGGTACATCATTTAAAACACTGGTAAGAACGATATTTTCTGCCATATAAGATTGATCTTCTAAATAACCTATAACGTAAACATCTCTTTCTTTTGCATAATTGATAACAGCTTGGTTATAAGCATTACCTTTAGAATAGATAACATCTACACCATCATCAATCATATCTTTCAGAATCTGCGTAGCCTTGATACCATCATCTCTACTTCCAACATATTCATAGTAGAATTCAATTTTCGAATTATAATATAGTAATCCTTTTTCAAACCCTTGATTTTTACTTCTAGCTTCATCTACATCAATTAACCCTACCTTATTCGAGTTTGTCTTTAAAGCAGCCATGATACCAGCAATATATTCGATTTCATTCTGATCAAATGTATAGACTGATTGATTATCATGAACAGCATCACCATGAATTGTTACAAACTGGGTATCTGCATAGTTTGGTGAAAATTTTGTAAAGAGAGGGGAAAACTCACGACCATGTCCAATAATCACATCTGGTTCGTTTTTTAAGACTTTCTCTAAGGCCTGTTCCATTTTTTCATCCGTGTCGAGGTCGCTCGTAAATTGAACATTAATAGGAAATTGTTCTTCCATCATTATTTTACCTTTGTACGCTAAACCGCCCCAACTTTGGTCGTTTACCACATCTGATGTTAAAACGACAACTTTATCTTTTTCTTGAGCACCTATATTAAATGTATTCATTATCTCTTGTGATTTTAAAGCGATCAACACAATCAAAAATGAAACAACAATCGTTGCAAATAGTAAGATTGTTCTCAGTTGTTTAGATTGCTGCATTCTAATTCTCCTTTACAATAAATTTCCTTCTACGATTATACCTAAAAATCTATTAAAATTATATAAAAAACATCAAAATTCTACTATTTTCGACATTGTATCGCAATACGAAGGATTCATATTGCATTAATATGTAAAAGATTAGATTGTAGCAATACGCAAAATTTTGAAATGATTACTATCTTTGTTAAACTTCCATCCATGCAAAAAAAAAAGCAAAACAGCACAGTATTAGGGCTTTTTGCTTTGTGAAAAATGACTTATAGTTCAAAGTCCCACTCCTCTTTAAGATTCAGGTATAAAGATAGTAGCAGGTCTTCCTCTTGTCTAGTATTCAATTGTTGAACATTTATATCCAACTTAGAAAGTAAAAGAGATGCAACTTGATTTGTTAGTTTGTTTCGCTCCATCCCTGAAACATGTAAAAAACGGTGCACATATGTATATATCAGCTTCCAATCTTTATGATCAAATAATCGTAGAGCATTTTCATTTATATCTATATCTTCTGTTGAAATCCTACTATTTTCAATCTCCTTGTTAAAGCAGTACATTTGCCACTTTTTGCTCTTCTTACATGAACGACAATGGTTCCTGCGACGAGATCTCTCCTAGTCTTTTTTGTTTGGAAAGGAATCAATTGCACTTGTGGAGCGGATAGGATAGTTAATGCGTAGTATGTATCAACTGTGAGGATAACAAAAAAGCCTTTATTAAAAAGGCTTTAGAAATGCTTTGGGTACTTTTGATTCAAATTGTAATGTCTTTCCAGTTGTTGGGTGTTCAAATGATAATACTTTGGCATGAAGTCCAAGTCTACCGATATCATTTTCCTTTGCTCCGTATTTCTTATCACCTACAATTGGATGACCGATTGATTCCATGTGTACACGAATCTGATTCTTTCGACCAGTCTCTAATTGGACTTCAAGTAGTGTTCGACTTTTATTGGATTGCAGCACTTTATAACGTGTTACAGCTTGTTGTCCCCCATTTGGTTTATTACTTGAAAGCATCTTTAGTGTTTTACTTTGTTTCAACCAAGAGTTAATCGTTCCCTCCTGCTTTGTGATTGCTCCTTCCACTAAAGCTATATAAATACGGTCTTTCACTTTTTCTTTCCATGCATTTTGCAATAATTGTTTTACTTTTTCATTCTTGGCAAACATCATGACCCCTGAAGTATCACGGTCAAGACGATGGACAATAAATATTCTATTTTTCGGCTGTTTTTGACGAACATAATCCATCAGTTGTCTGTATGCTGTCATTTCTTTTTCTTTATCAGTTGCAACGGTCAGTAACCCTGCTTGCTTGTCAATAACAATTACATCTTGATCCTCATAGAGAATGGTGAGTCCTGTAAAATCTGTTATTTTGGCAGCCTTATTTTTTTGAATGGAAACGGTAAATCCGGGTAAAAGTTTGTAATTGTGGGCTGTGATGGTTTTATCTTCAACTGAAACTTGTCCTCTCGTTAACATAGACTTCACTTTATTTCGGCTTTTACTCGAAAGTACCTCTAGTAAGAAGGGGAGTAGTTCTGACTCGTTTTGCACGCTATATTCCAGTGTATTTGTTGGTTGCTTTGTATTGGTGAACTTTTTTTTCATGTTCAGTCTCCTATCTATGTTCAATGTTCAATCTTCATCCTTTACATCTATATCTTCAGGAATTGGTTCATTTAAAATTTGTTGAATTAACTCTCGATATTTCTCCACTTGCTCTTTATGTGTATTGAACTGTTCTTTGTTTATAAGATATTGTTCTCCATCAAACAATGCCCGTATTCGTTTAGTCAAAATTAACTTTTGTATGTACTGTTCATCCATATCTAGATATTCAGCTGTTTCTTTTACGGTTAGATACATTCATCGTTCATTCCTTTATCTTTTAAGATTACTTGTCTTATCATACACATTATACGTTATATTTGGTCAATTACTATGCATGGCTATATTTTTAATTAGAATAAGCTAATCACAAATAACAACTTTAAAGCTAGTATGCTATCAATCTCTTTTCCTTTATAATATACCTAAAAAGAAAATAAAAGGATGTTCATTTTGAAGAAACTAATTGGATTAATCTTGGTGATCTGTTTTATTTTAATTTCGATGATGCTCCCTAAAGAAAAGCAAGCTTTTTCCGCAACATACGTGACTCATGCAACGCACGCTCCTCATGAAAAATCGATAGACCAACATATGAAATTTGTCCAAGCAATAACTTACCAACAACTGCTATTTCATGCAGGAAAAATTACAAAGGAATACGTGAAGCCCCCAAAACAATGGGGATTATCTGTTGATGGGGTCAAGCAACGACTTGATACAGATGACAGAGTAATTGCCTTAACCTTTGACGCGTGTGGTTCCGAAACAGGTAACGGTATCGATCAGGATCTCATTGATTTCTTAATTGCACATGATATTTCTGCCACTTTATTTTTTAACAAACGTTGGATTGATCATAACAAAGATGAATTTATACAAATAGCTTCGAACGATCAATTTCAGATTGAAAATCATGGTACACACCATAAACCACTTAGCGTGAATGGACAACAAGCCTATGGAATAAATGGAACAAGTTCGCCTCAGGAAGTGATAGCAGAGGTAATGGAAAACTACCAAACCATCTATCAATTGACAGGGATTAAATCCAGATATTTCCGGTCAGGAACTGCACATTATGATGAGGTTTCTGTTAGTCTACTTCAATCACTTGGTATGGAAGTAGTTAATTTTGATATTAATGGTGATGCAGGTGCAACCTATTCTGCTAATCAAGTAAAACAATCCTTATTACAAGCACAACCTGGATCAATCGCTATTATGCATATGAATCAACCAGACTCCGGAACCGCTGAAGGTGTAAAAATGGCAGTTCCATTATTGCAAAAGAAAGGATTCCATTTTGTTAAACTTGAAGAATATCCGATCATAGAATAGGAAAAGAGCAATCAAATGATTGCTCTTTTTAAGCTAAAGGCTCAGCCACTTCCTCAGCTTCCATTTCTTGAGGGAAGTGTTACCCGAAAATATTATCTATAAATAAACGAATGACATCTGCTCCGCCAATAAATGTCCCTAGGGAACTACCTAGATTAGCTAAGACAACGACAAGTAAAATCCTTGTGACCTTATTATTCCAAAAACCTTTTACGCTCGTTACATCTTCAGAGATTGTCTCGAAATCGCCAACGTTTGGGCGACGTATAAACGCTTGAACAATTCCAGCGAACCATCCTGCTGCAAGTAGCGGATTTAAAGAAGTAATTGGTGCAGCAATAAAGGCAGTTAGAATCGCTAGAGGATGTCCCAATGCAATTGCTGTTCCAATCGCTGATAAGGTACCATTCCAAAGTAACCAACTAAGTGCTTGTTGAATGCCACTGGATGGATTTGTATAAAATGTATAAGCAATAATAGATAAAATAAGGATAGGGATAGCCCAAGCGATTATCTTTGGTGCTTTAGACTTCGGAGGAATCCTTGTTAATTTACCTAAATCCTGTTCTTTATGGATTTCTTCTTTAATTCCAGGAACATGGGCTGCACCTAAGACAGCAACAACTTTTTCTCCTGGAGCATGCTTAATTTTCTGTGCTAAGTATTGATCACGTTCGTCTATTAATGGCCCCTTTAATTTAGGGAATGATTCTGTTAACTCATTTAACATAGAGCTTAACATGTCTTGCGTTTTCATTTTTTCTAGTTCTTCTTCTGTTATACTTTCATTACTAAAAATACTGTACACAACACTCATCATTAGCTTCGCTTTCCCAGAAAACCCTACTTGGTGCCAGATTCTTGAGAATGTGATTTGTATATTTCTATCAGCTAATACCAACTCCGCCCCAATCTCATTGGCAGAGTCTATCCCTTGAATCATTTCTTGTCCAGGGGTAATGTCTAATTGCTTTGCCATCCTTTTTTGAAAAGAAGACACGACAAGGTTCATTAATAAGAGCGATGCTTTTTTTTCTTTAATCACCTTAAATATATCCATTTCCTTCCAACGACTACCATCTTTTATCGATTGATACCGCTGCTCATCCAATTCCACACAAACAGAATCAGGTTTTTCTGCTTCTATTACTTGTTTTACTTGCTCAGCACTCTGTTTTGATATGTGTGCCGTTCCTATTAAAATATATTCTTTCTCTCCAATTACGATTCTGGTAATGTTCTCTTCCGTCATATACTACCGTCCTTTTACTGGTATCATTCATTTTTCTTCAAGCATAAAAATAAGACTAAACATATCATATCATTTTTTTACTACAGCAACATACATTGTTTCTTTTATATTGAAAAAAATCAGCCTCTTAGTTAAAGGGGAGGCTGATTTCAATTCATCTCTTAAACCAATTACCGCTAGTTCTTCTTATTTTGTCTTCTTCAGTCAAAAAGCGAATGAAATTATTTATCGCTAGGAACGGTTGTTGTTGAATCAGTTCGACGTATTCTTTTTTGTTATGTTCTGAAACAAACTGACTTTTATTCACTCGATCTATCATATAATCATTTGTCATTTGCTGCATTTCTAGTTTTTTCTGCTTCCCTTCCTTAAGCAACGCAAACCCTATTGCTGCTAGAAGAGCATAAAAAACGGAAGTCCACAACAATTCTTGGTTCATGCCCCCATAAAACAGTAGTACTGATAATTGAAATAGAGAAAGAGTAATCATTGGCACAGAGAACATGATATATCTCGTTCGGACCTTCATAATTGGACCAATTAGCTTTTGGATACTTTCTAATTCAACTTGTGCGCTCTTCGGCAATTTATTAACAACTTGATGGAAATCGTTCATAAGAAGTATCACCCTTCCGAAATGATTTGATCAAACTGATAATCCAAACTTGATGATTAATTACAACGTTCATTTAGTTATACATTTATTATAGCTCCTCTAAATGGGTTAAATCAAAAATTCAGAACTATTTCAGAGAAGTGATCGGCCATCCTTATATTTAAATAGTTCAACTTCTTTAGAAAATTCATCTAAATGATTCATATTTATATACGCGTAATAACAACTCTCCAATGTTCGATAAAGTGATTCAAAATATAAGTTTTTCCCAATGAGAACAGATAACTGATGGGATAAAGCATTTTTCGTTCGTACATTTTTAAGTACTAATATCGATTGAACAGCGCGATATTTTGCTTTGTAAAGTAATTGATCTAATGTAATTGTATGTTTTCTGTTTACTAGTTGCTTAAAAGGCTTCACATTATAGTTTATCTCGATTTTATCTATCCTAGAAATTAAATATTGTAACTTTAATTGGAGTTCAATTTGATCGATCAAGCCAACATTATAATCATGGACAAGTTCAATTAATGCTTGGATTAGTTCATCAATCAGTTTCACAAGATCACCTTTCTAATGTGCAAATTCTTCGTTTGTATGTGATGGGTATTATGAGATTGTTTAGGCTATCTTCTATTCTATCCTGAGAATGAACCAAAAAAACCTCTGATCTGAGATAAGATCAAAAGGTTTATTGAAAAATATCATATGAAATCACGTTGACTTATTTTGCTCCTTTATACGCGTTACATATCTATCTCCAATCGAAAACAGCCATTGTAACGCTAGACCTTGCATAACAATTCCTACAATCGTTGTAACAGTTAACAACCAGATGGAGATTGTGTTTTGAATATCAATTATTTGGTGACCGAAAAATAATAAATGAGAAAATACAACATATAAAGCACTATAATAAGTATCAATTGCACTTTCTACATGTAACAGAATAGATGCTTCCACTAATAACAAAGAGAATAAAGTAATACCAATCAAAGTTGTTGAAACATACGATAGTTTATTCATATAAGGCATTACATAGTATTTTGTTATCGTCTTTAATCTAAACAAATAGAACACACGAACAATTCTAGCTATCTGGAAAAATTGATCAAAAGGTATAATGGCAATAACTAAAAACGGATTCTTTTTAACAAACTCCCACCTATGCTTTGACTTCACCAATCGTACGACAAAATCAAGGAAGAAGAATGCCCAAACAACCCAATTAATGGTCGAATTGTAATTGTGATCTGTCCAAAGTGTAATAATTGTAACCATTACTAACAGTATCATAATTGCCTCATATACGCTTTTCGCTATCTTTTGCATATTATGACCCCTTCATTACACTTACTATTATCCTAGTCGATAAACTAAAAAACGTTCATACGGATTAGAATCAACTAATATTGGTACAGCTATCTCTTGCTTTAGTGAGAATGTAGTTTGATAATTTAAAAAATAAACATAATCATCAGACCCATAATAAATAATCAGTTCAATCTCTCTAGGATTTTTTTCTACAGACCTAAGAATATTATTAATAATACGCATGAAGATTTGAACTGTAAATGGATTAAAAAAATAAAATTTGTTATCATTTTCGTTTATTTGATAGCCCTCCGCTAAACAATGATACAAATGTATATTATCATGCTTTACTAGTTGATTTTGACGGATATAGCTCAGAGAATTATTCCTAGCGGATTCGTAGAACGATTGATTCATCTCAATTCCGATAACAGTTGCCTGATAGAAATAATGAATAAAAAAAATCAAACGCCCTTTTCCACAGCCAAAATCAACGATCCGATCACTGCTTACTATTTTATGATGCTCAAATAATACTTGTAATGCACTGTACGGAGTTGGTTCATACCGATGATAATGAACATTTGAATGATCAAACGTTTCACTATATTTACTGGTTTCTATATGGAGGTATTTGTCATAGTTTCGTTCTAACATAATTTCACCTTTTCATAACATTAAAGAATGTGTTACATAGTAATCATACCATTTATCCCTTTAAGCCGCTCTTTTCCTCTAGTTTTTCTTCATATTTGATATAAAATCCGACATATCTAACCCACCCGCTCCTCGAGTAACTGCTTTTAGTAAAATTTGAACTTGTGCTTTTTTAGAAAGAGTTAAGCATTTCTTTGCCATTGTATTCAGTACATTAACATCGCAACTCATAACCAACTTACTTCTCACGATAATAGAAAGCCAAACATAGCGGAGGAAAAACACGAGACTCCTGTGGGAAAGGAACAGTCTGAAGACCCGCAGTGAGCGTTCTTTGCGAGTGAGGAGGCTGAAGCGTTCCCCACGGAAAGCGAGTGTTTTTCCGCAGCGTCGTTCTAGCACTCATCCCATAAATACCGTAAGGAAGTTACTGCGTAGTTTATATATTAATCTGCAATAACAACCATCCTGACTCTCATCTCAAAGGTATAAGTATTCCTGGTAAATCTTCAAAGCTATATACTTTTTCTCTATTTTAAATGCTTAAGAGGAAACATTAGGTAAACAGACGTGTTAAAATATAACTATACTAAAGTGCAGAGGTGATTTGGATGGAAAGACGGAGTATGATCATAGCGGAAGAACTGGATCAAGAGCTAATTAGTAAGATCAAAAATATAATTCCTGATTGGAATGTTTACACAGGAAAAGATAGTACTGTTTGGGAGAAGCATATCCAAGATGCAGAGGTCATCGCTGGTTGGAATAAACAAATTGCCGAGTCATGCTTACAGAATGGTACTAAGCTTAAGTGGATTCAAAGTTGGAGTGCTGGAGTGGATAGCTATCCAATTGACAGTTTTGCTAAGCATGATATCTTGTTAACAAGCGCAAATGGTGTGCATGCCTTTCCGATATCCGAAACAATTTTTGCAATGATGCTTTCACTCACAAGAAAAATCCATGCATATGTTCAAAACATGTCAGAGCGAGTATGGAAGCACGAAAGTTTAAAACTAGAACTACATAATAAAACAATTGGCATTCTTGGCGTAGGTGCAATCGGAACAGAAACTGCCAAGATCGCTAAAGCATTTGGGATGCATGTTATTGGTATAAGAAACGCTAAAAAACCTGCTAGTTATTTTGATGAAATAGCAACCATGGATGAACTGCATGATTTATTACCAAAATGTGATTATGTGGTAGTTACTTTACCGTTAACTGACCAAACGTACCACATTTTTGGTGAAGAAGCGTTTAATAAGATGAAAGATTCTAGCTTTTTTATTAATATTGGCCGCGGACAATTAGTTGATGAGCCTGCTCTTATAAAGGCACTACAAGAAAAGCAAATCGCTGGTGCCGGCTGTGATGTGTTTGAACAAGAACCATTGCCATATGAGAGTCCTCTCTGGAATATGGATAATGTTATCATAACTCCTCACACGGCGGGTTCAACAGAATACTATCATCAAAGAGTTGTTGATGATATCTTAATACCGAATTTATTACAATATTTGAATGGTCATACGCCATCAGTAAACTTAGTTGATTATAAAAGAGGATATTAAGGAATTGGTCGGGTGAATTAATCCCGGCTTTTTTTTGGCATTTTAAGGATTAAAGTAAAAATAGCACTTGCCAAAACTAATACCATTAGTTATTGTTAAACTAATGGTGTTAGTTTTATAAATTATAATGAGGTGATCGATAATTGAGTGCTTATAAAACAGTAACAAAGGTGAGTTTTTTTGAACATTTTTTTCCTGTAAATTGTTATTTGGTTGAAGAAGAACATGAGTTAACCCTAATTGATGCAGCTTTACCCTTCAGCGCAAAACGAATACAAAAAGTAGCTAAATTACTTGGGAAGCCCATTACAAAAATTTTATTAACACATGGCCATGAAGATCATGTAGGCTCCTTAGACAAACTAAAAGAACATCTCCCAGAACTAACTGTCTACATTTCTGAACGTGATTCTCACCTGTTAGCTGGTGATCGTTCCTTATTTCCTTCCGAACCTGAAACACCAATTCGTGGAGGGGTACCCAAAAATGTCAAAACGAAAGCGGATGTATGGGTCAAAGATGGAGATCAAATCGGATCGTTACTTGCTATAGCAACTCCAGGACATACACCAGGTTCAATGTCTTTTTTAGATGTACGAAATAACTGTGTTATTGCAGGTGATGCCTTCCAAACAAAAGGAGCATTAGCAGTATCTGGTGACTTACAATGGAGTTTCCCCTTCCCTGCTTTAGCAACATGGAATAAAGAAAAAGCGATTGAAAGCGCCCAAAAGCTATTGGCATATAATCCTACCAAATTATTTGTAGGACACGGGCCTGTTATACTAGAACCAGAAACATTAATGGAGCAAGCAATATTGCGTGCAGAACATAAATTAACTCAATAACACACCGAGGAGGTTTACTAAATCATGTCACCTAGAATTGGTCTATCTAAACAAAAAGTATTAGAAGCAGCAATTAATATTGCAGATGACGAAGGTATAGAAAAAGTCACTATGGCAACAATTGCAAAGAAATTGAATATTAAGCCCCCGTCTCTTTATAACCACATAAGTAGTCTATCCGCGTTGAAAACAGAAATGGCACTAGTAGGTATACAACAGCTTTATAGTAGCATGAAGGCTAATATGGAAGGTATTAGTGGTGACGAGAGAGTAATTGCACTTAGCAAGGGTTATTTAAATTTTGCGAGAAATCATCCTGGGTTATATGAATCTACGCTTGCTGCACCGAATGCTCAAGACAAAGAGATTTATGAAGCAGCCAATAAAATTGTGCAACTTGCAGTTCAAACAATCAAACATTACAATTTCACAAAAGAAGAAGAGTTACACGTTGTTAGAGGATTAAGAAGCCTTCTTCACGGATTCTCCTCCCTAGAAAAAGCAAATGGGTTTGGTATTCCAATTAAACTTAACCATAGTTTCGATTATATAATGACAACATATTTGAAAGGTATGAAACGATAAAAATGAATAGCGCTAAAAGCCTAATATTAGATACATTAGTCATTTGTCCTGAACGAATTAAGTTCACTCTCATAAAGTAAAGTAGAAAGAAATTAAGGGGGTGTTGTTTAAGTGAGTTTCTTCGGAGGATATGGTTATGGTAATGGTTATCCTGCTAATGGCGCTGGTTATGGCTACGGTGCTGGTGCTGGTTATGGCTACGGTGCTGGTGCTGGTTATGGTGCTACTGGATATGGTGCCGGTGGTGGTTTCGCGCTAATCGTTGTTCTATTTATCTTGCTAATCATTGTAGGTGCATCTTTTTATAACTAATATACAATTTATCTCTTTTAAATAGAAAGAGGAAACCCGATTATAGGGTTTCCTCTTCATTGTTTATTTCTACATATACAGATTAGCCTACAATATGGTAACCTGAATCCACATGTATGACTTCCCCTGTTACCCCTCGAGAAATAGGACTTAACAATGATAATGTCATATCCCCGACCTCTTCTTGCGTTACATTTCTTTTTAATGGAGCCTTCTTCTCAATGTCGTGTAACATTTGATTAAATGATGGAATACCCTTGGCCGCTAGGGTTCGGATCGGACCCGCTGAAATAGCATTTACCCTTATGTTCACGTCGCCTAAGTCTAAAGCCAAATACCTGACAGCTGATTCTAGAGCAGCTTTTGCTACACCCATTACCTTATAACCATCAAGTGCACGCTCTGCACCCAGTGCGCTCATGGTTACAATAGACCCACCATCTACCATACATGCTCTAGCCTCTCTTGTAACTGCAATTAAAGAGTAAGCACTAGAATCTTGTGCAAAAGCATAACCTTCTCTTGTTGTCTCAACAAAATCCCCTTTCAAATCCTCTCCATGCGCGAAAGCAATAGAATGAACCACTCCATTTATTGTTCCGGCATTTTCTTTAATTTCATTAAATGCATGTTTAATGCTCTCATCATCATTGACATCACACTGCACTACAAGTTCAGCTTGGTAACCATGGTCCTCTAACAACTTGTTTAATTTACTTAAAGAACGTTCTTTTCGATATGTAAATATTAATCGTGCACCTGCTTTGTAAAGTGATTGCGCAACTCCCCATGCAAGACTTCTTTCATTTGCTACTCCCATAATGACAAAAACTTTATCTTTTACTTTTAAAATATCTTCCATAATTTCCTCCATCTTTTAACATCTTTTCCTAAGATTTAAATAAACGTACTCCACTTTGTTAATCTTCATTAACTTTCATGTAATTTAACTTATTTTACAAAGATAGTCAAATCCTTCTCTACCTTACGTGTAGCAATACCTTCCTAGGATAATAAATCATCTAAATAGTAAGTCCCACTTTCTAAGTTGATAAGTGGGACTTACTTTCATTAATTATTTTATTGTTAATCTATTTCTTTTAACCTATTTCCCTACAAAATAGGTTTCCGTCGGTCCAAGATAGCTATTTGCAGGTTTCTTTCCATCAGGATAGATGACTAGCTTTTCTAATACAAAACCTGGGCTCACTGCATGGATTCTTAAGGTATTTAATCCTTCTTTACAATTAATCTTACTAACGTGCTTGTGGATGTTATCCAGTACACCTTCTGCCCAATCATCGCCACCTACACGGTATCCTTCAGGAAGTACATTTTCAATATTAATGTCATCCGTATTGACTTGGATTCCACAGTAAATGGTATTATCCTTCGCTACTGGATTGGAAGGTTGCATATAGAATTCTAACTCATAGTTCCCAGCTTCCTGTACTACGAATTGATATTCCAGATAAGGTGCGTCATCACCGGCAGTATAATACGATGTTGTAGGAAATGCCTTAACTGCAGATCGTGTTTTTCCATATCCTTCAAGTACTTTAAATCTATTTATATCACCCTGCTGATTTGTTGTATCTTTACGCTGAGAAAAATGTTCAGCCTCAATAGAAATGTAACCATTTGTATCAACAAAGGTCATCTTAGGATATTCACTAAAATCCTCATTCGTTGCATTTACAATGATTTCACAAGTTCCGATTGACATTTTGACAACAATACGTCCTTCAGTCTCACCATTCATTGCACTTCGATCAATCTTCACATCAATATCTTCTTTTGTTTTTTCCTTACCATCAAGGCTTCCGCTAGTCTTCGAACAAGTTAACCATTTAGTTTCACAGGTAATTTCATACTCTGCATCTAAATCACTTACACTAGAGATAGTAAAAGATGCTTCTTCAATATCTGGTTGTAAGAAGTCATTTAGATAAAGTTTATTGTCATGCCATTCAGGACCCTCGCAAAACCGTTCTGTGCCATCTATCGTGACTACCATTCTTGGTTTATTCGCAGGTAGAACATTCATCAGTATCGGATACTGCGCTTCTTCTTCATTCCAATGAATAAATCCGATATGCTCAGAAAGCCCCATTCCAAACCATTTACCATCATCTATAGTATGAAACTGTTCTACCAGTTCACGGTCCTTCTTGAAGCAACCTTTAATCTGCTCTGACAATTTGTTTGCTTCCATTTTACGCAATTTCGCATCATAATGATTTTTTGTCGTAAGTAACCACATTTTCTGTAAGTTAAGGTTTCCTACTGCAGGATAATAAACGAGTGAGAAATAAGTGGAAAAATCCTCTTTATCAACTTTTTCATATAATTCTTCTGCAATATTTAATAGGTAATCAATTTGCTCTAATGTATGATCCGTTTCCTTATAATTTACCGGATGGTACACATTTGCATGCATTGCCTCAGGTCTGCGTTTATGTGCAATCTTTGTGTAACCTGTGAGTAATTCAAATACTTTCTCTTTATCTTCCTCAGTGAATACACCATCAAACTGTCTTTCCATCCATTGTCTCGTATAGAGTTCAGTTGAATTAATCGCATTTGTACCCCATTTATCAAAGTCGTAAGCCAAATCCATAAAGTAAGATAATGGGAACTCCTGTGTAGCAACATCACCAACATTTACAATCCATAGATCACGAACACCAAAATCGTAAGCCATCGTCATCTGCTCCCAAACTTTTGGAAGGTAAGAACTGTTAATCCATTCGTACGATACTGGTCCACCATGGTAATCAAAATGATAATACATACCATAACCACCTGAATGACTACGCATTTCTTCTGTAGGTAATGTACGTAAGTTACCATGGTTATCATCACATAACATCAAAATGACATCTTCAAGCTCTTCCGAATTCATTAACCCTGGTGTATTTTCGTCCCCATAAAAGAATGGTTCCACCTCTTTGTAAAGCGCTAGCATTCTAGGAACTTCTGAAAGGTTAGGGTTTACATTTTCCTCGATTAACTTGTTTTGTGTCTGGATCACATCTCGTAGATATTCAATGTTATCAGCTAAGGTAGATTCTTTCCCCATAATGGATGTATCTTGTTCACCACGCATACCAACTGTGATGACGTTCTCAAATTTACCACCACGCTTTAAACCGTCTTCCCAGAACTTTGTAATTCCTTCTCTATTCGAAACGAAATTCCAAGCATCTCCATACTTAGAATCTTTACCACGTAGGTATTTGTATTCCTCTCCATAACGCAAAGCAGGCTCATGGTGAGATGCCCCCATTACCACGCCATATTCATCTGCCAATTCAGCATTGGCTAAGCCAGGCCCCTCATCAAAAAATCGTGCTGACCACATTGCGGGCCACATGTAATTTCCTTTCATTCTTAGCAATAGCTCAAAAATATGCTCATACATTTCTGCATTAAAGCCACCAAATCGCTTCATCGTCCAGTTACCAAAGGCTGGCCATTCATCATTGATGAAGAAACCACGATAGCGAACAGATGGCTCTTTCGATACATATGTTAAGTCTCCACTTAGAGATAGAGAAGCTTTACGTTTTGGTTTTACATCAGCCCAATCTACTAGTGGAGAAACACCCATAAGCTCTGATAGATGAAATAAACCATAGATTGTACCACGTTTATCACTTCCCGCGATTACAAGTGCTTTTTCAACACCTTCAAATGGTCGGTCTACCACTTTAAATAGAAAAACTTCTCTCTTACCTGTAACTTCAGATAAATCTACTAGTTTTTTCTCTTCAAGCTCCTGAAGCATTGGGCTATGACCGACTGTTCCATACAACACTGCAGTCTTCCCTAGCTTCGTTCTGTCCATCGTTGCTTGTGGCGCATCACCAAAAACTAACTCCACATCGTGCATAACCTTTTTAGCAATCTTATTCACACCACTAAACGCATCTTCTTCCTGATAAAATAATGACCCCTGTCCTAATATCTCTTGATTAATAATAAATTCCATAAAAATCCCTTTCTACTTTATACTTTCCAACTCTATCTGAACTTCATTAGAGGCTACATACATTAGCACTAGTTTTTTCTGTGCGATTTTAAATTTGCAGTTTTTCTACTTTTGTTGGAATAGTCAGTTGAAAACATGTAGTGTTCTTCCCCTAAAATAAAACCGCTTTCATTATAATGGATAGAAGTGATAAAACAACCCTTATAACAAAATATGTTCATTTTACTAAGTATCTTCTATAGTTATACAAGTAAAATGAACGTTTTTTCATTACATGTTAACGATAATTAATAAATTGTACATCAATTGGTAAGTCTGCCGCTTTTATCGCTGCGATGACTTGTTGCAAATCGTCTCGGTTCTTCCCACTCACACGAACCTGATCGTCTTGGATTTGACTTTTCACTTTCAGACCTGAATCTTTGATAATCTTATTAATTTTCTTCGCTTGGTCTTTATCAATTCCCTGAACTAGCTTCGCACGTTGACGAACAGTGCCACCAAAAGCATTTTCAATCTTTCCATAATCCAAACTTTTTGATGATACATCACGTTTAATTAACTTACCAATTAAAACATCCTTTAGTTGGTCTAATTTAAACTCATCATCAGAAATTAAAACAAGTTCTCCGTCTTCTACTGTAATATTACTTTTGCTACCCTTAAAATCATATCGCGTTTTAATTTCCTTCATCGCCATTGTTACAGCATTTGTTACCTCTGATAGATTAACTTCAGACACAATATCAAACGAACTATCTTTTGCCATCAACTATTCCTCCATTTTATTCAATATGTAAATATTATAGTTGAAATCTGTTTACCGCTTCAACTAAATGACCTATAAGGTCAGTAAACTAAAACTCTTCACCTAATCAAATTGGCAAACATATATGATCATATATGTTTGCCAATTACTGACACATTTTTAATTTAGCTCATTTCTACATTATGATACACTTGCTGCACGTCTTCCAAATCTTCTAGTGCATCGATTAGCTTATCAAATTGTTCCTCTGTTTCTGAATCAAGGTTAACATCCGTTTGTGCAAGCATCGTAAGTTCGGCTACGGTGAAATCAGTCACTCCTGCTTCTCTACAGGCTTCTTGAATCGCATGGAATTGATCCGGTTCCGCATAAATAATGATAGAATTGTCTTCTTCCACGATATCTCGTGCATCGAGGTCCGCTTCCATTAGAAATTCTAACACTTCATCTTCGGTTTTTCCTTCAAATCCAATAACTGCAGTACTATCAAACATGTAAGCTACTGAGCCGTTAACACCCATATTCCCACCATTTTTATTAAAAGCAGCACGGACTTCTGCGGCTGTACGATTAACGTTATTCGTTAATGTATCAACGATAATCATCGATCCATTTGGACCAAAGCCTTCATAACGAAGCTCGTCATAGTTTTCTTCTGTTCCACCTTTTGCTTTTTCGATAGCACGATCTATGATAGATTTTGGAACACTATATGTTTTTGCTCGTTCTAATACAAACTTTAATGTTGTATTTAATTCTGGATCTGGTTCCCCTTGTTTCGCAGCAACGTAAATTTCACGTCCGAATTTCGCATAAATACGACTCGTGTTTTTATCTTTTGCAGCTTTCTTTTCTTTAATATTGTTCCATTTACGACCCATGTAGTCCCACTCTCTCTTTCCATCAAAATTCTAATATTTTTTTCGGTTCTGATACTGCTACTTCTATAAAACCACCTTCTATTATACCGTAATTTTAAAAATTAGTAGTGATAATTATAGAAGACATTGTGAAATCTAATTCTAATAAGCTAGTCATTCAGTTGCCTAGTTGACATTTAGAACAATTATTCATGATTATTTAATTTCAAAGTGAAACAAAAAAATCCGGGGGTTACCCCCAGATTTAATAAATTGGCGTTGTATCACTCGAAATATTTTCTAAGATGCCTTTTATATGAGACATAAACTGTCCACAGATTACGCCATCTAGAACACGGTGGTCGAGTGATAAACATAGATTAACCATATCCCTTGCCGCAAACATATCATTAATGATGACTGGACGTTTAACAATTGACTCAACCTGTAGAATCGCAGCCTGCGGATAGTTGATGACACCCATGGACTGCACGGACCCAAATGAGCCTGTATTGTTCACAGTAAATGTCCCACCCTGCATATCTTGTGTTGTAAGGTTTCCGTTTCTTGCCTTTTTAGCAAGGACATCGATCTCTTTTGCAATCCCTTTAATGCTCTTTTCATCTACATTTTTAATTACTGGAACAAAAAGTTCATCATCTCTAGCTACCGCAATGGATAAGTTAATATCTTTACGTTGAATAATTTTATTACCTGCCCAAGAACTATTTAATTGCGGAAACTTCTTTAATGCCTTTGCGACTGCATTTAAAAAGAACGCAAAATAAGAAAGATTATATCCCTCATTCTCTTTAAAACGTGTTTTCTCCGAATTACGATATTTAACAAGGTTTGTAACATCAACTTCAATCATCATCCATGCATGCGGAATTTCTGTTGTTGAGCGAACCATATTATTAGCAATCGTTCTTCTAAGTCCAGTAACAGGAATTTCTTTGTCACCGGTTTCGGTTTGCACTATTTGTGGTTCTGGTGCAGGAGGATGATAGGCCAATTCTTTATTCGTTTTCTCTTCTTCAATTGCATTTATTAGGTTGGTGTCCGGAGTAGGATCAACTTGTTCAACCTTTGTTGTGCCACCATTGCTTATTACCTTTTCTATATCTTTGCGCGTTATTCTTCCACCACGACCTGTCCCATTCACTTGTGTTAAGTCAATTGTATTTTCTTGTGCTAACTTTAAAACTGCTGGAGAATATCTAGTTTTCATCGAATTATCCTCTTCTTCCATATTGTCAATGGACTGATTTTCAGTAATAGACGTAGAAGATGTTTGCTCTGGGGTGTCACTTTGTTCCGTTTCGATATAACACATTAATGCGCCGACTTCGAGTGTTTCTCCTTCTTTAGCAGAAAGCGTCTTTATAATGCCTGAAAAAGATGATGGTACTTCTGCATTCACTTTATCTGTTAACACTTCTGCAATAGGATCATATTTATTGACGTGATCTCCCTCTGCCACAAGCCAATTACTAATTGTTCCTTCTGTTACACTCTCACCTAATTGTGGCATTGTAATTTTATTTAAAGCCAAGGGTTGTCCCTCCTTTTCACCTCTTAAAATTCAGCTAGATCTCTCATTGCTTTTTCTACTTTATCTGGATTCACCATAAATTCTTTTTCCAGTGGAGGCGCGTATGGCATTGATGGTACATCTGGCCCAGCAAGTCGTTTGATAGGCGCATCTAAGTCAAACAGACAATGTTCACTTATAATTGCGGCTACTTCTCCAATAATACTTCCTTCTAGATTATCTTCTGTAATTAACAGAACTTTGCCTGTTTTAGATGCGGCTTCGATAATTGCTTCCTTGTCTAGGGGATATACCGTACGCAAATCTAGAATATGTGCATCAATACCTTCTGCCTCCAATTTATCTGCTGCTTGAAGTGCAAAATGCACACATAATCCATATGTAATAACGGTAATATCTGAACCTTCACGCTTAACGTCCGCTTTACCGATTGGCAAAGTATAATCCTCATCGGGTACTTCCCCTTTTATTAAGCGGTAAGCACGCTTATGCTCCAAAAACAACACCGGGTCTTCATCTCTGATCGCAGACTTTAGAAGTCCCTTTACATCATAAGGTGTAGACGGCATGACGATTTTCAATCCGGGTTGGTTAGCGAACACGGATTCAATCGATTGAGAATGGTATAAGGCACCGTGAACACCCCCACCATAAGGTGCACGAATAGTAATGGGACAGCTCCAATCATTATTTGATCTGTATCTAATCTTTGCAGCCTCAGAGATAATTTGGTTGACTGCAGGCATAATGAAATCAGCAAACTGCATCTCCGCAATAGGCCTCATTCCGTACATCGCTGCACCAATACCTACACCTGCTATTGCTGACTCTGCAAGAGGTGTATCCAATACTCTTTCTGATCCAAATTGTTCATACAGTCCTTCTGTTGCACGAAATACTCCTCCACGGACACCAACATCTTCCCCTAATACAAAAACTTTTTCATCACGTTCCATTTCTTCACGTAATGCTAACGTGATGGCTTGAATATATGATTTAACTGGCATGTTTTCCCCTCCCTACTCTGCATACACATGTTTATAAATGGATTTTGCATCGGCATATGGCGCTTTTTCTGCATAATCTGTAGCATCATCTATTAATGATTTAATCTCATCATTTAATTTCACTTCTATCTCTTCTGTTAAGACATTTGTCTCCCTTAAATACGTTGCGAATGTAATAATTCCATCTTTTTCTTTCGCTTCGTCAACTTCCTCTTTCGATCGATAGCTACGGTCATCATCATCACTAGAATGTGCTAGTAAACGATAGGAAACCACCTCAATTAACGTCGGTCCGTGACCGTTACGTGCATTTGTCACTGCATCTTTAACAGCTTCATACACTGCTAGCGGGTCATTTCCATCAACTGTTATACCAGGCATACCGTACCCAATTGCTCGATCAGATATTTTCTCACAAGCAACCTGTTTGCTTAATGGGACTGAAATGGCGTATTGGTTATTTTCCACCATAAAAATAACCGGTAATTTGTGGACTGCGGCAAAATTTGCCCCTTCATGAAAATCTCCTTGGTTAGATGAACCCTCGCCGAAAGTTACAAAACTAACAAAATCTTTTTTCTCCATTTTTGCACCAAGCGCAATGCCTACTGCGTGAGGAACTTGCGTTGTAACCGGAGATGAACCTGTAACGATTCTGTTCTTCTTTTGTCCGAAATGACCAGGCATTTGCCTGCCACCTGAGTTAGGATCCTCTGCTTTTGCAAAAGCCTGTAAGAATAGATCCTTTGTTGTCATTCCAAATGTCAGTACAACTCCTAAATCACGGTAATAAGGAAGCGCGTAGTCTTTCTCCTTATCAAGCGCAAATGCTGCACCAACTTGACCTGGTTCTTGCCCTTGACAGGAAACCACGAATGGAATTTTCCCTGCCCTATTTAATAGATACATTCTTTCATCAATTCTTCTTGCCAACAGCATATTTCGATACATGTCTAACACTTGTTCATCGTTTAACCCTAGTTGTTCATGCCTTTGTTCAATCACCTTTTTCTTCCTATCCACTTTAACCATGTATTTTCCTCCCCTCTACTGCTAATGCAGCTTCTCCAATAGCTTCTGATAATGATGGGTGCGGATGAATAGTTTGTGTGATCTCCCACGGTGTAGCATCCAGAACCATTGCCAGACCAGCTTCTGAAATCATATCTGTTACATGTGGACCAATCATATGAATGCCTAACAGATCATTGGTATCCTTATCGGCTATAACCTTTACAAAACCTGCGTCTTCCCCATACACCAATGCCTTTCCTATTGCTTTAAAGGTAGTTTTTCCAGTCTTAACAGAAAAGCCATTTTCCTTTGCTTGCTGCTCTGTTAATCCAATACTGGCAATCTCTGGATGAGAATAGATTGCTGATGGAATCTGGTTGTAATTTAGGGGTTCAGGCTTTTGTTCTGCCATATGTTCCACCGCTATTACACCTTCACGAGATGCAACATGTGCTAACTGAAGTCCACCAATAACATCCCCAATAGCATAAATATGCGATTCTTTCGTTTGATAATAATTGTTTACATCAATATAGCCCTGATTATTAATAATGATTTCTGTATTATCCAATCCTAGTGATTCCGTATTCGCTATACGTCCAACCGAAAGCAACATTTTCTCCGCCTTTAGCGTTACTGTTTCACCATTCTTCTCAATATCAATTTCCACATGATCAGACATTTTATCAATAGAATCTATCTGTAGCATTGCGCTCGTAAGGATAGTGATTCCTTTTTTCTTCAAATGCCTTGTCATTTCTTTAGAGATTTCTTGGTCCTCTGTTGGTAGTATTCGCTCTGCATACTCGACAAGTGTAACCTCTACATCAAAATCTGCTAATAAAGATGCCCATTCTACTCCAATAACACCTCCACCAATAATGATCATTGATTTTGGTAACTCTTCTAATTCAAGTGCATGATCGGAAGTTAAAATAGATGTACCATCCACATCTAAGCCATCAAACACACGGGGTTTTGAGCCTGTTGCGATCAATACATTCTTTGGTATAAGCATTTCATTTTCACTGCCATCTTCTAGTTCAACAGATACTGTACCAGCAGTTGGTGAGAAAATAGAGGGTCCTAGGATTCGGCCATAACCTTGATAAACATCAATCTTTCCTTTTTTAATTAGTCCCAATACACCTTGATGTAGCTTTTCGACTATTTTGTTTTTACGTTCTTGGACTTTGTTAAAATGTAGTACAGTTTTCTCTATTTCAACACCATAATCACTTGCTTGTTTCGATTGTCTGTACACTTCAGCACTTCGTAGTAATGCCTTAGATGGAATACAACCTTTATGTAAACATGTTCCTCCTAATTTCTCATTCTCTACTATGGCGGTTTTTAATCCCAATTGGGATGCTCGTATAGCCGCAACGTAACCACCTGTCCCACCACCAACGATTACAAGATCATATTCATGAGCCACTTTAGTTCCCCCTTACCCAAAATCAGCATAGTTTTTTGCCATTTCTTCATTTTTTAATACCCGTAATGTGCCAAGGTTCAAAGCTAATAATTCATTTTCACCAGGATAAGTAAACACATCGGCTATCCAATTTATTCGGTCACTAATCATTTCAATGATTTTTTTACTTAAAGTAATCTCTCCCGTTAAAACAATCCCATCTACTTGTCCTTCTAACACAGTACTCATTGCACCAATCTCTTTAGAGACTTGATATGCCATGGCTTGATAAATCACAAGCGCATTTTGATCGCCTTGTTCTATTCTTCTTTCGATCTCAGACATATCTTTCGTTCCTAGGTGAGACATTAGTCCACCTTGCCCAACTATTTTTTGTATCATTTCATCTCTGGAGTTATTTCCGGAAAAACATTGAATAATTAGATCACCAGCCGGAACAGTTCCAGCTCTTTCTGGCGAAAATGGTCCATCCCCATCAAGTCCGTTATTAACATCAATTACTTTTCCATGTCTATGTGCACCAACCGTAATACCGCCACCCAAGTGGGCAACAATTAGATTGACTTGTTCATAAGTTTTATCCAATTCTTTTGCTGCATGACGTGCAACAGATTTATGATTTAACGCATGAAAAATGCTTTTTCTAGGTATATCACGAAATCCTGAAATTCGAGCAAGGGCGTGTAATTCATCCACCACTACAGGGTCAACGATGTAAGATGGAATGTTTAAATCAGATGCTATTTCGTATGCTAGAATGCCACCTAAATTGGAAGGATGTTCTCCATTAAAACCCATCTTTAAGTCTTGTAGCATGAAGTCATTTACAAGGTATGTGCCGCCTTCGATTGGGCGAAGTAAACCACCTCGGCCACATATAGCATCAAAATTTGATAGGTTAATCCCTTGTTGGTCCAATTCTTGCAGTATAACTGTCTTTCTATATTGCGTTTGTTCCATTACTCTCGAAAATGGTGTAAGATCTTCGGAATGATGCCAAATTATTTTTTCAAGAATACAGTGTTCATTATCAAATACACCAATTTTAGTAGACCCTGACCCTGGATTGATTACTAATATACGATGTTTCTTTTGCAACCGAATAACACCTCCAAGTTGACTTACATCCTATTGGATAAGATATGTTTATTGTTTAACAAGAATTGGCTTCTTGATTGTTTAACACTTTCAATACGTTCCTCTGCCATTCGATCAGCTGCAACGTAAGTCGGTATATTATCACGCGTAGCAATCTCAAATACACGAGACAGATTGTCATAAATCGTTTCTACACGTTTTAATGCACGTTCTTGGTTGTATCCTATCAATTCATCAGCTATATTAATGACCCCACCAGCATTGATGACAAAATCAGGTGCGTAAAGTATGCCTTTTTCATGAAGCAAATCACCATGTTTCTTTTCTTTTAATTGATTATTGGCAGCTCCTGCTACTATTTTTGCTTTTAACTGCGGAATGGTATCATCATTCAACGTTGCCCCGAGTGCACAAGGTGCATATATATCACAGTCGACGCTATAGATGTCATTTGGGTCAACGGCCTTCGCTCGAAAAGCTTCCACCGCTCGATTTACTGCGTCTTTATTAATGTCAGTAACTATTAAATGCGCACCTTCTTGATGCAGATATTCGCAAAGCGTGTATGCAACACTTCCTACACCTTGAACGGCAATTGTCTTCCCTTCTAATAAATCATTACCAAACATTTCCTTAGCCGCCGCTTTGATTCCTTTGTACACACCATAAGCGGTTACTGGTGATGGATTTCCTGATGAACCAAACTCAGGTGAAATACCTGTAACATAATCTGTCTCTTCGTGGATAATATCCATGTCATTTACAGTGGTACCAACATCTTCAGCAGTGATATATCTACCGTTTAACCCCTGGATGTAGCGACCGAACGCACGAAACATCGACTCATTCTTATCTTTTTTAGGGTCACCAATAATAACTGTTTTCCCTCCACCAAGGTTTAAACCTGCTGCTGCATTTTTATATGTCATTCCTTTAGCTAAGCGCAATGCATCTTCAATAGCTTCTTCTTCTGACTGATAGGTCCACATACGCGTGCCACCGAGAGCCGGACCTAGTGTAGTATCATGGATCGCTATGATTGCCTTCAACCCAGAATGTTTATCTTGACAAAATACTAATTGCTCGTAATCATATGTTTCCATATAGTGAAAAATCTCCATCATTATTGCCTCCTGCGTCTTTGTTGTTCATCTATTTGGTTTTACAACTTCTCCATTTATTACGTTGTTCTTCTAATAATCTCGTATCCTGTCGCCCTATATATTGTTATAGGTATGCAACCACGGTTACACCTATGCAAATTATTGCACACTACCTTTTGCAATATTATACTTGTCCATTTTATAATATAGATTTCGAATAGAGACTCCTAGGGCTTGTGCAGTTTTTGTCTTATTATAACCATGTGTTTCGAGTGCTTCTCTAATTACTTTTTCTTCATGTATATCAATTGATTGCTGTAATGTCTGGCCATTCCATATATTTTTGAATTGTTTAGGAAAACTTGGTTGATTAGTATCGTTAATGAAAGGTGAAATATGTTTACGTTGCATTCTTTTCTCTTCTTTATTCATACCAATCATTGCACGAGCAATTACATTTTCTAGTTCTCTAACATTACCAGGCCAATGGTATTGTTTTAAAAAGTCATATACATCTTTATCGATTGTTTGAACGATCCTACCGTATTTCTCATTTGTGTTTAAGGTAATGTCTTGAACTAGCTCTTCTAGATCGATAAATCTCTCCCTTAATGGCGGAATAAATATAGGTAAACGATTTAAACGATAATACAATTCTTCTAAAAATTCCCCATTCATAATAGCTTTTTCAAGGTTTATACTGGTAGCAGTTATTATTCGAATATCGATACGAACTGGCTTCAACCCGCCAACCCTTGTTATTTCATCTTGTTTTAATACGTGAAGGAGTTTGGCTTGCATTTCTATAGATAGCAGGCCTATTTCGTCTAAGAAAATACTACCTTTGTTTGCTTTCTCAAAATATCCTGTTTCGTAAAAATAGTCGATGGAGGGATCCTCATTTTCATAACCAAATAGTTCTCGCTCCAGTATTTTTTCATCTGCAGTTACACAATTAACATGTATAAATTTATTATGTCTTCGATCACTTTCGTTATGAATGGCGTATGCAAATAGTTCCTTACCAGCCCCCGATTCTCCACGCAATAATACTGTTGAAGGGTTTTTTGCACCGACCCTTGCTTGTTCTAGGGCCAATTTCATCTCATTAGATGTACCAATGATGTCATCAAAGGTAAATTTTCCTTCTAAATTTCTTATAATCTGCCTTGCACGTCTTAAGTCACCTGTCAAACCTTGGATTTGAGATACATCTTGTAGAATTGCAACGCTTCCTTTAATCTTTCCATCTACAATAATCGGCGCCACATTTACAAGGACATCTTTTTTCATTGGACCGACCTTCATCTTTACGCCTTTAACTGGCCTTCTTGTTTTTAACACTTGAAGATGCATACTCGTTCCTTCATAAATATCAACAGATGCAGGCTTACCGATAATCTCTTTTGAGTTCAAACCAGTTAAACGCGTATAGGCAGGATTAACCATAATTCCTACACCATTTTCATCTACCACACTAATCGCTTCATCTGACGAATAAAATATTGCATCCAATATTTTTTTTACTTCCTTTAACCCTGAAACCTGATCTGCTAATTCAACTACATCATGAAGCTCTCTGATGACTGATAAAGCTCCCTTTAATTTATGTTCCCCATCAATGATTGGGATAGTAGTCGTGATTGTCTTTTTCCCATTCTCTAATGTCATTTTTTGATTACTCTCTTGCTTTCTTGTTCTTAACACCTGAGGTAACCTTGTTTGCTGTATCGTTTTCTGAATCGGTTGTTCGATCATTTTATTTTTTTCTATCCCGATCATGCGTTCTGCTTTCTTATTCATAAATGTAACCGTTTCGTGAGCATCTACAACAACCATTCCCTCAGGTAGGCTATCCAATATCAAGTTCCAATCACTTTTAGACTGTTCCTTTGATTTATCTTCTAACATTTCAACGATTACATTTACTACTTGTTTAGATAAATAGACAGTACTTTCCTGCTTTAACTTTTTTAACTCTTTATTTATAGATTGATCATCTGTTGTATCCAATATAATATGTATGTCCCGATTAAGCCATACACCCCATTCAGTACCTGTTTCAAATCCAAAGTCCTTAGCTAACTTCAACCCATTAGCATTTGGATTTAGATCGATAACAGCCGCAACAGCTATATGACTCATGGTATCGAGTTGTTTTATCACTCGTTGACAGAGCTCTCCAGCTCCAATTATTAAAATACGTTTCATATTATTCACGCCCTGCATTTTTTTGCATAATTCCATCTTATACTTATCTGCATTATTTGGCAAGATCATACGAATGTTTGCAGTAGTATCAAACATCGCAAAAATTTGATCCTATTAATATTCGTATTTAATATGAAATCTGTAGTTGTTTTCGAAAAACGCTTGTAATGTTTACGCGTTAAAAGAGGATGAAATTATTTCGTAAGAGAGCAAACCTTGAGTTAACGCGTTAGAATGAGATGCATTCGAACGCGTCAGGGAGCGTACCTTGAGTTAACGCGTTAGAAAGAGGTGCATTCGAACGCGTCAAGGAACGTACCCTGAATTAACGCGTTAGAAAGAGGCACATTCGAACGCATCAAGGAGCGTACCCTGAATTAACGCGTTAGAAAGAGGCACATTCGAACGCCTCAGGGAGCGTACCTTGTATTAACGCGTTAGAATGAGATGCATTTGAACGTGTCAGGGAAAGAATATGGAATTAACACGTTAAAAAGAAAGCCTTAATAAAATCATATTAAATTTGAACAAGCTTTGTTATACTACTAAGGTGAAAGGAAGATGATTAACTTGAGATTAATTGCACTATTATTGTTAGTTATACCTGGGGTAATTGCCACGTTTGGCATTAAACTAATGCGCGATGCTCTATTTGGAGTATTCTTCCCTATCTTTTTTCATTCAACTGTTCAATTTATTGTAGGTCTATTATTTTTTATCGCTGGATTGGCATTTATAGCTGGTTTTATTTTACATAGAGACCGAAAGAGAAATCTAACTAAAGGTCGATTCAGTAAAGAAGAAGAAAGCTAATCAACAAACAAGAGGCACGTACCATGATGGTACGTGCCTCTTGTTATATGTTTATTCAAAGAACACGTGATACAACGCTTTTACTGCCGCATCTACACCCGCTGCTTTAATACCGAACATCATCGATACCTCTGATGAACCTTGATTCATCATTTCTAAATTAACATTTGCTTTTGAAAAAGCTGATGTTGCTTTTTCAGCAATGCCGACCGTACTGTTCATGCCCTCACCAACGATCATGATTAGAGCTAGACCTCTTTCCGTGTAAACCGTATCAGGGTCTAATTCATTCTTAATTCTTTCAATTACCCGTGCTTCTTTATCTTTAGGCAATTGACTTTCCCGGATGATTACAGACATATCATCAATTCCAGAAGGTGTATGTTCAAACGAAATACCCTCATCCTCTAAAATATGCAATAACTTACGCCCGAAGCCAAGTTCTCTGTTCATAAGATACTTACTTACATATAAACTTAAAAAGCCTGTATCACTCGCAATCCCAACCACAGGATTCTCGCCGGTTTCTTTTTGAGAAACAATGATTGTGCCCAAACCATTTGGATTATTCGTATTTTTAATACATACCGGGATACTCGCTTTAAAAGCTGGAATTAATGCTTCATCATGAAAAACAGAGAATCCAGCATAAGATAGTTCTCGCATTTCTTTGTAAGTTAGCGATGTAATTTCTTTAGGATTTTCGACTATATTAGGATTCACACAATAAACAGAATCTACATCCGTGAAGTTTTCATATAAATCTGCCTGTACACCCGCAGCAACGATAGAGCCTGTAATATCAGACCCACCTCGAGAAAATGTAACCAATTTTCCTTCTTTACTATAACCAAAAAACCCAGGTATGACGACAATCTCATTTCGGTCTCTTATTTTTAGCAAATGTTCAAAACTTTCTTCTAATAGTTGTGCATTTCCTGGTTGATCACTAACAATAATACCTGCATCTTTTGGATTTAGATATGTAGCTTCTACACCTAAGGTTTTCAAGTATTCACTCAATACCTTAGCAGAAGAGTCTTCTCCAATAGCTTTAATTGCGTCTATTTTAAATGCATCACTGTAGTCAGAAGCAATAGTCTTTTCTACATCCTGTTTAATCTCAGCCAATACTTGATCAGTTAACCCAAGTTCACTAGTAATGTCTCTAAAACGTGCAAGGACTTGTGCCAACGGTTCATCATAAGATTCACCTGAGCAATAAGCTTCTCCAATTTCGATTAACAAGTCCGTAACCTTGATGTCCTCTTTATTTCTCTTTCCTGGTGCCGATACTACTATTGCTCTTCTTTCTGGATCCTCCATGATAATATTAGCAACTTTTCTTAACTGCTCAGCGCTTGCAACTGAGCTCCCACCGAATTTTGCTACTTTCATATTTAACCTCTCCATTTTTAAGTTTTCTATTTTCTGTACATTTCTAAATAGTAACACAATTTAACACATATTGTTATTGTTAAAGCTAAGCCTAAAGTAAATAGTCTGGAAGTATTTTTACGTTTTCTAACTATTTTACTCTCGATTTGATTTATTTTATCATTTTATGCGGACAAATAGAATAAAAAAAGCCTTGATCATAGATCAAGGTCATTTTTTATTCTATTTTGTTATGAACATTTGTGTCCAGTAGTTTCCATCTTTCACATATCCAACTCCAATATGCGTGTATTCACCAGTAAGTATATTTTTACGGTGTCCAGGGCTATCCATCCATGCTTGAACTACTTCATTTGGGGTACGTTGTCCTCTTGCAATGTTTTCAGCAGCTTTTGTATAGTTAATTCCAAAATTTTGCATCATTGTAAAAGGTGAACCATATGTTGGGCTCGTGTGAGAAAAGTAACGCTTATCATGCATATCCTGTGACTTATATCTAGCTACACGTGATAATTCCCAATCTGGCTTTAAAGCAGGTAGACCATGTTTTGCGCGTTCTTGATTTGTTAATTGAATAACCTGATGCTCTGTGTGCTTAATTGTATCAATATTAGGGATATTTAATTTTTGTTTTGGGTAGATAAGATTGGGATTCTCGACTTGAGGGTTCGCCTCTATGATTTCTGTAACTCCAATCTGATACCTAACCGCAATTTTCCACATGCTATCACCGGGTTGTACCGTGTATGTCTCTGCTGCAGATACAGTTAAAGGTGTAAGCGCAAAAAGAAATAAAACGAACATCAAAATTTTCTTCATTTCCTATCATCCTCCTTCTCTGTTAAAATCCCTCTAAAAAAAGGAATTATTCGTATTTAAGAAGGATATTTTTATGAAAAAATAGGATAGAAATTAAAAAAACTACACGCCATTCATTAGATAGACTCTAACAAATGAAGTGCAGTTTTTTTCTTTAATTAGCTAGCACGGTGATCTAATCTTAAACGATCGGCAACCATTGCTATGAATTCAGAATTTGTTGGCTTAGCTTTAGAGATACTAACTGTATAACCGAATAAAGACGAAATAGAATCCATATTACCTCGACTCCAAGCTACCTCGATCGCATGACGGATCGCACGTTCTACCCTTGAAGCAGTCGTATTATATTTTTTTGCTATGTCTGGATATAAGACCTTTGTTATCGATCCAAGTAGTTCTATATCTTTATAGACCATTGTAATTGCCTCTCTTAAGTACATATAACCTTTAATATGTGCAGGGACACCAATTTCATGAATAATATGCGTGATGTTTGCTTCTAGATCTTTTTTATTGTTATCTCTGTTAAATTTTTGTTTAAACATTTTACTATCAACTGCTGATTTTACACCGTGTACCTGTCTTACTTGATCACCTAAATTCTCAAGATCAAATGGTTTTAAAATAAAGTAAGAAGCACCTAGATCTACTGCTTTCTTTGTTACTTCTTCCTGTCCATATGCAGTTAACATAATAACATTTATATTCTTTGCTCGCTCTTGTTGTTTCACTTTGCCTAATACCGCTAATCCGTCAATATGCGGCATTATAATATCAAGAACCAACACATCTGGTTCGATTTCTTCTAATAATTCCAGGCATTCTTTGCCATTATACGCTGTGCCGATAACCTCTATATCTGATTGTTCAGCAAAATAGTCCTCCATCATTTGAATTAGTTCACGATTGTCATCGACTAAACACACCTTAATTTTTTCCACATTCATTTCCTCCTTAACGTAATGCTCTCTCTAGCTCCACGTTACAATTTCGACACAAGTTCTAAAAATCCTTCTTTTCCGTAAAAAAGTTTAAGTTTTTTTAGTTTTTCTTAGTTTATCTTAGATTTACTCAATATTTCGATGTATTATGACAAAAATATTCACAAAATAGCTCATTTTTGTCGAAAAATCTTTATTTTATTGTAACACAAATGCATGATCATGGTATCCCAAATTAAAAAATCTCTTATCAGCAAGCACTGATAAGAGATTTGCCATAACTATTCACTTTTAACTTGCCTTTTCTTGTTCACCTTTATAAATATCGATCCCTGCTTCATGCAACATCCATTCGATGTGAACACCATAACCAGACGTTGGATCATTAACGAAAACATGTGTTACTGCTCCAATTACTTTTCCATCTTGAATAATTGGGCTCCCACTCATCCCTTGTACAATTCCACCAGTTTTATCCAATAATTCTTTATCCGTTATCTTAATGATCATACCTTTAGTGGCTGGATATTTTTGATTCACACTATTCACTACTTCTACATCAAATTCCTTTACTTCTTCTCCTTCAACCACAGTTAGTATCTTTGCAGGACCTTCTTTCACTTCATGTGGTAACGTAATTGGCATTGGCTCATTCATGTAACCTTCCGAAAGGTTTCTGTCTAATTTGCCAAACACCCCAAATGGACTGTTCTTAGTAATATTACCTATCTGCCTTTCACCTGCAGAAAATTCAGCCTGTTTCTCACCAGGGTTTCCATTTTGACCTTTGTCAATTGACTTTATATTGGATTTTACTATTGTTCCATTATTTATTTCAATGGGTTTACGCGTGTCCATGTCAGAAATTACATGGCCTAGCGCTCCGTATTTCTTTGACTTTGGATCATAAAATGTCATTGTTCCAATGCCCGCTGCCGAATCTCTAATATATAGACCAATTCGGTAGCTATTGTCTTTTGAATCTAAATAAGGTTTTAATTCAGTCTTAAACGTCTTGTCTTCTCTTTTTACTTCTACATGAAGTGGCTCCTCTTTTTCACCTGCTTCGTTAACAAAAGGAGTTACTTCCTTCATATTGTTAATTTTTTGACCATTAATACTTAAAAGTGTATCACCGACTTGTATTCCTGCCTCTTCACCAGGTGATACTTCTCCTTCATTTGTATCAACAAGATGGTGTCCTACGACTAAAACACCTAGCGTTTGTAAGTTGACACCAATTGATTGTCCACCAGGAATGATTCTAAAATCATCTAAGACCTCTACATTAACTCTTTTTACAGGAATACCTGCCATTTCATATACAATGTCACTGCTTCCTGCTTCTAATGTTTGAAATTCAGATGAATTAATCGCTTCAATAACTTGATTTGATTCGTTTGAATGGACTGAAACCGCGTTTCCCATAACGGGAAGTGAAATTGATTGTTCTGTATTGTTAAATGTGGTTATTTGACTTGGTATAGAAAGATATGTCTGTATCGGTGTTAAAAATGGAATGCAAAGGAAAGTAACAAGGAGCAATATTCCTATTCCTTTTCGAATCCAATTATTATTCATATTTTCACTCTCCTCGTTCCTAACCCATATTTTATTTCTGTATTTCTAATTTGACCTTACGTTGTTATTTTTAAACCAAGCAAAGATGAGAAATTTGGGTTAACTTTTCCTGTAATAATATTGGTTCAAAGAGTTTTCTAAACGCTTACTCATTATTCTCTCACGTTAGACAATAATAAAACGAAGATATCCAAATTAGTAAGAATTGGCTTGAAGAGGTTAGAAAAATTCATTTCGCTCCTCATAAACGAATTTCTTATACTTTATACCCGTAATTTTTTTATAAAAAAATAAAAACCTTACCATTTATAATGGCAAGGTTAGTGAATAGTATTTTTAACTGTAGTTTTATGTTTTTCCGCTAACGTAATTAGTTCTTTTGCATGACTCATGGATGTTTCGGTCAGTTCAGCTCCAGTGGTCATTCGCCCAATTTCCTCAATTCGATCATCTTGTTCGAGTTCTTTTACAACCGTACTCGTGCGATCATTTGAAACATGTTTTTCGATAAGTAAATGGGTGTCTGCCATGGATGCTACTTGAGGAAGATGTGTAATACATAGCACTTGGGATCCTACTGCAACGCCATATATTTTTTCAGCAATTGCCTGGGCAACTCTTCCGCTAACACCAGTATCTACTTCATCAAATATAACACTTGTAACACCTTGGTGTTTAGCGAAAATTCGTTTTAATGCTAACATAATCCTAGATAATTCCCCACCTGATGCAACTTTATTTAATTCTTTTAAGGGCTCTCCGGGATTTGTTGTGATAAGAAATTTAATACTATCCATTCCATTTGGAGTTAAATGAACTGGAAAACCATCATATTCTAAATCGTTTGACGTCCCTTTTTTAATACTAATATCCACATCAAATGCCGCTTTTTCTAGATATAAATCCTTCAACTCTTTATGTATGTCTTTAATCAATGATGTTGCGGCTTCCTTACGAAGGTCGTGAAGTTGTTTAGCTTCTAATAAAGTATCATTACCTACTTCAAACACTTCATTTTCTAGTTTTAGTAAATGAGAGTCTCTGTTTTGAATTTCGTCTACTTCATCTTCAATTTTGGATGCATATGCAAGCATTTCCGACACAGATTGGCCGTACTTTTTTTTCAAACGGTTTATTTCATTTAATCGGCCTTCTAAGTAATTTAATCTTTCAGGATCAAACTCAAGTCCATCTAAATAATTTCTCAAATCGTAAGTTAATTCTTCTATTAAAAAAAAGTTGTTTGACAATGATTCCTGCTTTTCTTTTAAGTGATCATCGTACTCACTTGCTTGTTCTAGTCCATTTAAAGCTAAAGATAACCAATCTAAGCCTTTCTGCTCTCCATATAATGCATTATATGCATCTTGAATTCCTTTATAGATACGTTCATAATTGATAAGCTTCTGACGTTCTTCTGACAATAAATGATCTTCATCCGGACTTAATTCAGCATTCCGTAATTCATTTAATTGAAATTGCAATAAGTCCAAACGTTGTGCCATCTCTTGTTCGTTTTCCGTTAATTCTTTATAACGTTTGCGTAAACTGTTTAATTGATGATAAAAAACCAAATATTCTTCTTTAGCTTGATCCATCGTTTCTTTTTTATATAGATCTAATAGCTCAATATGACGCTCTACATCCATAAGGGATTGGGTCTCATGTTGACTGTGAATATCAATCATCGTTTTTCCTATTTCTTTTAGAATAGCAAGCGTAACTAAGTTACCATTTACTCGACATATACTTTTTCCATTCGCGGTGATTGTGCGGTTTAATACAATCATCCCGTCCTCATCAATGTCGATTCCATAATGCTTTGCTTTTTTAAAAATCGGATGTGACCGGTCATCAATAATAAATAGTCCCTCTAGATTAGCTTTCTTTGCACCGTATCGCACAAATTCCACTGATCCTCTTCCTCCTGAAAGAAGTTCTACAGCATCAATTATAATCGATTTACCCGCTCCTGTTTCACCGGTTAGTACCGTTAAACCGTCCCTAAATGTAATGGTTATTTCATCAATAATCGCAAAGTCTTTTATTGATAGTTCTGTTAACATATATTCCACCTCAATCTGTGGTCGAATTTAGCAAATTATAACATCTCTAGTAATTGGTCCTTTATTTTTATCGACTCATCTTCAGTACGACAAATTATTAAGATCGTATCATCCCCGCAAATGGTTCCTAATATTTCAGTCCAATCTAAATTATCTATGAGCGCTCCTACAGCATTTGCGTTTCCAGGTAAAGTTTTAAGCACGATAAAATGACCAGCTGTGTCTATTCTTACAAACGCGTCCATTATTAATCTTCTCAACTTCTCTAAGGGATTAAATCGTTGATCGGCAGGTAGACTGTACTTATAGCGACCATCGATCATTGGTACTTTTACTAAGTGTAGCTCTTTTATATCCCGCGATACGGTGGCTTGTGTAACGTTATATCCAAGTCTTCTTAATTGATCAACTAGATCATCTTGTGTCTCAATGTCCTTATCCGTAATTAATTCACGAATTTTAATATGACGTTGTGCCTTATTCACAGTTGGTCCTCCTCATACTTACAATTAAATAATGGCATGTAAAAATTGGGCTACAGAGTGCAGCCCAATGAAATTACAATTTTTTTTGTTGCAGTATTTGGTGCGCTTCATTGACTACTTTGTCAATTTCGACATTGATCTCTCTTTTTCCTTCTTTTTCTGATTGATTCCATTGTAAGTGGGCCAAAAATTCAATATTTCCATCCCCACCAGTTATAGGCGAATAAGTAAGATCTCTGATTGCATAACCTTCATTTATAGCAAATGTTAATATATTCAAAATAACTTGCTCATGTATACTCGGATCACGAACGATACCTTTTTTACCAACTTGATCTTTTCCAGCTTCAAATTGTGGTTTAATTAACGCAACGATATCACTACCGTCTGTTAACAATTGGGCTAAAACTGGAAGTATTAGTCTTAGTGATATAAAAGATACATCAATAGAAGCAAAATTTGGTTGACCCCTTTTTAACATGTCTGGGGTTACATAACGGAAGTTTGTTTTTTCCATTACGACCACACGATCATCGTTCCTTAGTTTCCAATCCAATTGGTTATAGCCGACATCTACAGCATAACTTAATGTTGCACCATGTTGCAGGGCACAATCTGTAAATCCACCGGTTGATGAACCTACGTCAATCATTGTTTTATTAGAAAGATCTAATTGAAAAGCTTTTAATGCCTTCTCTAATTTAAGCCCACCTCGTCCCACATATGGGATGAGTTTCCCTTTTACCTTCAAAGGGATATCTTCGTCTACCTTCATCCCTGGCTTGTCTAAACGAACAGTGTCAGAATAAACTAAGCCAGCCATGATTGTTCTTTTAGCTTTTTCTCTTGTTTCAATTAAATCTCTCTCCACTAACAAGATGTCAAGTCGTGTTTTTTTACTCATATCATTCAAGCCTTCTTTTGTTTACTTGGTAACATTTGCAAAAGTGTATGAATAGCTGTTTCTTTTGTTAAACCAATTTCTGAAAGCAACTCTTCTACTTTACCATGCTCTATAAAACGGTCTGGAATACCCATTCGTTTTACTTTTACATTATCATAATGGTGTTCCTCCGCAAACTCTAATACCGCACTACCAAACCCACCTTGTAACGCAGCCTCTTCAATCGTAAGAATTGGTATATTGCTAGCCATGATTTGATGGAGCATATCCTCATCTAATGGTTTAATAAAACGTGCATTGACAACACGGACAGAGTAACCTTGTTCTTTTAATTCTTCACGAGCATCAAGCGCCATATCAATCGTCGTTCCAAATGTAAGTATGACGCCATCTGAACCTTCTTCAAGAATTTCCCAAGAACCAATAGGAATGGTTGATAGTGATTCATCCATCGGTATCCCTAGTGCATTCCCTCTAGGGAACCTTAATGCAATTGGACCATTATCATAATCAATAGCGGTTTGAACCATATGTTGACATTCATTCTCGTCTTTAGGCATCATAATTACCATATTAGGCATGTGCCTTAAGAATGAAATATCAAATACACCTTGGTGTGTTTCTCCATCAGCACCAACTAAGCCTGAACGGTCAATACCAAAAGCAACGTTTAAATTTTGTCTACATACATCATGTAGCACTTGATCATATGCTCGTTGTAAAAAGGTAGAATAGATGGCCAAAAACGGTTTCATGCCTTGTGTTGCTAATCCGGCAGCCATTGTTGTTGCGTGTTGTTCTGCGATCCCGACATCAAAAAGACGATCTGGAAATTCTTGTTGGAATTTATCTAGTTTTGAACCAAGAATCATGGCAGGCGTAATGACGGTTAACCTTTCTTCTTGTCTTGCAATTTTTTGCAATGTTCCACTTACTACAGAACTCCAAGCAGGCGGCGCATGTAAAGGTGCTATTTTTTCACCTGAATCAATCTTATAAGGACCCACACCATGCCATTTATCCTTTTTATCTGATTCTGCAGGAAAGTAACCCTTTCCTTTTTGGGTAATTACATGTACAAGAACTGGACCTTCTGTTTTCTTTGCATACTGCAGATTTTCTTGAAGGGCTGTGAAATCATGCCCGTCCACAGGACCATAGTAGGTGAATCCAAATTCTTCAAACAACATACCTGGGACCATAAAATACTTCATACTGTCCTTTACACGTTCTGCTGTATGGGCTAATTTCCCACCTACAGCAGGTATTTTCTTTAATAACCACTCTAATTCATCTTTAACTCGGTTGTATTTCCCTGCACTTCTCATTCTACCTAAGGCATTATGAAGCGCACCTACATTATTTGCAATAGACATTTCGTTGTCGTTAAGAATAACAATCATATTTTTCTTCTCATGACCAATGTGATTTAAAGCCTCTAAAGCCATACCACCCGTCAGAGCTCCGTCACCGATTATAGGAACGATATGATTATCTTCGCCTTTCATATCACGTGCAATGGTCATACCCATAGCCGCAGACAGAGAAGTAGAGCTATGTCCTGCTTCCCAAACGTCATGCTCACTTTCGCTCATCTTAGGAAATCCACATAAACCTTTGTATTGCCTTAGTGTTTCAAATTGAGCCGTTCTCCCTGTTAACATCTTATGAATATATGCTTGGTGTCCAACGTCAAAAAGAAACTTATCCTTTGGGCTTGTAAAGTTTTTATGCAAAGCTAAGGTTAACTCTACCACACCAAGATTCGCTCCTAGATGCCCCCCAGTAACTGACAATTTCTCGATCAGAAACTGTCTTATTGTATAAGCTAAAACTTCTAATTCTTCGTTAGTTAATTCTTTTAGGAACGAAGGATCTTTAATGCTAGTAAGATCCATAATGGGATTCCTCCCTTTTAAGTTTATTTAATTACCTTTATTTTAAGTTTATCTTCTATAAACGCAATCATTTTACCTACAAAGAATATAATATCAGTAGATGCATGGATTGCAAAGAACTTTCCTACTGCTTTACCACCTACTGTCAATGCTGCAACTAAGCTAGTTAAAAAGACAGAGATCACAATTTGCAATGTTGTTCCTTCACCATAACCCATAACATTTGCCACCTGCAATACAACTATTGCTGAAGCTGTACCACTGACAATTCCTGATATATCTCCAATAACATCGTTACAAAAACTAGCGAATCGATCTGCATTTCGGACTATGACAATAGCCTGTTTGGAACCGCTTACCTTCTCAGCTGCCATTGCGTGAAATGGCACTTCATCAGCAGCTGTAGCCGCAATTCCTAACATATCGAAAAAAACGCCAATAAACACAATTGTTAATACAATTAATAACCCAATAATCCACACTACCTCACTTAATATCGAGGAGGAAATAACTGAAAAAATAGCCGCTAACACAAACGTGATAACGGCGATACTTATACTAAATTTTATCGACTTTTGTAATTGCGATTTAGACATTTATGATTACCTCTAAGTAAAAGATTTATTTATTATGTAAGTAGGAATGGTCATTTAAAAGGTAAAAACTGCGGCTTAGGTCCAGTAGGTTTTCCCAGACAGGTACCGAATGTTGCCATTCTGGCGGTTCCCCTTTAAACCCATCTTAGCGTTGTTGCCAACAGCTAGACTGGATTGCCACTTAGTCCGCACTATAATCCCTTTTAAATGTCCTTTTGGAACAGTCTAGGAGATTTCCTCAACAGCCCTTTACCGTTCCCTAGCCTCTTTTGCAGTACAGATTTCATATGGATGAAAAGTGTAACAAACAGTGGCCATCTGTCTATTTACACTCGTGACCATAATCCCCTCTGGACCACTCAAGGCAGGCTACGCTGCGGATAGAGAGATTAATCCCTACCTACGCAGGTTCATACCCCATTCCATCGCAAATACTAGGCTTAGTATTCACCACAGAGATGGGCCTCCGCGGAAACAGGGTCTTCGCCCACATGCCTTTGTGGATCGCCCTGCAACCTTAACTCCCAGCACTGACCCAAGGCTGGGCGCCTCAAGCCAGCACAAGGAACTTCATCGATGTGCCCTTTGGCGGATTTTTAGGCCCGCCTTCAGGAACGGAGGACTGACTAGAATACTGCACCATTCCCAATGTATAAATAATATAACATAGAATAAGTATTTACTCAATCCATCTGCTAATAATCGCGATTGCTCAAATAATCAGTTAATTCATCTAATAAAGAGTTTTCCAATCCAGCACTATGTAAAGCTGCTTTAGCCTTTTGCACATACATCTGCTTTTGCTCTATTGCACCTGAAAGGCCAAGTAATTTCGGAAATGTACTCTTAAAATTCGTTTCGTCACTTCCAATTGGTTTACCAAGTAACTGCTCATCACCAGACACATCTAAGATGTCGTCCTGAACCTGAAATATTAAACCTGTATAATCAGCAAAGGACTCCAGAGCTTGTAACTGCTCCTTATTAGCACCACCAATATATGCTCCACTAATGATAGCAAACTTAATTAATTGTCCGGTTTTTAACCGATGGATTTGCTCTAATTCATGCAAGGCTGTTTCCATATGTTCCGCTTGCAAGTCTAAAATTTGACCACCAACCATTCCTTCAGGACCACTTGCTTGAGCTAGCTCTCGGACTAAAAATGATTTTTGTTCGGCGCTTAATTGTGGATCACTTGCAATTGCTTTAAAACTCAATGTAAGCAGTCCATCTCCTGCCAATATGGCAGTTGCTTCATCAAATTTACGATGATTAGTTGGCTTTCCTCTTCTAAAGTTATCATCATCCATTGCGGGTAGATCGTCATGAATTAATGAATATGTATGAATCATTTCTAAAGCTAAAGCTACAGTCATTACAGAATTATAGTCCCCACCAAATGACTCACAACTAGCCATCATTAATACTGGCCGAATTCGTTTTCCTCCAGCCTCAAGGGAATATAGCATCGATTCTTTTAATGTTGTGGGTATGTTGGTTTGTTCAACAAATGAAGTTAAAGACTTGTTAACGATATGTTGTCGTTCAGTTATATAACTCGATAACAGCACGGTCACGCTATTCTTCCTCCTGAATGATAAATGGTTCCATTTCGCCTTGCTCGTTTACGATTTGCTCCATTTGTTTTTCTACCCTTGTTAATTTTTCACTACAAACCTTCGATAACTCCATGCCTTGCTCATAATATTTTATTGCTTTTTCTAAAGGGACTTCCCCTTCTTCTAATTTTTCAATAATCTCTTCTAACTTTTCCATTGCTTCTTCAAACGTAACTTCTTGTTTATTTGTCATTATTAGTCTCCTCCTCAATTCCCCAAACTTGGCAATCTAAGCTTCCATCTACTACCTTTACAGTCATCTTGTCTCCCGGTTGCACGGAGGTAATGGATGAAATTACTTTCCCCTCATCTGTGTATGAAATGGAATACCCTCTTTTCATCGTATTTAATGGATTTAATAAGGATAATTTATCGATCATTGTACCAAATCGCTTGTCATGATCCCTAAAAATCGATTGAAAGGAACGATGATGTCTAGTTAACAGTTGTTGTAAATGATTGTTCAATTGCTTCACTTGCTTGTCAGGATGTTGTTGTATTAATCTTTTTTGCAAATATGTGTAAGAAGATCGCCTTTGATCTTGGAGCTGCGCTATACCTCTTCCCAAACGATCTACATTTTTATCTAACTGTTGTTCCTTTTGTTTAATAAGCTGTTCAGGGTATCGAAATGCATATGATTTCTTCATTTTATTTAGTCGCTCTTTATTTCTTACTATTTGGTCATTGATTACGCGTTTAAGCGATCGTTCTAGATGATGCACCTTTTCTATTAGCTCTTGTTGTGATGGAACGGCGATTTCCGCTGCACCTGTTGGCGTAGCAGCTCTTATGTCAGCTACTAGATCACTAATCGTAAAATCTGTTTCATGACCCACAGCTGATATGATTGGAATATGAGACTGAGCAATAGATCTTGCAACTATTTCCTCATTGAAGCTCCACAGTTCTTCTATGGATCCTCCACCACGCCCAACAATTAGCACGTCAAAATTGGGTGACTGATTAGCAAATTGAATTGCCTTGACTATGGATTTCGGTGCTTGATCTCCTTGAACCAACGCAGGTATGATGGTAACTTGTACAATTGGAAAGCGCCTTCGAATAGTCGTTATAATATCACGGACAGCAGCACCAGTTGGTGAGGTGATGACACCGATATGTTTGGGATACACAGGGATACTTTTTTTACGTAAAGGATCAAATAAACCCTCCGCTGCCAACTTCTCTTTTAGCTGCTCATATGCAAGATAAAGCGCTCCAATTCCATCTGGCTCCATTTGTTGAATATATAGTTGATATTGTCCTTGAGGTTCGTAGATATTTATTTCGCCTTTAAGGAGGACGTTCATACCATTTTCAGGTCTGAATTTAAGATTGCGATTATTACCTGCGAACATAACTGCTTGTATTCTAGAATAATCATCTTTAATTGTAAAATACATGTGACCACGGCTATGATGCTTAAAGTTAGAGATTTCTCCCTTTAACCAAACCTCTTTTAGATGACTATCCATTTCAAACTTCCGCTTCATATACCTTGTCAGCGCAGTAACAGTAAGATACTTATCATTCATTTTAGAAACACCCCATCTATTTATATTAGAAGTATTGCCCTTTATAAGATAGGAAAATTATCTAATTTGATGAAAATTTTTCGCAGACTTAATTGTATTATGTAATAACATTGTAATGGTCATCGGACCTACTCCCTTAGGGACTGGTGTAATAAAGGATGCTTTTTCCTTTGCTGACTCAAACTCCACATCGCCAGTTAAAGTACCGTTTTCTAATCTGTTGACACCAACATCAATGACAACTGCGCCTTCTTTAATATCATCACCAGATAAGAAGTGCGCTTTACCAACTGCCACAACTAAGATATCAGCGTCTTTTGTATAAGCACGCATGTTCTCTGTTCGAGAATGACAATAAATTACTGTCGCGTTTTCATTTAGCAATAATTGTCCAACTGGTTTTCCAACGATGTTGCTTCGCCCAACAACCACCGCTTTTTTGCCATCGATTTTAATATTCTTCGATTTTAGCATAGTTATAATACCAAATGGTGTACATGGGTAGAACGTATCCTTGCCAGTCATCATACGACCAATGTTAATTGGGTGAAAGCCATCAACATCTTTTTCAGGACTAATTGCTTCGATAATCGCCTGTTCATCAATATGATTTGGTAAAGGTAGTTGAACCAAAATACCATGTACACTATTATCTTTGTTCAATTGATCTATACGTGTTAAAAGCTCTTCTTCAGAGGTACTGCTCGGCAATTTGAATAATTCTGAATCTACCCCTACATAATCAGAAGCCTTTTGCTTCCCTTTTACATAGGATTGAGATGCAGGGTCGTCACCAATTAAAATAACCGTAAGTTTAGGTGTAATGCCTTGTTTTCTTAATCCTTCCACTTCTTCCTTCATTTCATTTCGTAATGTTACCGCAAGCTCGCTACCATAAATTACTTCTGCCGTCATTTCTTTCTCCCCCTAAATACTTATTTATTTAATCATCTTAGATAAAACACCGTTAATAAACTTTCCAGACTTATCATCCCCATACAAGTGTGCAATCTCTACAGCTTCATTAATAGCAACACCTTGTGGTATTTGTTCGTCACTAAAGAATAGTTCATAAGTAGCAATCCGTAATAAAGCTTTCTCCGCATATGCTAATCGAGATAACTTCCAATTCTCTAAGTTGTCTGTAATTTTTTGATCGATTGCTTGTCTATGTTGCACAACGCCATGTACGATACTAGTTAGATAAGCATCTTCAACGTCCTGCTCTAAAGCGAGCTCCATCGCTTCATTTGGTTCTATATCGTTTATATCGATTTGAAAGAGCACTTGAAATGCTTTTTCTCTTGCTGTTCTTCGTTTCATTATTCTGATTCTCCTTATTCAATTATATCTGCTTCAAATGATAACATTTTACAGAATGCAAAGCTATATTCATGTATGTCGAAAATTAAAATCACCCGCAAACTAAACGTATGTCATGAAAAATAGGGGCCTCTGAAAGAGATATTTAATCCCCTCGGGCCCCTATTACCATCAACATATAGCTATTTTGCAAAATGAATAATCATTTCTTTATTCTTCAACAGCAGGTTCTTTCAATTCCATATTCACGCCAACCACATGAACATTTATTTCATCAATTTCTAGAGCTGTCATGTTTTTTAACGCTTGGCGAATATTAGTCTGAATCTTTTGTGCAACATCTGGAATAGTAAAACCATAGTCAATCACAACAAATACATCTATGATTACACCATTATTGGTCAATTCAACCTTTATACCTTTACCATGCGACTGTTTCTTGCCTAAACGTTCTACAACACCAGTAGCAAAATTCCCTCTTGTGTACGACACACCTGCAACTTCAGTTGTTGCTATACCAGCAATAACTTCAATAACCTCAGGAGCAATTTCTACTCTACCTAGATTAGAATCTTCACTCACATTCAACATAGAGTTATCACCCATCTACGTTCACTCCTTATAAATATACTATAAGTAAAGCTTATCTATCATGTTTAATCTTATTACCTATTCATTATCCATTATAGTATAATTCTCTAAAAATTTCGTATTAAAATCTCCGTCTATAAACACATCATGACTCATCATACGACTATGGAAAGGAACTGTTGTAGAAACACCATCAATAACAAACTCATCGAGGGCTCTTTTCATTCGGTCAATTGCTTCTTTCCTCGTTGCACCATATGTAATCAACTTAGCGATCATGGAGTCATAATACGGCGGGATTTTGTAACCTGGATATGCTGCCGAATCAATTCTAACCCCTAATCCACCAGGTGCTAAATACATAGTGATTTCACCTGGAGAAGGCATGAAATTTTTGAATGGATTTTCTGCATTTATTCTACATTCTATCGCATGTCCTCTAAATTCAATATCCTCTTGTTTAAATGACAATTGTTCATTATTAGCAATGTTAATTTGCTCTTTTATTAAGTCTATCCCGGTAACCATCTCGGTAACAGGATGCTCTACCTGAATTCTTGTATTCATTTCCATGAAATAAAATGTCTGCTCTTTTTGGTCAAAGATAAATTCTATAGTACCCGCACCAGAGTATTCCACCGCTGCTGCAGCTTTTACTGCTGCAGTTCCCATTTTCTCACGCATTGTTTCATCGATCGCAGGCGAAGGCGTTTCTTCAATTAATTTTTGCAAACGTCTTTGAATTGTACAATCACGTTCACCTAAATGAACAACGTTACCAAAGTTATCTGCAAGTACTTGTATTTCAACATGACGGAAATCTTCTATAAATTTTTCTATATAAACGCCAGGATTACCAAATGCTTTTTCCGCTTCATTTTGTGTAACCCGTATTCCTTTAATAAGTTCTTCTTCTGTTCTTGCTACTCGGATCCCTTTTCCACCACCACCGGCAGTAGCTTTAATAATAACTGGATATCCAATTTTTTCGGCAACTTCTATTCCTTGTTGCTCATTTTCAATTATACCGTCTGATCCCGGGACAATTGGCACACCTGCCTGTTTCATCGTTTCTCTTGCAACATCTTTCGTTCCCATTTTTTGAATAGCATACGCACTAGGCCCAACAAATGTAATGTTACAAGCCTTACATATCTCTGCAAAGTCTGCATTCTCAGACAAGAATCCATAACCAGGATGGATCGCATCTACTTCTGTTAGTGTTGCTACACTCATGATATTTGTAAAGTTCAAGTAACTATCCTTACTGCTCTTGGGTCCAATACAATACGATTCATCTGCAAGTTGTACATGCAAAGATTCACTATCTGCTTCCGAATAGACAGCAACAGTTTCAATTCCCATTTCCTTACAAGCTCGGATAATTCGCACCGCTATTTCCCCTCGATTAGCAATTAAGAGTTTCTTAATCACAATGTCAACCCCTTATACGTTCTTTACTCTAAATAGTGGTTGGCCGTATTCTACAAGCTCACCATTTTCAACTAATATTTCTACAATCTCGCCATTTACCTCTGCTTCAATTTCATTAAAAAGTTTCATCGCTTCCACAATACAAACCACTGTATCTGCTTTTACTTTATCTCCAGATTGTACGAAAGGATCTTTATCAGGAGATGGTGAGCTATAAAAAGTACCTACCATAGGCGAAACAATTTCATGGTCATAATTAGCAACAGTAGGTTGTTCTGTTCCTGCCTGTTCACCTGATGAGGTTTGATTACTTTGATCTACAACAGCCGTTGCTGGTGCCGGTGCAGTAACTTGTGTAGGAACTGCGTGTGAAGTAACCACCTCTCCCTTGTGTTTCTTCAACGATAATTTTGTTTCATTCGTTTCAAATGTTAATTCATCAATGGAAGACTCATCGATTCGTTTAATCAATTCATGTATTTCTTCAATTTTTAGCATTTTATGCACCCCTCTATCTTAACATTTAATAACAGGTACTAATAACTCCTCTTAACATTTTACGAGAACAAGCGTAAAACTGCAACTATTCCTTGTAGACTAATCCTATTTATTCTAATTTCGTTGGTCATTTAATACATGCATATTCTTGTCCCTTATCATATCATATGTACATTTTTTAACCAAAACTAAGCAAGTGAATGGCCTTTTAAAAAACTGACGCCCAAACTATTTTACGTTTGTGCGCCAGTTATAACATATATAGAATTTTTTCCAATTAAGAGCTAGATGGTTGATATTTCACTTGTACTTCCATCATTCCAAATTCATCTCTTGCCATTTGCATGATATTATTTGCTTCCGTTTTCGAAAGCTCATCTGCTTTTACAGTAACCACGATGTCTTGATCCGTGGACCGAACGAGGACGTCTGTATAACCTTTTTCTGATTTTAACGTCTCTTCAAGAATCATTTCCTTTGTTGAAACAGACTTGATCTCTTGAAGTCTTTCGTAGGCTTCTTCCTTCTCATCTGTAGTAGCAGAACTTGAAGCAACTACATCTTCCCATCTTTCCATTTCCATGCTTCTTTCATTAGTTAATTGCATTCTAATTGTTGCAAATAATTCATCAGAAGATGTTGAAGAAGTAACTTCTCCTTCTTCCATAGCTTGTTCTTCTGTTTCACCAACCATTGTTTGATCTACTTCTTCGCCTGAAGCGTCCAGATCTGTACTTTCTTCCCCTGCACCTGTAGTAGCAGTTTCATCTTCAAGACCATTGCTATTCAAATATGCAAGATCCTCTCCACTTGGTGAACTCATGTAGTAAACACTAAGCACAATCATAAGACTTAACATGGTTAGTAACCATACCGTTTGTTTTTTTAACATTTGTATTCCTCCCCTTATTTTTTAGGCATAACTGAGATTCTATGAGATGGGACATCGAGCACCCTCGATACAGCTTCTACTACCCATTGCTGTAATTCGATGTGATCAACGCCTTTTGCAACTACCAATACACCTCTTACACTTGGTTTCTTTGTATGAACGATAAGTGGTACTTCTTGATCCCCTTGCCTCACAATTACCACTTGTTGCTCTTCCGTATTATCTTCCACAAGTCTTTCCCCACCATTTTGATCATTTTCTTCTGTGGTTTGTTTTCCTACTATTAGATTCTTTTCAAATACCTTTTGTTTCGTAGAATCTAAATTAACCATTACTTCCACTTCGGATATCCCAGCGATTTTCTCTAATAAGTTTGTGAGGTCTTCTTCATATTGCGCCTCTATTTCTGAGACTTGATCTGTCTTTTCATCTTCTTTGTTTGAAAGAAAAACTTCTTCCTCACTCGATGTTGCATTATTATCTGGGATCGATATTGAATTGTTCTCGTCAGTGGAACCTTGGAACATATTACTAACGATTAAGACAAGAAAACCAATTAAGGCTATTACAAGGATATATCCCATCTTTGTTGGTTTTTTTCCATCTTCGGTTTTCAATTTTAATTGTGAGAATAATTTTCGAAATGGATTTTCCACTATACCCCTCCCTCCCATAGAATCGAAATATCTTGATCTTCTTCTTCTAGCTGCCATGATTCATATAAAAAAGACGTTATGTCTTCTATTTCGGGTGGTAATTCTTCGCTAGTATCTGGATCATCAACAGAAATGACTACCTCTTGAACTGCACCCATTTTTTGTTCATCCACTTTCATAAGTGTTACATAAATTGTTTTTAAGCTTTCAAGAGTAATAGCTGCTTGCTCCTCTTTATCTAGTTCAAATGAAATTTCTTTGATCGCTACACCATATTGTTCACTCAACCCCTCTTCCACTTGTTTTTTCATTTGGACAGCCATCTCTTCTACAACATATGCAGCTTGTACCTGTTGTATTTCACTTTTCTTTAATTCTATTGAATTTTTCATTTCTTCATCTTCTATTGCGGTATTAAAGAAGGGTGAAGTGTTGTCTACTAAGCTTTCTACATCAACTTGAAACAAATGAAATAAAGGTTGTAGAAAAATTAATATTAATAAAAGGCCGACAACCATATTAATGTATTTTTTCATGGAAGAGTTAGGTAATAAAAGTTCGATAATCATAGCCAATAAAAGAAAGAGAATAATTTGTGTTACCCAATCAATTAATACATCAATCGCTAACTCCCCCTTTTTATCTAAGCATCAACGTGAGATTACTAGATGCGACTAAAATAACAATAGCTAGAAAAAACATAAAACAAACTACCAATAATGCAGCAAAGATATAAATAATATGTTTACTAATAATATCCATACACTTGATTACTGGACCGTCACCAATTGGTTGCAACAGTGCAGATGTAATCTTGTATATAATTGCGATTACGAATACTTTAATAGCTGGAAACAATACCAATGCTATTAGGATGATAACCCCTACAATTCCCACTGCATTTTTTAGTAACAAAGATGCGCTTAAAACGGTATCTGTCGCATCTGTGAACATCTTTCCAACAACCGGAATAAAATTTCCTGTAACAAATTTTGCTGTTTTCATTGCAACACCATCTGTTATAGCCGTTGCAGCTCCTTGTACAGAAATAACCCCTGAGAAGATCGTTAAAAAGGCTGCTAAAAGCCATAAAGCCGTATTCTTTAGAAGATCAGCCAATCGTGTAACTTTGTAGCTTTCGCTTAAGGTACTTACAATATTTAACAATGCCGATAAAAAGAATAAAGGGATAACTATAGTTGATATTAAAAGTACACTAATGTGTATCAAAAAAACGATGATCGGTTGAAAGAAAGAAACGGCTACTAGATTGCCAAATGAAGCCATCAATCCTAACATTAATGGTAATAAAGCCATCATAAATCCACTCATCGTAGAGATCGTATCATTGGCATAAGAAGCCGCCAGATTAAAACTATTTAATGCTAATACAATTAAAACCATATATATAATTGCGTAAGCCACTTTACTTACAGCCTTATTTTCAAAGGAGTTCTGTAAGGTTTGCAGAACCACACAGAATAGCGTAAGCATGATTAAGGACCCTAACAGCTTGCCGTTCATCACTAACTCAAAAAACATAAATTCTAACAATCCACTTATCCATTCTTTGATTGATAAGCTATCTCCATTTTTGATAAACTCCAAAAATGATGTTTTTTCTAGTCCTGGTAAATAGCCACCATATTCGTCAACAACGTGATTCCAGTATCGTTTGACCTCTGTAAAGGAAATATCTTCAACACTAATGGATTGTTCTTCTATTTCATTACTCTGATTTACGCTTGCGGATGTCTGAAGTGGAAGTATAGAACAGAGAAGGCTTAGCATAAGTCCTGTAACGACAATTTTCATTAACTGGTTCATTCACTTAATCCTGCTCCCTTCCAATTAGGTAGGGATAAACCCTATAATTGTTTCGATAACCGCTGTTAAAATTGGTACAGCCAACACTAGTATTAAAATTTTTCCTGCTAGTTCGATCTTAGAGGCTATCGCTGATAGACCAGCATCCCTAACCATATTTGCACCGAATTCCGCTATGTATGCGATCCCTATGATTTGCAAGATGGTTTCAATGTACATGCCATTCACATTAGCTTTTTCTCCAAGCGTCTGTATTAAGTTAAGTATTTCTGAGATGTATTGAATAACAGTTACAAATATAGCTATCCCTGCAAGCAAGATAAGAAAGAAGGCGAATGAAGGCTTTTGTTCTTTCAATACAAGTACTAACAAACTTGTAACAATTCCTAGGCCAACAATTTCTACAATTTCCATTAGACTCTACCCTTGGAAAAGAAAAACAGATTTTATTTGTTGGAACAAATCAGAAATTCCATTAATTACGAAAATTAGCACGATAATAAAACCTACAAGGCTTGCAAATTGTGCATATTCTTCCTTACCCATCTGCTTCAAAATCGTGTGAATCATTGCTACAATTATTCCAATTCCAGCAATTTGAAATAATACCGATGCATCGCCAAGCATTCACCTTACTCCTTTCTAAATCAAGAGTAGTACTACTAAAAGTCCAGTTAAGAAACCTAAGCTCTTTACCATTTTGCTATATCTGTATTGGTAATCTATAGCTTCTTGAAGTTCTCTTTCCAGGTGTGTTAACGCTAACTGAATATGTTTTTGTTGTTGTGTGAAATCGTGTTGTCCTAATGTCCTGCCAAACTGCCTTAATATCTCTTTTTCATTTTGCCCCAGAGATACTAGTGGCCAAAATTTATTTAAATTCTTACTCCAAATATCCGTTAAACTAACTGCAGATTTTTTTAAGTCCTTACTTACAGATTTAAAAAACCAGGATATAGGGTGTGGTAATTGATTGGATACATGGAGACAAGCTTCCACGATTGGAGACTGGCTATACAATATTTCAGCTTCTAGTATTTGCAAGGCACTTTTTAGTTGTCTAATCTGCTTTGGTCTCTCATTTAATTTTTTTGCTAATTCAAACCCCACCCAAGTAGTAGCGCTTATCAATAGAAGTGCCCCGATCCATTTCATTTTGTGCGCACCTCGGTTTCTTCAGTATATTTTTACCATCTTTCGCTAAGATTCCGTTTACCACGCCAGGCTTGTTCGATCTAGACAAACAAACAAACCTATCAAAAACCTCTTGGTTTAGCAACGGTTGCAGAGATGGCCTTTTTTGAATATCAGAAAATGACTCGCCATGAACAGAGCAGATGATTTTCACACCGGCATGTAAAGCTTCCATCAGTGCATCTACATCTTCTTTACTCCCAATCTCGTCCACTACAATAACTTCTGGTGACATCGACCGAATCATCATCATTAGTCCCTCAGCCTTTGGACAAGCATCCATGATATCTGATCTTGTTCCTAAATGATGCTGGGGTACGCCCTTCACACTTCCTCCAATTTCTGAGCGTTCATCTATAATTCCAACTTTGTGCGCAGGCATTTGCTTGTACCCAGTCGAAATGATTCGAGCTAAATCACGTAACAAGGTTGTCTTACCAGTTTGGGGTGGACCAATAATTAAAGTACTTGCAATCTGTTCCTCATATAAATATGGTATATATTTTAACGCAACCCCTATTTTTTCTTTCGCAACTCTAATATTAAAGGATGAAATATGCTTAATTGCCTTCACTGCTCCATTTATGGTATTTACTTTGCCCGATAGACCAACCCTGTGACCGCCTTCAATCGTAATAAAGCCTTCTCTAAGTTCATCCTCGATACGATATAAAGAGAATTGACTTAATTGATTAATTAGGAAAGTACCATCTTCCATTGATGGTATAACATCCTTTAGCATCCGTGACTGGTCGTCAAATATCAATTCAACAGATCTTCCAATTCTTACTCGAATTTCCTGTAAACTTGTCCATTGATCACCAACTTCACTAGTCAACTCGCTTTGTATTTCTGTTGGAAACAGTCTAATGATTTCATCCATATTCCATTCACTTCTTCCTATAGTCCTGTAATTGTTGCTTTACTGTATATGTATGCTAACCTGTCCCATATATGACTATAGAAAATTAAATTAGTAGACACTTACTAGACCGCCCTTAATTATCGTTTATAAAGTAGATTTGATTCAGGAATCAATACGCATCTTTACGAATAAATCCCTTTATCCGCTGTAGATATAAACTCCGACGTAACTAAAAATGGAAATATTGCTCTACCGTTCCGGAAATACACTTCGCTTTCCGTGGGGCGAGCGCCGAGCCGCTTCGTCGCTTTGCTCCTGCAGGGTCTCGCCTGTCTCGCAGATCCCACAGGAGTCTACGCGTATTTCCTCCACTAGCATTTTTATACCATAAAAAAGATAAAGCTTATTCATAAGGGTTGTTTGTCAACAATGTTTTTTATGAACTTTGTTTTGATCACCAAATAAATGTAACTCATGTAACTCATTTACCAAACACAGTTACTAGCGGAACAAGTGAAATTGGCGACACTCCTGCGGGAACAGCGCGAGCCGAAGATCCACTCAGGAGCGCACTTTGCTACTGAGTTAGCTGAGGCCGTGCCCGCGGAAAGGGAGCCAATTTCACTTGAGTAGCGGGTCCGATAGTTACGACGCAGTTTATGGAAACTACGCAGTTATAATGAACAAAAAAAAGAGATTTACTGCCATTTATATTGGCTGTAAATCTCTTTTATGTTTACGTACTATTTTTGTCAAAAAACAGTCAAATCCAGATTATTATCCTCTAGAAATGTATTTTCCGTCGCTTGTATTAATAACTAAAACATCACCTTCGTTAACGAAGAATGGTACTTGTACAACAAGCCCAGTTTCAACTGTAGCAGGCTTTGTACCACCACTTGCCGTATCACCTTTTATACCTGGTTCTGTTTCAGTTACAGTAAGTTCTACGTTATTTGGAAGCTCTACACCTAAAGTCTCACCTTGGTAAGTCATAATATGTACTTCCATGTTTTCTTTCAAGAATTTTAATTCATACTGAATTTGTGATGCTTGTAGCTCTAATTGTTCATACGTATGTGTGTCCATGAACGTATGCACATCACCAGCTGCATATAAATATTGCATTTTTCTATTTTCGATGTGGGCCTTACCTACTTTTTCTCCCCCACGGAATGTTTTCTCTTGGATATTGCCGTTTCGTAAGTTTTTTAATTTTGTACGTACAAACGCCGCACCTTTTCCTGGTTTAACATGTTGGAACTCAATTACTGAGTAAATATCATGGTCTACTTCTATTGTAAGACCTGTTTTAAAATCGTTTACAGAAATCATCGTTATTCCTCCTATAGTGCATCCCTTATAAAATAATTAGTTCTTTAGGTGAGAAATTTAATCTTTCGTTACCTTCTTTCGTTACTACCGTATCATCTTCTATACGACAGCCTCCAACTCCCGGCACATAGATACCAGGCTCTACCGTAACGACCATTCCTTCTTCTAGAACTTGATTCGAACGGAAAGATAAACCCGGTCCTTCGTGAACTTCTAATCCAAGCCCGTGACCAGTTGAGTGACCAAAATACTCACCATAACCCTTTTCTTTGATATGATCTCGTGTTAAAGCATCTGCTTCTTTCCCTGTAATGCCCGCTTTAATACCTTCCATACCTTTCAGTTGTGCTTCAAGAACTGTATGGTAAATAGTATGTAGCTCTTCACTAATTTCTCCAACAGCTACTGTACGCGTAATATCTGAACAATATCCTTTGTATAGCGCACCAAAGTCAAGTGTAACTAGTTCACCAGATTCAATTATCTTTTCTGAAGCAACACCATGTGGTAATGCCGAACGATAACCAGATGCAACAATTATATCAAAACTAGATGATACTGCACCTTGTTTGCGCATAAAAAATTCTAACTCATTAGAAACATCAATTTCACGAACACCTGGTTTGATGAACGTTAAAATGTGATCGAATGCAGCGTCCGCGATTTTTGCTGCTTCCTTTAATATATTAATCTCATCTTTTGTCTTAATCAAGCGTAACTTTTCAACAATTCCACTAGTAGGGACTAGTTCTGCTTCTATTTCTTTTTTAAATTGTTCATAAACAGCAAAAGTTACATCATCTTTTTCAAAACCAAGCTTTTTAACACCTAATTGCTTCACTTGATCGGCAACTTCAAGGCTGATTGGTTGTTTATGCTCTACTACTTTGCAATCTGTTAATTGGTCATTTGCTTGTTCTATGTACCTAAAGTCTGTAATTAACATAGCTTCATTTTCAGTAATAAGAACCACACCTGCGGTTCCTGTAAAATTTGTAACATATCTACGATTGTATGAACTAGTAATTAATAATCCATCTAGTTCATTCTCCTTTAATGCTTGACGGAGTTGATCTAACTTCCCCATAGTTCTTCATCCTTTCTTTATTTCTCTTCTTGTATAAATGCTAATGCTGCTAAACTATAACCTTTGGCCCCTAATCCAACTACTTGCCCAACACAGACTGGAGCTAACAGTGATTGATGCCGAAAATCCTCTCTCTTATGAACATTAGATAGATGAACTTCAATGACAGGAACAGATATAGAACTAATCGCATCTCTTAACGCAATACTCGTATGTGTATAGGCACCCGGATTAAAAATAATACCTTCATAGATACCATCCGCTTGGTGAATAATATCAATTAATTCACCTTCATGGTTCGATTGAAAAGCATTCAAATCATAGTCATACGTTTTCACTAGTTCCAATACGTCCTTCTCAATATCTAATAATGTTTTACTTCCATAGATATCTGGTTCACGTTTACCTAACCGGTTTAAATTAGGACCATTTAACAGCATTAACTTCTTCACGCTTAATCTCCCCACTTTGTCCCATGATTTCTTCATACTTATCTAGTTTATCATAATTAGTGAAAATTTGTGTATGAGAGACCATCCTAATTTCACGATGTAGATTGTATGTTATACGTTTTTTTTCGTTACTGAATCAAGATAATCATAAGAAATCGAGTATCCAACGAATATTCCATATAAAAGAAATAAACAAATAGTTGTAACAACCGTATCCATACTTAATTCAGCCATTTGTGGTACGTTTGGAAAGATCGGTTGCAACAAAAAATAAACAATGAACCATAATCCGACTCCAAATATCGCACTTGGCCATATACTTTTCATTTTTCTAAATAAGCCATAATATACAATAGCTAATAGTACGGAGATTACTCCAATAACAAAAATAGATATGAGTTGTCCTAACCAGGAGTCAGACCATCCTGTTTGTAGCCATGATCTCAATATAAAAGATGCTGGTGAAACAGAAGTAAAATTAAAATAGGCAGCCAATGCACCGAGCATGCTCCATAGCACACCTCCAACAAACCCTGTTAGTAGTGCTTTTGTTAGAAGTGATACAGGTTTTTCTTGTTTATTTTGTTCTAACATCTCATTTTCCATATTCAACACCTCCGCTAATAGAATGACCAAATTACCTATTTTCCATGCAAAAATACGATGGTAATTCCCTGTAGAATGATAAAAATCACTAGTGGTTGGCTTAATTTTCCTGTAAAATAATATTTATATAACGATAACGAAAGCTTCAACAGAAACATATAATAGATACGAAACACTTTTTTATAATTTTCTTGAAAATATAATTAGAAAAACATAGAAATGTTGAATATTTTTCCTAAGAAAGGAAACAATTTAACTATTAGGATGTAATACAAAATCTCCTGATTAAAATGATGGTGATTATGCTTTGGTATCAAAACATAAAGCAATGGAAGAGCACTATTATTATTTTTTCTCTGTTACATCTTTGCTTTTCGCTTACGACATTTGAGATTTTCTCCATCCACTTACGATACTTATTTCGATGATGGACTAGATTAATAACTCTGGATGATTGAATATGAATCTAGTTTCGTTCATGAAACACAAAGCATTATGAATATTCAATCATTTTTATGTGTTTTCCATAATATTGATGTAGAATAAGAATTAATGAGTGGTACACAGGTAATCAAGGAAATCTCTATGTAGGCGATTTAACCACGAAAGGAGGATTTGTAAAATGTTACGCCATAAGTTTTCAGTTTTCATATATGTGCTTATCGGTCTCGCAATTGTTGGATTAGCATTTAATATGTTTACAGACACGGCTTCCTTTTTACTAAATTTAGTTGTAATGATCGCTATTGGTGCCTTAATTTATGGTGCTGTCTACTATTTTTTCCTTAGAAAACGGATGCCTAATGACCTAAAAAAATATAAAAAAGCTGTCAAGCAATCTAAAGTGAAGTATAAGCAAGATAAATTAGCTAAGAAATCTATGTCTCAAGCAACAAGGAAACAAGCACCATTGCTAAATAAAAGAAAACAATCCAAAGAACGAGCTACTCACCTTCGTGTTATTGAAGGGAATAAACAAAAAAGAAAAAATCGAGCATCTTTTTAGGATCTCGATTTTTTCTTTTTTTATTTGATAAGTCTTGCCTTATGGCCAATGCTTTAAGAATGTAGTAGTATGGTTTTTCCCGAGTTCAATTAGTTCATTCTTTTTTTCATTAGATAATTTCAAATTTGATAGATCCACATCTTTTACTGGTAAGAATAATATATCTTTTATCTTGTTTTTCCTGATATACCTTGCATCATGCGCTTTCATCATCGTTGTTATTAGTGCTTCAACCATATCTAGGGCATTGCTAACGTCTTTTGATGGTAACCTAGAAATGGTTTCACTAAGCTTCATACCAATTATGGGCCGCTTTTGTGAACCTCTTTGTTGATCAAATACCCAAATAGGAAGATTACTTAATAGACCACCGTCCACGATGACGCTTTTTTTATATTTTTTATTTTTAAACGTAACAGGAATAAAGAAATAAGGAAGACTTGCACTCATCCGAATAGCCGTTGATACAGGAAATGCACTACCGTTAATTCCATACAAACTCTCTAAATCATCAGGTATAACAATCATTCTGCCTAAAGTTATATCCGATGCAATAACCTTTAATGAACCCTTCGGCAAATCATTGAATGTATACACACCTTTTTCGGCAAGTACTTGGTAAAGCCACTTTTCAAAGGCTGCTCCTTTATATAGACCCATTGTAAAATAGAGCCTAAACCATTTTATAAAAGGTAAATATTTCCCTATTTTCGTTGTATCTAAAAATTCCTTTAAGTTTAAATCATTAAATAATTCCTCTATCTCGTTTGCTTTATAACCCGCAGAAAGTAAGCCTGCTATGATAGCTCCCGAGGAAGTTCCTGCAACTCGGACAAAAGAGTAATTATGTTCCTCTAGTTTCTGTAGCGCTCCAATAAAAGCAAATGCCTTGACCCCACCACCGGAAAACACACCATCAATGTTCACGTTGATCCCCCTAGATCCTGTTTTATTCTATTTATAATAATAGGGAGATGTAATTAGAACTAAGACCTTTTCGCGGTTAACACACATGGATAGGAATAAGTCAGACAAATAAAACCATTGTTCTCTAAAATCGGTTTACTCATTTTGCTCGCATCCACTGTTAAAAACGGGTAACCATACTCCAAGGCTTTCGCTGCGCGTGCTTGAATCAACGCTTGATAATACCCTTTTCTTCTGTATTCCGGTAATGTAGAACCTCCCCACAAGCTAGCAAATGAAGCATTTCTTTCTAGGTACATCCATGCTGCACTTACCAGTTGCTCATCCTTGTAAATGCCATAGAGAAAAATCGAATTTGGGTTATTTTGTTTATCTCTCCATAGCCTCTCTCCTAATTCACTGTGAGAGTCATTCCAGATTTTATCCTCAAGCGCAACAATATCGTCAATACCCTGTTTATCCGTTATTTCTGTCACGATTACATCATTAGATGAAGTCAGATTATACTGTTTTATATCTAGAACCATTAATGCTTCAGGTACTTCCAAGATAAACCCTTCATCTTGTAAAAGTTCCTTTATATTCTCTGGCTGATCATAACTATAGACTTTCCATTCTAGTTCTCGATTTAGTTCTTTAAAGTAAAGCGCTTCATGATTAATTACTTGCTTTGCATTGTGTTCGTTTAAATTAGATGAAAGAATAAAATTTCGCTCACCCAATTCTGACATATAACGAATTACATGATCAGTTTCTTCTTTTATGTATCCCTGCACATTGGCTTCCACTCTTAGCTCTTGGTGAAATAAATCTAATAGTTTCTGTTTTTCCACTAAAATTCCCCCTCGTTTGATCGGTATAACTTTTCCTTATAGATATTGATAATAATTATGTAATTTTCTTATAAAGGAATATCTACTATGATTGAATTATACAACGTAATTGGAGGTTTGAACGATGGCAATAAAAAAAGATATTCAAATACAGTTCGGAAATAACGCGGATGCATACGTAAATAGTGATCTTCACAAGAAAGGAGAGGATTTAAAGAAGATTATTGATCTAACGCAATTACAAGGTACGGAAACAGTACTTGATGTAGCAACTGGAGGTGGGCATACAGCTTTAGCTCTAGCTCCCTTTGCAAAAAACGTCGTAGCCCTGGACCTTACAGAACAGATGTTGTTAAAAGCAGAAGCTTATGCGTTGGAATGCGGTCATGAAAACATCTCATTTATATGTGGAGACGCTGAAAACATGCCGTTTCCTGATGAACAGTTCGATCTGGTCACTTGTCGTATTGCAGCACATCATTTTCCTAAAATATCATTATTTCTACAAGAATCCTATCGCGTATTAAAAAAGGGTGGTACGCTTATCCTTGATGATAACGTTGCTCCTGAAAATGATGAGCTTGATTTTTATTACAATGAAATAGAAAAAAAGCGTGATTATAGTCATCATCGTGCTTGGAAAAAATCGGAATGGATCCATATGATAGAACACAAAGGGTTTAGAATAGAAGAGTTATGTAGCTTCCCTAAATATTTTCAATTTGAATCATGGTGTTCACGCATGCAGTTATCCATGAAAGAGAAACAAGAACTAAATGACTATATGTGTGCTGCAACTTCACATATAAAAGAATATCTAGAAATTAAAACAGACAATATCTTGGTTCAGTCTTTTAGAGGTGAGGCAGTCATACTAACGGCCAATAAATAAGGACTAGAAACAATAAAAAGTCTCGCTAAATGCGAGACTTTTTATTGTTCTGATTTTTTATGTATGAGTTCTAAATCTTCAACTCTTTTTGGATCTTCCTCAAAGTATTGCACTAAATCACCAATACGATCAATCGAGTTCCAACTTAAATGATGTTCTATTCCTTCCACATCATCGTAAATATTTTCTTTATTTACACCGATGATCTCAAGGAATTGCTCTAATAATTCGTGACGGTAAACTAATCGTTTACCTATCTTTTTACCTTGGGACGTAAGGATTAGGCCTCTATATTTTTCATAATTTAAGTATTCATCTTTATCTAGCTTTTGTACCATCTTGGTAACGGAGGAAGGGTGAACTTGAAGTGCTTCGGCAATATCGGACACACGCGCATACCCTTTTGCTTCAATTAGCATATAAATTTGTTCAATATAATCTTCCATACTCGGTGTTGGCATAGTGCTCCTCCATTTCTTAAATCCGCAATTTTACCCATCATAAAAAGGATACACTAGTTTTTCATCATAGACAAGCGTATTACAGAATGATAAATAGAAAAGACGACATATTCGTCGCCTTTTCTTCAAAATATTATAGCCCACATTTTAATTGTGCATTACAGTTTGTACATGTATTGCAGCCACCAATATCTTCTACTGTTCCTTTTCGACAAACCGGACAAGTGTCGCCTACTTCAGAACCTATCGTTACGTTTGTTTTTTCAAGCTCATGGATCGTGTCCATTAATACAACGTGTGGCTTGTTTGATTCTTTAGTAGTTTCTTCTTTTTCATCAAAGCTATTATCTTCCGCTTTTAAAGTTAGAACTTGTGAGTCACGGCTTCCGTCGACATATACAGTTCCACCTTTAGCGCCACCGTTGTACAGTCTTCGATAGACATTTTCTACTTGTTCAACTGTATAACCTTTTGGTGCGTTTACTGTTTTAGAAATAGAGCTGTCTACCCATTTTTGGATCACACATTGTGTATCCGCGTGTGCTTCTGGAGCAAGCTCCATAGCCGTTACAAACCAATTTGGAAGATTGTTTGGATCTTGACCTGGGTTTGCATCTAAAAATTCTTGAACGATATCTGCTTTTACTTCAATAAATTTACCTAATCTTCCACTTCTGAAATAAGAGAAGGAGAAGTATGGTTCTAAACCGGTAGAGACCCCAACCATGGTCCCTGTGCTACCTGTAGGAGCAACAGTTAGTAAGTGTGAATTTCTAATCCCATATTTCAAGATATTTCCCCGAATATCTTCAGGCATTTTTTTCATATAGCCAGTATTAATAAAGTTTTCACGAAGTTGGTTTGTTTCTTCTTCTGTTTCTCCAACTAAGAATGGGAAGCTTCCTTTTTCTTTTGCTAGTTCGATGGAAGTTCTGTAAGCCGTTGTAGCAATCGTTTCAAAGATCTGATCGACTAGCTCGTTTCCTTCTTTGGAGCCATACTCCGTTTCACAGTAGATCAACAGATCATGTAGGCCCATAACTCCTAGTCCTACACGACGTTCTCCTAGTGCTTGTTTTTTGTTGGCTTCTAGGAAATATGGCGTTGCGTCAATAACGTTGTCTTGCATTCGTACGCCAGTTTCGACTGTTTGTTTTAATTTTTCAAAATCAACTGTCTTATTAACCTTATCCGCTACAGAAGCTAAGTTAACAGCAGCTAAATTACAAACAGAATAAGGTGCGAGTGGTTGTTCCAATTTTGTTATCTCAAGGGCTTTTTATCCCTTGATTCTTATACTTGTTTTTCGTATAAGTTCAGCATATCTTTTCATTACAGAGTTTGTAATGCTGCGGCCTCGTGGTGGGATTATATCTTTTCACCCACTATGCGTTGCCCCTGACTATGGTTTCCATAGCCTTCGGTTCGGATTAGCATTTCAGCCTTCCCGCTTTATTCCGCAGTTTTTTACGTGAGGCAAACTAACCTGCTCTACCACACGGATTTGTTGCAACTACTTGCTGGCCATACGCTTTAGCATTGGTCATGTCATTGGCATTATCAATAAAGAAAATACCAGGTTCTGCTGAGTACGTTGCACAAATATTTATTAGGTTCCATAACTCTTTTGCTTTGATTTTACGATAAACTCGGATGCCATAACCTAATTCTTCCCATTTACGTACATCACCGTATTCATGCCATGTTTCATTGTAAGCTTTCATCTCTTCAGCAGAATAACCTTCTACATTCGGGAAACGAAGATCATAATAATCGTCATTTTCTACTGCTTCCATGAATTCCTTCGTTAAACAAATAGAGATATTAGCACCTGTTAGAAACTCACTATTATGAACACTGTAGGTTCCACCAGTGTTTAATTTTTCTTCTGCCTCTTTAATTGCTCGATCCGGGAAACCGCCTTGTCCCGGCATTGTTTTGTAATTAACAATTCCCTGGAACATATCGCGTTCTGTTTCCGTTAATGGTGTAAACTTTAGCTTTTCTTTTGCTAAGTGCTTGATGTGATCATCTTCTGTATTTTCAATTAAGAATCGTAAAATTCTTGGATTTTGCATTTTAGAAATAATAAATTCAATAATGTCTGGATGCCACGTTCTACCGTCCTTTTCAGGATACTTTAACTCTGCAATATGCAGACGGACTAGACTATATCATCACCCTCAGCTTTACTGTTAGGGGTTGGGCGCTTCGGGATAAGATCCCTACTCTACTAACTATTTTAACTTAAGATAGCTTTCGATAGTCTTTGAACCTTCACCAGTAAAGGCGCTTGGCTGCGGATTGTCCAATTCAACTGATTTTTAAGCATTCACGTTTACCATTTCTAGTTACGTTGTAGCTCAGTTGACTATAAGGATTTTCCCGCAATTCACCCAATTTACTTGTTATTCATTTTCTGAATAACGCGGACTAACACTTAATCCGCTAACATAATCATTTGTGCTCCACGCTTATTGTTACTCCACTTTAAGTGGGGCTGAGTCATTTCTGCCCAGCTCTCATGCTTTCACATGAGATCAGACTATATCATCAAAGAAGAATACCTTCTTTGTCTCGCGCCCCGTACTTTTTGTATTAGTTGTACGGTCTACTCTTTCCTTTTATCCAAGAAACACTGATCATAGCATTTCTGGGCAAATTCAGGAAGTTTCGATAGTCGTTGAACGTTCATCTTCGTTTCCAAAGATGCTTCGCTGCTGATTGCCCAATCTTTATCATTTTTAACATTCACGCTCACTGTTGCCAGTCACGTTGTAGTTGATAAAGCTCTAAGGGGATTCCAGCAATTCACGAGATTTTAATCCCGCCGATTGGAGTGATTAACGGGATCCACCTTGTTCCACAAGATGTGTCAATTTAGCAATATCATCTAACCAAGAAACAGAACCTGATGATTTACCATTTACACCGCGCGCTAACGTATTTCTAGGTCTTAATGTTGAACCATTCGTTCCAACACCACCACCACGACTCATGATTTCCATTACTTGTTTACGGTGATCAGAAATACCTTCACGTGAGTCTTTCACATAAGGCATAACATAACAATTAAAATAAGTTACTTCTGTGTTTGCACCTGCACCATAAAGAACACGTCCTGCAGGGATAAAGTTTAGATTTGATAGTTCTTGATAGAACCTTTCAAACCATGTTTGTCTATTTTCTTCGTCAGCTTCTACTTCGGCTAAACCAGTAGCATTTCGACGTGCAATTTGCTCATAATAAATCTCAAGCGGTTTGTCAATGACGTCTAATGATCGTGTGACAACACCTGTTTCTACTTCCTTCTCGTTATCTAGCACAGAAACAAATTCTTTGTCCACTTGAATATCAGCTTGTTTTGTTTGCCAGTTTATTGACTTTACATATCCAAGTCCTCTTGCTGGAAACTTCGGATCTGATTTTACAGTCAAAACGACAAAGTCGCCCTCACTTAATGTAATTTTTTCAGTGTCTTTAAACGCGTAACGATCCAACATTACAAGTCGTGAAACACCTTTATGCGTGAGTTTCATGTCGCTTGTAATTGGATGGACCTGAGGGAACAAATGAATGTCTTTGTTCAACTTTTCGACATTTATCTCCATTCGGACTTCTGTCACAGCTCCCATCTTCCACATCTCTCCTCTACTAAATAGATTACATATATGTAAATCTATGATGATTAAACAAATTATTGTTTGCAGTTTCTAATTTAACATAAAACCGGAATTTAAAACAATATATTGTGTTCGAAAAATAAAAAGATACTATATATTGATATCAAGAACAATTAAACATTAGATTGTCAACTTCAAAAACATAAGATATTACATGTAATTAATAGATATTGAACGATAAAATATCATTTTATTTACAAAACAGATATTTTTTAGATTTGCAAAAAACTTAGACACAGGATTAAACTCTTACAAACCCAGACAAACCTTGACAATATTACGTTTCGGCGATTTACATGTTACTACCTAATATTTCTTAAAGAAATATATTTTGAAAAATGGTATAATCGTCGTATAATAAGTAATAGACTTTATAGATAAACGGGGGAACATCAATGTTTGAATTATATCTTTTAATTGGCGTAGTGATCGCGTTAGTTATTGTTAGTGTATATCGTTACATGAAACAACAACGAATTTTAAAAACATTAACCGAGGACGAATTCCGGGAGAGCTACCGCAAAGTACAACTGATCGACGTTAGAGAACCAAAAGAGTATGATGCTGGTCATATTCTTGGGGCAAGAAATATACCATTAACGCAAATGCGCCAACGATTAATTGAGCTACGTAAAGATCAACCAATCTATTTGTACTGTCAGAGTGGCGCTCGTTCATCAAGAGCTGCAATGTTACTTCACAAAAAAGGCTACCGAGACTTGAACCATCTAAAAGGTGGATTTAAGAAATGGAGCGGAAAAATAAAAAAAGCTAAAAAAGGCTACTAAAAAGTACTAAACCCCCTTCGTCATGTGAAGGGGGTTTTATTATTAAATTTCTTTTTGATAACGTAAAATCGGCTTTCTAGCTGCAGTTGTTTCGTCCATCCGTTTTACTATCGTTGAATAAGGTGCTTCTTGTACGATCTCGGGATTCTCCTCTGCTTCTTTTGCAATTTGAAGCATCGTGTCAATAAATCCATCTAAAGTTTCTTTGGATTCTGTTTCTGTCGGCTCGACCATCATCGCCTCTTCCACATTCAACGGGAAGTAAATGGTTGGAGGATGATAACCAAAGTCTAGTAATCGCTTTGCGATATCTAGCGTACGTACCCCTAATTTTTTTTGGGTCTTGCCAGACAAAACAAATTCATGCTTACAATGTTGTTTATAGGGTAATACGTAGACATCCTGTAAGCTTCTCATCATGTAATTTGCATTAAGCACTGCATATTCACTGACTTTTTTGAGCCCTTCTGCCCCCATCGTTCTAATATACGTATATGCACGTACGTTGATCCCGAAGTTTCCGTAATAAGGCTTTACTCTTCCTATTGAATCTGGGCGGTTATAATCGAATACATATGTCTCTTCTTTTTTAGTTAAGACTGGTTTAGGTAAGAACTTCGCCAATTCTTTAGAAACGCCAACTGGTCCAGAACCAGGACCGCCTCCCCCATGTGGGCCAGTAAATGTTTTATGAAGATTTAAATGAACAACATCAAATCCCATATCTCCTGGGCGTGTGTAGCCCATAATGGCATTTAAATTAGCTCCATCATAATACAAACGTCCTCCAGCCTCATGTACGATTTTAGCCATTTCTAATATCTCTTCTTCAAATAAGCCCAACGTATTAGGATTAGTTAACATTAATGCAGCAGTATCAGATCCAACCACACGTTTCAAATCTTCTAAATCGACTAACCCTCGCTCATTTGATTTAACAGTTACCGATTCAAAACCTGCAACTGTTGCCGAAGCAGGATTCGTACCATGTGCGGAATCAGGAACAATTACTTTCGTGCGATTAAAATCACCATTCGCTTCATGAAACGCACGGATCATCATTAATCCTGTCCATTCACCATGTGCACCAGCAGCAGGTTGAAGTGATACCTCAGCCATGCCTGTTATCTCTGCTAGTGATTGTTGCAAATCATACATCACTTCCAATGCACCTTGTACAGTTGTTGTATCTTGGTATGGATGGATATGACTAAATCCATCTAATCGGATAACATCCTCATTTATCTTTGGATTGTATTTCATCGTACAGGAACCTAATGGGTAAAAGCCAGAATCAACACCATAATTACGACGCGATAAACCTGTATAATGTCGGATGATCTCTAACTCACTTACTTCTGGTAATTCGGGCTCTTGTTTACGGATGTACTGCTCATCTAAAGATTCTTCTATGTTAAATGCTGGTACATCTAATTCAGGCAAACTAAAACTCGTTCTCCCTGATTTGCTATGTTCAAAAATTAATGGAAAGTCTTGATTAGCCAACATGAACACCTACTTCCTCGACGAATGCATCGATCTCATCTTTTGATCTAATTTCTGTTACTGCAACCAACATATATCCAGACATGGTTGGATCCATTAATTCTAAATCATACCCACCAATAAACCCTTTTGATAGTAAGGCTTGATTTAGTTCGCTTACTGACTGTTTCACATCAACGACAAACTCGTTGAAAGATGGACCTGAAAACACAACGGAAACACCCGCTTCTTCAAACTTCTGTTTCGCGTAATGTGTTTTTTGCATGTTAAGCCAGGCCATTTGTTTTAATCCTTGTTTTCCTAATGAACTCATTGCCACTGAAGACGCTAAGGCATTTAGTGCCTGGTTCGAACAAATATTAGATGTAGCTTTATCTCTGCGAATGTGTTGTTCTCTTGCTTGGAGCGTTAACACAAATCCTCGTTTACCATCTTCATCAACCGTCTGCCCTACTAATCTACCTGGTACTTTCCTCATTAATTTTTTTGTTGTCGCAAAGTAACCACAGTGTGGCCCACCAAATTGTGCTGGAATTCCAAACACTTGGGAGTCTCCAACCACTATATCTACCCCGAATTCACCTGGTGGTGTGAGATAACCTAAGGCTAATGGATTGCTTGATACAACAAACATTGCTTTTTGATCTGCTAACATTTCCTGTACTTTTGCTAAAGGTTCAATTTGCCCAAAAAAGTTTGGATATTGAATGACGACGCTAGCAATTTCGTCAGTCAGTTGTTCGCGCAGTTGCTCTAGGTCTGTTAATCCATCTTTATGATCAATCTCTATTACCTCAATACCTTGACCTTTTGCATAGGAGTGAATAACCGCTCTCGACTCAGGGTGCACTGTTTTTGACACAATTACTTTCTTACGTTTTGTCTGTGCTGCACTGAGATTTGTTGCTTCCGCTAGTGCAGTTGGACCATCGTACATAGAAGAGTTAGCAATATCCATACCTGTTAATTCACAAATCATCGTTTGAAATTCAAAGATTGCCTGTAGCTCTCCTTGTGAAATCTCAGGTTGATACGGTGTATAAGCAGTATAAAACTCTGATCTTGAAATCACATGGTCGACAATAGAAGGAATATAATGATCATATACACCTGCACCTAAAAAAGATGTATGTGTTTTCGTGTTAACGTTTTTACTCGCTAACTGCGTAAGCTCCTTCATTAATTGAAATTCGCTTGTCGGCTTTTTCAATGCTAAATCTCTATTAAGTCTTACTTTCTTTGGAATGTCTGAGAAAAGTTCTTCAGTAGAAGTAATCCCAACCTTCTCCATCATTTCCTTTTTGTCTGATTCAGTCATTGGTAGGTAACGAAACTCCATATTCTGTATCCCCCTTGTCCTTCTATTAGGACCGCTTATAAAATGGTGTGGAAACTACAATTGCTCTAAGTTTTTTCTTGCGTACATGCACAATTAATTCCTGTCCTTCTTCTGCAAATTTAGAATCGATTAACGCAAGACCGATATTTTTTTGAAGTGTTGGTGATTGTGTTCCTGTGGTAATAACCCCTATTTCTTTATCTTCGGAAAACACGTGATAGCCGTGTCTCGGAATTCCTTTTTCAATCATTTCGATCCCTACAAGCTTGCGTTTAGGTCCTTTTTGCTTCTGTTGTAGTAGAACCTTTTTGCCAATAAAATCAGACGTTTTGTCAACCTTCACAGCAAACCCTAAACCTGCTTCGATCGGTGTAATCTCTTCATCAATCTCCTGACCATATAATGGTAAGGTTGCTTCAAAACGCAACGTGTCTCTTGCACCTAACCCGATAGGATGAAGACCTTCTGGTTCCCCAGCTTGTAAAATTGTGTTCCAGAGCTGTTGACCTGAATCAGCATCGATATAAATTTCAAAACCATCTTCACCTGTATATCCAGTTCTTGAAACAATTGCTTTATGTTGAATCCCAGTAAATGAAACATCCGATCTAAAGTTAAAAAATTTAATCTCTTCCAGAACTGTATCTGTTAAAGTTTGTAGAATTTGCTCTGCTTTTGGACCTTGTATAGCAACTTGAACGTAGTCCAATGAGACATTGGAAATATGTACATCACCTTGTTTATGTTTAACAAGCCAATCAAAATCTTTATCTGTATTTGAGGCATTGACGACCAATAAATAATCGTTATCTTTTATTTTATATACGATTAAATCATCAACCGTTCCACCATTTTCATAACACATAAGGCTATATTGTGCTTTGTTTGGTTGTAGCTTTGCAATGTCATTCGTCAACATACTTTGCAGAAATGCTTCGCTATCTTTTCCCTCTACCACAATTTCTCCCATATGAGATACATCAAATAAACCTGCTGTGGTTCTTGTCGCCTCATGTTCTTTCTTTATCCCCGAAAATTGAACTGGCATAGCCCATCCACCGAAATCAATTGTTTTAGCTCCATGCTTTTCGTATTCGGGAAACAAAGGTGTTCGCTTTAGATTCGTCATCATTTCACTCCTAACCATATTTTTTACAATAAAAAAAACAGAGACTCCACCAATTTCAAGTGAAGTCTCTGTCCGTGAACCAGAAAGTTTCGTCCCGATCGAATCGATCAGGCTTGCTTCTTGGGTAGTTTACCAACGTTACTGTAAACACTCTCCAGAGTTGCGTCACATAAGAGTCTTTTTGCCTGAGAGATTCGCAGTTCTTGCTTGCTCCTTCGGCGCCACAAAAAGTGGTCTCTCCTCTTACAATCATTCGCACCTTATTAAATTATTATCATTTGGATATACTAATAGTCATGCAAAAAAAGGAATATCCATTACTAAAACTACTTTTCATAGTTGAAATTATATCATAGCTACAAACATTTGTGTCACAAAATATTCAAAAAACTACGTAGACAGAAAGGTGGGTTTTCTAGATGAATATCGAGTTGAACCGCGATTATGATTTTATAGATGATTTGGACACGAAACTCACTAATGATGAAACCTTGAGTTCTTGGGAACTTTTCCGGATGTCCTATCAATCTTCTGTTGCAACAATGACAAAAGAGTTTAAGGGATTAACCGCTCCTAATCATCTACCTCATATGACATTTTTAGAGCACCAATTAGAATGTGCCCAACAGGTAGTCGAAGAAATGAATGGAAGAGGACTCCTTGCCGATGAGGTTGGTTTAGGGAAAACAATTGAAGCGGGATTAATCCTAAAAGAATATATGATTCGGGGATTAGTAAAGAAAGCACTCATTCTTGTACCTGCTTCCTTGGTCAATCAATGGGTTAATGAGTTAAATCAAAAGTTTTATATCCCAGCATTTTCACAGAGAAAACGTCCTGTATGGGATCAAGACGCTGTAGTTGTTACATCGATGGATACTGCAAAGAGACCACAGCATAAAGATATTATTTTGGATCAAGAGTACGATTTTGTTCTTATCGATGAAGCGCATAAATTAAAGAACCATAAAACCAAAAACTATGAATTTGTAAGGCAACTAAAAAAGAAATATTGTCTGTTGTTAACTGCAACTCCTGTACAGAATAAACTCAGTGATATATTCAACCTTGTATCCATACTAAAACCAGGTTATTTAGGAAACTATGAAGCGTTTACGAAGCAATTTGGTAGAGATCGAAAAAACTTATTTAATGACGCGCATCTAAAACAACTTATTCAGAAAGTAATGGTGCGAAACCGCAGAGAAGATACTGGTATTGATTGGACAAAAAGAAATGTAGAAACGGTGTGGATTGATTTTTCAGAAGACGAACAAAATGCTTATAACGAGCTTAGTAGAATATCAAAAGAATCTTCTAATTTTTCATCGATTACTTATACGAGAGAATTATGCTCTTCACGAGAAGCGTGTTACCTTTCCTTAAAGAAAATGTTAAGTCAAGATAAGTATATTTCTAATCGTAGCGACTATGAGAACTTCTTAAGTACAATTGAACAATTACCACATCATGCTAAAGCAGATAAGGTAATTGAGTTAATACAACATACAGATGAAAAGTTTATTATCTTTACCGAATATCGTGCCACACAATTTTATTTGCAGTGGTATTTACAACAACATAATATTTCATCTGTTCCATTCCGAGGTGGCTTTAAACGTGGTAAAAAAGATTGGATGCGCCAACTTTTTCAAAACAAAGCACAAGTATTAATTGCAACGGAAGCTGGTGGGGAAGGGATTAACCTACAGTTCTGTAACAATATGATTAATTATGACCTACCCTGGAATCCGATGCGTTTAGAGCAAAGAATCGGTCGTATTCACCGGTTTGGTCAAGAACATGATGTAAATATATACAACTTTGCAATTAAAAATACGATGGAAGAACATGTACTGAACTTACTGTATGAAAAAATTCAATTATTTGAGCGCGTAGTAGGAAATTTGGATGCCATTCTAGCCGATTTAGAAATTGGAGATATAGAGAAAGAAGTACAGACGATCTTTCAAGAATCGTCAACAGACGGTGAAGCGAAGATTAAATTAGAGAACCTTTCTTCTGTAATCTCCTACGCACAACATAATTATAATGAGGAGGATCTTGATGACACTCGTGAATCTTCATGATTTTCTGAACGATTATTTTACATCGAACCATTGTGAAATCTTAGAGAACAACAATGGAAAACTACACATTCAATTAACAGATAAAATGGATGAATTATTAATGAATCGACCATTTTATTGGCAATATGTGAAAAAGCTAGGGTATCCTGGTGAACCAATGAAAATAAGCTTTATTACAAACCCCAATCGTCGCGAAGAAGAAGGCGAATGGATCCACTTTGGAAGCCCGAGATTACATCAAATATTTCGCGCCCTTCAAACACAGGGGAAATTCACTAAGTTATATGAACATGTTCAATCTGGACAAAGGACAGCCCTAGTCCCTTGGCTAGTAACCAACTTAAAAATTAGCTACTCAGGCAAACAAAAAAAAGATGAAATAGTTTCCATTGGACTTCAATTGATAAATGGCGCAATGAATTTGAATATGATGCAAGATTTAGATACTATCTCTCTGAAGCCAAAAATATCTGATTTCAGTTATACGATGACACCAATTATCCGTATGAAGAGTGGGTATCAGCGCATCTTGAATTACGTGGAGCAAGAGTTACAAAATAAGGATCATATTTGGGCAGAGGAATCTTGGAATCATTTACAATCAGAGAAAAAGTTATTAGAACATTTTTATCAGGATACTACAGAAGATGAGGAATATGAAAATCGGTTTGAACAAGAACTGAAGGATATTGAAAGTTTATATAAACCAGTAATTGACATATCTGTTATTAATGGCGGATTATTTTATTTGACGCAACAAACCTCTAATAAATTATTCCTTAGTCGATAGCGAACAAATAAAAAAGAAAAAGTAGTTAATATACAACTACTTTTTCTTTTTTACTAATAACTTGAACGCAAATGGTAATAACCCAAACCATCGATTCGATAACGTATCTTGCTTCCGTTGACTTTTGTTTTCTTGTCTTCTTTTTTTTCTCTCTTCTTGGGGCATATCCATATACTTTACAATCTCTTGGGTCATAAATTTCATATAATCGTTACCTGACACAGATATCACCTCATCAATCGTTATATGCTTAGTTTATCCCTCTTACCATTTATTATAAGTTCAATACCCCTAAGATTTCTGATGCAATCATATCTGGAGACTTTCCATCTGTTTGAACAATGACGTCTGCAGTACGTTTATATTTCAGGTCTCTTTCTTCTAATAATTTTTGTTTGTCTCTTCCTGCATTATTCCAAATCGGACGAGTAGTATCTTCTTTTAAACGAGTTACTATCGTTTCCCACCCTGTTTCCAAGTACACTACAGAACCATTATTTATTAACCAATCGATATTTTCTTCTCTTTCCACGATGCCTCCACCAGTAGATACAATCGTATTCGCAGTTGGCGCTTGTTTTAAAATCGATGTTTCATACTTTCTAAATACATCTTCCCCTTTTTCTGCAAATATATCTGAAATGGTTGTCTCATACGTTTTTTCTAACAATTCATCCGTATCGATTACGTTAATATGTAATATATTTGCTAACGCTTTGGATACACTTGTTTTTCCGCTCCCCATAAATCCAATTAAAAAAATGCTTTTCAACCTTCTCCCCTGCTTTCTACTTTTAATTTAAAAATTACTTATAAATTATCGTTTTCTGAAACGATTACCTTTGGTTCATAAAAACTAAGTACTTCATAAATCTCAATTGGAGTGACAAATATCTTCAAACAATAATATTTTTAAAACTTTTTTACAATCCTTGAAGGAATTCCTTTCTTCTTGTCGAATATTGTATCATTAAACAAAAGTGAGGTGAACCACTATTGAGCCTGGCAGCAGTTTTTTCTAACAAACTCCTTCTGTCAGCCATCCAAGCTACCGCTTCAGATATTCATTTCTGCCCTTCCTCTACGATGACTGATATTTATTTCCGAGTTCACGGAAAACGCATTTTCCATCAATCCATTCCATCAAAGCAATTCGACACCCTTCTCACCTACTATAAATTCACATCCGGCATGGATATTGGAGAATCAAGAAGACCACAAAACGGCACAACGAACTACCAAACACATCAACAAAAGTTTTCTCTAAGACTTTCAACACTTCCTGTTCATACACAAGAAAGTTTAGCAATTCGAATCTTACCTCAACAAGAATCATTAAAATTAGAGCAGCTATTTTTATTCCCAAACCAACTAGATAAAATTAAACAATGGATTAAAAATCGATCCGGAATTATTTTATTTACAGGCCCGACCGGAAGCGGCAAGACCACTACTCTTTACGCGCTTCTCCAATCCCTTCTCACACATGAATCTTTTCAGGCAATTACGTTAGAAGATCCCATTGAAAAAGAAATAAATAATATACTGCAAGTACAAGTAAATGAAAAAGCAGGAATCAGCTATGATGCTGGACTAAAGGCAGCATTACGACACGATCCTGATATTATTATGGTTGGTGAGATACGCGATCGAGAAACAGCCCATTTTGCCTTTCATGCTAGCTACACCGGTCATTTAGTTCTAAGTACACTCCATGCCAAAAATGCCCTCGGGACCATTCATCGCCTTCTCGAGATGGGAATAAAGCGTACGGATCTGGAACAAAGCTTAATAGCCGTAGCATCCCTACAATTGCTTCCCATTGTTACAAACAGTCATTTACCATCACGCGCAGCAATTTTGGAACTACTAGATACGGGTATGTTACAGGAAGCCATTCAAAAGAACGAAATCTCTGAGCATCATCCCTTTTATTCCTTTGAAAGATTAAGGAGGAAAGCATATGCGTATGGCTTTACAACTAAAGATGTTTTTCCTTCCTAAGCAGGCAACCTTACCCATTCAACAACAATATAAATTCCTATTAAGACTTGATCGGTTATTGAATCATGGGTACACCATATCTTATGCGCTTGAGATCTTGCAATGGGATCACCAGTGGATTGAAAGTGCTTCAACCATCTCAAATTATTTGGAACAAGGTAAACCGTTAAACGAGGCATTGCTCTATGCAAAATTTGATAAGAAAGTCGTCTCATTTATGTATTTTGCAATGGCACATGGTGATCTAAAAGCGGCTTTAAAACAATGTTGTACGATGTTAAAGCAACAAATTGAATTTATTAGCAAATTTAAACAAGTATCTCGTTACCCGATTGTTTTGTTTTTTATTTTTATGATACTTCTATATTTCGTAAAAACTTCTGTTTATCCTTCTTTTCTGCAATTATTTGCTTCAACGCAAGCTTCTTCACAATTAGGAGTCATTTCCATGTACACCATCGATTTTGTTTACCATTCCATCATTGTAGTCTTTATCACATCTTTATGTCTTTTGGTGTACGTTATTCGAATCGGTCCTAAAATGGATGCACAACAGAAGATTGCCTTATATGAAAAAGTTCCTATTGTACGAACTTACCAAAAACTTCATATTACTTTCCTATTTGCTCTACATTTAAGTTCGTTATTAACTGCGGGAATCTCACTAAAAGAAAGCCTTCATATGCTTAAGAACAACCCAGATTTAGTTATCATTTCTTATTATGCCACCCTCATAATAGAAGAACTTCATGAAGGGAAACACCTGTCATCCATACTTTCTTCTTTCTCAATGGTAGAAAAAGAACTCTCATCCATTTTTCAAAAAAATGCGAATCACGAGGATCTTATAAAAGATTTAACTTTCTATGCCTCGTTTTTAGTTGAACGTATGGAAGAAAGAACAAAAAGGTGGATTTCGTTGCTGCAACCGGTCTTCTTTGTTGTGATGGCAGGCTTGATTATATTTATATACTTGTCCTTAATGTTACCGATGTTCGAATTAATTCAAACTATATAGAAATGAGGTAATGAAATGAGAAAAGAACATGGATTTACGTTAATTGAAATGCTGATCGTTCTAACTGTGATCAGCGTACTTCTAATCCTATTAGTGCCAAACTTAGCGGATAAAAATAAGACCATGCAAGATAATGGATGTAATGCGCTTAAACAAATGGCTGAGAGCCAAATATTGTCCTATAAAATCGACAAAGGAGCTTCCCCGAGTTCTATTGAAGTATTAATTCAAGATGACTATTTAAAAGATGACACCTGTGCCAACGGTGCGAAGAAAATCCAACTGAGTAGCAAAGATGAAGATATTGTTGATATTGTTGATATTGGTACCGATGCTAACTAAGGTTGATTTTACCAATAACAAAGGGTTTACCCTTATTGAAGTATTAATTGTTTTATCTATGATCTCACTCTTTCTGGTTATAGGAGCTTCTTTTCAACCAAAAGCTTTAGAGCAAAACCAGGCAGATTACTTTTTTAAGTTATTCCAAAGTGACGTGTTGTATCTACAGCAATTAACAATGATTGACAGGGAGAATGTCTTTATATATATTTCACCCGATAATAAAAGCTATCAAATTAAAAGAGGAGGAATGGGAGAAGTAATCTTAACCAGGAGTTTCCCTAAGGATTGGACCATCAATTTAAACACACTACCCGCTCCCATTTCATTTAGTCCGAACGGAACAATTAAAAACCCTGGTACGATAGATTTACGAAGTCCAACTACTAGATATAGTGTAATTTTTCCATTCGGCAAAGGAAGGTGTTACATCGTTGAAGCAGAACGATAACGGTTTTGTGATGAGTGAAATAATTGCTTCATTTAGTATTTTTTTAACCATTATGCTTACATTTACACCCATTATGTATCAAATAGTAATGGAAGAGAAACTGATGGAAGATAGGAGAAACTTACAATCTTTGTTGCATGATGAGTTACAAATTGTTTTAAGTAGTGATCAGGGCCTCCCTCTTCAAGAAAAGCAAACTATTTCATCTACGCTAGTTACCTTCACGTTTACCATAGAAACCAAATATATAAAGGGATGTGTTCGTTGGGATAATGAGAAACAGACACAAGAAAAGATTTGTTTATATGGAATCCCTAACTAGTCAGCGTGGTTTTTCACTTTTATCTGTACTTTTTTCATTGTCAGCTTTGCTTCTTATGCTTCCATTCTTTTCATTTATTATCTCACTTACTGATCAGACTTCTTTTTACAATGAGTTATCAACGAGGCAATTCTTTCATTTTTTAGCAGATGAAATTCATCAATCCACTTCCATTATAGCGAAAGATAATAAATTTGTGTTAGAACAAATGAATGGAGAAACAGTAACGATTGAAAAGTACAGTCAAATAATTCGAAGGTTAGTAGGTGGAAAAGGTCATGAGGTAATGTTACGAGATGTGAGACAGATAAATATAGCAGAACAACCTTATGGATTTCATATTCGTATCACGCTGGTAGAAGGAGACATTTATGAGAAAACAATCAGTAATTACAAATGAGCAAGGCTTTATCTTTCCATACATTTGCTTCCTTGCTGCTGTCATTCTTATAGTAGTAACAGCCAGCCTGTCTTTATATCAAAATCATTTACAACTAACTCGTTTACAAACAGAACGAATAAAAATTGAGACACTCCTACAAATGGGGTCTGTAGAGTTTAATCAATTTATTATGGATGAAAATAGCATGATGCAGGATCATGGTCAAATCACTTACGACTACCCTTATGGTCAGGTCAAAGTACTGTACACAATTGTGAATGGAGAGGTTGTAGCAGAATATCAAGCTTCTACAAATCAAAGTGGAAAATATATAATAAGATCAAAAATTAAACAAAAAAGCTAAAAATATATGTATAGTTTTATCATGAACGTACACAATAGTAAATGTAACATTGGGCTATAGCCAAGCGGTAAGGCAGCGGTTTTTGGTACCGTTATTCGTTGGTTCGAATCCAGCTAGCCCAGCTTTACATGTGCCTAAGTCCTTGTTTTTATAACAAGGACTCTTTTATTGAAAACTTTTGAAACATATTAGAATGTAAAGAGTAAGAATTATTTACAATCTCTTTTAACTTGTATATAATAACGGTGATACATAACATGTAAAGGAGGGGAAAGTATGGACAGAATGTTTCGAGTGCTTTCTTTTTGGACAGCAATTTTCACTGTTATGTTTTTTGTTGGGGATATGCATAACATGGCTTTCTTGTTTCTCGTTCAAACCGTTTTCTTTCTAGGCGTTGGTTTCCTAAACTTATCAGAACGTATGTATATGTACTTATTTGGTGCTTATTGTACCGTATTTATGATTGGATTTACCTACTATACAAACTTCATACTAGTTCCCGGTTTCGGACACTAGAATCTAATTACTTTTTAACATAACCCTATCTATTGACAAGATCTTTCTTGCCATATAAAATTGTAGTTAGTAGCTTAACTTTTATCCCTAACCAACAAAGCAGAGCACATCCCCCTAAGACCCTTCCTTTACGGATGGGTCTTTTTTTGTCTTTATTTAATCTTTTTCTTCTATAAAAAAGGATTGTTATTCTGCTCAAATCCTATCGATGTGTTAGAACCATGTCCAGGTAAAACAAGATAGTCATCAGGTAGCGTGAAAAATTGCTCACGGATACTAGTTAGAAGTTGATTCATATCCCCACCAAATAAGTCTGTTCTGCCGATCCCTCCGTGAAATAAGCAGTCTCCACCAATAATTAAATGGTCTTTGTGGAAAATATAGATGACCCCTCCCGGTGAATGTCCTGGAACATGGCGAACTTCCATCGCAAATCCTTCTATGTTCCATTCACCTGTATGAACATATTGATCAGCATCTTTACACTTCACTTCACCAACCGGAAACAAACCAGATCCATTCAATTCAGGATTAGATAGCCATTCTCGCTCTAATTCGTGCACATATACATTTATCCCATAGAAATCTCTAATGTCATCTACTGCACCGATATGGTCGAAGTGAGCATGCGTTAAGCAAATAGCTACAGGTTTTAATTCTTTTTCACTTATAAATTGAATGAGTTTGTTACGGTCACCACCCGGGTCAAAGATCAGTGCTAAACCTTCTTTATGCACAATATAACAATTCGTTCCTAGAGGACCTAATTCCAATTTTTCTACATTCATAATTTTTCTCCTTTATAATATAATTTATATCCTTATTATTCTCGACAAAACTATTTTTTTGCTTTAGAATGTATGAGAGATAATTTTCTATTACATATTAATATAATAACAAACCATGATCAAATACGGTTGGAATTACAAGGAGGTTAAGGTCTATGGTACTTGCTGTTCTTTTCTTACTAATAGCTATCCTATGTGTCATAGCTGTCTTTAGAGAATTGAAATCACAAAACTTCTTTGCAGTTGGATTTGCAGGCATCTCCACACTAGTTTTTGGTTTTTTCGCTATTGCAACTATGTATGCAGAGATTGTTGCAATGCTAACTGAAAATACAGGCACGCATTAATTAAAAAGGTCTAATGTCACCCTTGACATTAGACCTTTTTAATTTGCCCTATAATATGTTCTCCTTGCACTGAGCTTTGATTGTATAAAGGAAGAAACGATTATTAGTTTAAAATTTATATAAAGTGCGACGTAAAGCAAAAATAATAAGTTCCTACAATGCAAGCGGCCATGAGAGACCTTATTTCCCTGTTTTTGACCAATTTTGAATCTGAGCGGTCATACGATACGCTATTTTAACAAAATGCTATCGAAATCAATGAAAATACGGCAAATAACGGATCTGGCGACCGCGAAAACTTGGAAATCTTGGATTTTTGCAAAATAAGGGATCTCATGACCGCCAAGATTCCCTTAGATTTCCGAGCGGCTATGAGGTATCTTATTTTCCTATTTTAGGCCAATTTAAAATCTAAGCGGTTATACAGTACGCTATTTTAGCAAAATGCCCACGTAATTAATGAAATCAGAGCAATTAAGGGATCTGGTAGCCGCTAAAATAATATAAACGAAGATTTCGGATAAATAACCGATCTCATAGCCGCCAAAATCGACCATAGATTAGCGGCTACTATAGTTACTACGTATTTTATATCAACTAAGCAAAACATCACGAACGCAAAAAAAATGATGCTATCACAGCATCATTTTTTTGTTACTCTAAATTGAAATTATAGAAACGGAAAAGGTCTCCATAAATAATTTGGTCAGAATACGATAACTCTTGCTGCACATCACTTTTCATTGGTGTACATGCGGTATCTTCGCCAGGAACACCCTCAACAGTGCTTACTTCTGAACCTAACAATTCACCTGTTTCGCGATCAAAGCATTGATCCTTTGTGTACACGTAATCGTTGGAAATGAAACTTCCATCTCTTAGCGCTACAAACTCTTTATCATCCGGTCCAAACAGATCCTGACCAAACGAAATATCATTTTCTGAGTCAATACCCATCAGGTGTAGTAATGTAGGTTTCACGTCTATCTGAGCAGCTATATCTGAGATGACACGTCCTTCCATTCCTGGAATGTGAATAATGAATGGAACACGCTGCAATTGCACATGATCATAAGGTGTTATTTCATCTTTATCTAGATACATACTCATCGCTTTATTATGAAAATCACTTATGCCGTAATGATCACCCATCAAAACAATAATGGAGTCTTCATACAAACCGGATTCCTTTAAATCAGTAAAAAACTCTTCCACTGCTTCGTCCGTATATCGTACAGTAGGGAAGTACTGATTTAACGTACGTGAATTAGAATTATAAGGTTCGATTGATGCATCCTCTTCACTAAGATCAAAAGGATAATGATTCGTTAAGGTTATAAACTTGCTATAGAATGGCTTCGGTTGTGATTGTAAATATTTGATTGATTGTTCAAAGAACTCTTTATCTTTTAACCCCCAACCAACAGAATTTTCATCTGTAACTTCATATGCAGCTACATCATAAAAGTGATCGAAACCTATATTGTCATACATTACATCACGATTCCAAAAACTCTTATTATTAGCATGTAGTACGGATGAAAAATAACCATGCTCTTTAATAATTTCAGGCATTGCATGATAATCATTCTGACCATGTGTAAAGAAAACTGCACCTCTTGGAAGTGGATATAAAGAATTTTCTATAAGAAACTCTGAATCTGACGTTTTCCCTTGTTCCGTTTGATGATAAAAGTTTTCAAAATAATAACTGTCGTTTATTAAATCATTTAGAAATGGTGTAACTTCTTCACCATTAACAGTATTGTTGATAACAAAGCTTTGCACAGACTCTAATGATAGAAAGATTACATTTTTACCCTCTGCAACACCAAAAAGTTCTGAATCCTCAGGGTTCGTTTTCTTTTCCTCCGAGTATTCTAAGATCTCTGGCATTTCATTTCCATCTGCAAATACGCGTTGTGCCTGCGACTTTGATTGTAGCGCAATATCATAGATGTGATAATTATATAGACCTATGTTTTTGACAAGATATTCTCTGTCAAATGTTCTTTGTAATAACTGTGGTCTCTCAATTTCAGCAAGAACATAATTAAATATTAAAAAGCCAACTGACAAGCTTAAAGCTAGCACTTTGATTCTTTTTGAGTAATTCACCGTAACAGTATCTTTTTGCTTTATGCTTAGCATCCAGATTATGATTACATCAATAAATAACAAAAGATCAGGCAAGTGAATTAAAGCAAGTGCACTAGTACCTAAATCAGCTGCATTACTACCTTGAAACAATACCGGTATAGTAATAAAATCAGTAAAATTGCGATAAAAAACTAGATTGAAATATAGAATAAGTGTCGCAATTAGTATGCCGTAACGAATGAATCGAATCTGTCCTTTTTGCTTTAACCAAACACTGATTGCAAAAAACAATAATGCAGAAGCAAACGGATTTATGAATAAAATAAACTCTTGCATGTAATTTTCAATACTGATATTAAACAAAAATCGGTAAGCAATGTATGTTTTAACACCAAATAATAATGTTGCGATGATATAAAGTGGTGGTACGTGTATTTGTTTCCTTAGCATCCATGTTCCTCCTAACACTATGTTTACATTTATATCCTAGTCTTAATAATCGATAGTTTGCATTAATCACTATAGTACAATGCTCTCATCATGGAAACCCATAATAATAAGACGTTAGAGAAATGAAATAAGTTTCATATTTTTTAAAGAAAATTTAACATAATTTTAATATATGTCACCTTTACACAAAAAAATAACCCCTGTTAAAGGGAATATAAATATGAAAGCAAATGAATTCATCCTAATGCACAAATGAGCAACCTTCTATTTAAAAAGCTTGCCTACCTTATGACATATCATATCATCAATAAGTGAAGAGCTGCTAATTCTACACAGTATTATGATTATACTTAATTATTCTTTAAATTACAATATTATCTTTCCGACAACTCTCGCAGCTTAAGTAATGGAGGTTGTCGGAAGTAATAACTTTGCAGCCGAAATTTGCATAACTCATTACTTAGCTTCCCTTAGTCTTGTTGCCTCTTGTCTCAATAGTAATATAGCCATCTGATAATCTTGTGTACCTATACATTGAGATTGATATAACTCTTTTACTTCATCTTCCATCATTTCTAAGTCAGCTATCCGATCACCAATGTATATAATCGTCCCAAATTTTTTTAGCAGTTGCTGAATATCATAAATTGTTTTCATCCTTTATCACCTCATTCATTATATCAAAAGTTATCCAAAAGCAATAACAATAATTAGATTATCATAGTGGAAAATTTCGGATGACTTTCTTTAGCCAATACGAAAAGATCCAGATCATTAACGATCTGGATCTAAAGGATCTAAAAATTCTGGTCGCTTACTTTTTAACGGTACAGGCGTGCGTACTAATACATCTCTAAATGCCAACGCTGAGAAAGGAATAAACGGCCATAAGTATCCTATTCTAAAGGACTTCATTCGCACAAGATAAATAATCCAGCCAGTAATACCAACAACGTACCCTATTACGCCGAAGCTTGCAGTTATTATTAATAGTAATATCCTAAATATACGATTCGCTAAACTAAGTTCATAACTAGGAGTTGCAAACGTACCAATAGCTGCTACAGCTAAATATAAAACAACTTCGTTGGAAAACAAGCCAACTTCAACTGCAACCTGCCCAATTAATATTGCGGCTACTAAACCTAAAGCGGTTGCTAAAGCTGTAGGTGTATGAATGGCAGCCATCCTCAACATATCAATCCCAACCTCAGCTATTAAAAATTGTAGTAGAAGTGGGATTACACCAAACTCGCTTGGTCCAATAAAATCTAATTCCGCGGGTAATAAATTAGGATTTACCGAAAACAAGTAATATAAAGGAAGGACAAATACGGAAGCTATTACTGCTAAGAAACGAACAAACCTTAGATATGCTCCAACTAAAGGCTTTTGTCTGTACTCTTCCGCATGTTGTAGGTGGTGCCAATATGTAGCTGGAAGGATCATCACACTCGGCGAGCCATCAATAATTAAAATGATATGACCTTCATATAAATGTGCTGCGGCTGTATCCGGTCTTTCTGTGTAACGGATTGTTGGATAAGGATTCCAGTGCCTTCCACCAAGGAATTCCTCAACTGTTTTCTCAGCCATCGGTAATCCATCTGTATCAATTTTTTGTAAGTGTTCCTTCAAGATCTTTACTTTACCCGGGTCTGCTATATCCTCTAAATAACAAATACAAATATCTGTTTTTGATCTTCTACCAATACTTGTGTATTCCATTCGTAATGACCGATCACGAATTCTACGTCGAGTTAGTGCAGTATTAAAAACGATCGTTTCCACATACCCGTCTCTAGAACCACGTACAACTCTCTCTAAATCTGGCTCTTGAGGACCACGAACAGGGTATGTTCTAGCATCAATCATTATAATCTTGTCAATGCCTTCAATAACAAGTGCTGTTGGTCCCGCTAAGACTGTGTCAGTTGCTACATCTAAATCATCTACGGTTTCTAATTCCACATACGGTATATATGTTTTTAATAGCTTTTCTAATGGTTCTGGTTCCAGATGCTCCGGTTGTAGCTTTGCTAGAAATTTCATTAACAAGTGTAAAATATCATCTTTGACAAAGCCATCAATCATAAACATAGCCATTTTCCGATTAGCATACTCTAAGTCCAATTGGATTACATCAAAGCTCTTATCTACACCCAGTCTTTCCCTCATATAGGAAACATTTTCAGAATATTGCTTATACATCGGTTGTTTTTTGTCTTCCATCATCTCACCCTAAAATCAATATTACTTTCTATTTAATTAGGATGTACTGTTTTTCTGCTGCCATACATTCAAATGGTATATTCGTATTTTGATCTAATCGAACAATCATCTTGAAAATACCACAAAACAAATCACACCATCACGACAGTTTCGTGACAAATTTCTTAAAGAATTAAATAGAATTAATATGTAACGCAAAGATAAGGAGTGAATACAACACAAGCGGTCATGAGATCTCTTATTTGCCATACAGTAATCTTTTTCAACTGACACTTTCATAATTACTCCTTGGCCCACATATTAATATATTATACGTGGTACAGGCCTAATTGTTATTTGGGAAGGGAGTGTCATGCTCATGAAAAAGAAATTATTTGGATTATCTGCCATTATCATTTGCTCTCTTTTTGTTGCAATTTTAATCTTTGAAAAAGATGAAATAAGTGTAATTAAGTTTTTTCCTATAGACGCCTCGACCACATTTTCTTCCTATGGAACGGAACTACGGTTGAAGTCTGAAACAGATCAAGATGAATACGACATTAATTGGAAAGCATATTCCACTTTAGAAGATGAGATATATTTGAGACAAGATGTATCACTAATGTACACAGATGGAAAGTTAAAAGGCATATTAAGTAAGTGGAAGGAGAATGAAAAAGACATCGTGTTAAACTCGCCCATTCACGGAGAAGATAGTAGTCATTATGAAACAATAACCTTTCATCACGGGGAAATCCATTATCCAGATGATAAAATAAAAAGTATCCATGCTATGTCTTATGATGAACTATATGTCATTGATTCGCCTCATAGTGCATTAGAGTCATTTGAACAACCAACCAATAATTCACAAAAAGAATGGAAAAAAACATTAGATCATGCTACAAGTCAACAATTGCGCTACCACTGGAAACAGTTAATCCATTACTTTGAGATAAATAAAGATCAATATGTATTTGTACCTTTAACAGATCTGTATAGATATGAGAATGAAAATATTCCGACATTGTCACAAGAGCAAACACAACAGGTGATTGGACAACTTTGGGAAGGTCTGTACAAAAATTATATTCTTAGTATTACAGATAACAAGCAACCAGTACATAGTTTTATTCCATTGATATTATTTGACAAAAAAGGGGAACACCTTCTTGTATTATATCAAGATCAAAACGATAAGATGCAGAAACTAATTCAATCCTACCCATCCTTTGAATAATCATTTCATTCCTGCTTGTCAGGCTGAAGTTTCATCCCTTTTTCTACTTGTTGTTTAGCTTTACCACAAGAGAGAAAGGATACAATGCACTTCAGCCATGTCAGGTGTTAATAGAAACTTTCCTTCGTAAGCATCCCATATTTCAGTTTTGCAATTTATATCTTAGAGCTTATATAAGTAAAGATGCATTTATTTAAACAGTTGCATTTGATAACCCCAATACCACAAGACCAATAGCTAGACTTGCATATACGATAATAGCAAACAGTTGGATTATCTTTTTTTGTCTACTCGGAAAAAAGACAATGGAAGATGCTACAAACCCTCCTAATAGACCTCCTAAGTGTGCCCCATTATCAATAGCGGGAATGGAAAGACCAAACATGATATTTAACAAGATTACAAATATCACATTCCACCCCATCGTCTGAAAAAATACTCTACGATAATTTAAACCGAAAAATAATAAGGCTCCAAACAAACCAAACAAAGCACCCGACGCACCTGCAGCTACTTGAGAATTAAATGCAAAACTTGATAAACCACCTATTATGCCGGCAAGAAAGTAAATAATAGTGAAACGTACATTTCCGTATATTTGTTCCACTAACGCCCCTACATAAAATAAGGCAAGCATGTTCATAAATAAATGCAACACACCAATATGTAGAAACATGGAAGATATAATTCTCCACCATTCACCTTCTATAATAGCTGGGTTGTATTTTGCCCCTAAATTAATCAGGGCTTCTATATTTGTACTCCCTCCACTCATTTCCAACAACATAAATAAAAATAAATTGATCCCCAATAAAACATAAGTTATTTTCGGTTTTCCATTTTGAAAAAGATTTTTGGTCTCCTTGATTTGATCTTGATATTTTCCAATTAACATCGACTTTAGGTATTGTGTAATTTGTTCTAGTTCTATTTCTGAGGTAGGATAGTCAATACCACTATAGTCCATACCTACCGCAGAGTAGAGACGTGAAATTTCTTTCTGCCAGTCTGTTTGGTCTAAATAATATACACTCAACTTTTTTAGTTTGTTCTCTGATAATGCTCTTGGCTTTTTTAAAAACTCCCAATCATCTACTGGTGGATAAGTAGCAATATATACATTATGTAACTCGATGTTTCTTCCCATCAAGAAGCGTTTTATTTTGTTCGTTTTGTTTAAGGTAGCATTTATGTCATTTTGCATATGATTTTTCCAATCAAAACTACGTTGAATCATTCTAATTACATGTGTTTTACCTTTTACTTTTTTTTCAAGCCAGATTTCATTGTTATTATTCATAACAACAATCTCCCACTTGTGATCATGGACCAATTGATAAGAGATACGATAGAATAAATACACTTCTTTTATAAACATTGCATCTCCTCCCCTTTTAGTCATTTTAACATGTTCCTTTACCAATACATCACCATTTGGCTCAGCTATTGAGACTAATCAAAAAAACGTTCAGCTTATGATGCTGAACGTCCTAGAATGCTTGGTAATATCTTATTTCGAACATATGGTAAATTCATTGAAACAGCAACAACTGTTCTTCTTATAACAGTTACAGCCAATAGCATATTTAACAACTTATACCTTTTTTGAAAAATGACACCGGCACCTACAACTAAACTACTTATGACTAAGAAAGATCTCATCATTTTCATCCTTCCTTCACTCCAGTTTCTTTTAGTGTGCACCGAAAAGAAATAAATATAATGATTTGTTACAGAAATCCTTCTTCTGTGACAATAACTTGAACGGCAATATCAAAATGTTCTCTCGGTATCTCCTTTATTACTTGAAAAGTGCTAGCAAGAGAAAGCGTATCACCGTGGTATCCTTTTAAATAACGATCATAATACCCACCACCATGTCCAATTCTGTATCCTTCAAGGTCAAATAAAATGCCAGGGACAATAATGAGGTCAATATCGTTTTTGTCTTGTTTCAAGTCTGTGTTTGGAATTGGTTCATATAAGTTAAAATACACACTTTCTAATTCTTTAAAAGATGAAAAATCATAGAAAATCATTTCTTTTTTCACTGGGTAACATTTGGGAATACATACTTTTTTCCCTTGTTCCCAAGCCGCTCTAATTATCTCTTTTGTACTCCATTCATATGGTTGGGAGATCGTTATGGCAATACGGTTTGCCTTATTCCAAATTTCACTATGTAAAAGATGATGAAGCATATTCTTTTCGATACTAGCTCGATCCAATTCGGTTATTTGAGCAAGTCTTTGTTTTGCTTCTTTTCTTAGCATCTCTTTCTCCAGCAAGAAAACACCCCTCTGACTTCACTTAATTAAATGAAAAACTCTTACCCACATATTAGTATGTGATGGTAAGAGTTTGTAATGTACTTTGATCGTATTATTTTGTTTCGCGATGTAAAGTATGTCTTTTTAATCGCGGGCTGTATTTTTTTAATTCTAAACGTTCTGGATGTTTACGTTTATTTTTAGTTGTAATATAGTTACGATCACCAGTTTCAGTACAAGCAAGTGTGATGTTTACGCGCATGATTATCCCTCCAAACCTTTTATCAATAAAAAACTACAATTACTGCATATCTTATTTCAGACTTAATCATATTACCAAAATTTCTTGTTAATTTCAAGTAGGCATACAAAAGATTACTCACTTTTATATTCATATTCAGTTTTTTGTCATATAAACTGTTATAGTATAAACTATACGTAGTTTATACTGGAGGGAACATCGTGATTATTACAATAATTAGTCTTATAACAGTTGCTATCGTTTTATTTATCTTATCTTTTTTTATGAACGATCGGTTTAAACAAATAGAAGAACAATTAGAACAGTTATCTATTTCTTCATTACAGGATTCCTATCAACTCAAAAAGAAAATGAAGATATTAGAAGAAGAGCTACTACCTGAAGAGTTGATAGATCCCAAATTCCAAACCACAAAAACGGTTCATAGTCCATTAATGCAAAAAATTAATCAGATGTATCGGCAAGGATATTCGGTTAATGATATTGCTAAAGAAACAGAGCTCAGCGAATACGATGTCCATTCAATCGTCAATCAATTAAAGGAAAAGTAGAGGCGTTTATATGAAACAAATTATCCAGGCATTTTCGTTAGGTGTTTTTTGTGCCACAGGATTATTGGCATTAACTTATTATATAGAAGCAGACGCAAACGAACCAGAGCCTTCTAACCAACCGCAACTAGCGATGACTACGGAAGAAATGATACTCGAGTTAGAAAAAGAAGGGTACACGATTGAAAAAGATCCGGTCGATCAAACCGAAAGTGATGAATCACCAGATTCAACTAGTGATGAGCCAGAAATAAAAGAACCACTAAACGAAGCAGAAGGTGGAGGAGAATCAGAGGAAGAGGAACCTATCTCTGAGCAACAACCATCCACATTCAATCTCGTTATCGAACCTGGGATGAATGTTGGTAAAATTGCTGATCAATTAAATTCAGCTGGGCTGATTGAAGATCCAGACGACTTTATTTCTTATCTAGAGGAAAACGACTACAGTACTAAAATTCAAATCGGTGAATTTGAAATTACTTCGACGAATACCGTAGAAGAGATCGCAAAGATTATCACAAATTAGTCTTAGTGGTAGAAGAAAAAGAGGGAGTCCATTTTATAACTGGTCCCTCTTTACCTATTTATTCATTCAAATCAAATGATTCGCCTTTCACCAGATACATAATACTTTCTCCGATGTTTGTCGCATGATCACCGAATCTTTCAATATATCGTCCACTAAAGGCCATTTGCATAATATGTTGTATTTTTTCAGGGTTAGTTGCCGTTTCTTCCAATAACTCTTTAAGCATAGAAGAATACATACCATCAATATGATCATCCAATTCACCAAGCTTCCTAGCTAAGGTGATATCCTCATTTTCATATGCTTTTATCGACAAATCAATCATATCTATGGCTACATTTTTCATTTCTTTAATAGAACTGTGTATTTCTATCCCATGATTTTCACCTAAATGGATGGTAGCCTTCGCGATATTTTTTGCATTATCAGCCATACGCTCTAAATCCGAAGACGTTCTAATGGCAACGATTAACCTTCTTAAATCAGAAGCTACTGGCTGTTGCTTAGCGATGAGTAATATTGCCGCTTCATTAATTTGCATATCCTTTTTATCTAACTCTTTATCATATGCAATCACTTGTTTAGCTAAATCAATATCCGCAGTATATAAAGCTTGAACAGCATCGTATAAAAGCTTTTCTGCACCATGAGCTAAATCTATAATCATCGCCTTTAATGTATTTAACTCCATTTGAAATTGTTCTCTAGCAACCATATTTTCCCCTCTTTTCCTATTATCCGAAACGGCCAGTTATATAATCCTCTGTTCTTCTATCTTTTGGTGTTGAGAATAAGAAATTTGTATCCGCATATTCAATTACTTCTCCATTTAAAAAGAATGCTGTCTTATCGGAGATTCTCGCTGCTTGCTGCATGTTATGCGTAACAATGATAATGGAATAGTCTTGTTTCAACTTCTCAATTAACTCTTCCACCTTTAATGTTGATTTAGGATCAAGTGCAGAAGTAGGTTCATCCATTAAAATAACATCTGGTTCAATTGCCAAACAGCGAGCAATACAAATTCGTTGTTGCTGACCACCTGATAATCCATAAGCATTTTCTTTGAGTCGATCCTTTACTTCATCCCAAATATAGGCACCACGAAGGCTCTTTTCCACAATTTCATCCAAGATTTTTTTGTTTTTAATACCATGAATTCTAGGTCCATATGCAATATTGTCATAGATGGATTTAGGAAATGGGTTAGGTTTTTGAAATACCATACCAACTTTTGTTCTTAATTCTTCCACCTTAAATGATCGATCTAATATACTTTGCCCTCTATATTTAATTACTCCGGAGGTACGGACACCTGGAACTAATTCCACCATTCTGTTTAACGTTTTCAGGTAGGTTGATTTTCCACAACCTGAAGGTCCAATAATTGCAGTTACCTGCTTTTCATAAATAGGTAACGTAATACTTTTTAATGCATGTGTATTGCCATACCATAAATTTAAATCCTCTGTATCATAAACGATATTATGATCTAAGCTAGTATCAACACTAGAAAGTTGATTTGCATTTCGGTTATCTACGTGAAGTTGCATGTTAATACTCATTAATGATCACTCCTACTTTTAGAATCTTTTTTGAAACTTGTTCCGAATTATAATCGCGATTGAATTCATTAAGAATAAAATAATCAACAGAATAACGATTGTAGCAGCTGCAAGATTGGCATACTCTTCGACCAAAACTGAGTCAATCGTCCAATAATAAATTTGCATAGGCATTACGGTAAACTTATCAAAAACGCCTTCCGGAATTGGCATTATTAAAGCCGGAATGCCGATTACCACTAGTGGAGCCGTCTCACCGATTGCTCTTGAAAGAGATAAAATCACCCCTGTTAAGATACCTGGAATTGCTGCTGGTATAACGATACGCTTAACTGTTTGCCATTTTGTTGCTCCCATACCGTAAGAGGCCTCTCTTAATTGCTGCGGCACTGCTCTTATTGCTTCTTGACTTGCTACTACAACGATTGGAAGTATGAGAAGGGCCATGGTTAAACCACCAGCTAAAATTATGTTGCCTAACCCCATTGCCCTTACGAATACAGTTAAACCAAGAATCCCGAACACTACGGAAGGAACACCAGCTAGGTTTGCAATATTCGTTTGAATTATATCTCTAATTCGCCCTTTTTTTGCATACTCTTCTAGGTAAATAGCTGTTCCAACACCCAAGAATACAGTAACAGGTGCTACAACGAACATCAGCCAAACGGTTCCCATAATTGCGCCTAAGATACCTGCTCGTTCGGCGTCTGTCGATAATTTATTCGACAAAAATTGCCAATCAATCCATCCTAGACTGTCGGAAAAGACTCTAAATATGAGGATTATTAAGACAAGTAATCCAAATAAAGAGGCTATAAAGTAACCTGATTTCGCTAAATTATTTTTAAATAAACGAGGTGTCATATTTTTTTGTACTTGTTCGATATCCATATATTTCATCTTAATATTCCTCCCTAAATTTACGGGAAATATATTGTGCTATTAGGTTCATTACTAGAGTAAATACAAACAACGTCATGGCAACTGCATATAAACTATAATAAAGTGTTGTACCTGCAGCAGCTTCTCCACCCGTTACTTCAACAATGTATGCCGTCATCGTCTGCATAGATTGTGTAATATCAAATGTGAATGCCTTGGTACTTCCACTTGCAATCGTCACAATCATTGTTTCTCCTATTGCACGCGATATCGCAAGTACAAAAGAAGCGATTATACCAGAAATAGCTGCTGGAACAATAACTTTCCACGTTACTTCCAGTTTGGTTGCACCTAATGCTAGTGCCCCTTCTCTCATTGAATTAGGCACAGAACTCATGGCATCCTCCGAGAGCGATGCAACCATTGGAATAATCATAATTCCCATCACTATCCCTGGACTGAGGATATTAGTTGGATCCAAAGCAGGAATAAAGGATCTTAGTAGTGGTGTAACAAAAGTAAATGCAAAAAAGCCATAAACAATCGTTGGAATTCCTGCTAGTATTTCAAGAATTGGCTTTAATACTTTTCTTATATGATCAGATGCGTATTCACTCAAGAAAACCGCAGTCATTAAACCGATAGGAATAGCAACGGCGATAGCAATAAGGGTAGAAAGAATTGTACCTGTTAACAAAGGTAGGATTCCAAACTGCGCGTCATCACCTAAAGGTTTCAATGTTGTTCCTGTATAAAAATCCCAAAATGGAACTGCTTGAAAAAAAGAAATTGTTTCACTTAACAACGTGAAAACAATACCAATTGTTGTTAAGATTGAGATCGTTGCTATCCCTAACAGAAAATATGGGATCGTTTTTTCCGTGATGGTAGCTATACTAAAAGAGTTTTTATTTTTTTCTATCATTGCACGAATATTTAAATTTTCTTCTCTATTTTTTTTATTAGAACGTCCCAAATGATAAAACCCCTTTCATCCTTTTTTGAAGGACAAATAAAAAATGCATATTTAAATTGAGTATCCATCACATTAGAAGGAGGTGAGAAGTCTACTTCTCACCTTCCCGCTAAGATTATTCGTTTCCTGAAATTACTTCAATCCGTTTAAAAAATCAAGAGATTCTTGAATTTTGTCATCCGCTAGTGGAGCAAAGCCAGTTTCGGCTGCTACATCTTGCGCATTTTCCATTGTATAGATTGCATAGTCAAGCACTTGCGCTTTTTCTTTAGCCATTCCTACATTCAAGTAAGTAAATACCGGACGTGTGAAAGGCATGTAACCAAAGTCTTCCGTTAAACCAATTGTATCAAGAGACGGAGCAACTGGACCGTCGCCAAAGTCAATGTTTATAGCTTTTACTTTATCTTGATTGTTGTCATAGTATCCAAAGCCAAAGAACGCAACAGCATTTTTATCTTGGGATACTAATTGAACTAGAGTTGAATAGTCTTGTTGTAAGTTAATTCCATCCACTAAATCTTGTTCTTCAAGGATTTCTTCATAGAAGAACTCATACGTACCGTGGTTTTCGTTAGGACCCATAGCAACGATAGGTTGATCTGGGAAGCTTGGATCAACGTCGCTCCAGTTTTTGTATCCAGAGCTAGCTAGGAATAATTCCTTCACTTGATCGACAGTAAGTTCTTCAGCCCAGTCGTTTTCAGGGTTAATAACGATTGTAATACCGTCAAGAGCAACTTGGAATTCTTTGTGCTCAATACCTAGTTCCTCGGCTTTTGCAGCTTCTTCATCTTTAATTGTACGTGATGCATCATTAAAATCTGTTCCGCTTTCTGCAACCAAGAATTTCTCAAATCCTGCAGAAGTACCAGCACGACCTACTTCAACTGAAACCTCAGGTTGTTCATTTGTCATGTAGTTATCAGCCATTTTTGCCATGAAAGGATAAACCGTACCAGAACCATCTATAACTACGCTACCTTCAAGAGCACTAGCTTCTTCTTCAGATCCTTCTTCCGCATTTTCTGAATCTGTGTTTTCCGGCTCTTCAGCATTTGTGTTCTCATTACCAGTGTTTCCCTCTGTTTCCTCATCTGTACCACATGCCGCAAGTAAACCTATTAGTAACATAAGAAGTGCAGCTAAAGTAAACAACTTGATTTTCTTCATTTGAAATTTCCCCCTACTGATTTGTTTTTAATAATTTGGGCTTGGCTTAACTCTGCCACAAATACATCTTAACGCTTCAGTATGAACTTACCGTTAAGCTACTGTAAAGAAAATGTAAATTTGAATATTTTTTTGTCGGATCGTCATACTATGAAGTTGAGCCTTTATTCTTAGTTGATCTCGAACAAACAAAAAAAGCCATGATAACAATAAGAATGTTATCATGGCCAGTGCCAATATTTATTCTGCTTCTGTCTCTGTTATTTCTTCTTCGTTTTCGTCATTATCTTCTGAAGACAAATCGAGATTTATACCATCTTTTGCCCGCGCTTCTTTCAATTCGTAATAAGCATCCATAATTCGCTTACCAATAGTATGGTGTGGATTAAGACCAGTATTTTGACCGTTCCTTGGAACTACAATAGCAAATGCAACTTCTGGATTGTCATAAGGTGAATAACCAACTAGCGTTAAGTTCTCGGTCTCACCAACCAATGCTCTGTTTTCATATATATCATTTTCTGCAGTGCCTGTTTTTCCTGCCATTTTATATTCACTAGCGCGATCACCCCATGCGTTAGCTGCAGTTCCTTTGCTAAAAACATCTACAAATCCCTCTTGCACACGAGAGATGTACCGATCATCCATTTGGATTTTATTAAGAACTTCTGTATTAAAAGAACTGATTACCGGACCTAACTTCTCTTTTTCCGGTTCAGGCTTACGCACCTCTTTTACTAGTCGTGGACGCACTCTATACCCATCATTTGCTATTGTAGATACATATTGCGCTAACTGTAGTGTTGTGTACGTATCATACTGACCAATCGAAAAATCAAGCAAATTCCCCGCCATTGGACTAGTCCCAACAACACCGGTACTTTCAAATGGCAAGTCAATTCCTGTTTCAACCCCTAGTCCAAATTGATGGAAGTAATTTCGCATCGTTTGAAATGTATCCCAATTAAAATTATAGAGCGGTTCACCATATTGATATGTTGCTCCTGCCATTCGCATGGCAATGTGGAACATGTAAACATTTGAGGACTGTTCTAGGGCACGAATATCATTGGTTGGACCAAGGTTACGCCATGAACTTTTAACAGATTCTGCAATTTTAATTGGTCGGTCATAAATTGATTCACCAATATTTATAACTCCTGACTCAAATCCCGCTAATATCGTAGAACCTTTAATAGCTGAACCAGGCTGATGGGCGTCATATACAACTCGAAAAGACTCATCTCTGTACTCATCGTTTTCTCGATCATAATGTGCACCGGATATTGCCAATATTTCTCCCGTTTTAGGTTCCATCATGACAACCATTGCATCCTCTAAGAATTTGTTCTTCTCTGGACTTTCTGTGACTGCAGCTTCTAATTCCTCTCTGACAATTTGGTCAACTTTTTGTTGCAGTTCTATATCAACTGAAAGTATTAAATCATTCCCACTTTGTCCATCGACTACAGATTGCATTCCAACAACTGCACCAGTTTTGTCAGTTGTATATTGTACTTCTTCCTTAAGCCCACGCAATTCACTTTCATATTGTTGCTCTAGACCGCTTAGGCCTACACGATCATTACGACTATACCCACGTGTTAAATAGAAATCACTATTATCTCGCGGGATCCCTTCATTCGAAGAAGAAATTCTCCCAAGAAAATTTTTGAATGTATCATCGTAGACTGTTCTTCTATTCCAATCATTCGATGCATCTATACCAGGTAGTTCATACAAATGTTCTGCTACCATAGCAAATTCTTCTGCACTTACATCTTCATTTTTCACAACGTGTGGTGACAACTCAAAAGCTTGATCTAATTCTTTCTTAATCGCAACAACATTTAACAAATCCATGTCATTCCAATCAAATTCATTATAATCCGCGCTCGTAGTCTTATCTAGCATCGCCTGATATTGCTCTCCTGCAGTAAGTTCCTCTTTCTCTTCGGAAGTAAGTCGGGATTGCGCATCTTCCTCATTAAAAAGAAACCAATATTCTTTCTTATCTCTTTCTCTAACTCTCTTTAAAAGCTCTTCTTCATCACTTTCAATAGTAATAAAATTAGCGAGTTTCTCTGCAATCTCAAGGCGTTTTTCTGCAGTGTCTCCCCCTTTTGGAGGAGTGTAGGTAATCGAGCGTACTGGCTCGTTATCTAAAACAATTCGACCAAACCGGTCATACATGAGTCCTCTCGGCACTGGCAATTTCGTATTTGTATCTATTGTTTTCTTTATTTCCTTTTGAGCTTCCTCACCATTTAAGATTTGCACGACACCTAACTGTAATATTAATAAAGAGAACAAAGCAAAAACAAAAATAAACAATATATTTAAACGAAAAGGAAGATAAGATTTCTTTTTTTTCTTTCCCATTAATGATCCCTCTACTCCTAGATGATTTATGATACGTAAACATAGAAAGTTGAACAGGAAAAGGCCTGTTCAACTTTTAACCAACGATATCATTATTATACCATTTATTATCTATAGCAACTAGAACGTTTATCTATTTTCATTATTTGCAATTCCTTCTTTTACTGGCACATCTTCTTCGTTTGCTGTACCATGCAATTTTATATCCTTAATAAAGAAGTATATAACAAAATGACCTGCCCCTACAATCATTAGTAAATAAGGAATAATGGTTTCAGGTTCGAAAATGCTAACTGCAAGTAAAAATAGGATAATAGAAGATACCCTTCCTAAGTTTACAAATAATTCACGTACAACAATATATTCAATTCGCATTTCTCCTGCTTTCCATGCTTTTCCTATAACATCAAATGTCATGGAAATATACGGAACCGTAAATATTGGGTAGGAGATCCCAATGATAGCTCCATAAATCAATAGTGTTGTATAACTCGTATGGATCAATATCAGATATACTGCTAAATAAAGGGAAAGTCCTCCTGCGAAAATCGCCCATTTTCGCATTCTTGGCTTAATAAATTTAGTAGCCATAAAATAAAACACTAAAGAAAAACCTGAAAATACAAGGTTAAATGTCCCTAGAGCAAATTCGCTTTGTGTAGTAATGAAAATCCATATCGAAATAACAAAAAGAAATGTTCCTTCTCTAAGTCCTTGAAACACATGTGCATTTAAAATTCGCTTCCAATCTTCATTATTCTTCCGCTCATAGATAATACGCCGAAAAGAGAAGTTCCCTTTTGCCGAACGCCGCTTTAAGAACATTGTACATATGACAGCAAGCGCAAATAGAACAAATGAAATGGAAAAGATAATGGTGTAACCCTGAAAACTATCCATCCTTGAAATAACGTAACCAGCAAGAACCGGACCAATCATACCACCGAAAGACTGCATTAATCCTAAAAAGCCATTAAAGAAGTCTCTAGTCTCGGGTTCCGTTACTTCAAAGGTTAATACGTTAAAAGCTAACCAATAAAAGCCATAACCAATCCCTAACAAAGCCCCTAACAACATATTATATTTAGCCGCACTCTCTCCTACAATTAAAACTGTCATGTAAAAAAGAGATAAAAAAATAACCCCCAACCTTAGAACGATTACTCTGTCCACTTTTTTCGCCCATCTTCCAGCTAAAATAAAGGTGAGAGGTTGCATAATATAAACTGCAATATTATATAAAGCAATATTAATGTAATCTCCAGATTGCTTCCATAAATAAATATTTACAAATGTATTGGAAAGAAATGTTGATAGAGCATATAATCCACCAATTGTTAGAAGTAACTTTAAGTCGCGATCAATTGTAATATCTCCTAGCAAATTTAACTTTATTTTCATATAGCTCCCGTCTCCTTTGTCTATCTGTCTTTATTATTTCAAATAAACAACGAGATATGCAGAAGAAGCTACACTGTATTAATATGTAAGTTTTGTATAAACTCATAATAATTCAAAACAAAAAAAAGCCCTTTTAAGGGCTTTTTTGCATTATTTTGCTGCTTCATATAATTTAGAAACTTCATCCCAATTAACTACATTCCAAAATGCTGCAATGTAATCAGGACGCTTGTTTTGGTACTTAAGATAATAAGCGTGTTCCCAAACATCAAGCCCTAAAATAGGCGTTTTACCTTCCATTACAGGAGTATCTTGATTTGGTGTGCTTGTAACTTCAAGCTCGCCATTGTTAACAATTAACCATGCCCAACCAGATCCAAATCGTCCTGCACCAGCTGCTGCGAACTCTTCTTTAAATTTGTCAAGGCTACCAAATTTTGCAGAAATTTTATCAGCAAGTTCACCAGTAGGTTCACCGCCACCATTTGGTGAAAGTAACGTCCAGAACAGACTGTGATTTGCATGTCCACCACCGTTGTTTCTAACTGCTGTACGAATTGATTCTGGTAGACTATTTAAATCAGAAAGAAGTTCATCAAGTGATTTGTTAGCTAGCTCCTCATGTCCTTCTAACGCACCATTTAATTTTGTTACATACGTATTGTGGTGTTTTGTATGGTGGATGTTCATTGTTTCCTTGTCAATATGCGGTTCTAATGCATCATAAGCGTAAGGTAATTCTGGTAATTCAAATTTTGCCATAATAAATTCCTCCTTTAATTTATGTAAGAAACAAAACTTTTTACACTGTAAAGTTTCTCCTCTTTAGGAAAGATTATCAAAGATAATATAATCCATGCAACTGTTTTGCTCTCTTTAGCTAAAAAAATTATCTTTCCCATTTCATATTTCCCTAATATTTATTTTCTAAACAACAAAAAAACAAGCATATTTGCTTGTTATAAAATGGTGGCTCGGGACGGAATCGAACCGCCGACACACGGATTTTCAGTCCGTTGCTCTACCGACTGAGCTACCGAGCCATAAAATTATTTATTTAGATTCTCTCAAAATTGTTTCGATGTTGTATCAGAAACGTATAATCGTAAAGTTCTATCCGGAATTATGTATGGCGGAGGAAGAGGGATTCGAACCCCCGCGGGCCGTGAAGCCCCTGTCGGTTTTCAAGACCGATCCCTTCAGCCGGACTTGGGTATTCCTCCGCGTTTATGGTGGACCCTGCAGGACTCGAACCTGCGACCGATCGGTTATGAGCCGATAGCTCTAACCAACTGAGCTAAGGGTCCTTATAACAAATGAAAATGGGGCGGATGATGGGGATCGAACCCACGCATGTCGGAACCACAATCCGATGTGTTAACCACTTCACCACAACCGCCATTATGTTATTTATATATTTTATGGTAGCGGCGGAGGGGATCGAACCCCCGACCTTACGGGTATGAACCGTACGCTCTCGCCAGCTGAGCTACACCGCCATATGGCTCCACAGGTAGGACTCGAACCTACGACCGATCGGTTAACAGCCGATTGCTCTACCACTGAGCTACTGTGGAATATAATTTTGAAAATTTTGTGAAGCGACGAATTATATTATACTTACCTACAATTAATAAGTCAATACAAAATGTTGTTTCATTAAAATGGCAACAAAAATAATATAGCACGTCCACACATTTGATTCAAGACCTTTTTTATATTTTGTCACTATTATATTTAAGAATGAAAAAGGAGGCATAAGCCTCCTTATCATTAATCTACTTTTTCTCCTAAGACTTCTTCTGCAATGTTAACTGCATGATCTCCAATTCTTTCTAAGTTACTTATAATGTCCACAAAGACAATTCCAGCAGTACCCGTACATGCACCTTCATTAAGTCTTATGATGTGTTTCTTACGATATGCTCTTTCCATATCGTCAATTTGATTTTCTTTCCGAACAACAGCTAATGCTGATTCTCTATCCATATTATCTAGAGCTGAAATAGCTTCTTTAACTGTAATTAAGGTAAGATCAATCATATCGTTCAGATCTTCCTGTGCTTGTTCCGTTATAACAACTTTGTTAGAAATTTTATATTCAATTAACTCAACAATATTTTCAAAGTGGTCACCTATTCTTTCGATATCCCGGACTGAGTCTAATAATGCCGAGTGCTTTGCACTATCAGCTTCAGAGAAGGATGTTCCAGAAAGACTAACCAAATAATTCGTAATTTCACGATCCAGATTATTTAAGGCTCCTTCAATTTGAAGTGCCATATCTGCATGTTTTTGATGATGTGTATTTAAATATAATTTTGTTTCTTCTAACCCTTTGTGTGCATATTCGCCCATTCTAAGGATTTCCTCTTTCGCTTGATCTAAAGCAACAATTGGTGATTGTTGAATAAAAATTGGATCTAAGTGCTTTGGTTTATATTCAACAACTACATCTTCACCAGGGATAAGCTTCGTCACTAACCAAGCAAGACCAGCAATAAATGGGAACTGAATAATTGTATTTGCAATATTAAAAGAGCCGTGAGCGAATGCAATTGTCATCTCTTCATTTAAATTCAATTGATCTTGTAAGAAAACAACAAATTTTGTGAACAACGGTAATATAACTAAGAATATCGTTGTCCCAATTAGGTTGAATATGACATGGGTAAATGCTGCTCTTCTAGCTGCAATACTCGCACCAATTGATGCTAAAATTGCTGTAATGGTCGTACCAATATTATCACCAAACAACACCGGAAGGGCTGCATTTAATGTTACCGCACCTTCACTAAATAGACCTTGTAATATGCCAATAGTAGCACTAGAGCTTTGAACTATAAATGTGAATAATGTCCCGATTACAACACCCAAAATCGGGCTTTCTGACATACTTACTGTTAAATCAATAAAGGCTTGTACGTCACGTAATGGCTTCATTCCTCCACTCATTAATTCTAAACCATAGAATAAAGAGCCAAATCCAAAGACTGTTTGTCCGATGTTTGAAACCTTATTATTTTTAAAGAAAAACAGTAAAAATGCACCTACTGCCATGATTGGTAAAGAATACGCACCAATGTCGATACCAATAATGAATGCTGTCACGGTTGTTCCGATGTTTGCACCCATAATAACACCAATGGACTGTCGAAGGGTCATAAAACCAGCATTTACTAAACCAACAGTAAGAACGGTAGTACCAGAACTACTCTGTATTAAAATCGTAACAATGATACCCGCCAATACACCCATAAATGGATTACTTGTAAAGCGATCTAATATATCTCTTAGTCTATCCCCTGCACTTTTTTGAAGCCCGTCACCCATGAACTTTAATCCTAACAAGAATATACCAAGTCCACCAACGAATTCAAAAATCAGTGTCTGTACATCAATATTCACTGGAAATTCATCCCTTCACATTTTGAGTAATTAAAAATAGTATAAGCACACCTTGTCCATTATTAAGGATAAGTAAATGTCTTGTAAATAATTATCGTCATTTCTTTACACTAAATTTACAATTACTTAAAACAAAACGTCATAATTCGACATTTCATCCATTATATGTATTGCTTTAATAAATATAAAAGCATTTCATCGTTATAAGGATGAAATGCTTTTTCTTTACCGTTATTTTGCATCACTTTCTATTTTTGATACTAAAATCTTTGTCCCATCGACATGTGTAACTCGAATTAATGTATCTTTTTTAATCCATTGGCCATTTGTAACAGCACTATAGTCATGATCCTTTATTCGCACCGTTCCTACTGGTCTCATATCTGTAAGCGTGATTCCTTCTTTATCTACTAAATCACTATAGGAATGGTTCATCGTACTATACCCTTTGTCCCCAGTTAATTGATCGACTAATGTAAGCTTCGTCCACATATCTCTCCGTTTAAATACTTTCAAGAAAAACAGCGAAGCAAAACCACCAATTATAACACCAATAACTGCATATAACCCCGCTACCCAGTTAGGTGAACTCAAACCAACTGATAGGATCATACAAACTGCACCTATAGTTGCAAGGGTACCATCATTTATAAATTTACCATCGATAACGATAAGAATAATCCCAATTACATAAATAGCTAACATGATAAAAAACATACCAGGATCTAAGTAGTCTAAAAAGTAAAAGGTAATAAATCCAAATCCTATGATACCAAAAAGGCCTCTCATATTGACTAATAATTCTCCAATTAAAAATAAAGTACCTAATCCAACTACTACAAAACTAATCCAATCCCCCATTTACATTCCCTCCTTTATTTTTACTCTCTTGTATACTTTACGTATTATAACGAAATAACGTTTCAAAAAAAAAGGATTTATGAAGAAGTGTCGAATTAGTATTACATATAAGGAGGCAGATAAAATGGGTTTATTCAAAAAAATGTGCCTTACTATAGGAATAATTTTATTATTCCTTAGTATCTTTAAAGACTTAACCGTGGGAACAAACGTTGAACATACAACTACGATAGATTCTAATTCGAGTGAAAATGTGGTCGAGTCAGAACAAGTTGAAGAAGAAATTAATGACGTAGATAAAGAAAATATAACGGAAGAGCACCCAACCACAAGATACGCCGTTAAAAGTTACAAAGTTAGGCCCGGAGAAACAGTGATATCCATTGTAGAAACATTCAATACCGATCATAATTCATCGATAAAAATGGAAGTTATTATTGCCGATTTTGAAAAGCTTAATCCTGGTGTTAACCCACATGAAATACAACCAAACACCAACTATCTCTTTCCAATTTATAAGAATTAATAAATTATAAGCTTTGCTACTTCTCATTTTATCTTTATACCCTTATAATGGACAGTGGTAATTAATAATATAATAATTCGCGACACGATCAAATAAAGGAGCGATATACTTATGACTCTAACGCATAGAAAAGATACGCGTCCAGTTAAAGTTGGTAACCTAATTATAGGTGGCAGGGATGAAGTGATCATTCAATCGATGACCACTACAAAAACACATGACGTAGAAGCAACTGTGGCAGAAATAAATAGACTAGAAGAAGCTGGATGCCAAGTAGTTCGTATTGCTTGTCCGGACGAACGTGCAGCAAATGCTATTCCTGAAATTAAGAAGAGAATCAATATTCCTTTAGTAGTTGATATACATTTCAATTATAAATTGGCGCTAAAAGCAATTGAAGGTGGCGCTGATAAAATTCGGATTAACCCTGGAAACATTGGGAAAAGAGATAAAGTGGAAGCAGTTGTCAATGCTGCCAAAGCAAAAGGCATTCCAATTCGTATAGGTGTAAATGCTGGTTCTTTAGAGAGACACATTTTAGAAAAGTACGGTTATCCTACTGCTGATGGTATGGTAGAAAGTGCTTTACATCATATTCAAATTCTTGAGGAGTTAGACTTCCATGATATAGTCGTATCGTTAAAAGCTTCCGACGTGGGTCTTGCAATTGAAGCTTACGAAAAGGCTGCTGAGGTTATTAAATATCCACTTCACCTTGGCATAACAGAATCGGGCACTCTTTTTGCCGGAAGCATTAAAAGTGCTGCAGGTATGGGCGCAATCCTAAGTAAAGGGATTGGGAACACCATGAGAATCTCCTTAAGTGCGGATCCAGTAGAGGAAGTAAAAGTAGCGAGAGAACTTTTAAAGACATTTGGATTAGCATCTAATGCAGCAACGCTTATTTCTTGTCCAACTTGCGGGCGAATTGAAATTGATTTAATTAAAATTGCAAATGAAGTGGAAGAATATATTTCCACAATTAAAGCACCAATTAAAGTAGCAGTACTTGGTTGTGCAGTCAATGGACCTGGTGAAGCTAGAGAAGCTGATATCGGGATTGCAGGTGCGCGTGGGGAAGGACTACTATTCCGCCATGGAGAAATTATTCGAAAAGTTCCTGAAGAAACAATGGTAGAAGAACTCAAAAAAGAAGTAGACAAAATAGCACAAGAATTTCTTGAAAAAAGAGAAAAAGAAGAACAAGAACAAATGTAAAAAAGCTGGCTCATTAAAATGAGCCAGCTTTTTTTAAACAAATGGGGTGATAAAGAGCGAAATGGCGATAGAAATAGCGCCCGCGACAATCGCTGTGTTCCCTAAAGTATCTGCACCTCGTCCTTTTGCAACAAAACCAAAGATAATCCCAGCAGCACCCATAATGATTGGCATTACGAAAAAAGATAATGCAGCCAAAATGATCGCCAACCAGCCAAAACCAGTTTTCACTTCTGATCTCATCTCGGTTTCTTTTTCTTCTGCTCGCATTGGTCGATTAAATTCATTTGCAGTTAACTCTTGGGCTATTTCTTCGTCCCTTTTATATGCCTCATCTAAGGAATAAAGCTCTTCGTCTTCAACAACAAGGTGCTCTTGCGCACCTTGTTGTCTTGCAGCTACGACATCAGCTTCTTCCTCCCCGAATCTTGGGGCGTCTTCGACTTCCTCGTTTCTTTGATTACGATACGATTCGTCCATTTTAAGACCCTCACTTTCCTGTTTCGAGGTGCTTTTATAGTGTATGGACTTATCAATTTTTATTACAAGGAAGTTTCCGCTAGAAATGGAAATTAATTTGCAATCGCTACTGTTTGATGATCCTTCGCATTATTTTGAATTTTGCTAGCATAGTTACTTTTAGCATGTCCATGCTTTTCTTTGTATTGTTCTAATCCGCCCATACCACGGTGGTAAGCAGTTAACGCTTCATCCCAATTTTCGTATTGACTATGTAAAAAGTCTAAATACACAATTGATAATTGAATAGAATAAAACGGATCAAACAATAATTCATCTTTATATGGTAATTCAGCCATATCTGCAACCCATGGTGCCGTGTTCTTCATGAATTGTCCCATACCATAGGCATGTCCATAAACAGTTTCAGGGCCAACCAATTCTGGATTAAAAGTACCACCAGTTTCTACATACAATAGTTCAAAAACTAAGAAAGGATCGATATCATATTTCTTAGCCTCCTTCACAAGGTAAAAAGCCCAAGCAGACTTAAAAGCCCCATCACTTTTTTCTACCATACTTTTGGCTTTTTTCTCTAACAATGACCAATTTTCATAACTACTGGTGTTTTCTGGGTTTTCTGGATTCGAATCCTTGTAGCTAACTTGCGCCCTTAAGCGATCATTCTTATTTTTTAATTGCTCATTCTCTTGTTCTAAAGTTAATATATTCGTTTTATATGTCGAATAACCGTGATATATACCTACGCCAGCAATGGTTAGTAAACTAAGGCTTATCATCCATTTCGCTAAAATTTTAATCATAATAACACTCCTCTATTTATCGAAAGTACAAGGGTTTGTACTCTAGCAACACATACTAACGAAAAAGGAAAAAAAATGCAACAATTAAAGCCTAAGTTAGAATTGCGAAACAATTTAGATTACTAGCATATACTGAATTAACTGCCAAAAAACATATGTAAGGAGTTATTATTATATGAATAATATTATGAAAAAAACGATATTAAAAAGACTAAAACAAATCAGTGTAGAGGATTTACTTACTTATAGTAAAGAGTATGGTATAACAATAAATAAAACCCAAGCAGAAAAAATTACATCCTATATGTCTACAACAAAATTAGATCCATTCGAAGAGAAAGACCGCTTAACACTTTATAAAAAATTAGCACAACTAACAGATTTGCAAACAGCTCAAAAAGCCCAACAATTGTTTAATAAATTAATCAAACAATATGGTGTGGAATCCTGGTTTAACTAAAAAAGCTCATAAGCAGTATTGACTGCTTATGAGTAATTATTATTGTGCTAGAATTTTATCCTTTAGGTCTGTAACAAAGCCTTCCCCTTTTAACATTTCAATTTCAAATCGATAAGGTGGCTTTTTATTCTTTTTATCTTCCCCAACATACGGTGTTTCAAGAATTTTTGGTAATTCCTTCAGTTGGGGATGATGAACTACATACCGAAGCGCATCGTATCCGATGTGGCCGAAACCAATATTTTCATGTCTATCTTTGGCTGCACCAGTAACATTTTTGCTATCGTTAACATGAATAACCTTTAACCGATCTAGGCCAATAACCCGGTCAAATTGATCTAATACGCCATCAAAGTCATTTACAATATCATAACCTGCATCATGAACGTGACAGGTATCTAAACAAATGGACAGTTTATTGTTTAAGTGCACTCCGTCTATGATCTTTGCTAATTCTTCAAATGATCTACCGACTTCCGACCCTTTTCCAGCCATCGTTTCTAATGCAATTTGCACATTTTGATCTTGATGCAAAACTTCATTCAAACCTTCAATAATCTTGGCTATTCCTTTATCTGCACCTTCCCCAACATGTGCACCAGGGTGAAGCACAATCTGTTTTGCTCCAAGTGCTTCCGTACGTTTTATTTCGTCTGTAAGAAAGTTAACGCCTAACTCAAATGTTTCTTTTTTGGTTGTATTACCAAGATTAATAATATAAGGTGCATGGACTACTATATCAACTATATTATTTTCTTTCATATGAGCAATTCCAGCTTCTATGTTTAACTCTTCAATCGGGCGCCTTCTCGTGTTTTGTGGTGCCCCAGTATAAATCATAAATGTTGTAGCCCCATAAGAAGTAGCTTCCTCACTGGAACCTAATAACATTTTCTTTCCGCTCATGGACACATGCGATCCTATTTTCACTTCCTACACCTCTCTCTTTGTTACTCATTGCGCAATTAACTTCTAAAACATGCGTTAGATGAGTGAAAAAAATAATATAAAAAGATTCTAACATAAAGTGATTTATTTTTTTGGATTCTTGCTTCGTACGATCTTCCTTTTCGCTTTTTCCTGTTGGTATTTCATTTTCTTTTTATAACCAGGCTTTACTTTTTTAGGTTTTCTCACTTTTCTCCATGCTTCTTGATCCAATTCATTACTTTTCTTTTTTCTCTGAGCTCTTTCGTTCCAAGCTTTAGATTCTTTCCATTCCCCGTTCACTACATCATAACTATCAAATGTTAATCCTCTTTGTTCTAATTTTTCAACTAAGGATAGATCTTCGTCTGTATAAATATTGATCGCTGTTCCTTCAAGTCCGGCACGTGCAGTTCTTCCAACTCGATGCACGTAAAACTCTTCCTCTTTAGGCATTTGCGCATTTATAACATGGCTAACGCCCTTGATATCAATTCCCCGCGCTGCTAAATCCGTAGCAACAATGTATTGATAACGAAGACCTTGAATGTCTTTTAACACTCGTTTTCTCTCTCTTGGTGTTAATCCACCATGGATTATACCTACGTCCATTCCTTTTTCCGTAAGCTCTTTTGCTAGCTCGTTCGCTAGTTCTTTTCCGTTTGTAAATATAATTGCAAGGTATGGTTGAATCGATTGTGAAATACGATATACCATCTCTGACACTTGTCTATGTCTTAAAGGTACCAATCGATGCTCCATTTTTTCAGGCGCTATTTGATCCTGTAAATTAAAATAGGCTGGATTTTGTAAGTATTTTTTCAGAAAAGGCTGCAAACGCTCTGGAATTGTAGCAGAAAAGACCATTACTTGAATCTCTGGATTAGCTTTCACTAGCATTTGATCTACTTCTTTAATTAGTCCCAAATCAAACATAAGATCCGCTTCATCAATTACAAAGGATTTTGCAGAGAATATGTCTAAGGCACCCTCATTAATGAGATCCAGTATTCTTCCTGGTGTTCCAATTACGATTTGCGGTTGTTCTTTTAACTTTTCGATCGTTCGCTTTTTATCGGTTCCACCGATAAAAAGTTTTGCAGACCATTGATCTTCTTTCTCTGCATAGGTAATTATTTTCTTTACTTCATCATATATTTGTGTTGCTAACTCTCTTGTAGGAGAAGTAACAACAAATTGCACTTGTTTATCATTCTCATTTAGCGCATTGAAAAGCGGCAATAAAAAAGCGTGTGTTTTTCCTGAACCAGTATGGGATTGACCAATAATACTTTCACCTCGAAGTGCAGCAGGAATAACTTTTTGCTGTATAGGTGTTGGTTCCTTAAATTGTAATTTATCAATCACTTCTTGCATGATCGGCTGAAGTGTATATTCCTTAAACGAATGGTTAGACATGTATAATACTCCTTTAATTCTAATGGTTGGTACTTTAACCATTATAGGTTAGTTAATGCAAAATTGCACATGGATTTATACTTTTCATCATTATTCTTTCATTCTTGTACACATTTACCTTTGTCAACTCTTAGTTTTACCTTTATAATGAAACTAATGCCCTAAAATATAAAAAACATACAAAACAGAGGGGGAACCAAAATGGATGTTATTAAAATTGCTCCACGTGGTTATTGTTACGGTGTAGTAGATGCAATGGTCATTGCTCAAAACGCAGTAAAAGACCCAAATCTACCCCGTCCTATATATATTCTTGGAATGATTGTTCATAATGCACATGTAACAAATGCTTTCGAAAGTGAAGGTGTGATCACACTAGATGGTAAAAATCGTGCGGAATTATTAGAAGAAATTAATGAAGGTACAGTTGTTTTCACCGCACATGGTGTTTCACCTGAAGTAAAAAAACGCGCCGAGAATAAAGGGTTAACTGTTCTAGATGCTACGTGTCCAGATGTAACCCGTACACATGACTTAATTAGAGAAAAAGTAAAAGAAGGCTATGAAATTGTATATATTGGTAAAAAAGGCCACCCAGAACCTGAAGGGGCAGTTGGTGTGGCACCCGATCACGTACACTTAATTCAAACAGAAGATGACGTTGATCAACTTGATTTACATGCAGATAAAATTGTTGTTACCAATCAAACAACGATGAGCCAGTGGGATGTATATGATGTCATGTTAAAAGTACAAGAAAAATTCCCACAAACTGAAATGATTCAAGAAATATGTATGGCGACTCAGGTACGACAAGAGGCAGTGGCAGAACAAGCAAAAGAGGCAGACCTTACCTTAGTTGTCGGAGATCCTAGAAGTAACAACTCTAATCGTCTAGCACAAGTCTCAGAAGAACACGCTGGTACAAAAGCTTATCGCATTGCAGATGTATCTGAGATTAAATTAGAGTGGTTGGAAGGTGTCAATACAGTAGCGATTACAGCTGGTGCTTCAACGCCAACTCCAATCACAAAAGAAGTAATCAAATTTATAGAAGCCTTTGATCAAAACGATAAAAGTACTTGGGACCTTACATTTAAGGTACAACAAACTAAAATTTTACCTAAAGTAAAAGTAAAGAAATAAAAACATGAAAGAGGACCTGACTTCACAAGTCGGTCCTCTTTTTTATTACACATAATCTATAAACTATGACATAACAAAGAGATATTTTACGAATGCAATTTAAGCGGATGTGTGGCCCTTATATACCCTGTTTAGGCGGATTTTTCATCTGAGCGGTTATACGCTAGTTCAACAAAATGCCTACGAAATCATTGAAATCAGGGCAAATATGGGATAAGGTAGCCGTTAAATCATAAAGTCTGGGATTTAAAGCAAAATAACGGATCTCTTAGCCGCCAAAATCAATAGCGACTGTAATAGTTACTGCACAGTATGGATCTTCAACGCATTAATAAATGGCTTCAAATAAACTGAAATGGTTCTGTGTTACTGGTTGAGACGATTACTTCCACGGAAGCATCCATAGTCTTTATTTCCTTCTCTAGGAAATCCTTCACGGCCTTTTTCATTACTTTCTCGACATAGTGCCCGGGATCTACGACGTTCAATCCCATTTGCCACGCGTCCTGTGCCTCATGGAACGTCATATCACCAGTAACATACACATCAGCACCCATTCTTTTCGCATTGACTATAAAGTCTTCACCACTTCCTCCAAGGATCGCAATTTTTTTAACTTTCTTCGTTAAATCACCAGTCACTCGAAGTGTTGGTACATCTAAACGCTCTTTTACATGTTCACAAAATGACTGAAGTGATATCGGCTCAGGTAATACACCAATTCTACCTGCTCCTACAGGCTCCCCTTTATTACCCAACGGAATTAAATCATAAGCAACTTCTTCATAAGGATGTGCTTCAAAAACAATTGGAAGAAACTTCGCAACTTGCGATTGGCTTATAATAGTTTCAACCTTTATTTCGTCGACTTTTTCAATCTCTCCTTGCGTTCCTATGTAAGGGTCAGTTCCGTCTAATGGCTTAAATGATCCAGTTCCTTTCGTTTGAAAGACACAGTGGCTGTAATTTCCGATATGACCTGCTCCTGCATCACCAATTGCTTCTGTAAAACTTTCCGCATGACTTTCGGGTACATAAACTATTAATTTAAACCAATCATCTTGAGTGGACGGTACTAGAACTTCTGTATCTTCCACACCTAAATAATCTGCTAAAATGTCACTAACTCCCCCCTTTGCTATATCAAGGTTTGTATGAGCTGCATAAACCGTTATATCATGCTTCATAAGTTTTTGTATTACTCTACCAGATGCTGTATCTAAATTTATTTGTTTTAATGGCTTAAATAAGATTGGATGGTGAGCTATAATCAAATCAACACCTTTTGTGATTGCCTCATCAACTACATTTTCCAAAACATCCAGTGTAACCATAACCTTTTGTGTTTTTTTATTTAATGTTCCGACTTGTAGCCCTACATTATCCCAATCATAAGCTAATGATTTTGATGCCCATTGTTCGAAAGCTTTAATTAGATCATTAGCCAGGACTGTTTTATTCATTTTCTAGAACCTCCTCAATCTCCTTAATTTCTTCCTGAAACATATTCATTCGTTCGATATTGGGAGTTTTCGCATTCTCCATTTGCTTTAATGCGTGTTTTTTTCTATCTAATTCTATTTTCCACTTTTGCTTAAATGCCGTTGACTTTTCGCGCAAAAGAATCGGACCAAATAATAGTTCTCTTCTTTTGTTTTCCATTGTGTAAGCAACGTATTCACTATTTCGGTCACCTACGAGAATTTCGTATATATGACCATCTTCTTCTATTATTTTTTCATCTGTGAGTTGAAAATCATTTTGATCAAACCATTTTCTAATAGCGTCCGCATCAACATTAGGTTGCGTAATAATTCGTTTTACAGAAAGGAGTTTATCTTTTCCCTCTTCTAAAATAGTTGAAATTAGACTTCCGCCCATTCCAGCAATAACAACTTGCTCCACTTCGCCTGGTTTAATTACTGATAGCCCGTTTCCTTTCCTTACTTCGATTCGGTCATCTATTTGTAAATCTCCTACCGTTTTTTTTGCACTTTGATATGGTCCCTCATTCAATTCACCAGCAATTGCTGTTGCATGCTCGTCTTGAAGGCATACAAAGCACGGTAAATATGCATGATCAGATCCAATATCTGCAAATCTTGCTTCTTTTGGCAGGAAGGATGCAACTAACTGGAGTCGCTTCGATAAAGTTTTTTCGTTCATTTATTAACCCTCCGCTGATTACTAATTACCTTTCAAAAAAAGCTTACACTTTTTATAACGAAAATAAAAGCTTTCTGATAAACAGAAAGCTTTTACCTCATATCTTTTATTTTTTCTCCGCCAACCATTCAGCTAGTATTGCAGCTTCTTCATTTGATACTAGCCCACCTGGCATTCCTGTACCTTTACCATTAATAATAATGTCTTGAATTTCATCAACAGAGTAGTCACTTCCTACGTTCTGTAGACTAGGACCATTATTACCACCTAAGTCACTACCATGACAGCTAATACAACTTTCAATAAGCACTTCTGGATCCTGTATTACTTCTTCCTCGCCACCAGTCCCATCTTCTTGAGCGATTTGATCTTGCTGATCTAACCCAACAATTGATAAAACAATCATAGTGAGGATCCCTAAAACAGCAATAATTGCAAAAGGAATAACCGGATTTCTCTTCATGTTCTTTTGTCCTCCTTATGTACTTCCCTATGAAAGATCTACTACCTCTTAAAAACCAGTAATTTTTAACATTAGCGACTATTAAGTAAAATAAGTAGAGCCAAAACTACCTTTATTTTACTCCAAAAGCGCTATATATAAAAGGGAAAAGGTTGATTATTTTTATATAAAATTATAGATAATTAACATAACGCCACCTAACACTCCAAATATTGTAAGAAATATTAACTTTTTTCGAATACCTAATGCGATCCAGAACAAACAATGTCCTGCAATAATAATGAAAGTATAGGACGAAAAAAAGTAGTTCGTTATGTAAACTGTGATTACTAAAAAAATTAATAACATGATAACCGAAGCATACAAATCATTTAGCATATGATCTTTTTTAAAATATAGGTAATAGCACACGGTTAAAATTAAAAAAATAATTACAAGAAGGATTTGCATTGTAAAGTTCATTTCAGTAAAATAAATAACAAGAAGGGTGAGAGGCAGCAACAGAAAATTTGATAGACTGATACAAATAAAGAACAATCGCTCTAACAATGTACGCTCTTTTTTTTCCTGCTCCTGTTCAACGTTACCTTCTGTATATAATGCTAATAAAAAGTCACAATAATGACTTGGTAACAGATTTGCCTGTTTCCAGTTATTGATTTCCTTAATTATAATACTTTTTCGTTCCTCAGCCATTTCGCCAACTCCATATGAAGTGAAATGAAATAAAAATGCACAGTCATTGTAAGACATATCGTGCAGACAATGACTGAGCGAATTGGATCCTTACTCTAGGAAATCTTTTAAACGTTTGCTACGGCTTGGATGACGAAGCTTTCTTAAAGCTTTAGCTTCAATTTGTCTAATCCGTTCTCTCGTCACACCAAACACTTTTCCAACCTCTTCAAGGGTTCTAGTACGTCCGTCATCTAGACCAAAACGTAAACGAAGTACGTTTTCTTCTCGATCCGTTAGTGTATCTAAAACGTCTTCCAATTGTTCCTTTAATAGTTCGTAAGCTGCATGATCTGAAGGCGATGTTGCTTCTTGATCCTCAATGAAATCTCCTAAATGAGAGTCGTCTTCTTCCCCAATCGGCGTCTCAAGTGATACTGGCTCTTGAGCAATTTTTAAAATTTCACGTACCTTATCGGGACTAAGTTCCATTTCTTTTCCAATTTCTTCCGGACTAGGTTCTCTACCAAGATCTTGAAGTAACTGTCTTTGGACGCGAATAAGCTTATTAATTGTTTCAACCATGTGAACGGGAATACGAATCGTTCTTGCTTGGTCCGCAATTGCTCTTGTAATCGCTTGACGAATCCACCAAGTAGCATAAGTACTAAACTTATATCCCTTGCGATAATCAAATTTCTCTACAGCCTTAATGAGACCCATGTTTCCTTCTTGAATTAAGTCCAAGAAGAGCATGCCTCGACCTACATATCTTTTCGCTATACTAACAACTAATCGCAAATTCGCTTCTGCAAGGCGACGTTTTGCTTCCTCTTCACCTTCTTCAATACGTTTTGCTAAGTTAATTTCTTCTGCTGCTGAAAGTAAGTCAACACGACCAATTTCTTTCAAATACATACGAACTGGATCATTAATCTTAATTCCTAAAGGTACACTTAAGTCATTAAGATCAAATTCTTCCTCTTTTGATAGTTGTTGCATACTTGGATCCTCTTCCGAATCACCAATAACTTCAATTCCTTGTTCACCTAGGTACTCATAATATTCGTCCATCTGATCTGATTCCAATTCAAAATTGGATAAACGCTCAGCTACTTCTTCATAAGCTAAAACACCGCGTTTTTTACCAAGTTCAAGTAATTGTTCCTTCGCTTGCTCTAGCGTTAGCTCACTTTCATTTTCTTTTGAACGTGATGGCTTGTTTTTTGCCATGAGTGCCCCTCCTTCCAACTTGCATTCTATGTCAATGATTTGAATTTTTAATTTGCTTTTTCAGCTCAAGAATTTGCATTGCAATTTGTGCAGCTCGAACAGGGTCGTTTTGCATTTCTGCATTCCTCTGCTCTATTTTTAACGAGTGAATTGTTTCTTTTTCATTTTGCTCCATTCGGATCATTCGAATATAGTCATTAATTTCCTTATCACTGATATCTTCATGTATAGGAATCATAGAAATTTGTACGACTGTACTTTGAATTGCTGAGTCAGGCAGTTTTTCAATGAATTGACTAACATTAGGTGTGTACCCTTCCTCATAATAGCCATATAAGTAAGTTACAATAATTTTATGTTCATCAACATTGAAAGCACCACCAACTTCCACTTTCACTTTTTCAGCGATGGAAGCATCTTGCAACATGTATGCAAGCAATTGTCGTTCAGCATTATAATAAGCCGGCCTTAGTTTTTGTGTTTTTTTAAAACTATTTGCCTTATTAGTATGGCTAGATTGATTAGGCTTATCCTGTTTGCCACCTATCTTTTCATTACGCGAACGCACTTCTTGAGTTAAGGTTTCGATTGATAATTCAAATTCATTTGCTAATTCCTTCAAATAATGTTCTCTTTCAATCGGTCGTTCAATCAAAGCTATCTCATCAATTACATTTTCAACATATTGTATGCGATCTCCTTCTAATTTTAGATTATAATCTTTTTTTAGATATTTCATCATGAAAGTCATGTAGGTATCACTTGCTTCAATTACTTCATGATGGAAGCGATCTGCACCATATGTTTTAATATAATCATCCGGGTCAAGTCCATTCGGGAGTGTAGCAACTTTGACTGCACATCCAACTTGCTTTAAGAGCTTTGCGGCTTTAAAAGATGCGAGGAAACCAGCATTATCAGGGTCATAACATATGATAACTGTATCCACATATCTTCTTAATAACTTGGCTTGCATGTCCGTCAAAGCAGTACCAAGAGTGGCAATACCATTCATCACACCAGCTTTATGCGCGGAGATAACATCCATTTGCCCTTCAAACAAAACAGCTTCTTGTTTCTTACGAATCGACTTTCGTGCAAGATCAAAATTATATAACAACTTTCCTTTTTGAAATAATTCTGATTCTGGACTGTTAAGATATTTAGGTTTTTGATCTGTAATTGTCCTACCACCAAAACCGATTGTTTTTCCTAAGTGGTTACGAATGGGAAAGATAACTCTTCCTCTAAATCGATCCGTAACCACATTATCCTCATTCGATGATAATATCCCGGCTTTAACCATTGATTGCCGATGAAAACCTTTTTTCTCCAAGAATTCCACTATAAAGTCTTTAGAGTTTGGTGAGTATCCTAGTTGAAAGGTATCAATTACATCATCCGTGAAACCACGATCTTTCAAATATTGATAGCCTTCTTTACCCTCTTTTGTATGACGCAATAAATGATGATATAATTTAGTTAACCACTCATATGCACTTAAAGCATCAAGGGTTTCTTTACTTTGAAAGCTACCTTCGCTCTGAGCTTTGTCCGGAAGTGTATGACCGCTTTTACCAGCCAAATAATTAATTGCTTGGTAAAAGTTATATCCCTCCATCTCCATAACGAAGGTAACAACATTCCCACCTTTTCCACAGCCAAAGCAATGAAAGATTTGCTTGTCTTGTGTGACCGAAAAAGAAGGTGTATTCTCACCATGAAAAGGGCATAACCCAAAATAGTTTCTACCCTGCTTTTTTAGCTGCACATACTCTCCGATAATATCCACAATATCATTCGACTTACGTATTTCTTCCACTAATTCTTCCGGAATTTGTTTCGGCATCTTATCACCATGTCTACTCTTATTCTAGATTTATGAAGAAAATCCTTTCTCTTTCGACAAATTTTTAAAAATTGATAAAAAAATTTTAATGGAACTTTTAACATCCCTATCCTATACCCTGATAAGAATTACAGATAAACAAATCTTTCTGAGGATACATTTGATCTTATCTTACAGAAGATCCAAGTGTTATGGTGTCTTATATGTAATTGTGGATTCGTTTAGAACAATAGTTCCTAGTATCTTTCATATGATAGGGCATATTACTTATTCTACCAAGACTTATGTTTTTCCTCCCTAATGGGCTTAAGTTAAAGGAAATCAGTTATAAAAATATCGCTCCACGTATAAGTTGCTTAGAAACATTTTTTCACAAAAATTAATTATAATACAAAAAAAACAAAATTGCTATGCTTTTTTTGTATTTTTATACTAAATACGAGTAAGAACTCTCACATACAAACATCAGATGCAAGAGTTCTTATTGTAAATCTGAATATCAAAAGCGCTCTTTTACTCAAGTTTACGCAATTTCTTTCACATATATAACAATATTCATACTTTAATTATATCAACAAACAATTATACAGACCCTAATAAGACCCATTTATCATAGTAAGAATCATATTGGCGGTTTCTTCCACAGCTTTGTTAGAGACATCGATTACTGGACAATCCAAACGTTCAACAATTTTGCCGAAATGCTCTAATTCTTGCTCGATCCGTTTCATATCAGCATAAATAGCTTTGTCTCCTAGTCCCAAGGAAATCAAACGCTCTCGACGTATATGATTTAGTTTTTCCGGACTTATTTTTAATCCGATACATTTGTTCGGGTTAGCCCTGAATAGCTCGTCTGGTGGTTCTACTTCAGGGACAATAGGAACGTTTGCAACCTTTAACCTTTTATGTGCAAGGTATTGAGATAATGGTGTCTTAGATGTTCTGGACACTCCAATTAACACAATATCAGCTTGAGAAATACCTCTTGGATCTCTTCCGTCATCATACCTGACTGCAAATTCTATTGCTTCCACACGTTTAAAATAATCTTCGTCTAGCTGATGCACAAGTCCTGGTTCTAACTTCGGCTTTAGTTTAAACACACGTTCCATAGCACTGATCATTGGTCCCATGATATCAATACATTCAACGTTTTTCTTCTCTGCTTCCTGTCTTAGAAAAGAACCATATATTGGATTTACCAACGTATAACCTATAATAGCATTTTGTTGCTTTGCTTGATGTACAGCTCCCATTAAGACTTCTTTATTTTTAACATAGGGAATTCGATGCATGATATATTCCCCATCTTCAATAAACTGACTTAATGCCGCTTTGATTACAAATTCAGCTGTTTCACCCACGGAGTCTGAAATAACATAGACGGTAGGTTTTCCCATGAGAAATCATCCTTCCTACCATTAAAATACGATTACATCTGTTGTTTCCATTGAATCTTATTTAAGTCTGCAAACGCATGAATCAAAGCAGCAATTTTATTTAATAAAGAAAGCCTATTGTCCTTTAATTTTTTGTCATCTGCCATTACCATTGTATGATCGAAGAAATCATGAATTGGTTTTGATAATGTTCCCAATATGTTAAGTGGTTCTTGGACTAGATGATTAGCGATAGCTTTCTCATATTCATCAATGATTTGTTTATAGGATGCATATAGGTTTTTCTCGTATTCATTTTCGAATAGCTCTTCTTTAACACCTAAATCCTCGCCTTTTGAAGCTAAATTTAAAACCCGTACAAGCGCTTCCTGAACTTCCTTAAATGCGTTATCCTGTCTTTTTGCGGCTAAAAGTTGTGCTTTTTGAATAGCATAAGAGAAGTTTCCTATACCACTAGTTAACACTGCATCTACAACATCCTGTTCCACATTCGTATCCTTCATAATAAAAGCAGCTCTTGCTTTAAAGAATGCAGCAACATCACTTCTTATTTCTTTTTCATCCCGTGTCCGGATATTGTGGGAAGCATGAATAGTAAGTGTTAGATTAAAAAGATCTTCTAAAGTTATATTCCATTTTTGCACATTTATAATTTGCAATATACCTAATGCTTGCCTACGCAGTGCGTAAGGGTCTTGAGAGCCACTCGGAATGATGCCAACTGAAATACAACCAATAATTGTGTCGATTTTATCAGCAACACTAACGATTGCCCCTTCCGTTGTGGATGGTAAGTTGTCCTTTGAATGTCGTGGCATGTAATGCTCATTAATTGCCTTGGCTACATTTTCGTTTTCTCCAAATAATCGTGCGTATTTTTCACCCATAATTCCTTGCAGTTCTGTAAATTCGTTAACCATATTCGTAACTAAATCAAATTTACATATCTCTGCAGTTCGAATGGTGTTTTTTTCTATTTGCTCATCAACTTTTAGATGCGCTGCGATCTTCTTAGATATATTTACTACTCGTTCTACTTTTTGAGCAATAGTTCCTAGATTTTCTTGGAACACCATTTTCTCTAATTTATTTAAGTTAGCATCAATTGTTTGTTTTTGGTCTTCTTCATAAAAGAACCTAGCATCAGATAACCTTGCCTTTAAAACCTTCTCATTACCTTTTGCTACATTTTCAATAAATCGTGCATCACCATTTCGAACAGCAACAAAAAATGGTAATAGCTCGCCATTTACCGACCTAACTGGAAAGTATCTTTGATGTTCTTTCATGGATGTAATTAATACTTCTTCAGGAATTGCTAGAAAATCTTCACTAAATGTTCCGAAAAACACAGTAGGGTATTCCACTAAGTGTCTTACCTCATTTAACAAATCTTGATCAACAATAATATCCCAGTTTTGCTTCTGTTTTAGATCATCAATTTGGGATAAAATTAGCTTTTCTCTTGCTCCTGGATCAACAATTACATACTGATTTTTTAGGGTATTTTCATAATCAGAAGCATCAGAGATTTCTATCTTTTCACCTAAGAATCGATGTCCAAACGTAGTATTGGATGCTTCCACTCCGGCAATCTCTAAGGGAATTACTTCTTCATCGTTTAAAGCAACAATCCAACGTATAGGTCTTACAAAACGAATACTTAGATTACTCCAACGCATATTTTTAGGGAAGGTTAGACTTGTGATTACTTCCTTAAAAGAAGGTAATAATTCAGTTGTTGACTTTCCTTCAATAAATTTAGTTACAAACGCATATTCCGTACCATTGACATCTTTAAAATATATATCCTCAGCGGATTGACCTTGGCCTTTTGAGAAACCTATTGCCGCTTTTGACCAATTACCCTCGTTATCTAGTGCTATTTTTTTTGCCGGTCCTTTTGCTTCTTCTTCTATGTCTGGTTGCTTTTTTACTAGGTCGGTAATAACAATTGATAATCTTCTTGGAGTAACATAAGATTTAACTTGCTTATATGGTAGTCGTAATTCCTCTAGCCATTGTTTTGTTTTTGTTTCTAATTGCTTCTGTGCATCATTTAAGAATCTTGCAGGCATTTCTTCTAATCCTATTTCAAACAATACGTTAGATACTGTCATTTCGCTTTGCCTCCTCTTTTAGCATTGGAAACCCTAAACGTTCACGTTCATCCACATATAATTTAGCAATTTCTCTTGCTAAGTTTCTTACTCTTGAGATATAGCCTGTTCTTTCTGTCACCGAGATTACGCCTTTAGCGTCAAGTAAATTAAAAGTATGTGAACACTTTAGTACATAATCATACGCCGGAAAAACTAAGCCCTTCTCCATCGTTTGCTTTGCTTCTTGTTCATAAGTGGTAAATAATTCGAATAACATGTCCGTATTTGATTCTTCAAATGTATATTTAGAATGTTCATATTCTGGTTGGTAAAAAATATCTCCAACAGTCACACCTTCTGTCCATTCAAGATCAAATACATTTTCCTTATCTTGAATATAAGATGCTAATCGCTCAATCCCATATGTAATTTCAACAGCAACAGGCTTTGCTTCCAAGCCTCCAATTTGTTGGAAATAAGTGAATTGCGTAATCTCCATGCCATCTAACCATACTTCCCAACCAAGACCTGCAGCACCTAATGTTGGATTTTCCCAGTTATCTTCTACAAAACGAATATCATGTTTTAACGGGTCAATTCCTAATGCTTTTAATGAATCTAAATAGAGTTCTTGAATGTTATCAGGTGACGGTTTCATTATTACCTGAAACTGATGGTGTTGGTACAAACGATTTGGGTTTTGTCCGTATCTTCCATCTGCTGGCCTTCTAGACGGTTCCACATAGGCAACATTCCATGGTTCTGGACCAAGACTTCGTAATAACGTCATCGGAGACATTGTTCCTGCACCTTTTTCAACATCATACGCTTGCATTAGAATACAATTTTGATCAGACCAATGTTTTTGTAAGGTTAAAATCATTTCTTGTATATTCATACTCCAAACCTCCATTTTATAATAAAAAGATTGTTTAGGTTACTAAATCAAAGCTCTTAGAATCGAACAAGTAAAAATCCCGTCCCTATGTCCTCCATTGAAGAAGACATAGGGACGGGATTTCCGCGGTTCCACCCTATTTGCTATGTAAAAAATAGCCACCTTTACGTAAACCTGCTCCAAAGCGCCTTCCTTATGACTTCTTTGCCCAGCTTCCACCGTTCTGAACTCGCTTAAAAAGAAGATTCATAAGTACTACTCTTTATCAACGCAACATACTCAAATTTGATTTAAATCATATTAAAAAAACAACACTTTGTCAAGCCGGTACATTTTCCAACCGTATTTTGTTACATAGTGTGCATATACTACGTAGCAACTTCCTTACGGTATTTATGGGATGAGAGCTGTATCGCCGCTGCGGAAAAACACTCGCTTTCCGTGGGGAACGCTTCAGCTTCCTCGCTCGCAAAGAGCGCTCACTGCGGGATCTTCAGACTGTTCCTTTCCCACAGGAGTCTCGTATTTTTCCTCCGCTGAGTTTAGTCTTCTTTTCAAGTTAGAAGTGATCCTGAATGAATTGATTTATAGGATAATGATCACCTAAATTAGACCAATTTAACTTAGCGTAGTCAGAATATGGAGACTCCTGCGGGAACAGCGCGAGCCGAAGATCCACTCAGAAGCGTAGTGTGCGACTGAGTTAGCTGAGGCCGTGCCCGCAAGAGGAATCTGAACTTAGAAAAATCCGGGTTCTGGGATTTTTCGTGATTCCTCCTCGGAAAGCGACGTATTCTGACGAAGCGGAGTATTAGCACTCATCCTAAAAGACCGTAAGGAAGTAATGAAATTTTTAACTGCACAGTATGTATCGACTATGCAGTGTTTATTTTAGAAGGTCCAATTGCTTTAGGAACTTCTTTGATTTTAGGTAGTATCCACCATAACGTTCATAATACAATTCCATTAGTTGCTGAAGCAGTTTTTTGTTTTCTGGTTTTATTGATATATTCCCTATTCTCTCAATGTCAATTTCCGAAAAAATATATAAAAGCTTTGATAAATTGTTTGGTAAATTCGTAGCATTTGGATCTTTCCATTGACATCTGGAACATAAAAATCCACCTTCAGCTACGGAAAAACTATAGGATTGCTCTTGTTGACCACAGTGAACACATCTGGTTACAACAGGGGCAAAGCCAGCTCTTTTATACATTTTCAGTTCATAGATGATGGTAAGGATCTCAGGATCTTTATCATCTGCAATCCATTGTAACGTTTTTAACAACTGCTTATACAACAGTACGTCAACTACTTTTTCATCTAAAAGCTTGTCAGTTAATTCTGCAATATAGGTAGCATATGCTGTTTTGATGATATCTTCTCTTATACTTCGCAAAGAACTAATTACTTCGCCTTGCTGTATTGTAGCTAAGCCTCTACCTGATTGAATCAAAAATGAACCATGAATAAATGGCTGCGTAATAGCAGCCATTCTACTTTTAGGTTTTTTTGCACCACGAGCAATGGCGCCAATTTTTCCAGTTTGTCCAGTGAAAATCGTAACGATCTTATGTGTTTCCCCATAGTTCTGTGTTCGCAGTATAATTCCCTCTACTTTATCAAACACGTTTCCACCTATCCCTTAGCCTATATACTTTATATTACTTACATATCCAATTCTGTTAATTCGATGTCCTGCCTTACACCAGTATCTTTATCATAGACAGTCTCAAGCTCTTTCATTAATAAATAGGCTTCAATGTTTCCTGTCTGACTAAAGATTTTCCATGACAAGTCGATCACAAGAAACCCCACCTTTCTATTAGTAAGTTTTTATGTGCCTAATTATAGGATGACCAACTAATGACCTTGCATGTGTTTAAATATTTTCCAAGTATAATGATTTACTTAATATTCATCACTTCTAAATCCATACTCATTCAGTTGCGATTCTTTATTTCTCCAATCTTTCTGAACCTTAACCCAAAGTTCTAAGAATACTTTTGTCCCTAACAACGCCTCAATATCTTTTCTGGCCTTCATCCCAATTTCTTTTAACATGGAACCTTGTTTACCTATTATGATACCCTTTTGTGATTTTCGCTCGACAATGATAGAAGCTTGAATAAGTAATTTCCCTGAAGTTTCTTTTTCCTTCATATTATCAATGACTACTGCAATAGAGTGTGGAATCTCTTCTCTTGTCAATTGCAGAGCTTTTTCTCTAATTAATTCACTAACAATAAATCGTTCAGGGTGATCCGTTACTTGATCCTCAGGATAATATTGCGGACCTTCTTGAAGCTTATCTTTTAAAACATTTAATAAGTGAGATACATTATTACCTTCTTTGGCCGAAATAGGAATGATTTCTTCAAAATCATATTTGTCCTTATATAGATCAATAATTGGTAATAATTCGTCTGGATGTACTTGATCGATTTTATTAATAATCAACATTACAGGTTTTTTAACATTTTGCAGACGATCTAAAATATATTGATCGCCACGTCCGTATCCTTCAACAGCATTAATCATAAACATAACAATGTCTACTTCATTTAATGTTTGTTCGGCTACATTAACCATAAAATCTCCCAATTTATGCTTTGGTTTGTGAATACCTGGTGTATCAATAAAAATAAATTGAGCATCTTTTTGTGTTAAGACTCCTTGGATTTTGTTTCTTGTTGTCTGGGGCTTATCACTCATAATTGCTATCTTCTGACCAATAACTTGATTCAAAAATGTTGACTTCCCTACATTTGGTCTTCCAATTATCGTGATAAAGCCTGATTTGAAAGTGTTTTCCATGTTGTTTCCTCCATTGTGTGTTCTGCGATTGATTTGATTATCTTCATTCTACTATAAAAAAGAACATCTTTCATATTTTCGACAAAACCTCTATAAAAATGATGACATAAATTAATTGGAACAGTCATATTTTAAATGGGCTTCTTTCACCATAAATCCCCTTACTTACTATTGGATCTCGGATATTAAAAAAACTCTTATTATCTTTGTAATAAGAGTTTTTTTTAACACATGAATCACCAAAAATAATGGATTATTTTTGGGATGAATATAATACACCCAATAACAACGGAAGTTAGAACAGCAATAAATACTGCCCCAGCAGCTATATCCTTTACTAAACCAACGGATGGATGAAAGTCAGGAGCAAGAAAATCCATAGCTTTCTCAATCGCTGTATTCATCAGTTCAAAAGCGATAACGGAACCAATGGTTAGAAATAACACAACCCATTCCAATAAAGAAACACGAAACGCGTATGCCATTATAATAACGATAAAAGCTACTGAAACATGAATCTTCAAGTTCATTTCCGACTTCAACGCCTGCCTAATTCCATTAAGAGCACAACTGAAAGCTATTCGCCGTTTATTAAACTCTTGGAAGTCCAAACTCATGGAGAATTTCCTCTTGTCTCTTAAACATTTGCTTTTCATCGTCCTCATTCATATGGTCATAGCCTAACAGGTGGAGCAATCCATGTAACGCCAAAAATCCTAATTCTCTTTCAAATGAATGGTTATATTCTACTGCTTGTTCTTTTGCCTTATCTACGGATATAACGATATCTCCAAGTACGACGGGTAGATCTACTCCAATAACTTTTATTTCACCTTCCCCAGGCTCTTCTAAGGCAAATGAAATAACATCTGTTGGCTTATCAATTTGCCTATAGTTTCGATTAATAATTTGGATCTCCTTGTTGTCAACAAAGCTAATCGAAATCTCTGCATTTTTAGGGACATTTTCCTTTTCTCCAGCAAATGACATTAACCGTTGAATCAAGTCTACATGTTCTTCAACCGAATTTGTCTCATCATGAAAATCTATTTGCATTTAATTAGCCTCCTTTACTTTCTCTTCTGTCGGATATTGAATTCTAGAATGATATATGCCATTTAGCGTTTCACTAATGGCAAGCTTAATTTTTTCTAATTCCCTAAAAGTTAAAGAACTATCACTTAATTGCCCATCCATTAATCGATCATTAATAATGGATGTTAAGACTTCTTCAATTTTTTCCTTTGAAGGTTCCTTCAAGGATCTAACAGCAGCTTCAACAGAATCGCAAATGGATACGATAGCTGCTTCTTTTGTCCGTGGAATAGGACCAGGGTAACGGAATTCTTTTTCATCAACCTCTTTATAGGATTCCTTCGCTTTATAATAAAAATACTTTAATAAAGTTGTGCCATGATGCTGTTCTGCAATATCAATAATTTCCTTAGGTATTTTATACTTTTTTAGCATTTTCGCACCATCATACGGATGGCTAATGATTATTTCTGCACTTTGCTGTGGTTCAAGATAATCATGTGGATTTTTGATCCCCATTTGATTTTCTATAAAGTAATGTGGCCTCATTGTCTTTCCTAAGTCATGATAATATGCAGCAACTCTAGCTAGCAAACCATTTGCACCAATCGCTTCACAAGATGCTTCGCTAAGATTTGCAACCATGACACTATGATGATAAGTTCCCGGTGCCTCTGTTAATATTTTTCTTAACAAAGGATGGGTTGGGCTAGACAATGCCAAAAGCTTTGCATCTGATAGAATACCAAAACTGGCCTCAAAAACAGGAAGCATCCCCATTGTTAATACGCAAGATAAAAACGCTCCCACAATGCCATATCCGGATAATAGTAATACGTCATATATCGTATATTTTTCAAAAGATAGAAATAAGAATATTAGCACTGTTAGTATGTTAACAATCGTTATACCACTACCCGCTTTCAAAATTGCAGTACGGTCTTTAAGATTAATTAAAAATATAACTCCGGCTAATTGGGTGAAAAGTAAATAGATCCCCGCTTCCATATTTAAGTTTCCTGTAATTTCCGAGTTGAAAATGATACTTCCCAAAATGGCGTAAATGACTGACATAATGATAGCAATACGATCGTGTAATAAAACTTTAAGAAGCATTGAACCAGTTGCTGCAGGAACTAGAAAATACAACTGATTTACAGGTGTAGTATAAATACTAACAAATTTCATAATGAGGACCGTCAAAGCACTTATGATTAAAAAAGATGCAATCTGTCCGGTATCGACTGATTTAAATTTATTCTGTACACCAAGTTCATATACCATGATGCCACAAAGTAATACAATTAGGATAAACAGTCCGATAACCGGATAAATATTTCTATCTTCATTTAACAACCCTACAAGTTCAAGTTCTTCATATATTTCATTTGTAATGGTTTGCCCTTCTCTAACAATTACCTCTCCTGCACGAATTAAAACCGGATCAACATTATTTATTGCCTGTTTTTGTGCTTCCATTGTTCTGTCAGCTGCATAAAATGAATTGTCAACGACTGCAAAACTAGCCAGTGACGACAGAGCATCTTTTGTACTTTCTTTCACGCTGGAATACCTTAATTTCTGTATTACACTGTTTTTCGCTGCTTGTACATCTTCTGTTCGCACTCCTTCATTCAAAACGTCATACAATGAAGTTGTTAATAGCTCTTTACCTAGTGACTGTTCATGAGCACTTGCTTCAACAAGGTGTGTTAGGTCTTCAGCGGAAATAGCTTCTATAATCTCAGGGCTCAATACTTGTTGAAGGTATTGAACCTTTTCTGGTAGTGTCATTGGAATTGATTCCTCTGTAGGTGCTACTTCTTCTGACTCTGGTTCATCCACCGTCTCAACCTCAGATTCCTCTTCATCCAGTTGTTCATTTTGCTCCTGTTGTGCGTCTAGTAACTCTCGCTGCTGTATTTCTAATTTATTTATTGCCTCAAAGACTTCGTTAATATACCCAATTCTCTCCTGTGTGATCTCTGAAGAAACATTATAACGATCTTCTACTGCTTGTACAGCTTCTCTTCTCATTCGCTCTGTTTCTTTTACATTTTCAATGGTTATTGGAGAACGAATTGTGTCTTTTGCATTACTAAATCGTTCCATGTCATATGTCTCTGTAGAAACATTAGATAGAGTCAAACCAAAGTAAATACAACCTAATACAAATATAGATAAACTAATAATCAGCCATTTTTTTTGATATTGTGTAGCATTTAATAAACTTTTCCACTTTAACTTCATACTCTATTCCCCTTTAATAAAGAGCTGTTAATACAGAAATAAGACCCATTTAAATTGGGTCTTAATATAAGGTGTGCTCCACCCCTTATTCTGCTTTATCTTCATATGCATCGATGATCTTTTGAACGAGTGGATGACGCACAACATCAGATTGTTTAAGATAAATAAATGATATTCCTTTTATAGTAGTCAGTCTAGATTCAACGGCCTTTAAACCCGAGTTAACACCTTTAGGCAAGTCCACTTGTGTAATATCACCGGTTATAACCATTTTAGAACCAAAGCCTAACCGGGTTAGAAACATTTTCATTTGAGCATGTGTTGTATTTTGTGCTTCATCTAAAATCACGAATGCATCATCTAAGGTCCTACCTCTCATATACGCAAGTGGGGCAATCTCTATTGTACCACGTTCAATTAAACGTAGCGTATGCTCCGTTCCTAAAACGTCATGAAGCGCATCATAAAGTGGACGTAAGTAAGGATCTACTTTTTCCTTTAAATCACCAGGTAAGAAGCCTAAGCTTTCACCTGCTTCTACTGCAGGACGTGTTAGTATGATTTTCTTCACTTGACCTTTTTTAAGTGCGTTAACAGCCATTACAACTGCTAAATAGGTCTTACCGGTTCCTGCTGGTCCAATACCAAACACCAAATCATCTGCTTTTATTGAATTAACATAATTTCTTTGTCCTAACGTCTTTACCCTGATGGATTTTCCTTTTGCATTCTTCGTTATTTCGTCTTCAAAAAGCGTTTCGAATTGACTTATCTTTCCTTTAAGTGCCAATTCTACGGCATAAACAACGTCTCTTTCCGTAATCGTAAGACCTTTTCTAACGATTTTTAATAAAGCTAATAAAATTTCTTCTATCAAACGAACATCTTCATCTGTACCAGAAACACGAACTTGTTCGCCCCTAGTAACAATCGTGATGTTAAGTTGCTCTTCCATTTGCTTTAAATTTCTGTCTTCTGTACCAAACAAGCTTAACGCTTCACTTGGGTTATCTAATTGTAAGTCAATTGTTTTTAAATCTTCAGGCATAATCAATCTCCTTGAGATAGTGGTTGTGGTTTTGCTATGTCTTCTAACACGGTAAAGTATAATGTTAATTTTACTTTACCATTGTCTATAGTTTCGTGCAAAACTTTTTCAAAAGTTATTTCGGCTTCATGTCCTAATTTTTCTTGTAAATCCTTAGTCGATTGTTTGATTGCTTCTGCTTTTGCTTCATCATTTGTTCTTTCCACATTTACAAATTCTTTCTCTTGAATATTGTGTTTCACAAATGAAATAGGCAATTCCCATTTAAGAAAGTGAAAGTTTTTTTGGCTTGATTCCTTATACACTTGATCAAACTCATGGTCAAAGAAACCCCAAACCGGTAATAAAAAGTCACCAAAACCTAAATAATATTTCTTTTTATTTTCACCAGTTAACACTTCATAATTCGCTTCTAAAGGAATTATGACTTCTGTTTCATACCAAGTTTTTGCTATTATTTCACCTTCTGCAGCTACTAGTTCTTTTGCAGTTTGTTCTTTACTTTCATCTTCCTCTTCTTCTTTGCTCTTACCAAGCTCACCAGAAACTAATAGATCTCCCTTGTGGACAACATCATGCACCTTCACAATAGGTTGTCCTTTTGATACAAACATTTTAACTATTTCGCCTTCTTTAGTAGCTACTAAGTTTCTAGGACCTTTTTTCTCTTTTTCTTCCACTGTTGTTTTTTCTACACCTTCTAAATGATAGGTTGTCCCTTTTTCACTTACACCAACCCAAAGCAATTCCGGAATATCATCTAAAAGCTTTTGTTGGATATCTCCAGGAGAGCCAATATTAAACTTAAAAGCGCCTGGTTTTATTCCATAACTCTGTAACTGCGTAGTGATCTTTTTTTCAATATCTAGAGGAACTCCCTTTATTTTCACATCCCACACAACATTAGATAGAAAAAAAACGAAGAGCATGCTTAAAATCAACCCAATAACAAGAGGCCTTCTAAACATAACCATCTTAGTCAAGAATGGAAGGCCCTTTTTATTTACAAATGATAGCTTATAGATCGTTTTTCTTCGTAAAGCTCGGATATTTCGAATGTGTGCTAGTTTTACATTACCTGTACACGTTGCATTATCTACCTTTCTTATATTCCATACCGTTATACCATTCCTTGCACATAAATCAAAAAACAATTCTGGGTGGTGTCCTGTTACTTTTATTGTTACATAACCAGTAAAGAACACACCTTGTGTCTGTTTCATTTATATTCACCTTCCATCCGAGATAAGCTATTCTTCAATGAAAACAATTTCTTTTATCGTTCCTTCTAATAAGATCTCTTCTGGTAACATCATTTTTAACACAAAATTTTTACCAGTAATTTTCAAATAACCATATTCCATATTTAGTCGTAGCTCATTTTCAGAGAATAGTAATAAGCCACGGTGATTCTCTATGTATGCATGCAATTGTCCAATTGTTGTAATTCTCGGTAGCTCGAGGACCACATCGGATGGCAATTCTAAGTGTTCTGATAGCCAGCTTCCAATGCGTTGTTGCCATTTTTTCATCTAAGATGCCCCCTCTCACATACATATGTATGAAACAATCATTTGTATAAGAACAGAAAAAAGCTTTGACATTCAAAACGATATATTTTTAACATGAACCTGTTCCGTTCTCTTTATCTATACTTATGCTTTCAGAGCTATCAAAATGTGTGTTAAAAAAGCAAAAAGAAAACCCTTTGTCATTGTTAAAATTGACAAAGGGTTTTCTTTTTAATTTCTTCTATTTTGCACAACACTGCGATACGGTTTTACAGCTTTTGGTGGACCGAGTATTTCCGCCATTACCACACTTTCTGCTAAACCTCTTTTCGTAAGATTACGCTTTACCGATAACTTGGATTGCTTCTTTGTAGAAGAGACTTCAATTTTATTTTCATTTCTTTGGTTATTAATTGATGAGATTCTCTCGATTTTTCCAGAGTTGATATTCGAATCAGCATTCATGTTATTTCTTAATTTATCCAACTGCTCTTGTTTTTGTTCATAATAAGTTTGTACACGTGTACTACTTTGTTCTTCCTGTACATCACTTATTGTAGGACTTTCTGTTTGGTTTGGACCAGAAGGAGATGGCGTCGGCCTCGGTTGCGGCCTTTTAGCTGGTTGATCATTATCGTCCTTCTTGAACATTCCAAACAGCCAACCAAGAGCAACTAGTATTGGAATAATAGCTCCAAATAAATCTTCCATAAAAACCCTCCCTTCGAGGATTCAAGTGAATGATGTATCGTGACTCACGCACAAAAAATGTTCTTTCGACACGCATAACGAAAAGACACGGTGGTGTGCTAATGTGTCATTTTCGTCAGCAATGTATCACTTATTCTTCATCTTCAGACTCATCTTTATTTATTTTGCCAATCGAATCACGCATATCCGTATCAGCATTAATGTTTTTATAATTCATATAATCCATTACACCCATGTTACCAGAACGTAATGCTTCTGCAAGAGCCAATGGAACATCTGCTTCCGCTTCCACAACTTTCGCGCGCATTTCTTGAACACGAGCAAGCATTTCTTGTTCTTGTGCAACGGCCATCGCACGACGTTCTTCCGCTTTCGCTTGTGCAATATTTTTGTCAGCCTCAGCTTGATCTGTTTGCAACATCGCACCAATGTTCTTACCGACATCCACGTCAGCAATATCAATCGATAGGATTTCAAAAGCTGTCCCTGCATCAAGACCTCTACTTAATACGTTTTTAGAGATAGAATCAGGATTTTCTAATACTAGCTTATGTGTTTTTGCACTACCAATCGTACTTACAACACCTTCACCAACACGAGCAATAACTGTATCTTCACCAGCACCACCGACTAATCGATCAATGTTGGCACGAACAGTGATTCTTGCTTTTGCTTTTACTTCAATACCATCCATAGCAATACCGGCAATAAATGGAGTTTCAATTACTTTTGGATTAACACTCATTTGAACAGCTTCTAGTACATCACGACCAGCAAGGTCAATAGCTGCCGCTCGTTCAAATTTAAGATCAATATTCGCACGTTGAGCGGCAATTAATGCGTTTACAACACGGTCAACGTTACCACCCGCTAAGTAGTGACTTTCTAACTGGTTTGTATTTACATCGATACCAGCTTTATGTGCTTTAATTAACGGATTAATGACACGAGCAGGAACTACTCTTCTCAAACGCATACCTACTAATGTGAAAATACTTACACGTACACCAGCAGCTAATGCACTAATCCATAGCATTACGGGAATAAAAGTGAATAATACCGCAACCGCAATAATAATTACCCCAATTAATATAATTGGTAAAAGGTCTTGTAAATCCATGTTTTTTCCTCCTATATAATACATTTTTATATTTCACGAACGACGATTCTTGAACCTTCCACCTTTACAATTTTCACTGTAGCGTGGTCACCTATGAAACCGCCTTCGGAAACGACATCTAATCGTTCATCATCAAAGACCGCTGTACCAGATGGACGGAGAGGCGTAACTGCTTCTCCTTGTAAACCTATTAAATCTAGACGATTTACCGTCGAGACGTAGCCTTTTTCTGTAGTGGTTGCATCACTAAGTATAATATGCTTAAATATACCTCGTTCTAAGCCTAGTCGTTTAAACAAAATAACTGAAACGATGATGGTTACAACCAATGCAATAGAAATACTTAACGCCATATGACCAATATCGTACGATGACATAAATAATGATCCCACTACGGCGGCTATGCCTATAATCCCTAAAATTCCACCTGGTACAAAAAGCTCTGCGATAATTAACCCAATACCTAATACTAACAAAATAATTGCTTCATAACCAGCTAATCCTGCAACGATATGACCATAAAAGAAAAGCACAAGTGATAATAGTCCAATAGAACCCGGCACTCCAAATCCTGGAGAATATAACTCTACCACCAATCCTATGCTTGCTAGTGATAACAAAATAGGTACAACGATGGGATTTGTTATAAAACGAGCTATTTCTTCTGCCACTGTGGGTTCACTTTCAACGACCTTTGCTTTAGAGAGGCCGAGCTCCGTTAGCAGTTCTGTACGATGTTGGACAATCGCTTCTGCATAGCCTACTTCTACAGCTGATGTTGGACTAAGTGTTAAAAACTCACCCTTAGGAGCACCATATTCTGATAAATCGATATCAGCATCTGCCATGGCTTTTGCATATAATGGGTCTCGACCTTTTGAAGTAGCTGCACTCTCCATAGCTGAAATCCATGCAGACTGTGCTTTTTTATCTGCAGCGTTACCATCTGACGTAATAACACCACTTGCTCCCATTCTTGCAGTTGACGTCATATAAATGTTATCCGTATTTAATGCAATGTAAGAACCCGCAGATAACGCATCACTAGTAATATACGATGTAGTGGTTATATCTAGATCCTGTAATAATGTGGCAATATTTCTAGCGGCGTCAACACGCCCACCTGGTGTATCAATTTCAAAAATAATATGATCTGCATTTGCTTCCATCGCTTCATTAGTCGTCCTTTCGACAAATGCTTCCAAGCCTCGTTCTACTTCCTTTTCAATAGGAATAACGTAGACAATCTTTCCTTCGCCGTTTTCTTGTGCTTGTAATGGCGTTGCATAGAAAAGTGAGACAAAAGCACTTAAAATGATAAGGACTGTCCAAAGTTTAGATCTAGCGTTTTGCACTTCCCACTCCTCCTTTCTACCAACATAGTAGTTATACGTTTCAAAGAAAACTTAGGTTTCAATTTTTTATGTACACATCATTATTATTCTATATTTTATCTGAAATTATGAAAAGTCTAATACAATCAAAAATCCCTTGCCACATTGTGACAAGGGATATGTTTGTTAGAACAATGAGTAATAGCTTTGGTAATTAGCTTAAGAATTGCTGGACTAGTTGGTTTACTTGCCCACCATCTGCTTTGCCTTTTACTTTAGGCATTAAAGCGCTCATCACTTTTCCCATCTCTTTTTTAGAGGTAGCATCTACTTCTTTAATCGTTTCTAACACAATAGATTTTAGCTCTTCTTCTGAAAGCTGCTCTGGCATATATACTTGTAAAACTTTAATTTCATCGATAAGTTTCTCTACAAGATCATCGCGTCCAGCTTCTTTAAATTCTTGGAGGGAATCTTTTCGCTGTTTTAACTCTCTAGATAAAACAGTGAGCTCTTCTTCTTCAGTTAATTCGTCCTTTCCAAGCTTAATAGCATCGTTTTGTAAAGATGCCTTAACCATGCGGATCACACTTAACTTGTCTTTTTCCTTATTTCTCATGGCTTGTTTCATATCTTGGTTCAGACGTTCTACTAATGACATAATCTCTTTACACCCTCTTAATCTTAACTCTTACTTACGCTTTCTAGCCGCCTCAGACTTCTTCTTACGGCGAACACTAGGTTTTTCATAAAATTCTTTTTTACGATATTCAGCTAATGTACCAGATTTAGATACACTGCGTTTAAAGCGACGAAGAGCATCTTCAAGAGACTCGTTTTTACGAACGCGAGTAGTGTTTGACATGCAATTTCCCTCCCTCCGAAGCATACAACAAAATTCTGTGGACATATGTAGTACAACACATGCCTCCCGACAATTATAATATAATGATTTTTGCTGGTCAACTTTTTTTAGTAAGGAAAATGAATATTTCCTTCAAAAGTCAATCCAGCCGGCATATATACATAAAAAAATTGTTTTATAAAGAAAAGTTACATGTTTACGAATCTTGTCCATAGAATGGTATAGAGGTGAAGAAGGTGGGAGATCTTGTTTCGTTAACAGCTGTATTTATTATGTTATTTTTTCTTGGATTAACTATTTTACGGACAGGCTTATATCAGTTGTCCTATGAAAAGATGACATATTTATTAACTAACTTTACGCAGAACATTTACTTAGCCGTCATAACAGGAACGATTGCTACGGCAATTTTACAAAGTAGCTCTCTAATTATGGTACTAACTGTAAGCTTTGTAAGTATTGGATTTATTACATTCAGACAGTCAATTGGTATTATATTTGGTGCTAATATCGGTACCACAGTAACTGGTGAATTAATGGCCTTTTCTAACATCATTCCTGAAACATCTTTTGTAATTATTGGAGCGATACTTCTCTTTATCAATAATCGAGCAATCTTTAGTATAGGAGCAATTTTAGTAGGTCTAGGAACTATTTTCGTTGCACTCGATGGGTTTGAATCACTAGCGCCATTAATCACAAATATGCCAATCTTGTCGGAGAGTTTACTACATACGAACAATACACCGTCATTTGGCGTGATCATAGGAACATTAGTAAGTGGTACCATTCAATCATCAAGTGCTACAATCGGGATAACGATGAGTATTTTAAACGAAGGGTTGATTACATTACCTGTTTCAATAGCTATCGTGTTAGGTGCTAATATCGGAACGTGTATAACTGCCTTACTAGCAATAATTGGCACCAAAAAAGAAGCCAAACTAGTGGCCATGGGGCACTTTTGGTTTAATATAATTAGTGTTCTGATGTTTATTCCTTTCTTGGGTTGGTTATCGGATCTGGCACAGTTATTAGCTAGCGACGTGAAAGAACAACTCGCACACATTTCTTTATTGTTCAATATTTTTTCCGTTTTAATTTTCTTACCATTTGTAAATTTATTTGAAAAATTCATCTATAAGTTACATAGGAAAGCAGTATAATTATAATATTGAATAATTGAAAAAAGTAACACCTATCCGTTCGTGGAAGGTGTTACTTTTTTTTAATAATCCTCGTTGCTTTGTTGTCCCGCTATGATTTGAACCCCTGCGCTCGCACCTATACGTGTTGCGCCCGCCTTGATCATTGCTTCTGTATCTTCAAGGTTACGAACACCACCGGAAGCTTTCACACCCATTTCTGGTCCTACTGTATTACGCATTAAAGTAATATCTTCAATCGTTGCACCGCCCCCAGAGAACCCTGTGGATGTTTTTACATAATCAGCTCCGACTTTTTTAGCTAGTTCGCATGCGATTACTTTTTTTTCGTTTGTTAATAAAGATGTTTCAATTATTACTTTGGTTAAAGCTCTTCCTTTGGCCGCATCTACGACAGCTTTTATATCTTTCTCAACCGTGTCGTAATCCTTCGATTTTAAAGCCCCAACGTTGATAACCATATCCACTTCTGTTGCACCATTTTTTATGGCATTTTCTGTTTCAAATGCTTTCGTCTCAGATGTTGTAGCACCTAGAGGAAAGCCAATAACTGTACAAACCTTCACTTCAGAATCTTTTAATTGGTTGTAGCAATAAGAAACCCAGTAGGGATTTACACAGACAGAAGCAAATCCATGCTCACGGGCTTCCTCAACGATTTGATCAATTTTTGCTTTTTCTGTATCCGGTTTTAACTGCGTGTGATCGATCATTTTTGCAATATTTTGACTCATATTTGTCCCTTCTTTCGCTCAAGTTTTCAGTTCACATTCTAGCATTAACTTCTACAAAATACCAATATGACTGGAATGGAATTATTACTATTATGATTCGATATAGCTAGCAATAATATGTACAAGCAGACATGTATAGGCTTTTAACATATTTTTATATAACCTCTGGCGTAAGCCAATATTCTCGATGAGCACAATCACTGACTATAATTTGACCCGAGAGCTAATTACAGTCAGTGAAGTGCACGGTTATAGACAATAATAAGACCCATTATAGACTGCAGTTGGGCTAGCCCTCGGTCTACAATTAGCTCTTCGTTCTCTTTCTTGTCCGAGGTTGGGCTAGCCTCGGACTACAATTAGCTCTCCGTTCTCTTTCTTGTCCGAGGTTGGGCTAGCCTCGGACTATAATCGTTTCTTCAGTATTTTTTTGAGAGACGGTTACAATCAGTGAAGTGCATGAGTATTGACTATAATAAGACCCGATAGAAATTTATAGTCAGAGAAGAGCACAAAATAGCTAGTGCACTGCAAAATATCTTATTTTTTTCAATATATGTTACGTCGCATTTCACATCGAATATGCACAAATCAAAACAATATAAAAAAAACCAGCAAGACTGGGTTTTATGATGATAATTCTACCTTATCAGTAATGCGAGGTTCATCCAATACTCTAACAAAGCTGCCTTCGTTGTATGGATAGCCCGCTTTATTTATTTTGACACGAACGATTTTTCCAATCATATCTTTTGTACCCTCAAACTTAACTTTTAAATAATTGTCTGAATAGCCTACTAAGATATGATCTTCACCATCAAAATACTCTTCTGGAATTACCTCTAGAACTTCTCCTTCAAACTTAGAAGCATATTCTTTCGCTTGTTGGTTCGATAGTTCAATCAATTGATGTACACGGTTATTTTTCACATCATCATCTACTTGGTCATCCATGCGCGCTGCAGGAGTCCCAGTACGTCTTGAGAATGGGAAAACGTGTAATTCTGAATAACCTATTTCTTGGATAAAGCGGTATGTCTCCATAAATTCTTCATCCGTTTCACCAGGAAAACCTACGATCACATCAGAAGTAATCGCTAAATCAGGAAGTGCTTGTTTAATCCGATCTACTTTTTCTTTATAGAAAGCAGAAGAATATTTTCTTCTCATTCGTTCTAATACAGTGTCAGAACCAGACTGTAGAGGGATATGCAAATGGCGTACAATCTTCTCTGATTGATCTAATACATCAATTACTTCATCCGTAATTTGACTTGCCTCAATCGATGAGATTCTAATTCGTTTTAATCCATCAACTTTTGTCTCAAGTTCGCGAAGAAGTTTAGCAAAGTTATAATCTTTCATATCTTCACCATATCCAGCTGTATGGATCCCTGTTAACACGATTTCTTTATATCCAGCATCTACTAACTGTTGTGCTTGTTGTAACACATTCTCAGGATCTCTAGAGCGCAATAAACCACGAGACCAAGGAATGATACAGAATGTACAAAAGTTGTTACAACCTTCTTGTATTTTTAATGAAGCTCTTGTTCTGTCTGAAAATACCGGCACGTCCATTTCTTCAAACACCCGGTTTTTCATAATATTAGATACACCATTAATCGGTTGATTTTTGTTTTTATGTTCTTCAATATAATCAATCATCTTCCCACGATCTTGTGTACCAACAACTACATCTACTCCAGGTATCTCCATAATCTCACCTGGGGATGTTTGGGCATAACAACCCGTTACACAGACAACAGCGTCTGGATTTTTACGTACAGCACGCCTAATAACCTGTCTACTTTTTTTATCTCCTGTATTCGTAACTGTACAAGTATTTATAACATAAACATCGGAACCATGGTCAAACTCAACGCGGTCATAGCCGGCATTTTTAAACTTTTGCCAAATTCCTTCTGTTTCATAATGGTTTACTTTACAACCTAATGTATGAAAAGCCACTGTTGGCATTTCATCACCTCAATTCTTCAAAATGATAAGAAATACTAGATAAAAAATAGAGGGGCGCCGTCTCTGTTCTCAGTATTCTAGGTCCGAGCCTAACCGAACGAAAACCAGCTTCCTTTAATTGACTAACCTCTGCTTCAGAGAAGCCACCTTCTGGACCGATACACACAATAACACTCTGAGTGTCTTTAAGTGAATGCATTGCATTACTTAATTTCTCAAAGTGTGATGATCGTGCTTCCTCTTCATATGCAAATAGTTTAACATCATAATCATTACTTTTCTCTAGTAGTTTTTGGAAGCTAACAACAGTGTCGACGACAGGAATACGAGATCGATGCGCCTGTTCACTAGCCTCTTTTACGATCTTCTTGAATCTGTCCAATTTCTTAGCGGCTTTTTTTTCATCCCATTTCACTACCGATCGCGATGCTTGAAATGGGATAAATGAGGCTGCTCCTAATTCAGTTCCCTTTTGTAGGATCAGCTCTAATTTATCACCTTTTGGTAACCCTTGTGCAATTGTTACATCTACAGGTAATTCCACTTGTTCCTCTTTCCATTCTTGGACCTGAGCCGTCACATGGTCATTTGTCAGTTCCATTAACGCACAAACTGCGACCTTACCTTCTGGATGCGCACACAAAATGTGGTCTCCTTTTTCCATCCGCATAACTCTAACAATATGATGAACATCATCACCAGTGATCTTCACATGGCCGTCTGCCCAATTAGAACTAGTAATAAAGTATCTTTGCACGAAAGGGTCACCTCCTTATTGTTTTTTTGCTGTAATAGAAATCCAATCTTCCATTTGATTAATTTCTACTATCTCAAAACCTGTTTCAATTAGTGCCTCTTTTACTAGTTGTTTTTTCGCTTGAATAATTCCAGATGTGATAAACATTCCGCCAGGCTTTAGCAAGTTGAAAGCATCTTTTTCAAATCGCAAAATAATTTCTGCCAATATATTAGAGACAATAATATCTACTTGGTTTGTAACATTATTTAGCAGGTTGTTCTGCTTGGAAATAATCTTGTCTTCTACTTTATTAATCTTTGCATTTAATTTTGTTGTTTTAACTGCGATCTCATCAAGGTCATAAGCGCTCACGTGACTAGCACCTAATAAAACAGAAGCAATGCTTAACACCCCTGAACCTGCACCGACATCAATCACTTCATCCCCTTGTTGTATATAACGCTCCAAAGCCTGAATACTTAGAACCGTCGTAGGATGCGTTCCAGTCCCAAAGGCCATACCTGGATCTAACTCTATAATGAGCTCGTCACTCGATACCGGGGTATAATCTTCCCACGTAGGAGTAATCGTAACTTTTTCTGATATCTTTACAGGTTTATAGTACTTTTTCCAAGCAGTTGCCCAATCTTCTTCATTCACTTCACTTAACGTGATTTGGTTCATCCCTAAATCAATGTCGTAAAGTAGTAAGTTATTTATTGCTTGTTTGATTTCATCAACTGTTTCGCCTAGAAAGCTATTTACTGGTAAGTATGCTTTTAGGATGACACCTTCTTCTGGATAGTCATCCGGATTTAACTCATAAAGCTCTCCTAGTTGCGTGTCACGTTCCTTTACTAAATCATGTGGATCTTCAATAACAACGCCACTAGCTCCTGCTTCATGAAGTATGTTGGAAATTGGTTCAATTGCCTCATTAGTGGTATGGATACACAGCTCAGTCCACTTCAAAAGATCAACTCATTTCGTCTTTTATTGATGACACATCCGTATCATGTCAACACCAAATGGATATAATGAGATAGGTCCATTTATCCACTATACGTATTATTCCCCTTTAAATGCTCTTTTCACACGTTGAAAAAATGAATCTTCATGTTCATCCGTCGGTTTATTTCCACCTAAATCATTTAATTCTCTTAATAGTTCTTTTTGTCTATCATCAAGATTTGTAGGTGTTACAACTCTTATTTTCACGTGTTGATCTCCGTGAACTTGACTTCTTACATTTGGTGCACCTTTTCCTTTCAAACGGAATGTTTTGCCCGTTTGTGTACCTGCTGGCACCTTTAACTTCACTTTTCCATGTACAGTTGGAATTTCAATTTCATCACCTAGTGCTGCTTGGGCAAAGGTTACTGGCATCTCACAGAAGATATGGTCCCCTTCACGTTGATAAAATTCATGGCCTCTAACCTGAATAACAACATAAAGATCTCCTGGAGGACCACCATTTGCTCCAGCTTCACCTTGACCAGAAACGCGAATTTGTTGTCCCTCGTCAATTCCAGCAGGGATACTGATATGGATTTTTTTGCGTTTTCTAACCTTACCAGAGCCACCACATGTATTACATTTGTCCTCAATCATCTTACCGGATCCTTGACAATAGTGACATACTCGTTTGTTCACAACACGACCAAACGGTGTATTTTGCTCCACATTTAATTGACCTGATCCATTACAGTGCGAACAGGTTTTAGGTTTCGTACCAGGTTTTGCTCCAGAGCCATCACAGGTTTCACAATTTTCTTCTCTTGGAATTTCAATATCTGTTTCTTTTCCAAAGATGGCCTCTTCAAAATTCAGTGTCATAGTATACTGAAGATCCGCACCTTGCCTTGGAGCATTAGGGTCTCTCCGTCGTCCGCCCCCACCAAAGAACATATCAAAGATATCACCGAATCCACCAAAGTCTTCTGCTCCTCCGAATCCGCCACCAAAGCCTTGACTCTGAGGTCCAGCATGGCCAAATTGGTCATACTGCGCACGTTTTTGATCATTGTTTAATACTTCATAAGCTTCTTTTGCTTCTTTAAACTTATCAGATGCATCCGCCTCTTTATTCACGTCTGGATGGTATTTACGTGCTAGCTTACGATAAGCCTTTTTAAGCTCTTCTTTAGAGGCATCTTTAGATACACCTAACACTTCATAATAATCTCGTTTACTCACGTACCGATCACTCTCCCGACTCTCTTAGCATAGAGTTTATCATAACATTTATTGTATTTTATGAGCAAATGATATCGCATCATATTTAGACTATATTGAATGAAAAAGCCAAAGCCAAGAAAGACCTGACTTTGACTTTTATAAAAACATTCATTCATTTATTAATTAGGACTTCTTCTCGTCCTCATCTTTAACTTCTTCATAGTCAGCATCTACAACATCATCATCTTGATTTGCTGCGCCTTCTGCTCCACCTTGCGCTTGAGCTTCTGCCTGAGCTTGTTCGTATAATTTGACTGATAATGCTTGAACTTGTTCTTCTAATGCTTCTTTCTTAGCTTTGATTTCTTCCACATCATCAGACTCAAGTGCTTTTTTCAATTCTTCTTTTGCTGTTTCAGCTTTTTGTTTCTCATCATCAGAAACTTTTTCACCAAGATCTTTTAACGTTTTATCCGTCGTAAAGATCATTTGGTCAGCTTCGTTACGAAGATCAATTTCTTCACGACGCTTCTTATCTGCTTCAGCATTGTCTTCTGCATCTCTTACCATTTGTTCTACTTCTTCATCAGAAAGGCCAGAAGAAGATTTAATTGTAATAGATTGTTCTTTGTTTGTACCTAAATCTTTTGCACGTACATTTACGATACCATTTGCATCAATGTCAAACGAAACCTCAATTTGTGGTACACCACGTGGTGCTGGTGGAATATCAGTTAATTGGAAACGACCAAGTGTCTTATTGTCCGCAGCCATTTCACGCTCACCTTGAAGCACGTGGATATCTACAGCAGTTTGGCTATCTGCAGCAGTTGAGAATACTTGTGAGTGACTAGTTGGAATCGTTGTATTTCTTTCAATCAATTTAGTTGTTACGCCACCCATTGTTTCAATCCCTAAAGAAAGTGGTGTTACGTCAAGAAGTACTACATCTTTAACGTCCCCTTGTAATACCCCACCTTGAATTGCAGCACCTAAAGCTACAACTTCGTCTGGATTAACACCTTTCGAAGGATCTTGACCGATTTCTTTCTTGATTGCTTCCTGAACAGCAGGAATACGTGTTGAACCACCTACAAGAAGTACTTTGTCAATCTCACTAGCATTCATACCAGCATCTTTTAATGCTTGACGAGTAGGTCCCATTGTACGTTCTACTAAGTTAGCTGATAGTTCATCAAATTTAGCACGAGTAAGGTTCATTTCTAAGTGTAATGGACCAGCATCTCCAGCTGTAATAAACGGTAGAGAGATTTGCGTTTGCGTTACACCAGAAAGATCCTTTTTCGCTTTTTCAGCAGCATCCTTCAAACGTTGTAATGCCATTTTATCTTTAGAAAGATCAATACCATTTTCTTTTTTAAATTCGGCAACTAAGTGATCGATAATTACTTCATCAAAGTCATCGCCACCAAGACGATTATCACCTGCTGTTGCTACTACTTCAAAAGTACCTTCACCAATATCAAGGATCGATACGTCAAACGTACCACCACCAAGGTCATAAACCAATACAGTTTGATCTTGGTCTCCTTTATCAATACCGTATGCTAGTGCTGCAGCAGTAGGTTCGTTAATGATACGCTCAACTTCAAGACCAGCAATTTTACCTGCATCTTTTGTTGCTTGACGTTCTGCATCGTTAAAGTAAGCAGGAACAGTGATTACTGCTTTATCTACAGTCTCACCTAAATAATCTTCCGCATATGATTTAATATACTGTAAGATGATCGCAGAGATTTCTTGTGGTGTATGTTCTTTACCATCAACCTCTACTTTATAATCAGTACCCATGTGACGTTTAATAGATATGATTGTATTAGGGTTAGTTATGGATGCACGTTTTGCAACCTCACCTACTTGACGTTCCCCATTTTTAAATGCAACAACTGAAGGAGTTGTTCTGTTACCCTCTGGATTAGGAATAACTTTCGCTTCTCCGCCTTCCATTACTGCTACACAAGAATTTGTTGTACCTAAGTCAATTCCAATAATTTTTCCCATGACTTGTTTCCTCCTTTACACCATATGTAATGATTATTGATTTACTTTTACCATTGCAGGGCGAATAACCCGATCTTTTAATTTATAGCCTTTTTGTAGTTCTTCTACAACTACATTCGAATCAAACTGATCATCTTCTACTTGCATCACAGCTTGATGTAGGTGTGGATCAAATTCCTGACCCTTCGCCTCAATCTCTTCGACGCCTTCATTTTTCAAAGCATCTGTTAATTGACGATAAACCATTTTCAATCCATCAACTACTCCTGAAGCAGACGAATCTTCTACCTCTATTTGAAGCGCTCTTTCAAAGTTGTCTACCACTGGAAGCAATTCGGTTATTAGAGATTGTGATCTATATTTACGATCCGCTTCTTTCTCCTTTTGCGTGCGCTTGCGGAAGTTATCATATTCTGCTTGAACCCTCAACAATCGTTGATAGATTTCATCTTTCTCTTGCTTCACTTTCTCTACCTCTGAATCTATTGTTTCCACTTCTTCTTGTTCTGAGGTTTCGTCTACTATTTCTTGTTCACTATTTTCTATGATTTCTTCTTCGTTTGTATTTGTTTCTTCAACTGTTTCATAATCTTTTGTTTGATCTTTTTCTTCCACGATTGTCACCTCCTCGACCTTACTAAGAATAGCCTTGTTGAATATATCACGAATGATTTTGAAAATAAATCAATTCGAATTAAACGATACGGTACCTTTAGTTCCAAAAGATAAAAGTAGTATGCCCATCAACGCAAAAATAAGGGATGGGAAAAATCCCCACCACAACCATCTATTCCCTTATCCCTCACTTTTAATACCAAGAATGGAATGTCTTTGTTAATCGTGATGAAAGAACGTTAAGTAAAGATATAACTCGTGAATATTCCATACGAGTTGGACCTAATAAAGCAATCGTTCCAAGTTGATTATCTCCTAGAGAATACGTGGCTGTTATTAAGCTACAGTCTTGCATTGCGTCAATTTTATTCTCTTGACCAATGGACACCTTTAATCCACCAGTTGCAGCACGTAAAAGATCAGCAATCTCATCTTCTTGTTCTATTACGGAATATAAAGAACGAATCTTTTCTATATCCTTAAACTCCGGTTGCATCAGAATATTGGTTTTCCCTCCAACATAAAGCTTGACCTGTTGTTCATCAAAAAATGCTGATTGCAAGTATTGGTATGCAAGGTCAACATCTTCCATATACGAATGCAGAAGAAGAGCAATTTCTGTCGATAGTTTTTCATGCAATTGGATGATTGGTACTCCGACCAATCGCTCATTTAAAATGTTAACCATTTTTTCCAAATCACTTGGACGAATCTTTGCAGGAACACTAAATGAACGATGTTCCACATGACCCGTATTTGTTACTAATATGGCGACAGCCGTATGGGCAGACAAACTAATAATTTGTAACTGCTTCAACTTCGTCTCAAAAACTTCAGGCCCAAGGATAATCGACGTATAATTTGTTAGATTCGACAATACTTGCGCTGACTTTTGAACAACTTGTTCAAATTCCACCATTTCCTTTTCAAATGTATCGGTTATTATGTTCAAGTCCGATTTCGACAAACGAAAAGGAGAAAGTAGATGATCGACATAAAATCGATACCCTTTTTCAGAAGGCACTCTCCCAGATGACGAATGCGTTTTTTCAATGAATCCCATTTCTTCTAAATCGGCCATTTCATTTCGAATGGTGGCTGAACTAAACGAAACGTCTTCTTTTTTTGCAATAGAACGAGATCCAATCGGTTGTGCCGTCTGGATGAATTCATCAATAATCACTTGTAATACTAACAATTGTCTATTTGTTAACATCGATGATCACCTCTGTTAGCACTCTTATCTAACGAGTGCTAAATCTAATAATAAATTATCAAAAGGTACTCAAATTGTCAATGCGAAAGCTTAAAAGTTTCGTCATCTAATAAAAATGCTTGAAAGACTTCGTTTCCGAACAATAAACCGTTCTCAGTTAACTGGACGTAATCTTCAGTTTCCTTTAGCCAATTTTTTTGTTTTAGATATTGAATGGAAGATGCGTAAAGCTCCGTTAAGGAAATATCGTACTTGTTGAAGAAGTTTTGCTTCGAGACACCTTCTAACTTTCTAAGACCAAGGAACATTTCTTCTTCAATTTGTTCTTTCAAACCAATTTCTTCTTTATGCAAAACCGGCAATCCATCTTCATTTGCTTTTTTTACGTAAGCTGGAAACGGTCTTAGATTTATTATTCGTTCACCAGGCAAATACCCATGTGCTCCTGCACCAAAACCATAATAAAAATCGTTATTCCAGTATGTTAAGTTATGCTTACTTTCAAAGCCCGGCTCTGCAAAGTTACTGATTTCATATTGTTGTTTCCCGTGTCTTAACATTTGATCTCTTAGCACTTGAAACATTTGTGCTTCTACTTCTTCTTTTGGTTTCATTAATTTACCTTTCATATAACGCTGATAGAATACGGTTTTAGGCTCAATCTGTAACGAATATGCCGAATAATGAGGCAAATCAAATGATAGTGCTTCTTTTATCGTGTGTTCAAAATGATTAAGGGTCTGATTGGGTAAACCATAAATTAAATCAATGCTGATATTATGAATTCCATGTTGTTTAAGGGCATCTACATTTTGGTACACATCTTTAATTCGGTGGAGTCTCCCTAGTTGTTCCAGCATTTCATCATCGAATACTTGCACTCCCATGGAAATTCGATTAACACCATAATCCCTTAGTAGTTTGATTTTATCCTCATCTAAATCACCGGGATTTGCTTCAAATGAATACTCTTCGCATGTTGCAACTTCAAAATGTTGATCAACAATTTCTAGCAACTGCTTTAATTGACGAGTATTTAATGCCGTTGGAGTTCCACCACCGACAAAAATTGTTTTCATCTTCTGTTTTGGCTTTTGAATATAGGTAGTTACTTCTTTCTGTAATGCTTCAATATAGTCATCGGCCATCTTTTCTTCATAAAAGAATTTTGTGAAATCACAGTAATGACAAATTTTTTCACAAAATGGTATGTGTATATATGCGGATGAAACCATACATTTCATCTCCTTATAGCTGTTATTTGATTATTTCTGTTTGTCTGAACACAGGCAATCCTTCTTCAAGTTTCTTTTTCTTTTGTTATGGATCCCTACATTCTTCTTACTTTAACCTGTTACGCGATATCAACGTACATAGGAGCAGATATAAGTGCGAAACCCTTGTCAGTTAATGACAAGGGTTGTTAGATTCATTACTTATTATCATCATCCATACGAAGTACAGACATAAATGCTTCTTGCGGTACTTCCACTGATCCAACCATTTTCATGCGCTTTTTACCTTCTTTTTGCTTTTCAAGTAGTTTTCTTTTACGTGAAATATCTCCACCATAACATTTAGAAAGTACGTTTTTACGCATTGCTTTAATCGTTGAACGTGCAACAATTTTATTACCAATAGCAGCTTGAATAGGGACTTCAAATTGTTGTCTAGGTATAAGTGTTTTTAGCTTCTCAACAATTTGCTTCCCTCGATCAAACGAGAAATCTCTGTGCACAATAAAAGAAAGCGCATCAATCGTTTCACTATTTAATAAAATATCCATTTTCACAAGATTGGACTGTTTATACCCAATCATCACATAATCAAAGGAAGCATAACCTTTGGTTTGCGATTTTAATTGGTCAAAGAAATCATAGACAATTTCGGATAATGGAATTTCATATACAACATTCACACGATTGTCGTCTAAATATTGCATATCGATAAAATCTCCACGCTTCTTCTGAGAAAGCTCCATTACAGGCCCCACATAATCATTTGGTACCATAATCGTTGCTTTTACATATGGTTCTCTAATTTCTTCGATTTTTTGTGGATCAGGCATAAAGGATGGATTATCGATTGATTGTTCCGCTCCATCGGTTAATTTGACCTGGTATATTACACTTGGTGCAGTTGTAATAAGCTCGATATTAAACTCTCTTTCAATACGCTCTTGAATGATTTCCATGTGTAGTAATCCTAAGAAACCACAACGGAAACCAAACCCTAATGCTTGAGAAGTCTCTGCTTCATATTGTAAAGAAGAGTCGTTTAATTCTAATCGTTCAAGCGCTTCTCTTAAGTCATTATATTTGTTTGCATCAATCGGATAAAGTCCACAGAATACCATTGGGTTCAGGCGACGATAACCGGGAAGTGGTGTTTCTGCAGGATTTTTCGCAAGTGTAATCGTGTCACCCACTCGTGTATCTCCTACATTTTTAATGGAAGCTGTTAAATATCCTACGTCACCAACTGATAGTTCGTCTAATGGGATTGGCTTCGGGTTAAAGACACCTACTTCATTCACTTCAAATTCTTTGCCTGTTGCCATCATTTTTATCTTGTCGCCGACTTTCACAGATCCTTCTTTAATACACACATAAGCTATTACACCTCGGTATGAATCATATAAAGAATCAAAAATCAAAGCTTTTAATGGCTCATCAGGATCTCCTGCAGGTGCTGGGATTTTTTCTACAATCCGCTCCAAAATTTCATCAATTCCGATTCCAGCTTTGGCACTTGCTAGGATCGCTTCGTCCCCATCAATCCCAATTACATCTGTAATTTCTTGTTTCACGCGCTCAGGATCTGCACTTGGCAAATCAATTTTGTTGATAACTGGAATAATTTCTAAATCGTTATCTAGTGCGAGATACACGTTAGCAAGTGTTTGCGCTTCTATTCCTTGTGCTGCATCCACAACTAATATAGCGCCTTCACAAGCAGCAAGGCTCCTTGATACTTCGTATGTAAAATCGACGTGTCCTGGAGTATCAATGAGGTGAAATAAATAGTCTTCACCGTTTTCCTGCTCGTACTTTAATTGTACAGCATTCAACTTAATGGTAATGCCTCGTTCACGTTCTAAATCCATTGCATCAAGGAATTGTGCCTTCATTTCCCTAGATGTTAGTGCTTTTGTCTTTTCTAATATCCGGTCTGCCAACGTAGACTTACCGTGGTCAATATGCGCAATAATGGAAAAGTTCCGTACTCTACTCTGATTTCTACCTTTTTTCAATGATGATCACTCCTATTTTCGAGCAACAATACTAGGATTGATTATAGCAGTCGAGGGATTGATATTCAATAAAAACAAAATTGAAACATGGTAAAGATGATGAAGTTACCTTAAAAATAGAAGCAACCCTATCTTATTCCTGATAGGGCATATGCCTTCGGTTTAGGAAAATGCCTGGGCTAATTGATAAGCTGATTGCACGATTTGATTATAAAACCATTTCACACTGGATTCTAATCCCCCTGCTAGCTTCTGAGTAAAATGAGTGGACTGTACTTCTTCATATTCCACTTTTTTTTCTTCCACACTCACTTGCTTAAAATCTTCTCCCATCACTTCTATTTCATAGGCTCCATCCTCTGTTTGTTCTGCCTGAATAGCTTCCTCAAAACTTCCTGTTGAATATCCTCTTGTATTTGAAACTCCTTCGTTTGCTTTATCTATCCCTAGCAATACCCCACCTAAAAATAGCACCATCATCAATAACATCGTTACAAATACTCTCATCAATTTTTCCACCCCGATCTTAAGGATTCCCTTGAACTTTTTCTGCATCCCAATAGTAGTCACTAAATATTTCTGCTAAGACATCTGCCGTTCGATATAATTCTTCTAAAGTATTATCTACCCCACCAAACTCGACTAACATAGCGTTATCAGATAAATCTTGATTATAAACTCCATTGTTTCCTGATCCACCTTGTAAAACTACCCCTCTACTTAAACCAGGATATTTCTTATCTATCAAGTTGTGCAATTCGGTTGCTAGAGCTTTATTTTCATCATTGGCGTAATCTTCACCAACGACAAACATAAGCTTGGCATAAGATTGTCCGTCTATTGTTTTTGTTGTCTTATCTCTTCTTAAGGAATCCCGATGTAGATCAAATACAAATTGAATATCTTTATTACTAGCTAACGCTTCCTCTACAACAGGCTTTGACGCCGTATAAGATTGCCAATACTCCCATCCTTTGTCATTAAGTACATTCATAATGTCTGTATCATCCACTTGCGCACCAATTCCATTAGCTTCTAAGCTTTTGGCTAAGCGATCACTTACCTTTGTAATATTTACTTCTGAGTGGTGAGCATGATCTGGAATTGTCCCTTCTGGAAGATAAGGTAAAAATGATTCTCTATTATGAGAATTGTAAATAAACGCAATATCTCTGTTACCAGTAGATGGTTGTTCATCGTTGGGCTCTTGCGCTGGCAAATCTGTATCTGGCTCTTCGTTCACTGTTGCTTCTCTATCTTCTAATACAACTGCAAGGGGTGCAGACGATTCAATAGGCAAAGTTGTATAATTGGTGCCTTCCCCTGCGACTATAATGGTACTATCATACGCATCAAATCCAGGAAGTTCCCTACCTAGTAAACTTCTGGGATCGTTAGGTTTTACACTAGTAGCCATTTCAAATACTAATTCGGATAAATCAATGGATTCTACATCATCAGGAAATGCATGACTAAACATCTTATTTTCCATTTGAAGTAGATATAAAAATGACTCTCCTTTGATTTGACTTGTCCATTGGTTAATTGTAGCTGAATATAATCGTGAAGCAGGTTGGATCGTTGTTAATATACCAATAAACATAAATAATGCTAAAACACTTGCAATTATAACCGTTACACTCTTCGACCAAGGCTTTGATTTATTCATTAATTGAGTTATCGTTGTCCATAATTGTTTCATCGTTCCATCCTTTCTGAACCTTTCTATCATCTTTACTAGACTCTATGATAGTGGCTCAGAAAGTAGAACGATCTTTTTTGTTTTATTTACAATTGTTTCATTCGCTTAACTGTATAAGTTCAACAGTTACTAATATATATGAGGATGCTCTATTTATTATTTAGGATTAATAGATAGATAAGCACTTATCTAGTATAGGATCCAAAGTTTTCAATATTCACTTTTTCATGTAAAGCTGCATTTAATCCCTCAGCAATAACATGCGACATATCCTTCATAAATCCATCTACTTCTTTTGGTGTAACCATCAAATTATGACCTAAAGGTGTTAACACTTCTTTGATAAGTGACCTCTTTTCATCTTCTGAAAGTTCACCTATCATACCAAGCACAGCTTTTCTTTTCTCTGGATGAGGAAGATCTTCATCCGTTAGTTTTCTCTTGCCAAAGCTCATTCCAGACGGTGTTAATGCTTTTGAAGGTTTATCTTTTTCATTCCACTCTCTACCAAAATGCTTTAAAAGAAAATCAATCGTGTCACTTGTAATGGTTACCGCATCTACAACCGTAGGTACACCAAGTGCAATTACTGGAATTCCAAGAGTATCTTGACTTATCTCTTTTCTTTTATTTCCAACACCTGAGCCTGGATGAATTCCTGAATCAGATAATTGAATCGTTGCATTAACTCTTTCAACCGAGCGAGAAGCAAGTGCATCGATCGCTATAACAAAATCTGGTTTTGTTTTTTCAATAACTCCAAAAATAATGTCACTTGTCTCAATACCAGTAACTCCCATCACACCCGGTGTCATTGCAGAAACGGAACGATATCCTTCTGCTACATACTCAGGTTGTAATTTGAACAGGTGACTTGTTACTAAAACTTTCTCAGCCGTCAACGGTCCCAATGCATCTGGTGTTACATTAGAGTTACCTAAACCTACCACTAAACAAGTAGCGTTCTCTGGTAAGTTACTTTGTTTTAATAGTGCTACTAATTCTTTAGCAAGCACCTTTGCTGTTTGCTCTTGTAACTTCGTATCTACTTTCTTAACTCCATCTGAATGGATCGTAATATAATTTCCTGGTTTTTTATTTATCGCGTTTGCTCCATTTTCATCTATCTGAACATATGTTACTTCAATATCGCCATCTTTTTTTTCAGTTACCTTAACACCTTTTATGTTTGATTCTTCTGCCTGTTGGTTTTCGACGTACATATCCTTTGCTTCAACGGCTAAATCCGTACGTACTTGGAATAATTGTTTGTCCTGATCCATAATAAGTATCCTCCCTTTTTTATTACATAGGATTACCTTCTTTGTATAAATTCATACAAAAGATGGAGCTCTCAAGCAGATTGCTATTGAAAACTTCTCTATGCTTTGGTACAATGTCTTTTGTTCAGAACTAGTTTTTGGATCGTTTACTATGGAGGTGAATAGAGTGGCTAATATTAAATCAGCAATCAAACGAGTTCGTCTTAATAACGAATCTCGTGCACATAATATCTCAATCAAAACAGACATGCGTTCTACAATTAAAAAAGTAGAAAACTTAGTCGAAGGTAAAGATGTTGAAAATGCAAAAGCAGCGCTTGTTAGTGCAGTAACTAAAATCGATAAAGCTGTACAAAAAGGTCTTATCCATAAAAACAAGGGTAACCGCCAAAAAGCTCGCTTAACTAAAAAAGTTAACGAACTTAGTGCCTAATTAATTTTATGACCAACAAAAAAACGATCCATTACGGATCGTTTTTTATTTGTTTTAAACACTTTAACATTTCACAGTTGATCCATACTGTTCAGTAACTAAAGATGCTAATACTGCTCTACCGTTCCAGAAATACACTCCGCTTTCCGTGGGGCGAGCGCCGAGCCGCTTCGTCGCTTCGCTCCTGCAGGGTCTCGCCTGTCTCGCAGATCCCACAGGAGTCTCCGCGTATTTCCTCCACTAGCTTATATTATAAATACAATTTAAATATAAGTTCATCCTGTCGGTATTTATTAGCGGTTTTTAATTACTTTACTTAAATCACTAGTTAATACCTATACGGGATGCAGTTACTAGCGGAGCAAGTGAAATTGGCGACACTCCTGCAGGAACAGCACGGGCTGAAGATCCACTCAGAAGCGCTCTTTGCTTCTGAGTTAGCTGAAGCCGTGCCTGCGGAAAGGGAGCCAATTTCACTTGTGGAGCGGGTCGGAGACTTACTGCAGTATATAGATACTACGCATAAAGGCATGGAAATTTTATCTTTTGACTAATGCATTTCGATTCACTAATTGATAGAGAAGAAGCTCGAAGGCTAAGGATTTTTCCATTTTCCCTTGTTTTACGTTGGCATCTGTTTCGGTAAAAATCGAGATAATCTCTTTCAACTCATCAAACGAAAATTTTTCTACCCTCGTGATCGACATTTTCACAACATAAGGGTGAACTTTTAATTGCTGGGCCATCTGTTGCTGACTATATCCTTTTTGCTTCAAAAGCTTAACATGGAATATTGTCCTGAATTGAGATGCAAGTAATGCTAATAAAGCAATTGGATCTTCATTTAATTTCTCTAAATCTTTATAGATCATAATTGCTTTATTCAAATCTTTTCCAATAACTGCATCAACCAATTTCAAACCGGTTGTATTTGTATTATGGGAAAGTAGGTTGGTTGCGATCTCATACGTAATCGTTCCTCCTTCTCCCACATATGTCGCTAACTTCTCCAATTCATTTCGGAGCATCAACAAGTTTGCACCGGTTTCTTGCGCAATCAAATCATAGACTGGCTTTTCAATCGAGACATGAAATTGTTTTATTATATTATCAATCCATTTTGACAAATCCCATTCTTTAATTGGCTCACACGAAACGTTTTCACATTGTTTTTTCATTACTTTTGTAACTTTTTTACGTTCATCCAATTTTTCATACGGCGCAATAAAAATAACAATTGAGTAATCAACCGGTTGAAGAAGATAGGATTGCAGTGCATCTATGTCATGTTCTACCGCAACCTTATCAGGTTTCGCTTTTAAAAATACGGGATTTTGCGCAAAGATTAACTTTCTTTCACCAAAAAAAGGATATGTTTCTGCATCAGCAATGACTTCTTGGATACTAGTTTCCTCAAGGTCATAAATAGAAATGTTTGTATCCTTATCTTCTTCTGCTAAAGCATATGTAAGTAGATGTTGCTTAACATCTTGAATTAAATAAGATTCGGTTCCTTGTAATAAATATAAAGAAGAAAATTGTTTCTTTTTTAATGCCTTAATCGTTTCAAAATAGTTCATTTGTTACCCCCACTTTACTTTAACCTTTTTTAATCGTAATTGCTATTTAAGCAGGAAGCAAGAACAAGTTGAAATTCTAAGCTCAATACTTTATTGTATGTATATAAACACAGAAGAGGGAAGTAGCAATCACTACTCCCCCCAGCAATCTATATCAACGCTTAGAGAACAGCCCCGGGTTACTGGTTTCTAAGCGATATTTTCTCTTTCAATTATAGATTGACCAAAAAAGCTTATTTCTATGGGTGTAAACTCTTGCTAACACAGGTAAGAACATCAGGTCATTATTTTAAAAAATACTGTATAGTGCTTCTATGCCTTCGTTTCACATCATAAGCCCAATTAATTGCTACTACTTTTTCCCAATCATTGGATTAAATGGTTTAGAAAGTACTTTTTAAGGATTTTATACCAAAAGAATAAAAAAGTTTTATTTGTTCTTCTATAAAGTGGATTTTTTACCTATTTTAACTTATACTATTATTGAATTAGGAGGGGTACATAATGAATGAATTTGAAAAGGATGTTCAGTCCAAAAGTCACGACATATTTGATTCTGGAAAAGGTTTTATATTCTCCTTTTTATTCTTTATGATTATTTTCTTCATTGGAGTTATTGTAGACGTTATAGGATCGTAAGTATAATGACGTATGAAAGAGACTGTATTTATGCAGTCTCTTTTTTATTTTTAGTTACATTCAATCATCGATCTCATGCACGATATATAATTAAGTAAAGAAGGCGGGCGACGTCTTTTTCTATACCAGATGTTACTCACATAATCATTCTATGGAGAAGTAGGCATAAATGTTCCTCTATTCTTAGAGAACTTAAATTCAATCGCTCCCTTCTCATCCGTTCTATGCATATAAACGCCATTCTTGTTCATTCTTTCTAATACCTCTTTATGTGGATGACCAAACCGGTTATTTTCTCCTACAGAAATTAGTACAACCATTGGATTTATTTCTGTTAAAAAAGCCTCGGAACTTGATGTCTTACTCCCATGATGTGCAACCTTTAATATCTCTACCGTAAGTTCCGGGTAAGACTGCACGATATCTTCTTCAACTTCATGATTAATATCACCAGTAAACATCCAATCAAATCCACCAAATTCAGATAAAACTACTAAGGAGTTCTCGTTTGTAGTTGCATAATTCTTTTCTGGGCTAACAACATAAAAAGGATGATTAGCTACTTTAAACACATTCCCCGCTTTTACTTTCTGTACGTTCACGCTATTTTCTTCAGCAACCTTTGGAACAGAACCTGTGTAGTATGGACTAGTGACAAGTTGTTTGACTTTAAATTCTTCTAGAATAAAAGGAGCACTACCGTCATGATCATGATCTTCATGTGACAAAACTAACGCATCTAGTGTAGTTATACCCTTGGAATAAAGAAATGGCTTGATCACTTGCTTAAAAATTTTATCAGATGGTTCAAAATCGTATGTCATACTACCTGCTGCATCAATCATGATAACCGCTTTTCTATAAGGCAATTCAATAACCAGACTGTCTCCCTGACCGACATCAAGCATCGTTATGGTCCCTTCCGGATTTAAGTATGGCTTTAAAGAAATAGAAACGAGTACAATTACGAGTAACAGTCCATAACAAAACGCTCGAACAAGCTGATTATTACTTAAATTTTTCATAAGTAAAAAGAAGATAATGTAATATGGAATCAACATGGAGATGGGAAACTCCCCTATAACCCACGGAAAAAAGAGACTTTCATCCATTTTAGTTAGTCCATCTATTGCAATTTGGTGGACATGCGTAAAAAGTAAATCCATGTATGGAACAAAGGGTGATTGAATCAAAGTCATAAAAAGCATTAGAAGCATCATTGGAATCACAAAGAAACTAAAGTAAGGAACGAAGATGAGGTTTATAAAAATGGATAGCGGATTAAAAAAATAGAAGTGAAAAAGTTGAATTGGTAACACTGACATTAGACTAATAAAGCTAATTCTTAGTATTGACAATGTACGAAAATGTAGAGATAGTGCTTTCTTTGATAGAATTATTGCAGTCGTGACAATAAAGGAAAACTGAAAACCTAGTTGGTTTATACTAGTAGGGTTAATAAAAATAAACGCAATAAAAACCATGCTAATAATATCCGTTGCAGGTAATTTAATACCCTTTCTCATTAGAAAAATCACAATACAAGACATCATCGACGCACGCCAAACGGACGGTGCTCCTCCACTTAAAAGTGGATATAAAGGGATTAACAAAATCATTATATTACGAGCCCTTTCTCTTGTTAATACTTGTGTTTTAACTAAAATAAAATAAAATATTCCAATGATTAAACCTACATGCAAACCAGATATCGCCAATATATGAGATAAATTCCACCGTTGGAACAACGCTATTATGTCCTCATCTAATTGCTCATCACCTAAGATCAATGCACGTATCCAAGGATTTGTATAAGAACTAATTTCATTCTCTATCTTATCTAACATGTTTTTCCTTAGTTGAAATAAGGAGTCAACAATTGAGCTCCCTGTACAAGAAATAGCCGAACGATCCTCTACTGTGATTTGCTCAAATATTTCTTTATCAGCTAAGTAGGATTGATAATCAAATTGTCCTGGATTGCTAGCACTTTCTGGTTTTACTCTTGCACCAATGACAGTGCAAACAGCTCCAGTATGTAAATCAATAGGTGAATTGGGATCAGATGCACGCTTGAAATGTGTTATTAACATATTCCGATTACTTTTGTCTTCTGTTAGCGTAAATGTTGTATGGCTATCGTTATCTGTTATTTCAGACGTTATCACCCCTTTGGTGTACGTTGAATCTGATTCAGTTGTTTCATCAACTATTATATGATGTGAAAAATAGAAACAAGAAAATGAGAAACATGCAATAATGGAAAGTAACTTGATTATGTTAATCCTTTTGCTTTTGAACAAAATGATTAGCCAGATTAAAAGTAAAAGCAACAAATAATATTGATTTGTTGTAACTGTATAGTATGAAGTAAGAATTGCAAACACGAAAAAGTGGTAATATCCTTTCAGTAGAATTCCCTTCTTTCCCTATTTAAATGATATATGTGTTTTCAAATATTGAGAACAGTAAGGAAGGTAATGAATGAAGTAGAGGGTTAACTTTTTCAGTTAAAAAGTGAAGTTTTTACACTTGTGCAAGTGTACGGTGGTGTTTGTTGAGGCAGGGATATAACTAAAAGTGTCTGATTAAAAGTCCAACCAAAGTAATACTTTAGCGAAGCATATTTGAGGAGCGGTGGCTATACACTATCCCCTTTCGTTCGGTTTTTCAATTAGTTCAAACACTTTTGTTCAAATCCCACTTTTATTTTCTAAACATGATGGACAACTTCTATATTTTTCAAGAAGTTTTCGTTCCAATTGTTTGGATAGCTTTTGAGATAAACGATTCTTTTTACACCTGATTGCGCTAGTGTTTTCGCGCACTTTTCACAAGGCTCATGTGTTACGTAGGCAACTGACCCTTTTATGCTTTCTCTGTCCGCATGCAGCACAGCATTTTCTTCCGCATGTAAGGTTCGGATACAACGCCCATTTTGATCAAGCAAACATCCGATATCTTCACAATGATCATGACCATGGATCGAGCCATTATAACCTGTGGCAATAATATGTTTATTTTTCACAATAACTGCCCCAACTCTCAGTCTTGGACATGTTGATCTTGAAGAAACCACTTCTGCAATGTCTAGAAAATAACGATCCCAGCTCTTTCTCATTTGTCTCTCCCTCTCTCTTTTTACTTATACCTTTGCAACTTTATTGGTGTGTTTTATCTAGTTTACTCCTCGTCCTATTCCTAGTCAATCTGTTAAGGTATAACAATTTGTTCAACAATTTGTTCAATCGTTTTAGCTCCAATACCATTTACATTTTTTAAATCCTCAATTGTTTTAAAAGGACCATTAGACTCTCGATATTCGATAATTGCATTGGCCTTTACCTCTCCAATACCCGTTAGTGAGAGGAGATCTTCTTTCGATGCGATGTTAATTCTTATTTTGTTATTCCCCTCATTCACAACGGCAATTGGAGCATTTTCCTCGCCTATTGCACTTACATGAATAACCATCTCATCAATCACCTTTTGCGCTAAGTTTACCGTTTCTTGATTAGCATCCTTTGTAAATCCTCCTGCCCTTTCTATGATATCTACGACTCGGTCTCCGTCTTCTATCCGAAAAACTCCTGGATTATTGACTTCTCCTTTTACATCTACATATTTCACTTCTTGTTTTGCTGATGATTGGTTTGCTATTTCTTCAGGTACATTATCGTCTTGGATTGTTGCAGCTAGCTCGTATCCATTATCAACATACACTTCCTCTGCTTTTGGTGATTTTATTTGATCGATAAACACATACACTAGCATAATCCCTATAATTAAAATAATAATCCAGTTATTTTTTATCCAATTCATAAATAAGTCACTTCCTTTCTCATATATCGCTAATGGTTCACATAGAATGGATTGTAAAAGCATATTTAGGGGGGAGCACCATGAAATGGGGAGTAATTGGAACCGGAAATATGGGTGAAATATTAATTGACTCATGGATGACTTCACATGTCGTAAAACAAGAGGATTTACACATTACAAACCGAACAATTAATAAAGCCTATGCCATTCAGGATAGATATCCAAACGTTCATGTTTGTGAAACAGCTGAAAAGGTGGTTAAAGAAGCTGATATTCTATACATCTGTGTAAAACCACTTGAAATTCACTCTTTACTAACCGATCTGTATCCATACCTGTCTGAAGATCAATGTATTGTTTCTATCACTAGTCCATTTTCTGTTGAAAGATTGGAATCATTAGTACCTTGCCAAGTTGCAAGAATGATCCCAAGCATAACTAATCGAGCAAAATCAGGAGTTACACTCGCAACATTTGGAAGTAGGATTACCAAAGAAATGGAAGGATACTTATTACAAAGTGCTAACCTTTACTCTACACCACAATTAATTGAGGATAATATAACTAGGATAGCCTCCGACATTGTATCTTGTGGCCCTGCATTCTTTGGTTATTTAGCAGAACAATATATTCTTGCCGCAACTGAGGAAACAAACGTTAGTAAAGAATTGGCTTCTGATTTAACCGAAAAAATGTTTATAGGATTTGGAAAACTTCTTGAAGATGGCCATTATTCGTTGCCCGAGTTAATTGATAAGGTTTGTGTCAAAGGAGGAGTTACCGGCGAAGGGATAAGAGCAATAGACGCAAACCTCGGAGAATTATTTCATTCTCTAATTGAAGCTACGCATGATAAATTTAAAGAGGATGTTGAGAAGATCAGTCATCAACTTTTAGATAAGTAATTTATTCGACATTCTTTTTAAAAATCCTTTTCAATGCTGTTTTTTTTTACAACTTAGGAAAAGACTCCAATTAAAAGGTTCCGTGTATTAAAAAAATCGAGGTTAATCACCTCGATTTTTTTCGCACACATAAAAAATTCGTTCTCCAGATTCATCTTCCCGCATCGTTTGCGTAGAGAAATCTGCGAATATACCCTTTACGACGAATCCAGTCTCTTCTAACATACGCTTATAAGTCGGAATAGAATAAGTACGTTGATGATGTGTCTCATCAAAGCGTTCATACATTTCATTATCTAATTCAAAAAAAGTTAAATCATGATATACCTCACCTTGATTTTCGCCAGATTTACAAAACCAAACGTAGGAAAGATCATCGTACACTTCAGCAAATGTCTGATCTTGTAGATTCTGTTCGACATGTTCAAGTGCATGTACATCAAATAAGAATAGACCTTTATCCTTAAGGATCTGATGAACATTTTTAAAAACAATTCGAAGTTCGTCAAAGTCAGTTATATAGTTAATTACATCACAAAAGCTAACAGCAGCGTCCACATTACTAAATCCATTTAATTCCCTTAGGTCTTGTTTAAACCACTCTATGGATAACTTTTCTTCTGTCGCGGCCTGTTGTGCATAGGCAAGCATATCTTCCGAATAGTCCACACCAAACACCTGGTACCCTTGCTTTTTTAGCCGCCGAGTAATCTGTCCAGTTCCACACCCTAAGTCTGCAACAGTGCTTATATCGGTACTATACTTTTTAAATATGAAATCCGCAAATGCTTGCCAATCATCATATGGAGCATCACTCATTAACGCATCATAAACAAGAGCCATTTTTGCATAAGACATTTTTATCCCTCTTGTTCAAAACTGAATTCTACTTGTGGCGCATCGCCCCACAAGCGTTCTAAGTTATAATAATGACGTTCATCTTTATGGAAGACATGACAGACGACATCTCCTAGGTCAACTAGTATCCATCTTGCTTGTTCAAAACCTTCCAAACGTTTAATTGTTATTTCATTTTCTTCCGCCTGTTCCTTAATTTCACGTGCAATTGCTTGAACCTGACGTTCACTTGACCCTTGACAGATTAAGAAATAGTCAGCAATTAATGAAACATCTTGCATATCTAAAATTACGATATCTTCTCCACGTTTGTCATCACAAGCCTTTGCTGCTATATTCGCTAGTTGTTTACTATCCATTCATTTCTTCCCTCCACTTGTTTTTTATCGTCATTAATAAATCATTATATGCATGAAATGTATCGGGGTAGATCGGTTGATTCTTGCTTAACAAAAACTGAATTGTATTTTTTGTTGCCATGAAACAACCCATGTCCAAATCTACCTCTGCCTGTTCCCTTACTTTGTCCACTCCCGGAAAATCCCTACCTGGTTCAATATAATCAGCTAAATAAACGATTTTCTCTAACTTTGTCATATCTTTTTTACCCGTTGTATGATATTTAATAGCATTTAATATCATCTGATCATTAATACCAATTTCTTTCTTAACAAGGATTGCACCTACAGGACCATGCCAGAGTTCATGATGGAAAGTTAACAAATCTTTCGGTAACGATTCACTAATGATCCAACGTCTCATTTCCTCCAGATCTCGATACTTTGCATAATCATGAAATACAGCTGCTAGTTCAACTTTACCAACATCCTCGTTATAAAGTTTAGCGAGGTCTACTGCTGTATCCGTTACTCTTTTCGTATGCTCAAAGCGTGTCTTTTTTAAATGAGGCTCAACTAAATTAAGTGCCTCTTCACGATTCATCATATAACCGATACTCCTTTATTACATCTAACACTTTAGGAGGAACTAAATACCTTATGGATTGATGATTTTTTATACGTTGCCTGATCATAGTTGAAGAAATTTCCACCGATGGTATATTCACTTCCATAATAGGATACTCCGTAATTAATTCATAGTCGTTACGTTTTACACCAACAAATTGAATTAACTTCACTAGTTCTTCTATTTGATACCACTTTGGCAAGTACTCCACCATATCTGCACCGATGATAAAGTAAAAAGTTGTGTCTGGATACCGCTCATTTAACAATTTAATTGTATCAATGGTATATGATTTTCCTTGACGTTCCATTTCAATCGTATTGACTTTAAAATGTGGATTGTCACTTGTAGCAGCTTCCAACATCGCTACTCTATAAGTAGCATCTGTATTTGATTTAGCTTTATGTGGAGGTTCATTTGATGGAATAAACCAAATTTCATCAAGTGATAAACCATCATATACTTCCTCAGCAATTAATAAATGACCGTAATGCGGAGGATCAAATGTCCCACCTACTAATCCGATCTTTTTCATAAAAGGCTCCTTTTTGCATACAAACTACGGTAGTTGAATCTGTTTATTTTCTTTTGATTCCTTATATAACACTATTATATTTCCAATCACCTGTACTAATTCTCCATTTACACCATTTACAAGTTGTTCTGCTACTTCATCCTTATCTTCCATACAATTTTGAAGAATTGATACTTTGATTAGCTCTCTTTTTTCAAGCGCTTCTGCTATTTGCGTGATCATATTATCATTAACACCAGTTTTTCCAACTTGAAATATTGGACTCAAATGGTGTGCTTGTGCACGTAAATGTCTTTTTTGTTTTCCTGTTAACATGTTATTCACTCCTTCGCAATTTCATCTCTAGTTGCTCAAGTATTTTTTCGGCATCAACATCTTTTCCTGTCCATATCTTAAAAGCCAGTTGTGCTTGGTATAATAGCATCGCATGACCTTGATGAATATTTGCTCCCCTAGCTTTAGCCTCGAGTAGCAGCTCTGTCATCAAAGGTTGATACACAATATCACTAACTACTGCCCCTGGTTTTACATGGTCCAAAGAAATTACTTGGTCATTTGTATTTGGCTTCATTCCAACAGAAGTAGTTTGAACGATAAAATCATAGGCGTTCAATTGTTGTTCAGCCGCTTGATAAGTTAGAATGTCCGTTTGAATATGATCTTTCTTTACGTCTAACAGTTCTTTTGCCTTTTCAGTAGTTCGATTCGCTACATCAACTTTTTCAAAAGATTCCTGAACAAGCGCACGGTATATACCACGTGCTGCGCCTCCAGCACCTAATACTAATACTTTCGTCTCTTCTTTAAACAGGTTCGGGTAAGACCTTTTGACAGAATGCACATAACCTTGTCCATCTGTATTATATCCTTTCCATTTCCCATTTTGGTGAACTACAGTATTAACCGCACCAATCCTTTGGGCATCTTCATCTAATTCATCGAGAAATTTCATGATCTTCTGTTTATAAGGAACTGTGATGTTAAAACCATCAACCCCTCTATCTCTTATCTGTTCAAATGTATTTTCCAATTGATCTTCCGTTGTTTCAAACAGATGATATGTGCCATCAATTCCTTCCTGTTTCATAAATTGATGATGGATCCATGGAGATAAAGAATGCTGAATCGGATATCCTACTAACCCCAATTGTAAAGCCATTTTCCTCCCCCTATCAGCTTATTCAACTCATTTAAATTAAGGATGTACGTATCGAAACAGGAACCCCTTTTGGACTAAATGCTGTAATCGTTACGCCACCATTTGGAATAGTGATCCATCCAAGGCCAGGAAATACAATATCAACCTTACTATCTTCTATTCGCATTGATTTTCCATTTAATGCTGGTAAGGACTTTAATGTTTCTTCATTTGGAGGAGATAACATTTCCCCTACATGCTTCTCATAGAGTTGCTCCGCATTTTCTAATTTCGTACGGTGTATCGATAATTGATTTGCAAAATAGCAAACGAATGATTGTTTGTCCCCTTTTTCAAAGTCAAAACGAGCTAAGCCGCCAATATATAGTGTCTGTTTTTCATTGAGTTGATATACTCTAGGCTTAATCTCTTTGTTAGGTGTGATTACCTTTAAGTCTTGATCTGATAAGTAGTGTGCCATCTGACCTCGATTGATTACACCAGGAGTATCATACAATGAACTCTGCTCATCAAGCGGAATATCAATAAATCCTAAAGTGGTTCCAGGAAAATAAGACGTTGTTATTGCATCATTAACACCAGTAGACCTATCGATTAACCGATTAATAAACGTTGATTTACCTACATTTGTGCTACCAACTACATAGACATCTCTTCCTGCACGATAGTCTGCAATAGCAGCCTCTAACTGATCCATTCCAATCCCTTTAGCTGCTGAGATTAAATATACATCCTGCACCTTTACCCCAAGATCACTGGCGGACTTTTTCATCCATTGGATCAGTTTACTTTTGTTCGTTGATTTTGGCAACAAGTCCACTTTATTACCAACAAGTAGAACAGGGTTATTTCCAGTTAAACGTTGCAAACTTGAAATGAAGCTTCCGTTAAAATCAAATATATCTACAATTTTTACAATTAATCCTTTTGTATTTCTTATTTGACTAATCATGGTCAAAAAGTCGTCATCTGTGTACGATACATCTTGTACCTCATTATAGTGTTTTAAACGAAAACACCTCTTACAAATAATTGTCTCTTTTTCTAAAGCAGAAGCAGGCGCAAAACCAGCTTCGTTTGGACGTTCTGATTGAATCGAAACACCACAACCCTGGCATACGATCTCTTCCATATCTATTCCTCCCAACTAATCATACCTTTCTTGCGCATCCAATTTAAAATTCTTCTTTCGATTTGTCTGTTAATACGTGTTATTTTCCCATCGGTCTGTACAATGGGTACAACAAGAATGGTGTGTAAACCCGATCGATTCCCACCTAATACGTCCGTTAATAATTGATCACCAATTACAACAACTTCTTCTTTTTTTAATTTCATTTGCTTAACAGCTTTTCTAAATGCTCTTCCTAGCGGTTTTCTTGCAGCGAATACAAACGGTGTTTCTAAAGGTTCTGAGAACAATTTTACTCTTTCCTCATTATTATTAGAGATTATCGTAACTTTTATATCGTTTTTTTCCATAGACTTAAACCATTGGATGATCTCTGGAGTTGCATCTTTTACATTCCAAGCAACCAACGTATTATCTAAATCAGTAATAATACCTTTTACACCTTTCGCCTTTAACGCTTCTGGTTTTATCTCGAATACGTTTTTCACATGTTCGTTTGGTAAGAATAGTTTTAACAATGAAGTTCACCTCAACCGATCTTTTATACTTCCTTACCCATAATAAACAATTTCGCTTCCTCTTTCAAAATTTAATTAAAAAAAATATGAAAACTTACCATATATATGTATGAAAAGCGAAAAAATCCAAAAAATATTTCGACAAATTTCTACACGCACCTTAACTGTGGATAACTTTATGCACAAAATCACACTTGATAAATCAACTATTTTATAGTAAAAATCCGGTTTACTAACAAGTTATATACACCCTCCTGTAGATAACTTCGAGCTTGTTCGACTTCTCTATTCATGATAAAGTATTATTAACTTCTTAAGACATATCCTACTTTTCTAAATACTAGAAGGGGACTCCCAGTAATAGGAGGGCAATGATGGAACATTTATCAGATGATTTATTACTAGAATCGTATTATAAAGCGAACGAATTAAAACTCAGTCCAGAATTTATTCGGTTAATCGAGAGAGAAATCCAAAGAAGATCGTTAGCCCATGAATTAATTTACCTCGCCAATTAATTGTCGCAAACACTTAGAAAAAATAGAAATAAATCGAATTGTCGAACTCTTGTCGTATTTTGCTTACTTCAAGGGTTTTTATTTTGTACTTTTCCTTAAGTGTAATCAAGTTTTATCCTTTTCTAGAGTCACACATCCCCCTGCATACCGTTATCCTTATCACTCCTCTCAAGCGCTTCGATACAAAAACATGAAACAAATTAAAATGGGACAGACACTTTTAGTCACATACCTTCATAAAGTGTTATATAGGCTTTAGCCTAAAATTAGCAGGAGGTGCATGTGTTTGTCTACCATTCTAAGCGCATTGGCTTTATTATTTAAAGAGGCGCTATTCTTTGTATCCTATGTAAAAAATCATGCCTTTCCTCAACCGTTATCATCAGACGAAGAGGCTAAATATATTCAAAAGATGCAAGAAGGTGATGATCATGCAAGAGATATGCTAATTGAGCACAACTTAAGACTCGTTGCTCATATCGTCAAGAAATTTGAAAATACTGGTGAAGATACGGAAGATCTTATTTCAATTGGTACGATAGGGTTAATCAAAGGGATAGAAAGTTTTTCTAGTGGAAAAGGCACCAAATTAGCAACATATGCAGCACGTTGTATTGAAAATGAAATACTTATGCATCTACGTGCATTAAAGAAGACAAAAAAGGATGTTTCCTTACAAGATCCAATTGGCCAAGATAAAGAAGGAAACGAAATTAGTCTTATCGATATTTTGCAAGCGGAAAATGAAGACGTCATCGAATATATCCAATTGAACATGGAAGTAGCGAAAATAAAGGAATATTTAGGTATTCTGGATGATCGTGAAAAAGAAGTAATTATATGTCGTTATGGTTTAGGAAATGAAGATGACTTAACACAGAGGGAAATAGCTAAAAAGTTAAAGATTTCTCGAAGTTATGTATCAAGAATCGAAAAACGCGCATTAATGAAAGTTTTTCATGAATATTATAAAAAAGAAAAAGGAAATTAATGCATCGTTATCCATTACTGTGATACTCACCCATTCCATTTAGGGTTCTTTATCATATGATAAAGTATATAAACCTATAAGGCGGTGAGTAATAATGCCATATTGGGGTTACGATCCGTACACGAACCCATATCAGGGATACGGAGCTTATGATGGATGGTACGGGTACGACGATTTCGGATATGGATATGATTATGATGGTTATTACGGATATGGTTACGGATACAACACACCTTATAACTATGGATACAGCTCAGGAAGTGGCATCGGCTTTGCATTATTAGTTGTAGGCGTCGTATTGCTCTTAATCTTAGGCGGAGCATATTACTATTATAACTATCTTTAAACCAATGATATGTTCGTCGTAAGTATCATAGAGTGCTTATAATCTAAATAAATAGAAAACCTCTGATTAAAAACGAATCAGAGGTTTTCTATTGTTCTAAAGATTCATGTAACTGTTTTCTCCATTTGGATAATAAAAAAGCAAACCATCCAGCTAAAGAAACACTTGTGATTAACAATATTAATAATATATTACTTTTATCTGAAGGTTCTATAAAGGTAAAGATGACTAACCCTAAGTAAAAATAGATACTTAGAACTAGTAGCGTAATTAAGAATCTACTGAAATCCTCAATTTTTTGTTTCATACGTGTTTGTCCATCCATGTATCTATTCCCCCTCTCCATTAGCATCTTAACACATTTCCTGGAGATGAAGAGGATGTAAATCATGGAAAGAGATTTCCTATAACTATATATTATCCACTAATTCGATAATTAGATTCGCAGCATTTGTTGCAGCAGTTTCTAAGAAGGCATCAAAAGAAATAGAAGATTCTTTTCCAGCTATATCAGAAAGTGCTCGAATCACGACAAATGGTGTTTTATATTGATAACATGTTTGAGCAATTGCAGCAGCTTCCATTTCTGCAGCAATCATACTAGGAAACTTTCCTCTTACAAAACGAACGCGTTCTTCATCCTGCATAAAAGAGTCCCCTGTAGCAATTAGGCCTTTTAATCCTTTTACATTATTCAACTGATCAATTGCACGCATGGTAAGGTTTATTAGTTTTTCATCAGCTTTATAAGTCGGAGGCAACCCAGGAACTTGTCCATATTCATAATCGAACGCTGTAACATCCACATCATGATGTGTAACTTCTGTAGAAATAACTAGATCACCAATTTGTAAGTCTTCAGCAAAGCCTCCCGCTGATCCTGTATTGATAACAAGATTAGGGTTGTATTTCTCATGTAAGATCGTTGTAGCAATGGCTGCATTTACTTTTCCTATACCGGATTTTAATAATACAACTTCTTTACCATGTAACGTCCCTGTTGTAAATTGGCAGCCTGCTATATCTTCTTGGTTTTTATTTACCATTTTATTTTGTAATAATTTAATTTCTTCATCCATTGCTCCAATAATTCCGATAGGCATATTTGTCCTCCTTATTCGTTTACCACTTCTAACTCCGTTGTGTTGCTCGTTTGTTGGTCTGCAGTTTGTTCCTCAACGTTCGAGGTTTCCGTACCCTCTGTTTCTTCTGATTGATTATCGTTTGCATCATCTTCAAATAAAGGTTTTTTGTCGTTTTCTTTTAATAATTCAACTTTTGTTGGCATCCAACCCTCTTGATCAACCCATGAAAGATATACACGATACGTATCTGTTTGGGCTTTATCTGAAATAGTAGCAATGATTTTTTCTTCTCCGTCACCTTCTACCCACCAAGCAATCATGTCATCCACATAAACACTCGTTGCTAAACTAGATGCACTTAATATTTCTGGCCAATCCTGTGAATCCTGAAGTTCGCTCCAATTTATTTCATGCTCACCAACTTGCGAGGTACCAATTGGTTTCCAGTTAGCAGTATATGCCTCTATCACGTTTTCATCATCCGAGGAAACTGTTTCTTTAACTATTTCAGATTGTTCATCCGAATTCGTTGTTGGCTCATCATCGGAGGGTTCATCATCTGTCGTACTCTCGGGTGTCGTTACTTCTACAGACGGTTCTTCATCTGTTACTTCCTCGCTATCTGGTTCATTCGTATCATCTGTCCGCTCTTGATTCTCGTCTTCATGTGCACTTTGCGCTAGATTGTCATCGTCCTCACCACCTAAAACAAAAACACCAATAAGAATGACAACAAATACCAACCCTACTATCCCGAAAATAGTAATAGCCTTTGTGTTATTTCTTCTCTTCTTAAATCGATCAACCCTATTAAATGGATTATAATCTTCAGACATTTTCATTTCCTCCTTACATTCTGTCTTTTTATTATACTATGTATCATAATGCTTACCAATGATAGCTTGTCAATTATTTCATTTTTTGTCGAACTTCTTCTAGTTTTGACATAAGTGAAGGAAATGAAGCATAAACATCTAATACATTACTAACAAGCGATTTAAGGAGTGTGTTAACGTTTGAAAACTACAACATTTAATCAATCAATATGGAATCTACCAACTTTTAATAAAATAAGCTACGATAAGACTAATAACATACTTATCATTTATTTTTATAACCATAGTCGTATTGAGTTTTCAGACATAAGTGAACAGGTTGTTTTTGAACTTATACTTTCAACGGATAAAGATTGCTTTTTAGAACAAACTTTATTACCTAATTACCCTTATATCCAGTTTAATGAGCGTACGTCTAAGCTCTCATAAACACTAATTTTGTGCGAAAGAATCATGATTCAATAGGCTTTCAACACTATCATAATAAACAGGGTATGTTTTAGCTTGTCCCGATGACTGGTCTAAGTCAACTACAACTAAAGCATATTTTGGTTTATCTGTAGGAAAGTAACCTGCAAACCAATGATGATATTGATTTTCTCGGCCAGTTTCTGCTGTGCCAGATTTTCCCGAAACAGGAAAGGCATTTAAGCTTGCACCTGTGCCATTGTCCACCACACCTTTTAAAAGATTTTGTAATTCTTTAGCCGTGCTTGCTTTGATACTGTCCTTCACCTGTCCGTGTGGTTTGAATTCCTGCATGGTTGTTCCGTTATTATATAAAAGTTTATCTACAATCTTAACTTCTCCCTTTACGCCATTATTAGCAATTGTTACCATCATATTAGCAATTGCAAGTGGCGTTACTTTCACCTCTTTTTGTCCGATTGCTGTTTGCGCAATTGCTCGATCAACATAACGATCTTGATCGTCTCCCCATATATTACCAGATTCTTCCTCAGGTAATTGCTTAAAGTTATTATAATGAAATATATCGCCTTTCCATCCTACTGGATGAACTAATCCCAATTTTTCTGCGTATTTTTCTATAATTGCTTGATCTTCTTTCATCATATCTATCGCGATACTTCCGAATGTAAAGTTACAACTTTGGGCAAAACTCTCTTCAAAGTTAAGCATACCTAATGTTCGATCTGATGGGGAATCGCCATATAGATTCTTATCACAATCATATTGCTTATGAAGCGAATCCTCCGATTGCTCAATTGCTGCAGCAGCAATGACTGTCTTAAAAATAGACCCTGGAAAATGTGATATAAGCATTTGATTAGATAGGTGGTTATCTTTATAAGGCTCCTTTGGATCAAAAGAGGGGCGTGATACCATTGCGAGCACCTCTCTAGTTTCTACATCTAATAACACGGCTCCACCTTTCGTAATCCCCTGTTTATCTATTATGCCTTCCAACATTGTTTGCTTATCGAGATCAAGTGTTGTCTGGACTTTAACTGGATAAAACGGATCACTTTCACCTTGATATCGAAAGTCAAGCCCTAACAAAGGGTCTCCTTTCGCGTCAACATGGTACATCAATTTTTGTTCATCTTTTGAGAGCAAAAAAGGGTCAAAGGCTTTTTCCAATCCTGATATACCAACAGGTTGTTCATTATATTCTAATGATTCCTCATATCTAGACTTAAATTCATCACTATTTGCTCTTACAATACCTACGACATGAGAAGCTAAAAGTTCGTCATTTTCCACTGTTCTTTCAACCGCTACTATGCCTGGAATTGATTCATTTTGTACATTGTCATACATATCATTTGTTATCTGTATATCTCCTAATTCTGAAAGGTATAGCGGCTTTTTCGATTGAACAAGCTTATCCTTCCAATTAACGGATGTTGTTTCAAGCATTTGCTCCATGGAAGGTGATAACTTCATCGATGCAACAAATGGAAAAATAACTACGTCTTTTGTCTTGCTTCGATTTAAAGCTTGATTATTTCGGTCTAAAAAATATCCTCTACCATTAGATAATGTGATCTGACTTGAGCGTTGTTTGACGCTTTCTTCAAGTAGATTAACCTTTTCAGGACCATAGGTTTCTGGAGATATCAATTGAATATCCATGAGTTTATACATACCAAAACTAAAATATAAAAGAATGATAACTGCAAATACACGAACTCGGTTACGTTTCATAAAACTCCCCTCCAGTTCCAAGTATCTACAGTTCTAAATAAAATTAAACCAAATAAAAAAAGTTTCATACACGTGATGTGCATGAAACTTTTTTCTATTCAACTTTTACAATTTTAACATCCATATCTCCACCTGGAGTAGGAACAGTTATTTCTTCTCCAATCTCATGTCCAATCAGTGCTTTAGCAATTGGCGAATCGTTGGATATCTTCCCTTCGAAAGGGTCAGCCTCCGCGCTACCAACAATAGTGTATGTTTCTTCATCACCATCAGGTAACTCTTGAAAAGTAACGGATTTACCTAAAGCAACAACATTTGGATTTTGATTATCGTTCTCTATAATAACTGCATTACGAATCATATTCTCTACTTGAACAATTCTTGACTCTACAAACGCTTGCTCGTCTTTTGCTGCATCGTACTCGGAGTTCTCAGATAAATCACCAAAACCTCGAGCAATCTTTATTCGTTCAACAACCTCTTGTCGTCTTTCGGTTTTCAAGTACTCTAACTCATTCTCAAGCTTTTCTTTTCCCTCTTGAGTCATGTAGTAGCTTTTTTCAACAGCCATTCCAAACACTCCTTTTAATCCCAACAAATATTCTAGCTCTGAATAATAAGTCCGTATTAACCATTATGTAAGTAATCATTCGTTGTATGGTTATTTATAATGGCAACGAAGTTAATGAAAACTATAACAAATACTATGGCAGATTTTACATGAATTTTCAATACTTTTCTATTTAATTGAATTAAAACGTTTTCTTACTTAGAATTGTTTGTATCTTTGTAGCCATTAAATCTATTGCTACAAGGTTTTCTCCACCCTCTGGAATGATGATATCCGCATAACGCTTCGTAGGCTCTACAAATTGTAAATGCATAGGTCGTACAACATTTATATATTGATCAATTACAGAATCAATCGTACGGCCTCTTTCCTTAATGTCTCTTAACATTCTTCTGATAATTCTAACGTCAGCATCTGTATCCACATATACTTTTATATCCATTAAATCTAATAATCGCTGGTCTTCTAAGATTAAAATACCCTCTAAAATGATTACTTCTTTCGGTTCTACATCAATTGCCTGTTCAGAGCGTGTATGTAGCTTATAGTCATAAACGGGCTTTTTAATTGGTTTCTGCTCTAACAATTCTTTTACGTGTTGTACTAACAAATCATTATCAAAAGCAAGTGGATGATCATAATTAGTATGTAAACGCTCCTCAAAAGGTAAATCGGATTGATCTTTATAATAATAATCCTGTTCAATAACAAGAATTGTTTTATCAGCAAAGCGTTGACAAATAGATCGTGTTACGGATGTTTTCCCTGATCCAGACCCTCCGGCAACTCCTATGACTACTGGTTTATTTTGTGACATATTTCCCTATCTCCTTTGTTCAATTCATCTTTTAACAGTTATAGCAATTCCATCCCCAATAGGAACAATGGTTGTCTTGTATTCCGGCAATTCCATTAACCAATCATTAAAAGATCTTAATTTTTTTGCAACGTTATTCAAACGATTTTTTTCGTTCGTTTGGCTTACAACCATGCCTTTAAATAATACATTATCTGAAATGATGAGAGCATCATCCGTTAAATATTGACTATATATTTCAAAGAAACGCTTATATTGTCCCTTTGCAGCATCAATAAATAATAAATCATATGGACCTTTTAGTTTTGCCTCATTCTCCATTTCTAATGCATCACCAAACAATAAGTCCATCTGTTGCTGCTTTCCCCATGCTTGTACATTTCTAACAGCTTCATTATATCGAATCTCATCTCTTTCTATTGTTACAATACGAGCCGATGGGTTTGCCTCTAGCATTCGTAAAGCAGAATAACCAATTGCTGTACCAATTTCTAAAATATTATTTGGTTGCTTTAAACGCACCATCTGCATAAGAAAATCTATACCTAGTGGCTCCATAATAGGTACTCGATTTTCTTTTGCATAGTTTTCCAATTGTTGAACTTTTTCATCGTTTGGATCTAGGTGGTCCGTTAAATATCTTTCTAACTCGTGATCCACTAACGCACGCCTCCTTGCATGACTTTTTAAAATCGTATTTGTAGAGTTATCGAACTTACGATTATAGTAAGCAGAAAAGCAGGGAATAGAAATCTCTACTCCCTACTACTTTTTATTCTTCTCTATTTAAATATTGGTTTTTTAACCTTACATGTTCATCGTGCGTTTCTGCATAATAGATTTGCCCATTTGCAGCAAGAAAATACATATAATTTGTTTCTTCCGGTTCAAGTACAGAAGTTAAAGAGTTTTCACCAAAGTTAGAAATAGGTCCTATTGGTAAACCTACAATTTGATAGGTATTATACGGTGATTCTATCTCTAAGTAATCATATAAAACTCTATCTTTATGTTCACCTAATGCATATAATACAGTCGGATCTGTTTGTAGCATCATATCTGCTTCTAGGCGATTAAAGAACACACCTGCTATTCGCTTTCTTTCCTCTTCTGTTCTAGCCTCGTTCTCCACTAATGACGCCATCGTAATGGCTTCATGGACTGTCCAACCTTCAATAGCTGTTATTTGGTCAATGTATGGCAGAACAACATCCCTTGTCTTTTTCAACATCGTGTGTACAATTGTATCTACACTAGGATTTTCTTCATAAAAATCATACGTTGCAGCAAATAAATAACCTTCCAAAGGTGTTCGAATGCCTTCTGCAAGTATCTTGTCCGATAGCAAGACCGGATAAGCATCCATAAGTACTTGAATATATTCAGGGTCCGATACGGTGTCTAAGAATTCATCTTTATCTATACTTGCTTTTTCCGCATAGATTTCCGCAATTTGTTCTATCGTTTTACCTTCCGGAATCGTAACTGTAAACACTGCCTCTCTCATAACTCGACCTGTTTGTAATGAATCTGTTATTTCACTCAATGTCATAGAAGGAGACAAGGTGTATTCTCCGGCTTGAAAGTCAGCAGCATTATTAAACTTTATATAAAAACGATACATCATGCTATTTTTTATAATCCCGTTATCTTCAAGTATCGTAGCAATTTGGGAAGATGAAGATCCCATTGGAATGACGATTTCTTTCATAGTTTCATTTTCTGGATCTAATGGTTGTAAGCCGGATTTTATATATCGGTAACCGGACATCCCTCCAACGGCAATAGCAATCGTTATAACAACTAGTAGAATCGAAACAATCCTTCTAACTATCCGTGCATCTTCTCCGCGCTGTTTTCTTCGATCACGAAGGGTTGGACTCTTCTTTTTTTGTTGTTTGTTTTCAACTCGACGCTCTTCTTTTTGTTGATTCTTCTCATTATCTGACGTGGACATCGAATATCCCCCTTTCATCCGATATATTATACTACAAACTTCGTCATGATTTCTATAAAATTGCGAAATCCACCATATTACGCATTTTATGTGTGATTTTTTTGGTTGAAGTGGTTTAGTTAAATGACAGAGATTCTCGTTCATCTTAACTTAATTATCTTTGAGCAATTATCGAGTATTAATAAACAGATATGTCGGGTTCAACACTAACCTACTCTTAGGATTTCTTACTGGCGCATTAGCCTATGGATTCACGCTAACGCGTTTTATTGCACCTCTTTCTCACGCGTTAGCTCATAGTTCGCTCTCTGACGCGTTCGAATACACCTCTTTCTTACGCGTTAGCTCATGGTGCGTTCTCTGACGCTTTCGAATACACCTCTTTCTTACGTGTTAGCTCATGGTGCGTTCTCTGACGCGTTCGAATGCACCTCTTTCTTACGCGTTAGCTCATGGTGCGTTCTCTGACGCGTTCGAATACACCTCTTTCTTACGCGTTAGCTCATGGTTCGCTCTCTGACGCGTTCGAATACGCCTCTTTCTCACGCGTTAGCTCATGGTTCGCTCTCTGACGCGTTCGAATGACTCTCTTATTAGGTATTAGTTTAATTTTAATATTTTTTCCTCAAAGGAAAATAACTGTCTGCTTTCAAATAATTCCGCCAAAATCATAAAGTCTATTCCTACAAATATATGAGGGTACAAAAAAATGCACCTCCTCTATTAAGAGGAGGTACATTTTTTTAATTATCTTCTTCATCTGCTAATGTGTTTAGCATTTCTTCAACCATTTCCCACTCTTCATCAGACTCGATTTGGAATAAAGACAAGTCATCTTCATTCGTTTGGTCCTCATATCGAAAAGCAAAAACTTCGACCTCTTCGTCATCTTTTTGCTCTACTGGTACAACCGCAATATAAGAGTGACCAGTTTGATCTACATCAAATGTGAATAACACCTCAAATAAGTGTTCTTCTCCATTTTCGTCAGGAATGATAATTCGCTCTTTTTCTTCTAAAGCCATTCCTTCACCTCCAAATTATTGATTTGAATCAAGATAACCTTGCAAGATCATGGATGCAGCCATCTTGTCGATTACTTTTTTTCTTTTCTTTCTACTTACATCTGCTTCTAACAGCACTCGCTCCGCAGCCATTGTTGTTAAACGTTCATCCCAGAGCACTATTTTCAAGTTGAATTTCTCTTTTAAGTAATCTGCGAACAGCATCGAAGCTTCACCACGTTCACCAATTGATCCATTCATATTCTTCGGTAATCCAACTACCGCTTCTTGAATATCATGTTCTGAAATGATTTTAGCCAATTCATCGTAAGCACTGTCTATTTCTGACTCGTTCCATTTAATGGTTGTTAACCCCTGGGCTGTCCAACCTAGCGCATCACTAATAGCAACGCCAATTGTTTTTGACCCAACATCTAAGCCCATTTTTTTCATCATTAAGCCTCTTTATTCTGATCTAGATAAAACTTAACAAGTTCTTCGATTAACTCGTCTCTTTCAATCCGTCTAATAAGGTTTCTCGCATCTTTATGTCTAGGAATATATGCTGGATCTCCTGACAACAGATAACCTACAATTTGATTAATTGGGTTATAGCCTTTTTCTCTTAATGCTTCATGTACGGTTAGCAATACTTCTTTGACACTTTCATCAAAGGGTTCTTCTGAAAAATTAAATTTCATTGTTTTATCCATTGATTCCATGGAAACACCCCACATTCTTCATATTACCGAATCACCTTTTACAAATAACTGTATCATCTTTTACCATTATATCGTTTATAGAAACCAAATGACAAATTATGAATTAGATTTTATATAAATTTCTGCATATTTTAATGCATCTGCTAACTGATCTGGGTTTTTACCACCGGCTTGTGCCATGTCTGGACGACCGCCACCGCCGCCTCCACAACGTTGTGCAGTTTCTTTAATTAAGTTACCAGCATGATAGCCCTTTGCAATTAAATCTTTTGTTACACCTGCTGATAGTTGCACTTTGCCATTGTTCACAGAGCCAAGCAAAATTATACCTGAATCAAGCTTTTGTTTAAGATCATCTACCATTTTACGTAACTGGTTCATATCTTGTACATCTACTTGGCGAGATAGTAATTTCACTCCATCTACTTCTTGCACGTAGTCTAAAATAGATGATGCTTCCAAGTTCGATAGTTTTGCATGTAATGATTCATTTTCTTTCTGCACATCTTTTAACTCTTGGAATAAGCCATCAATACGACTAATCACCTTATCTTCAGCTACTTTTAATAACTTTGCAGCATCTGTTAATGTTTGATGTTTCGCGCTTAGATAATTGTATGCACCTTTTCCAGTAGTAGCTTCAATTCTACGTGTTCCTGCGCCTATTCCCGATTCAGAAGTAATCTTAAACAATCCTATTTCCGCAGTATTATAGACGTGACAACCACCACAAAGCTCAATACTGTAGTCTCCTACTTTTACGACACGAACAATATCTCCATATTTTTCGCCAAATAGCGCCATAGCACCCATTTGTTTAGCTTCATCAATCGTATGATTATTTATTACTACTGGTAGGGTAGCCCAAATTTTTTCATTTACAATAGCTTCAATTTGCTCTAATTCCTGTTCACTTACAGATCCAAAGTGTGAGAAGTCAAAACGTAATCGTTCTGTTGCAACAAGGGAACCAGCTTGATTTACATGTTCGCCTAACACATCTTTTAATGCCTGATGTAATAAGTGTGTTGCTGTATGATTTTTTACAATAGAGGTTCTTGAAGTACGCTCTACCACTGCACGTACTTTATCTCCTTTTGTAATCGTCCCCTCTGTTACGACAACACGATGAAGATTTTGTCCTTTTGGTGCTTTTTGTACATCTTTCACGACAGCTTTCCCATGCTCTGTGTAAAGGACACCCGCATCTGCGATCTGACCACCACTTTCTGCATAGAAAGGTGTTTCTTCTAGAATGATAAATACTTCCTGGTTTGCAGTTGCTTTCTCTGCAAACGACTTGTCCTCTACAATTTCAGAAATAACTGTATCTATCTCTAACACATCATAGCCAACAAACGCACTTTTCACATCCACTTCACTTAAGACACCATCTTGAATTTGCATGGAATCAACTTTTGTACGCGCTTGACGAGCACGATCACGTTGTTTGTTCATTTCCTCTTCAAAACCTGCTTCATCAATGGTGAATCCTGCTTCTTGTACATATTCCTCTGTTAATTCCTTTGGAAAGCCATATGTGTCATATAGTCTAAAGACTTCTGTTCCAGGAAATACATTGCTTCCTTTTTGTTTTTCCGATTCTATTATTTCTGAAAGGATGGATAAACCTTCATGTAATGTTTCATGGAATCGCTCTTCTTCTGTTTGGATGACATTTTGAATAAACGCTACTTTATCCTCTACTTCCGGATAAAAGTCCTTCATTATCGCTCCAACTGTTGGGACTAACTGGAACATAAATGGCTTTTCAATCCCAATTTGCTTCGCATAACGCACTGCTCTTCTTAATAGTCTTCTTAATACATACCCACGGCCTTCATTGGAAGGAAGCGCACCATCGCTTATTGCAAAAGAAACCGTACGAATATGGTCGGCAATGACTTTATAAGACACATCACTTTCACTACTTTGTCCATAATTGACCGATGCTATTTCTTCTGTCTTTTTAATTAATGGTAAAAACAAATCCGTTTCAAAGTTTGTTGGGGTATCCTGAATCACACATACCATACGTTCAAGCCCCATACCTGTATCAATATTTTTCTTTGGAAGCGGTGTGTACGTATCATCTGGATTATGGTTAAATTGCGAAAATACGAGGTTCCATATTTCTAGGTAACGCTCATTTTCCCCACCAGGATAAAGTTCAGGATCTTCTGGGTTATTTCCGTATGCTTCACCACGATCATAGAAAATCTCCGTATTTGGTCCACTCGGTCCCTCACCAATATCCCAAAAATTCTCTTCTAAACGTATAATTCGTTCTTCCGGTAATCCGATTTTATCTTTCCATAAATAAAATGCTTCATCGTCCTCTGGGTGTACAGTAACAGATAAACGGTCCTTCTCAAACCCAATCCATTTTTCACTTGTTAAGAACTCCCAAGCAAATTCAATAGCTTCTTCTTTAAAATAATCTCCTATAGAAAAATTGCCTAGCATCTCAAAGAATGTATGGTGTCTTGCCGTGTATCCAACGTTTTCAATATCATTGGTACGAATTGACTTTTGTGCATTTACAATACGAGGGTTATCAGGAATAACACGTCCATCAAAATATTTTTTTAATGTTGCTACACCACTATTAATCCAGAGTAAGGTAGGATCCTCTTTAGGAACTAAGGATGCGCTTGGCTCCACTCTATGTCCTTTTTCTTTAAAGAAATCTAAATACATTTGCCGAACTTGTGCTGAAGTTAACTGCTTCATTATTCTAGCCTCCTAATTTAGTTATGTTCATTTCATTTGGTTTAAAACGTAAAAAAACTCTCATTCCTGCTATAAAAGCAGGGACGAGAGTTGTTCGCGGTACCACCCTGATTATGAATTATTGACATAATCCATCACCTTGATTGCAATAACGGCGCAAAACCGGCGAGCTTTAACCCGCACTCTGAACTAGCTTCCATGACCCTTCATTTAGGACTTCTTCCAGCCTTAGGAAATCCCTCTCTTAAAATGGTCTGTCATGTACTCTTGTTCTTCAATGCATTCAATATATGTATCTCACTATGCTAGCATATTATAGAAAAATTTTATAGGATTGTCAACGTCCAGCACGAAAAGCTTTCGTGTGCATTACGATCACTTTAATGACAGATAAAATAGGGACTGCTACAATCATACCAATAATACCACCAACCTCGCCTCCAACTAAGAGGGCAAAGATAATTAAAATTGGATGAATGTTAATACTTTTCCCAACAATAAAAGGCGATAACAGATTTCCCTCTATAATTTGCACGATAAACACCGCAATGATGACATAAAGAACCATTTTACCTGATATGGTAAAAGCAATAATAACTGCTGGAACTGCTCCTAAGATAGGACCGAAATAGGGAATGATATTTGTAATTCCCATTATAATCGCCAAAATAAGCGGGTACTCCATATCAATAAACCACAAAATTCCATACGTTGTTAAGCTAACAAAAAAACAAACAAGTAATTGCCCTCGTATATAATCCCCAAGACTTTTGTCAATTTTATCAAATAACTCTTTCCCATCTTCTCGATACTTTTTTGGTGTGAGCTTCCACATAGATGACTGTATTAGCTTAAAATCTTTTAACATATAAAACACTAAGACAGGAATGACCGCAATCACAATAACGACATCCATAAGCTTCGTCACTTGCATAACAATATTGGTTAGCAGCGTTCCGATCATATCTTCTAAATCATGAAAAAACTCATCCATTTTATCATGAACTGTTTCAGGTAAGAAAGATGTGCTTTCGTACACTTCGTAAATTGCTTGCCGATACATATCCATAAAGTGAGGCAGATTTTCATTCAAATCTTTTAATTGATTAATAAAAGGCGGATATGCTTTGTATAATACATAACCTAACCCACCAAAAAATATTAGATAGATTCCGATGATTGCAAACCATCTTGGATAATTATATTTATGAAGTTTTTCTATTAATGGATGAAGCAAATAGGCGATTAACCCAGCAATTATAAATGGTGCTAAAATACGAAACACAACAGATAATAAAGAACGGTAAAACGGAAATAAGATAGTTAATAAATAGATAAACAAAAATAATAAAATACCAATTAGAATCCAATACAAAAATCGCATTTTTTTCTGATTAAACATGCCCGCTGGCTCCTCTATCTTTTTATTGTACTTTGCATGGATAACCACATTAAACTATGAATGAAAGGAATAACCCCTGCCAACATAATTGACAAGGGTATAAAGCTGCTCATAAATATCTAGTTTCTTATTTTTTGAAAACTAGTAGTTCATTCTAGCATTTTATAATTGCAGTCTTCTTTCATCTTCAGAAAATAAATCATTTAAGGAACTTAAAGATCCATCTGGTTCCACTTGGTGAACATCTAATACTTCGTTTACAAGAGATAACTCTATAAAGCAATTCCAACAATAGAATTGTTGATTTCCTATTTTCCCTATGTTTTTTCCTTTGCAATTTGGGCAATGCATGATTCTAGCAACTCCTTGAACTTCTCGTATAATTTAGTACAAGTATGTCCAAAAATCACACCACTATACATAGATTTCCCATAGCTTAGTACACAATTTGCATATACTGTGCAGTAACAATTTCATGTCATAGAAATAGTGAAGTGTTATAAGCCGTTCCGGCAGAATACTTCGCTTTCCGAGGAGGAATCACGAAAAATCCCAAAACCCGGCATTTTCTAAGATCAGATTCCTCTTGCGGGCACGGCCTCAGCCTCCTCGTGGAAAGGGCACCACTGCGGGGTCTTCACCTCGCGCTATTCCCGCAGGAGTCTTCGTATTCTGCCTCCACTGTTTTGTGCTTTCTACTCATTGATTCTTTTGGAAAAATGATACAAAAATAATACATCTAGGAATTACATTTTTAAATAAAAACCGTTACTAGTTAATGCGTGTATCATTATTTTGAAGCAGTTATTAGCGGAGCAATTGCAATTGGCGACACTCCTACGGGAACAGCGCGAGCCGAAGATCCACTCAGGAGCGTACATTGCGACTGAGTTAGCTGAGGCCGTGCCCGTGGAAAGGGAGCCAATTGCACTTGCGGAGCGGGTGGGATAGTTACGACGGATTTTCTATCAACTATGCAATAAATTTAGCAATATAAAAAGCCCTTATAGGAAATCATAAGGGCTTAATTCTTCTTCTGTTTCTTGTATTTTTTTATCTACTTGAAGTAACTCAATTAGGTTACTAGATAGCGAAGTGTTCCTCTTGTTTGTATCTTCTTCTCGTACACCATAAATAAATGCCTGTTTATCCCCGCATATTATCAACGATTTTTTTGCTCGAGTGATGGCTGTGTATAGCAAGTTTTTACGAAGCATTCTTCGATAACCAGGAACTACAGGTAAGACAACGATTGGAAACTCACTTCCTTGCGATTTATGAATGGAAACACAGTACGCGTGCATTAGATTATTTAGATCTTTTCTTTCATACGTCACTTCTCGATCGTCAAATGAAACTACTACTTGCTCTGCTTGATCTTCGTTTTCATCTTCTTGATAAATAGCAGTGATTTCACCAATGTCACCATTAAAAACCCCATCTTCCGGTTGGTTTACAAGTTGAATAACTTTATCACCGGTACGATAAATAACATCCTTTGTTCGCACTTCTCGTTTTTGCTTACTTTTTGGATTTACTATTTTTTGTATCTCTTCATTTATTCGGTGGATCCCAGCCTGCGAGCGATACATTGGGGCGAGCACTTGTAATTGCTTGAGATCAATATCTTTTTCACTTGCTTTTTGAACAATTTGGATAATCATATCGAGTACTTGATGTTCTCTACAAGCAAAAAAGTTAAAATCAGCATCCTTCTCCAAGGAGCCGGGCTCACAACGATTATTTTTTATATCATGTGCTAGTTGGATAATTTTTGATCCTTCTTTTTGGCGATACACTTCATCTAATTTCACAGCAGATAACTGATTACTGCCTAATAAATCAGCTAGTACTTGTCCTGGACCAACCGATGGTAACTGATCTTCATCCCCCACAATTAACACTTGCATGTCGGATGGAATTGCTTTGAACAGTTGATAGGCAAGCCATGTATCAACCATAGAAAACTCATCTATCACTAGTAATTTACCTGCTAAAGGATTATTTTCATCCTTTTCAAACGTTTCATGACCATTCCAACCTAGTAAACGGTGAATCGTTACTGCTGGTAAACCAGTTGATTCCGTCATTCTTTTAGCCGCCCTACCCGTTGGAGCAGTTAATACAAATGGGTACGTTTTATCTCTATCGTAGTCTCTTGGATCAAGTGCTAAATTATGGATTTGGCTATAGGCCTTTATAATTCCTTTTATTACAGTTGTTTTTCCTGTGCCTGGTCCGCCTGTTAAAATCATAATTTTCGATTCTAGCGCTTGTCGAATTGCTTGAAACTGCTCTTTTCCATAGCTAAGCGTTTCTTCCTCTTCTATTGCACCGACTATTTTCATTAACTCAGCAGCTGTTACTTCTTGTTCTTGCTCATTATCTATTATTCGTTTAACTTGTGTACAAAACCCAGTTTCCGCATAATATAACGAAGGTAAGTACACTTTAGTTTCATTAATAATCACTTTCTTTTCTTTGTTTAATTCTAGTATTTCTCGGGAAATATCATCAAAAGAAATTTCATTTGCTTGTCCAGAGATTAAGTGATCTACTTCTACCATATGGTCTTGCAATGGTAGAAACACATGCCCATTTTGCATACTATTATGAAGAACGTAAATACATGCTGCCTGAATTCTACTTGCGTGATTCATAGGGATATTATTTTGCCTCGCCACTTCATCTGCACGAAGAAAACCAAAACCTTCGATATCAAAAACAAATTGATAGGGATTCTCTTCTAAAATTTGCAACGTTTCTCCCTTATACGTATGATAAATTTTTTGAGCCATTTTTAATCCAAATCCATATTTAGACAGATGAACGACTACATGCTCAAAGCCTTGATGATCCTGCAAACCTTTATGGAGCGCATCTCTCTTTTCTTTTGCGAGCCCTGGGACTTTCTTTAGCACGCTAGGATCATTTAATATTTGGGCTACCGCTGATTCGCCTAGTGTCTCCACTATTTTCTCGGCAGTTTTTTTTCCTATGCCGTAAAATAGATCACTGGATAAGTAGGAAATCAAACCATCTTTGGTTGTCGGTACAAACCGCTCATAATGGTCTACCTGGTACTGTTTGCCAAACTTTTTGTGTTCTTGAAAGGTCCCATAAAACAAATAGGTTTCATTGTCGTCCAATCTACTAAAATAACCCTTAATCACCATTTCTTTTTCACTTAACTCTTCATTTGTTTCTAGCACTTTTATTTTAGCAATGGAAAAATGCTCCGCTTCATTTTTAAAAATAGTGTGGAGTAATTCACCTTTTATATAACTATTGTTTTCTATTTCACGTTGATCTTCCATTGCTGAATTTCTCCTTTTACATGAAGTACCTTACTCTTCATTCAATATTGCTTCGATTGCCGCTTTTCCGTTCATAGCCAATTCATGATTGGGTTGAATCGTTAAAGCTTGATCAAAATGTTGAATCGCATCATCTGCTTTATCTTGTAGTAAATAGGTAACTCCAAGGTTATAGTGTGCATCACTATGTTCCTCGTTAATAGAAATTACTTTTTTAAATATGTTTTGTGCATCCTCAATTTGCTCTGTTTGCGCTAAGGCAAGACCGTACTGAAATAAGGTAGACTCATCCTCAGGTGCAAGCTCTGTTGCTCTAAGTAGATATGGTAGAGCAAGTTTTTGGTGTCCCTGATGTTGGAAGGTTAAACCTAACATCAAGAATACGTCACCTTCTTCTAAACCTAACTCCATTGCTTGTTGGTAGTTTTTTTGAGCTTTTTTATATTTCGATTGTTCAAAATAAAGATTTCCAAGGCCATAAAAGGCTGTTGCTGCCTTCTCATCCAATTCAATTGCTTTCATATAGAATCTTTCGGCACGATCATAATCGTTCATATGTAACAATAGATTACCAAAGTTAATATAACCTACTGGATCGTCTGGCTTTTCCTCAATTGCAGCCGTGAAAAATTGAACGGCTTCTTCCATTTTTCCTTCCTTCATTAAAGAGATAGCTTGTTCTAGATTATCCATATTTCCACCTCATACCTAACAAATTCATTTCAAATTATATTAACGGAAAGAAGGACAGACTTATTTCCTAATAAGTCTGTCCCACCAACCATCAGAAAATTAGCCTACGTAATCGACATAGGTTTCATTTTTAAAAATTTCATCAATCGTTCCGCCACCTAAACAAACTTCGCCATCATAAAAGACAACAGATTGTCCTGGTGTAATTGCTCGTTCAGATTCATGGAAAGTCACTTTTACTTTATTATCATCTATTGGCGTTACGGTTACTTTACTATCTGTTTGGCGATAACGGAATTTTGCTGTGCAAGAAAACTCCTCGGTTATTGGTTGACCACTTATCCAATTTAAATCAGTAGCAACCAACGCATCCGAATAAAGTAACTCGTTATGAAAACCTTGGTCTACATATAAAATGTTTTCCTTTAGATTCTTTCCTACTACAAACCAAGGATCTCCAGCACCGCCAATACCTAACCCTTGTCTTTGTCCAATCGTATAATACATTAATCCTTCATGATTACCTTTAACTACTCCACTTAAAGTTGTCATCTTTCCAGGTTGTGCAGGTAGATACTCACTTAAAAATTCTTTGAAATTGCGCTCTCCAATAAAACAAATACCTGTACTATCCTTTTTCGTTGCTGTAGCCAAGTCATGCTCTTTTGCAATCCGCCGAACTTCTTTCTTAGGCAAATGCCCTAACGGAAACATTACTTTTGCCAATACATCTTGGGATAATTGGTTTAAGAAGTATGTCTGGTCTTTGTTATCATCGACACCACGAATCATTTCGTATGTCCCGTTCACTTCTCTCACTTGCGCATAGTGTCCAGTTGCCAAATAGTCTGCACCAAGTGATAACGCATGTTCTAAAAATGCTTTAAATTTAATCTCTTTATTACACATAACATCTGGATTTGGAGTTCGACCAGCTTTATATTCATCAAGGAAATAAGTAAATACTTTATTCCAATATTGTTTTTCAAAGTTCACTGCATAATAAGGGATATCTAATTGGTTGCATACACGTACAACATCCTCAAAGTCTTCTGTAGCCGTGCAAACACCATTCTCATCTGTATCATCCCAGTTTTTCATAAATATACCTACAACATCATAACCTTGTTGTTTTAATAAAAGTGCAGTAACAGATGAATCAACTCCACCACTCATCCCAACAACTACACGTGTATCTTTTTTCTCTTTCATTTTGTCACCCCTAAATATAAAGTGAAACTTCCATCAGTGGGAGTTCTTCTTTTCCACTGATGGTTAGTTGAACGAATCGGGCTTTTACGGGCAGTATTCCTCACCTAAACTTCCTTCTATCCTAAAGTTTTTGGGGTGGTAGAGTTACTGCCCGTTAAAGCGGGATAAAAGCTACTATGTTTAGTATCTTCCAATAGCTCTTATTTTACTAACCTTTTAACAATAGATGCTACGCGCTTTGCAGCCTCTATGATTTGATCCTGATTATTGGCAAGACCAAAACTAAACCTAATTGAATTTGTCGTTCGTTCATTTTCCGAACCGTACATGGCAGATAATACATGGGATGGCTCTACTGACCCAGCCGTACATGCACTTCCACTAGATGCAGCTATACCAGCAAGATCAAAGTTTGTTAACAAGGACTCTACATTCGTGCCCGGAAAACTAATATTGATCGTGGATGGAATGGTCTTTTCCCATTCTCCATTGACAAAGAAGTTGATCGCTTCTTGTTCTAACGTTTCAACAAATGACTGTTTATATGCTTGATACGTGTTGATCCGCTCTTCTCTTTTTTGTTGGGCAATTTGAATCGCCTTTGCAAAACCAATGATCCCTGCTACATTTTCAGTACCAGGTCGCCTTTTTCGCTCTTGTTGTCCACCATGTTGCAATGCCTCAACTAATACACCTTCACGAATATATAAAAACCCTATACCCTTAGGTCCATTAATTTTGTGGGAAGAAACTGATAATAGATCTATAGAAATTTCATTTACATTTAAATCCAACAAGCCATAAGCTTGAACCGCATCCGTATGGAAATAGGCTTGATGATCCTTTACTATATCGGCTATTTCCTGAATCGGTTGGATGACACCTGTTTCATTATTCACAGCCATAATAGAAACTAAGATCGTCTCATCTGTTAAGGCTGCTTTAAAGCTTTCTAATTCTATTTGACCGTTCTCTTCTACTGGAAGATAGGTGACCTTGAATCCTTGTTTCTCCAAATACTCCGCTGTATGAAGCGTAGCATGGTGCTCTATAACTGTCGTAATAATATGCTTACCTTTATGTTGATTAGCATGTGCTGTACCGATCATTGCAATATTATCTGCTTCGGTTCCACCACTAGTAAAAACAATATCTTTTTCATTCGCATGAATGCTTGAGGCCGCAATTCGGCGCGATTGATCAAGTAGTTGTCTCGCTTTTCTACCAAAAGAATGAATACTAGACGGGTTGCCGTACACCTCAAATATAGGTAGCATTTCCTTAGTTACTTCCGGATCCATTGGGGTAGTCGCTGCATGATCTAAATATATTGGGTTCATAACAACCTCTTTCCTTCCTTAAATATAAAACATGTATGGCTCTTGACTATCATCATCTCTATGGTTTTTCAAATCATCTAACGTAGTTGTGTCGAGCACATTTTTCACTGCATCTCTAATTCGTTTCCAAAGCTCTTGCTTCGCTGGTTCTTCATCTTCAATACCCTCAACAGGAGTGATTGGTCCTTCTAGAATTCTAATAATGTCCCCAGCAGTAATTTCCTTTGGATCTTTAGCTAAAATATAGCCACCATATGCCCCTCTTATACTCTTCACTAGTGAAGCATTTCTCAATGGGGCAACTAATTGTTCTAAATAATGTTCTGATAAACCATTTTCAGTGGCAATGGTTTTTAAAGATACAGGGCCATCTCCCTCTTTTTTTGCTAATTCAATCATAATGGTTAGCCCATATCGGCCTTTGGTTGAGATCTTCATTTACAGCACCTCTCTTTATCACATAATCAAGCATTTGTTCTGCTTTTGGTATCGTATATCCAATTACATTTCCTAATGTTATTACAATTATAATCGTTCCAATCCCAACTGGTCCACCTAATAACCACCCTAGAAGAAAGACAATCAACTCAATGCCGTTTCGAACATTTGATACCTTCCATCCAAATTGACTACTCAGGTATAACATTAAACCATCACGAGGACCCGCACCTAGTTTGGGTGCGACATAAAGCCCTATTCCAATTGCTGCAACGATAATGCCTATCGTCAATAGGAGTATTTCAATCCATATCGTATGGACATCTGGTAACATCCAATTAAAAATATCAATAAAAACACCTATAAGTACCATATTTAAATAGGTTCCTAATTGTGGTCGAGACCTAGTAATCAAACTTGTAAAAAATACAATTACAACCCCTGCAATAATAGACCAAGTCCCAATTGTTAACCCGAATTTTAAAAATAGCCCATAGTGAAATACATCCCATGGCCCGATTCCTAAATCACTTGCTTTAATCGTAAGCGTTACACCTAATGAAAGTACAATTAAGCCGAAAAAGAAAAAGAACCATCTTATGGTGTGCTCTCTCAAGTTAGTCATCTCACGTTTCAATCTTTTCCCCTCGTTTTCTAAATAAAAAATAGATTAAATAGCCACGCTTATTATAGCACGATGACATCTATCTTGCATTTTACAAACGTTAAAAGTACGCTTAAGGATAGAATTACAAGAAAATAATAACCAAAACATAGAGACGAATGAAGACAAAAGGAGAAATATTGATGAGCCATAAACCACTTGCTTTTCGAATGCGTCCAAATAGTGTAGACGAGATTATTGGTCAGGAGCATCTTGTAGGGGAAGGGAAAATGATTAGAAGAATGATAGAGGCGGAGCGACTTGCCTCCATGATCTTGTTCGGGCCTCCCGGAACAGGAAAAACTTCCATGGCCACCGCCTTAGCGAAAAGCTTAGGTCTTCGTTTCAAAGTATTGAACGCTGTAATTGATAAGAAAAAAGATATGGAAATAGCCGTTGAAGAGGCAAAAATGTCTGGACAACTTGTTCTAATATTAGATGAAGTTCATCGTTTAGATAAAGCGAAACAAGATTTTCTATTACCACATGTGGAAAGTAACTTAGTTACATTAATCGGATGTACGACTAGCAATCCATACCATTCTATTAATCCTGCAATTCGAAGTAGATGTCATCTTTTTGAACTATACAAACTAGAAGAAGCGCATATGAAAGAAGCGATTAATAGAGCTTTATCGGATGACTCGAATGGCTTAGGAAACATGGAAATAAAGATGGATGAAGAAGCATTAAATCACTTTGCTCAGTCATCTAATGGAGATTTACGAGCCGTTTTAAATGGTTTAGAATTAGCAGCCTATTCTACTCCAAAGGATGAACAAGGAATCGTTCATATCCATTTAGAAGACGCAGAGCAATGTATGCAAAAGAAGAGTTTTTCACATGATAAAAATGGGGATGCTCACTATGATGTCCTTTCTGCTTTCCAAAAATCCATTCGGGGAAGTGATGTAAATGCCGCTTTACATTACTTGGGCAGATTAATAGAGGCTGGTGATTTAGATAGTATTGGTAGACGGATGATCGTGATTGCATACGAAGACATTGGAGTTGCCAACCCACAAGCGGGACCAAGAGCACTGGCAGCAGTAGAAGCTGCCGAAAGACTTGGATTTCCTGAAGCACGCATACCTCTGTCTGTTGCAATTGTTGAATTATGCTTATCGCCAAAATCAAATACTGCCTATAAAGCATTAGATGCCGCACTTCACGACATACGAACCAGTAATACAGGTGATATTCCAATCCATTTAAAGGATGCACATTATAAAGGTGCAAAAACGTTAGGCAGAGGCGTTGATTACAAATACCCACACAATTATGAAAATGGGTGGGTCGAACAGCAATACTTACCCGATCCCATTAAACATAAGAAATACTATCAACCAAAAGAAACAGGAAAATTCGAAAAGTCACTAAAACAAGTGTACGACAGAATTAATAAATAGATTTTCAATTTTTCAACAGAAAAAATCCCTAATAAAAGCTGCACAGTAGATCGATACTGTGCAGTAAACAATTTCATTATTTCCATACGGTTTTTATTAGATGAGTGGTAATACGCCGCTACGGATTCCTTGTATAGTGAGAAAAAGTGATAAATGAAGTAGCAAATAAATACATTGCCCCAGAAAGCATACACAGTGGAGGCAGAATACGAAGACTCCTGCGGGAACAGCGCGAGGTGAAGACCCCGCAGTGGTGCCCTTCCACGAGGAGGCTGAGGCCGTGCCCGCGGAAAGCGAAGTATTCTGCCGGAACGGCGTTATAACACTTCACTATTTTAAGACATGAAAGTGTTACTGCACAGTTTATGCATACAGTGCAATAACAATTATTAAATACTAGCTTTTGAAAGTTAAAACTATTTTTTTAATAAGTTTATGAATATATGGTATATTTCCTTTTTATTTAGGTAAAACTACAAACAAAAATACCAAACTATTTCTATGAATACTAATCATAGAAGTTTCAGAACATATTTTCCTAAATAAAAAGGAGTGGAGTATTGTGGTTAAAGTAAGACAGGACGCTTGGTCCCATGAAGATGATTTATTACTTGCAGAGACTGTATTGCGTCATATTAGAGAAGGAAGTACACAACTAAATGCATTTGAGGAAGTCGGTGACAAACTTAACCGTACTTCTGCCGCTTGTGGTTTTCGTTGGAATGCAGAAGTTAGACAACGTTACGAGCAAGCAGTATCTATTGCGAAAAGACAGCGCAAGGAGAAAAAACGTGCCCAAGCAAGACAAGAGAAAACTGTTCATACTAGCGTTCCAGTCCCAGCTCGTAAAGCTATGATGCCAGATGTGCGCATGTTAGAACAAGAACTAGAAAATGATGTTGAATATGGTCAAGACTTTTATGAAGATTTGGAACCGATCGCATCTACAAATACAACGATGCAAAGCAGCTATAGTGAGTTAAATTTAGATAATGTTATAGATTACTTAAAAACAATGAAAAAAGAATACAATGAGTCTAACAAGTCTAAAACCAGTTTGGAAAAAATGAAAAAAGAGAATGAACACTTAATAAGTGAAAATGAAAAACTTGAGAAAAAAGTCTTGCAACTAGAACAGCAGCTTACGACTGTTCAAGAAGACTATCAAGTATTAATCCAAATTATGGACAGAGCTCGAAAAATGGTTGTGTTTGATGAAGATGATAGTGCAAAAACACCTGCTTTTCGTATGGAGAAAAATGGGAATCTAGAACAAGTAGCTAGATAGAATAACAAAACTACCACTGAAAATAGAATTTTCGTTGAAATAAAAAAGAACCCTTAAGCAATGTTAGCTTAAAGGTTCTTTTTTTGTTATGTATCATCGAATCCCAATTGTGCCGTCTATTTTTCATGAGTTTTGATCCCGCTCTTAGCAGGTGGGTGCTTAGTTCTATATTTTATGCGTCCTCAACTAAACGAGGCATGCATGCCATATAGAAACGAGAAGCTCCCGAAAATATTGATGTTCGGTCAAAACGTCAATATTAGGACGAACACATCAGGATCCGATGGGTAAATCAGCTAAGTAATATTTGTTTGTAAGAAAAGAATAGCATACATAGATAGCGTTTTCAAGTCTGCTACTTTTACATTTAATTAACAATTATTACAACTTTACAACAATATTATACTTGCTCTTTTACTTGTAGTTTTAGTGAAAGTTCATCTAACTGACTTTCACTTACAGTACCCGGCGCTTCTGTTAATAAACAAGCTGCTGACGCAGTCTTAGGGAATAAAATTGTATCTCTAAGATTCGTTCTTCCAGCAAGTAACATTATTAATCGATCAAACCCTAGTGCAATCCCACCATGTGGAGGAGCACCATACTCTAATGCCTCTAACAAGAAGCCGAATTGACTTTGCGCCTCTTCTTGTGAAAAGCCTAGCACTTCAAACATTTTATGTTGTATTTCCTTCTGATAAATACGTAAAGAACCCCCGCCTAGTTCATATCCATTTAAGACAAGATCATACGCTTGTGCCTTCACTTCTCCTGGATTTGTATCTAATTTATCCATATCCTCTGAAGCAGGCATTGTAAATGGATGGTGTGCAGCAGAATAACGACCAGCTTCTTCGTCATATTCAAATAAAGGCCATTCAGTCACCCATAGGAAATTAAATGTAGACTCATCAATGAGTTGAAGTTCTTTTCCAAGCTTAAGACGTAGTGCACCGAGACTATCAAAGACGACGTTCGTCTTGTCTGCTACTAATAGTATTAAATCTCCATCTGATATATCTAATAGATTGCGTAATTCTTCCACTTCTTTTTCAGATAAAAATTTAGAAATCGGACCTTTTAATTCATCGCCTTCCGCTTTTAACCATGCTAACCCTTTTGCACCGTAAATTTTCACAAAATCTGTTAGTTGATCAATGTCTTTTCTAGAAAACTGGCTCGCTTTCCCTTTCACATTAATAGCACTAACCTTACCACCAGATTCAACCGCACTACTAAACACTTTGAAGCCAGAATCTTTTACAGCTTCCGATACAGTGACCAGTTCCATCCCGAAACGCGAATCTGGCTTGTCCGAACCAAATCGTTCCATTGCTTCATCATAAGGCATACGAGCAAGCGGAATCTCTATATCTATTCCTTTAACTTCTTTCATTACTCGTTTCATCATTCGTTCTGTCATTGCCATAATTTCATCGCTTGTCATGAATGATGTCTCAATATCAATTTGAGTGAACTCTGGCTGTCTGTCTGCACGCAAATCTTCGTCTCGGAAGCACCGTGCAAATTGATAATACTTTTCAAAGCCTGACACCATTAATAGTTGTTTAAATAATTGTGGCGATTGTGGCAATGCGTAAAAATGACCTTCATGCACACGACTAGGTACTAAATAATCACGTGCTCCTTCAGGGGTACTCTTCGTTAACATTGGTGTTTCCATGTCTAAGAATTCTTCTTCATTTAAGAAGTTTCTCATTACTTGTGATGTTTGATGTCTGAGTTTAAACGTTTTTTGCATTGGCTCGCGACGTAAGTCTAAGTAACGGTATTTTAAGCGCAGATCTTCTGCAACATCCGTTTCATCTTGAATCTGAAACGGAGGGTTCTTAGCCTTATTTAAAATCGTAATCTCATCAACGACAACTTCAATCTCACCAGTTTCCATTTTGGGATTTACAGTCGATGGGTCACGTTCAACTACTTTTCCAGTAACCTCAAGGACATATTCACTTCTAACTCTTTCAGCTATTTGCAATGCTTCAGTTGATACTTCAGGATTAAATACGATCTGTACAATCCCAGAACGATCTCTTACATCTATAAAAATCAACCCACCAAGATCACGGCGTTTTTGTACCCATCCTTTTAAGGTAACCGTTTCTCCCACATGGCTATTCCTTAAAGTTCCTGCTAAAACACGTGCTTTATGCATCTCTACTTTCCTCCCTTGAGTAACTGTTGTAAATGATCGACTAATTGATCGATAGCAATCTCTTCTTGCTCTCCTGTTTCCATATCTTTCAAGTTTATTTTATTGTTGTCTAGCTCATCTTCCCCAAGAACGAGAACATATTTCGCTTGTAAGCGATCAGCTGCTTTAAACTGTGCTTTTGGTTTTTTACCTTGATAGTCTTTATCTACTTGAACACCGGCTTTTCTTAGTTCATAGGTGAGTCTGACTGCTTCCTTATTCGCCTTATCTCCAATTGATACGAAATAACAGTCTAATTGTTCCTCAATAGGTAACTCGACACCTTCTGCCTCAAGCGCCATTAATAAACGCTCCACGCTTAGCGCAAATCCAATTCCAGGTGTTTCTGGTCCCCCTAAATCTTCTACTAAGCCATTATATCTGCCACCACCAGATAAAGTGGTTATTGCTCCAAAACCTTCTGCCTCACTCATAATTTCAAACGCAGTATGGTTGTAGTAATCAAGTCCTCGCACAAGGTTTTTATCCACTACATATGCAATACCCATTTGATCTAAGTGTTGCTTTACTTCTTCAAAATACGCTCGTGAGTCCTCATTCAAGTATTCAAGTATAGATGGCGCTGTCTCCATTGCTGGATGTTCACGATCCTTTTTACAATCTAAGACACGAAGCGGGTTCTTCTCCAGTCTCACTTGACAGTCACTACACAATTCCTGCTTATGTGGCTCGAAGTGACGAATCAATGCATTTCTGTGGTTCGTTCGACTTTCTCCGTCACCTAGGCTATTGATGACAAGCTTTAGAGAACGAAGGCCTAATTCTTGATAAATTCCCATAGCAAGAGATATAACTTCAGCGTCAATTGCCGGATCTTTACTACTTAATGCTTCCACACCAAACTGAACAAATTGACGCATTCTCCCTTGTTGAGGTCTTTCATATCGAAACATTGGTCCAGAGTAAAATAATTTAGTTGGCTGATTTGGTAAGCCAAAGATTTTATTTTCCACAAATGCGCGAACCACCGAAGCAGTACCTTCTGGACGTAAAGTAATATTTCTATCTCCGCGATCTTTAAAGGTGTACATTTCCTTTTGTACAATGTCTGTTGTATCACCAACACCTCTTTGAAATAGCTCGGTATGTTCAAAAATCGGCGTTCTAATCTCCTTATAATTGTACCTATTGCATAGATCTTTCCATTTTTCTTCAACATACTGCCATTTTTCTGTTACCCCCGGCAATAAGTCTTGCGTTCCTCTAGGTGCTTTCATATTCATGGCTAAACCCCCCTGTGTACTTATCCTTATGTATAATTATTCCAAAATAAATAAACTCCCGCCCCCAAAAAGGGACGAGAGTTAAACCCGTGTTACCACCCTAGTTGAAGTCTCCAAAATTAGAAACTTCCACTCATACAGTTAACGCCTGCATACGTTTGTATTTACTTTATTCAATACAAAACCTTCGGAATGTCTTTCATCAGCCCATCTAGTAAGAATTCTTTCAGCCATAGGAACTCTCTCTCTTTACTAATGTTATTCTGATTACTCTTTCCTTCATCGGTGATCATCTGATAGAAACCGTCAATATTAACTATTTTTCTAAGAATTTCTTATAATATTAAGCTTTGGAGAGTAAGTTGTCAAGAACGTTTTAACTTTTCTTTTAGTTTTTTTACATCTCCCAAGGAAAGACCTAATTCTTGTGCAATTTCCATACTATCTACACTACTTTCCATTTCTACAAATCGATGAAAATTCGCACCATAAAGATGATCAATGGCGTTGTTACCTGCTTGCTTTGGATGTAATCTCATGTGAATTCTCCCTTTATTTGGTTTATTTTTGACTTCATGTCTATTTGTTTATTACTATGAAAGAAGTACATGCATGCAAAACGTCACATATCTAATTGGAAGTACGGAGGAATTTTATTTTGAAACGTTATAGATATATCGCTTTGATCAGTGTAATAGTTGTATTCATTTTGTCCATTACAACCATCGTTTATGCAAATGAAGCATTCATTAATGTAAATAATTTAAATGTTAGAAGTGGACCTGGAACAGATTTTGAAAAAGTCGCTCAAATTGATCAAGGAGAGACTTATGAAATCATCGAAGAACAAGCGGATTGGGTAAAAATCGATCTAGGTCACACTACCGGATGGGTTTCAGCAGAATATATTTCTGTCGAAAAAGATGAAGAGCAAACCGTTCCAGAAGAAGAGACCAGCTCTCCTCCTCCATCGTTAACGGTAATGGAAATACGGGATGACAAAACAACTATGCGGAGTGAGGCTTCTACAGAAGGTGCGATTTTGGCTACGCTTGATAAAGGGGAAACTGTCCAAGTTATGGAGGAGATGGATGAATGGCTAAAAGTCTCATGGAACGGAAACCAAGGATATATAGCTAGATCACTTGTTAAAGATCCTGAGAAAGCGAAACAAAAGGGCTCAAACTTGTTCAACAAAACCATTGTGATAGATCCTGGCCATGGCGGTAGGGACGTCGGAGCAATTGGTATAAGCGGCAGTTACGAAAAGAATTATACGTTGATGACAGCTAACGAATTGAAATATTTTTTAGAAATATTGGGTGCCAATGTAATACTTACAAGATCTGATGATACGTATATGTCATTGGGCGGGCGCTCAAGTTTATCCAATCTAGTCGAAGCTGATGTTTTTTTAAGTCTTCACTATAACAGCATTCCACAATACCCTGAAGTAACTGGTTTAAATACATTTTACTATTCTGAGAGAGACATAAAACTTGCTCAAACGGTCCAAAATGAATTGGTGAAAGCTACCAATATGGATGACAATGGCGTAGAGTTTGGAGACTTTCAAGTTTTACGAATTAATCGTCGGCCTTCACTTCTTTTAGAATTAGGATTCTTGTCCAATGCAGCAGAAGAGAATAAGATCCAAGCGAAAGGATTTCAAGAAAAAATTGCCAAAGGTATCATACGAGGCTTAGACAAACATTTTGCTACATCACAATGAGAATAGAAAAAGTAGAAAGGATACAACCAAACCTGGTTAGTCTCCTTTCTTATATTTATAATGCACAGTAGATCCATACTGTGCAGTAAACAATTTCACTACTTCCTTACGGTCCTTTTAGGATGAGTGCTAATACTCCGCTTCGTCAGAATACGTCGCTTTCCGCGGGCACGGCCTCAGCTAACTCAGTCGCAAAGTACGCTCCTGAGTGGAT
>NZ_JAOALK010000057.1 GCF_025154055.1 Aquibacillus koreensis
TACGAAGACTCCTGCGGGAATAGCGCGAGGTGAAGACCCCGCAGTGGTGCCCTTTCCACGAGGAGGCTGAGGCCGTGCCCGCAAGAGGAATCTGAACTTAGAAAAAGCCGGGTTTTGGGATTTTTCGTGATTCCTCCTCGGAAAGCGAAGTATTCTGCCGGAACGGCGTTATAACACTTCAATGTTTCTATGATATGAAAGTTTTGCTGCGTAGTATATGCATACTGTGCAACAAAGATAATTCTTCAGAAGTTACATAACTTTAAAAGTTGGTTCCACCGGTATGAAATGCACAGGAGTACTTGGAAATGTAGTTGCTAGTTCCGTTGCAATTAATTGCATTCCAGCCGCTTCACTCTCCATATGTCCTAACACGATTAATGCTTTATGCTTCCCTTGTTGAATCGCATCGCGTACATACTCAGGAGTTTCCCACTCCGGACCTTCTCCATAGATAACCAAATCGAGATTTTGTTGTTCAAATAAAGGAATAGCAACGGATCCTCCTCCTCGAAACCCCGCTAATAAACCGATTTTCTCACAAGGCATAGATGGATCGCCAACTACACGTAAATATTCCATCCCTAATTTATTTTTCACGTAATCACACACATCTTTCACCGTCATACCTGGCACAGTTAAAATGGAAGCTGTCGGTTGATGCTCATCTACAAATTCTTCCCATTGTAACGATTGGATTAAACCTTGCATAATCCCATCTGGTGTATATTTGTGTATATAATCATGAAACCTAAAGATCGCCATACCAGACTCTTTGATTAAAGCTAATTTATCTTCACTAACTTTTGTAGGTCCGATATCACTGTCATCCCAATGACTATGAAAAATCCCTTCGTGGGTGATTAATAGGTTTGCTCCTAGCCTATTAGCTTGCTTAAGCACATCATAAGTAGGCATAAATGTTACTGCAATTCCTGAAACATCCATATTTGTTGTACCGAATTTTAATGTATCCACCGTCTTAGGAAGCTCTCCAACTGGTTTGATTAATTGTTTTAATACATCATTCACTAATATTCCCATTTACCTTATCGCCTCCCGAATAATCCAATTTATTCAGATAAACCTAACAACTTGCTAATTGTAACGAGCTCATATCCTTGTTCCTTTAATTCAGAAACTAAGATACGAACAGCTTCTACTGTTTGAGAACGTTCTTCAAATCCATCGTGAAAAATAAAGATGCTTCCAGGTTTTATATGTTTACGAGATTCAGACACAATCTGATTTACTCCAGGTTGCTCCCAATCTTGTGCACCCACGTTCATGGCAGCTATTGTTTTATAACCAAAAGTATCGATAATGGATGCAGTTTCCTCATTAAAATCAAAAAATGGCGGACGAAATGTTTTGGGTTTTTTTCCAGTCATTTCTTCAATTAGCTTATCTGTCATGTCCACCTCTTGAAATGCATCATCTTTATGTAACTTAGTTAAAAAAGGATGAGAGTACGTATGATTTCCAATTTCATGCCCTTTTTCTAATACGTCCTTAACTACTTCAGGGTGTTTCTTCATCTGCTCACCAATCATATAAAAAGTCGCTTGTCCTGAAACCGCTTCAAATATATCTAATATTTGTGGTGTGTACGTCGTATTTGGCCCATCATCAAATGTTATTGCAACTTCCTTTTTATCTGTCTCCACCTCATTAATGATTCCGAACTTTTCCATTTATCACACTACCTCTTCTTGAATATTTTTATTCTTAATTGTATCACGATGAAAGATTTTGGGTAATGAAAAATGCTTGGATTTTTAAATTCCAAGCATTTTTTATACACCCTATATACAAACCACCTTAACCGTTATCTTCCTCTGAAGCTAAAGTAATACCTAACATTCGTTGGATTTTTTCTGGATGATCAGTGATAATACCATCTATATCATACTTCAGTACTTCTCTTATATTCCTTTCGATATTTACCGTCCATACCCACACTTCTCTCCCCTGCTTTTGAGCATTACGAACAAGCCTTTCTGAAAGCATACTTTGGCGCACTGTATAGAAATCTACGTCTAAATGTGATAAATCACCTGCAAACAGGTACATAATCTGCCCTAGTTTTATCTCGCTGTTTAATTTTCTTATATCTTTTAGTTGATCGTAATCAAATGACTGAACATACGTCTCTTCTCCTATTTCATGCTCCTCGATCACGGTTACTAAATTTTCAGCGAGTGTATGTGTGGAGTCCACGGCTTTAATATCAATGATTAACTTCACATCCATTTCTACGATCTCTTCCACCACTTCTTCAAGCGTTGGGATTTTCTCGCCTATAAATGCCTCTCCATGAAGACGTCCTATATCTACTTGAGCTACTTCACTGTAAGTCATTTCGTTAATCTTTGAATCTATTCCAGCCATTCTTTGTAAATTCTTATCATGATTTAAGACAATGACTCCATCTTGGGTCATTTGTACATCTATTTCAATTGCGTCCACCCCTTGGTTTAGTGCAGACCTTATACTACTCAGTGAGTTTTCCGGTGCATTTTCTGCATCCCCTCTATGACTAGCAATATCAACATCCCATCGTAAGTACACCATATTATCATGAAACGCATAATTTACAAAAAACATTCCTAATAGATATACAATTACTCCAGTCACTAATATAGGTTTTCTTCTATTAAAAAATGTTGTGATGTTAGACTCCATCTTATGTAACCTTTTATGAGGTTTTATGGTTAGGGTATCCTCAATCACATCCTCTTGATCCCGCTTAAACTTATAAAAGAGTCTCGTAATAATAATGATATTAATCGGAATTAATAAAATCGAAAAAATCACGGCCATGTAACCAGAAAAAGTAATATAAAGATTTTCAATTAGGTGGCCTGGGATATAATTATCCACGTACTCTGCTAAAAAAGAACCCAGACGCATAAGAGAAAAACCTGCTAGAAAAACAAAAACATTTACGACACACAAATGATAAAGGATCCTCATGTGATTATGTTTCGTTAGCTTAAAACTATGTCTTGTCGCATGGCGGATTCGTTTATTCTCAATATAAAAATAATGCAGCGTAAAGATCAACCTTAAGAAAATATATGCTACGATTAATACGACAATAGCATATATAATTAAGGAATAATAAGATTCATACCATTCGTTTATGAGAATTATTGGAATATTAATATCCAATAGTGCTGGCACAAAAGATAAGTCAACAAAAGGTATAAGCAGTAAAAATATTGGCACTAACTGAAATATACCAAATCCGACTAACCTTGGAAGTCTCCTTAAAGTTGCAAGAAATGCATCTGTTATTAGGATGTCTTTTTGAAAATATCTCTTTTGCGTAATTATGATTAGTACGCCAAACTCTAAGAACAAAATAACAATGACTACAAGGGTGATGATAAGCATACCAAAAATACCAGAAACACTTGACCCAAGTTTATATACATCCGCATTTAGCAATGAATTAGATCCCAATACCCTTAAAATCCTATTAAACAAAAATGAAATAAGAGGAACAAATAAGAAACTTGAAAACAACATAAATAAAAGCTCAATTGTAAGGTATTTCTTATAGGAAGCTTTAAAGTCCTTATAACTATTCATAAACAATGTAAACATGTAATCACCTAATTATATAAAATAAGACTCGAACATTAATTCCCTCAATTTCTGAACGTTAAACCACAATTCAGACTTATTTTTTTACTATATCCAAAAAACAAACGATGCCCATCTGTGCATCGTTTGTTTGAACATAATTTATTTTTTAAGCTCTTGTTTAATAAATCGATTAATAATAATTACACAAAGCCCTGATATAGCTGTTGTTACATATGGCACATTAGCAATAGCATTCATCTCGAAATTTCGTAATAACCACATGGATATCAGTGAAGCTAGCATAAAATACCATGCAACCCGCTTAAATGTCTTTAATCTGTCTATTTTTTCTCTATTCACGGTATACAGTCCCCTTTATTAATTAACACGGTTTTTAGAGATTAGATAAAACGCTTACACATTTCTCTTTCATAAATTTTATACTAGTCTTATCTTCTTATCAAGTAAAGATTTATTCTAGTGCTAAATCAACCATTTCGAAATGCTCTACAATAGGGAATGGATCGTAGAAGTGATGTAGCCTTCTTTTCCATTCCTGATACGCTTCTGATTTTCTAAATCCGACTGTATGATCTTCTAACGTATCCCAATTAACTAGCAGCAAGTACTTTCCTTGAACTTCCAGACAACGCTGTAATTCATGCGATTTATACCCTTTCATGGATGAGATAATGTTTGACGCTTTTTTAAATTCTATTTCAAATTCCTCTTCGAAACCTGGTTTGACTTGTAGCATTACGGCCTCCAAAATCATGAGAATTCCCCCTTTATATTTTTCTAACTATATAACAAACTATAGTCAAAAAGAGAGAAAGGTACTTACCTCCTCTCTCTACTTCAACTGTCCTATTTCACAAATCCCTGCAGTTGTTCTGCAAAGAAAAATAGCTTCACTTCGTTCACTTTTTCACCAGTCATTTGTCCCCATGCATGCTTATAAAAAATAACCTGTCCTTTATAATAGTCTCGTAACTTGCTAAAATCTTCTTCCTTTTTCACTCGATCAGTCTTATAATCTACTATAGTCCATGCGCCGTCCTTTAAATAAACAAGATCAATCACACCTTTGACATAGATAGTAGAGCTTTCTATACCTTGTTGAACGACGGTGTACAATGGATCTTGCGGTTCCAATTTTAAGTTAAACGGCACTTCCGTTAATACCTGGTCCGCCTCATCTAATTCATTCCAAATATCAGAATGCTTCCACAAACGAATATAGTCATACACTTCTTGCTCTCGTTCTGTTGGAATACTATGTTTTACCATTGCATTTTGGATAAAGTGGTGAACGTCAACTCCTTGCACTACTTTTTCCAGAACGTTATGAATTAATGTTCCCCAAGCTCGTCCTCCAGCAGATTCACGTTCTAGTGAAGCAACTTCGGCAAAGTCTTTGTCATCTGTTGGACTCCACATTTTATATGTCGGTTGTTTTTTTAGCTCTAGCCAATCTAAACGTGCTTTTGTTTCGGATTCGTAATGATCTAAGCTAATGGTTAACTCTTTTTGATTCTTTTCTTTCAAGTCATGCTCAGGTAATACTACCTCTTCTATACTTTCCATTTGAAGTAAGTCTTTCCAAGGATTTTTATTATCACTTTTCGCACTCGAACTTATCACTAAGGCTTTTTCCGCACGAGTAGCAGCTACATATACAATCCGGATTTCTTCTTCAAGTAAGTATCGGAGTTCTTCCATTTTCAATCGTGACCAATTTACTGGTAACGCGATCATCTTAGACTGGAATCCCTTTTTAACAGAAAAAGAATAGTAGCCTTTGGAATGATCGTCCTCTCGTTTAATATACTTTGACAGAAAAGTTTCTGCATTTACCATCTTTATTGGATGAGATAGAAAAACAATTGGAGCTTCAAGCCCCTTTGCTTTATGAACATTCATGACTCGAACTGCGTCAGCATCTTCTTCAAGATTAGCCACAACGGTCTTTTCCATTACCAATTCCGCAAATACATCACAAACTGACTTATACGTAGTTATTCCATTCACTTCTGATGCCCTTAATGCCTCTAAGATTTGTAGTAGACTTTTGTGTGACCTCTTGCCATGTTTATTTTTTATTAATAAAGCATAAAACCCAACATCCTCCATTATTTGTTCCATCGCTGCAGTTGGTGGTAACGCTCGAATCCATTTTTGGTAGAGTGCTAATTTGGATAGTGCCAATTCAAATTTTGCTTTAATTGGTTCTATTAATCCTCTAGGCACTAAGCTATAGATCGAAAAACGACCACCAGCTTGTTTCCATTGATAGAGATCATTATCACTTACTCCAAAAAAAGCACCTCGTAACGCAGCCACTAACGCAACTTGGTCAGTAGGATCCACAAACGTTTGAAACAATGTTAGTAACTCCTGGAATTCTCTTGTTTCCCCAATAACAATCTCTCCACTAACACTTACTGGTATCCCACGATCCTCGATCGTTTGGGCATAGGTTGCAATCCCATCATTATAACGAGTCAGAACCAAAAAATCTTTTGCATGATAGCCTTCCTTTAATAATGATTGGATATAGGTAGCGATGTTTTCGGCATCTTGTTGCACTACGTCGTCTTTTCTAGAATAATCGTCCGGTATGGTTATTCTTTTAATACCAGAAAGACGGCTTTGATCATCTGTTTTGAAGGCGTGTAATGGACGGTAGGCTGCTTGATAAACAGTTTCAGTATTTGGTAGCATGTGTTGAAAAATTGTATTTAGCTTTTCTGTTATCGTATTTACTGTACGAAAATTCATGGTAAGCTGTAAAACTTCGCCACCATGAGCCTCGATTAACTGCTTCACACGATTATACGTGTCGATATCCGCACGTCGGAATCGATAAATCGCTTGCTTTGGACCTCCAACTACAAATAAAGAACCCGGTCTTGGCTTGCACTTTGTCCATACTTGCTCATCAAGATTTTCTCCAGTTAGAAAGAACATGATCTCCGCTTGAATTGGATCGGTATCCTGAAATTCGTCCACAAGAAGACATTTGTATTTTTGTTGAAAATAGTATCTAACCTCTTCGTTTCCCTTCAGTAACTGATTTGTTTTTATTAGTAAATCTTGGTAGTTTAGTAAGGATCGCTCCCTTTTTAACTGTTCATAATCGTCCATCGCATCAATCAAAAAGTTGATTACCTTAGGGTGACAATATTCCCACCATGTCTGAAGCAATCGTTTAATCGATTGGTCAACCACACTCGTTATTTTCTCATAATAGAATTTAGCGTCTTCCTTAGAGTCCCACCTGTTGTAGGTTGGTTTTAAATTCTTATTAAAAAGTTCAAAGATATCAATAATGTGTCTTGGATTAGAAGCATTACCATGTCGTTGCTTGATTAAGGAAGTATGCATTGCTTTTTGTAAAGCGTCATAGCCCTTATCCGGTTCCTTTTCTGGTAAAGACCGTTTTGCTTCTTTTATTAAAGTCATAAAATAATTATACGTTTCCTCTAATGCGGGTTTATTGACATGCGAGGTAACCCATTCTACGTCAGGATAATTTTTCATATCTTTTAAACAAGTAAACAAGTCATCTACTTCAAGTCCTAATTCGTCCATCTCTTTTAGTCGAGTTGGCGAGAATTCCTGTAAACGAAGTAAATACGTATGCCACGCTTCTTCTAATAATTCATAATCATCCTGTTCTTCTAATTCTTGAAAAGTTAAGTCTAACTTTGCTTCTATTGGACGTTCTCTTAGCAATCTAGAACAAAAGGCATGTACTGTCCCAATAAAACATCTCTCCATATTTTGTAATGCATCTGAAAGGCGAGTTGCTTGGAGTTCCTCTATTTCAATTTCCCATTTATTTTCTAATTCCGATTGAAATCGCAGTTTGAGTTCGTCCGCAGCTTTTCTAGTAAACGTAATCGCAACCATTTGCTCGATTTTACATGTATCTGTGTAAATTAAGTTAACCATACGTTCTACTAAGCTAGTTGTCTTACCTGATCCAGCTCCAGCTTCAATTAAATAATTTGTAGTTAATTCACTTTTAATTTTATTCCGTGCCGCTTGATCCACAATTACTTTACTCATAAGCACGCACTCCCTTAAATTTTCCTATTCCATCCCATTCTTGATCCATTTGTTTTGCTTCTAATGTTTCTTTATCATAGTACGCTCGTTTGCATACCGCTTTAAAATCACAAAACTTGCAGTCATTTTCATCATCTGTCATGGAGAAATGTCCATATTTTAGAACATCAATTAACTTTTCCAGAATATTTAACCCATTTGTACGTAATGTTTCATTTTGACTTCGTACATATCGCTCACCCAGACCTTTTGAACTTGGGAAATAATAGGAACTTTCCTTGACAGCTCCTGCCGCTAATTGAAGATGCTCTTCAATCGCTATCGAATAGATAAAGTGTTGTAACTGTCTACCGCCTTTGAAAGGCTTGGATTCATGGTAGCTATAAGTGCCACCTGTCTTATAGTCAATAATATGATAATCACCGGCATCAGCTTGATCAACACGGTCAATTTTCCCTGCTATATAAAGCGTCTTATTCGATGGCAATGTTACAACCGCAGGACGTACATCACCAATACCGAATTCGTATTCCAAGTGCTCTACTTTGTATTTTTCTCCATAGACTTCTTCTTCCTTTAAAAAGATACGACAACAATGGAGTAGGTCATCTACTTCTTTTTGATAAATCCTTTGACTAGGAGGTGGTTGGATTGTTTCTTGTTGATATATTTTTTCTTTTGCAATCCTTAAAAATTAATTCTTCATGCTCTGAAACCATAGGCTTTTGTTTTTGTTTCTTTAATTGTTTATAAAAGGTTTCAAAAATACTGTGTAACAGACTTCCTCTTGTTGCTGCATCTAACCAACTATAAGGATCATAAGTAACCTCTTCGATTGGTCTAAGTTGAAGAACCTCTCCAAGAAAATAGGCATATGGACAAGTTGCTAATTTTTCTAATTTTCCAGCAGTCATCGTTCTATCTTTATTCAAGCGGGGGTCAAGCTCATTTGCATCTACATCAACTAGGCCATCATAGGCCGTAAAACGATCTTGTTTTCTAGACATAGCTGCTTGAAAACCAAATACAAGATTTTCATAGGTTGTGAACATAGAATCATCTAATTGTTTGTCTACTTCTTCTCGAAGCAACCTGTTCCAATAATCTTTTCCCTCCAACACATCTACGTGCGGTAATGTTCTTGGTAGTTGTTTTATATGTTTAAAATCCGCTCTTTCGTTGTTGGTTGCAAGACGATACACTTGTAAAAATAAATGAGACGGACTTACGGGACGATTGTCATTGATACTAAAGTGACAATAACTTAGCGATATGGGACCTGATGTATGTGCAAGTACCTGGAGCATTTTGTACACATTTTGTTGTCCTTTTTCTTTCAAAATTGGTAAGAACCCGCTTAGACTCTGTCGCTCTTGATCTAGTAATAGTGGGTCTTCACTTGGCGTTCCAGGAAAAGCGCGGTTGTCTAAACCTACAACAAATACTGTAGATCTCGTGCTATACACCCCTCTCTTATAGGAGCAAATATGTAGATGTCCTGGCTTGGGATTTGATTGATTGATGTTTGAGGTTAAGAGTAAATCATGTAATTTCTCAAAAGCATCAAAGAACGGCAATTGTTCATCTGCATATGGTAATACTGTTTCAAGTGTTGTTAACATGTCAGACTTGGCTACTTCATCTAGTGCAGAAGTTATCCTACCATAATCGGTAAGCATATACTTGCATGCGTTTAATAAACCACGATAATCGACTTTACCCTCTATACTCGGAAGTTTTTGAAAAAGAATGGAAAACCATTCGCGCAACCACATTGCATCAAGGACTTGCTCCTGTAAGAAGTTAATTCTTTTTTCATCAACTGATTCCATTGCTTTTCTATTTTGTTCATCAATAAAGATATCTAGCTGGGATAGGTAACGAGTTTGATCCCACCCAATACTTGCATCCCGTAGCAGTTTGGTTATTTTTACTTTTGTCGGAGCACCATTCGAAAATTCTATTAGTCCTTCGTGTATGATCGAAATAAAATCTTTTACACTGTATTTATTTTTCATCCATTTTGAAATTGCTGCGATTAGTTTACCTGGGCGACTAAATGAAATGGGTATTCCTTCTCCATATGTTACAGGAATCTGATACTTTTCAGACAGATGATAGACCGTTGTTACATATGGTTCTGGTTTTGTGTAATACATCATACATTTGTCGAATGCTTGATCAGATTTTTTTATCTGAGAAAACATGTGCTTTATTTCCATTTCTTCTGTATTTGCAGTGAATAAAGATATTTCAGGCACTTCAGTAGCCTCTTTTGGTTGATATATGTAACTTAATGATGTTGGATCACTCCAATTAACAGAACGAAGATCATGGAATTGTGGTGTCTGTACACCATACACTTTTGATAAAGGGAGCTTTTCTATTTGATTTGGTAACAAAATTTCTAAAAATTGATGTTCTAATTGTGTGAGGGATAGGTTAGATTGCAAGATATAAATCGTGTTATTGTTATATGGAGGGATAAGATCCAGAGCTTTTTGTAGAATGGAAGCATAATCCCACATTTGATAGGCAACAAGAAGATGTTCATATTGATGCATGATATGTTTGATATCCAGAGCCTTGTTCGTTGAGACAAAAGCTGTTTCAACGAGGTTTTCACTCGTATATCCTGCCATTCGCAGTTGTGTAATTGTATCTAGCAGGCTTCTACTAAATGATGATGTAATCTCCAAACCTGTAAAGTAGCGCAGTTTACCAGAATCAATCAATTCATGAAGAATCCAATACATAAAGTGAATGGCGACGGGTTTTTCCATTTGTTGAAACCTTTCTTCTGCATATACTTCTACTATATCATTAGCTAAACTTCGAACAGTCTTTATTTTTACATTTATTGCTTCAAATTCCACATGTGTGTATGCTTGCAAGATTTCTTCTCCAATTGAATAAGAATCAACAATTAATATTTTTTCATTCCACCTGTGCTTTGTACAAATGTCGTTGACATGTCCTACTAATGCTTTCAATTTGTTCCCTCCTCTTATAAGTCTATTATCCTATTTATTTCCAACAATAGCAACTAGCATTATTGCTTTTGAAAAGGTACATGGTTCATACCCAAACTGAAAATGCTTTTTTTATGTTTAAAATAAATTGTAAAGGTAATTGAATTACAAGTAGTCACTTTATTAATTATCAATTCTTTAGAATAAAAAGGAGGCTAATTATTTTATATTTAGCATCAACAATTAAAGACTTGAACATTCAAGCATCTGACGGAGAATTAGGTGGCGTGAAAGATCTCTATTTCGACGATAAGTTTTGGACAATTCGTTATTTAGTTACAGATACTAGAAAGTGGCTACCAGGTAAAAAGGTACTGTTATCTCCACTATCTTTTGACGAAGTAGATATAAAAAATGGTAAAGTAAATGTTTTATCGACAAAAGATACCGTTAAAAACGCACCACACCAACACGAAGATAAACCTGTATCGAAACAAGTAGAATTGGATTTAGCCATTTATTATGGATGGCCAACTTACTGGTCTGGTGCAGGACCATGGTCAGGTTACAATGATCCCTATACATTGGCTGATTCTCACTCAAGAGGCTTAGTTAAAGATAGAATGGAAATGAGTGATAATGGTGATCAACATTTACGAAGTGTAAATGAAATCAAAGGTGACTTTTTCGGGTATAGGATCAGTGCAATTGACGGTGAGATTGGACATGTCTCCAATTTTATTATCGACGACAACAGTTGGGAAATAACCTATCTCGTAGTAGAAACCAAGAATATATTAACAGGTAAATTCAGATTGATTGCACCGAAGTGGATCAACCAAATCGATTGGGTCGAACACAGAGTATTTGTCGATCTAACGAAAGAACAAGTGAAGCAAGGGGCAGATTATGATCCCAGTCAATCTGTTCCACAAGATTTGGAGGATCGAATTTTACAAGGCTATAGGAAATAAAAGGTTAGGTGTTTCAGATTATTAACTGAAATATTTAAGATAAAACCACTAAAGAAGAACTTGGATTTTTCCAAGTTCTTTTTTATGATACTTTTAAATACGCTGATAGAATGGAGGAAATGAATTAATTTATCCGTTCATTTTCTTTTTAAGACCAGTAGAGGAATTACCCAGATCAACTGGCTAATTAACAAGAAAACTCCTCCAATTCTTTGTTCTCTTAAAGGCGGAAAAGGAAGTAAGGTTTCTACAAAATCATTTGGTAAAGTCTCAATTGTTTCACCTGCTGGAAGACATAGTAATATCGCGGCCATTAACAATTCGAAGTCCATGTAAATGGAATATAAACTGTTGTTTTGTAGAATAAAAAACAGAGACAAAGCTAGAAAAAGTGATAGATTACAAATGATATAAAGTAATTTTTTTGTGTTTGATAATCGATCTACTTCACTAGTAAATGGAAATAGCGGACTCCACCATAATAAAGCTACAATAAACATGACAAATAAGTAGACATAATTGAGTGTATAGTTCATTCGAATGAAATCAAACAGAACCGGGATATGGTAGAAAATAAACAACCCATAAAAAAATAAGATCACAAAAATTGGGCGTGTAATAGCAAGGTAACCTTTTTTTACATAAGAATAAGTTATTAACTTTGCGAATAGTTCACTTTTTGTGCTAATAACAAATAATGGCGCCACCACTAGGTATAAGATAATCATCTGAATGATATGCGCTCGAAACAAAATTCTCCCTAAAATATTTAATGGACTTCCGAGAGCAATGTAAAATAGAACTATTCCTACGACAAACATGATCGTTTTTTTCACTGTATGATTGGTTCCACTAGGTAATAGAAATAAATAGAAGACTGTTCCTAGTAGGACCATTAACAATATGCCTGCGTTCCATTGTGAAAGAAAACTAAAATTAGCTAAAATGTCAGTAATCACAACATCGCTCCCTTTTTAACAACTTTAAATTATGTATAGTTTGTTTAATTCATATCATTTATAACACTATTCCTTGCGAATTGGACTTCTCAAAAAGGACAAATTTAAGAACAATTTAATAAGTAAGCATCTCATTTGTTATCACTACTTGTATTAATAGAAAAATATAAAAATTTCTATTATTATGTTTAGAAAATACTATAGGAAGGAACGTGATTAATGTAAGACGATACTACTAAAGGAGGAGTTAGAAAATGAAGACAAAAATAATGAAAACTCTAGCACCAACAGCGGTAGTAGGTTTGGTTATTGGAACCGCGGGTTTTTCCGTTAGTGCTGAGACAGAAACAATGGAAGAAGGCGAGACATTCTGGGATGTGGCGCAAGAGCATAATGTTACCGTTGACGAGTTAATGGATATGAATAGTGACATTGAACCACGAGCGATCCCAGTAGGAACGGAGATCGAATTAGATGCTGAACAAAGTACTGGGTCAAATGATGCAGTTACCCACACTGTACAACCTGGTAATACGTTAATTGGAATTGCAAATGTTTATGATGGCGTTACTTTAGAAGATTTACATGACCTAAACCAAGGCATTGACCCTTATGAATTAATGATTGGTTCTGAAGTAACAGTTGTTCATGACAACAATGATTCAACTGACAACTCTAGTGAAAATGGGAATGAAAATTCAGATGTAGTCTATCACATGGTTCAACCGGGTAATACCATCAATGGAATAGCTAGTGTTTACGACTATGTTTCTGCAGAAGAAATTATGGAAGCAAACCCTGATGTAGACCCTAATGATCTAACTATTGGATCTGAAATTGCGATTCCACTAGATTAATAATCTAATAAACTTTAATGAGCATCCTTAAAAGGATGCTCATTTTTTGTGTGCTTTTAGGACAGATGGACAGTCCCTTGTCCACTTTTTTCAGTTGCATTATTGTTAACCACATATGTAATAATTTATAATAGCATCCTACCTTATCCTTCTCGCAATGACCGATAAATCAGTAGTTGACCTTCATACTCAACTACTAATGCAAATGGTGCATTACCCTTTTCATACCCTTCTTCACTTGGCATGTGTACTTTTGTTCCTTTTGGAAGCTTTGTCGCATAGAGATTTCGAAACCACCATGCATTGGTCGTCTGGTTATTAATTTCCCCAATTAATTCTCCTCGCGTGTACTCCTTTCCATTCCCCCATTCTTGATGATCTGAATGAGAAAAGATGAGTCCATCTAGCTTAAGAATATCCGCATCTGGATTACCATCTAAAATCTCTTTTGCTGTAGGATTTCCTATACTGCCTAAATTAGGTGGGAAGCTTTCCGATAAAGTCGTTATCGTTAAAATGATTAAAAATAATGAAGCAATTACAAATGTAGTGATTCTTGTCTTCGTCAAACATTCCCCCCCTTTTTAAGTACCTACTTAAGCATCGGTCATTATGATTTTTCATAGTAGTATAGGGTTAATACGTCCCTTCGCCCATTTTAGCATATTTTTCCTTATATTAAAGGGACACATGGATTTGATGCCATATGTCCCCTCCTATTCCCGCACAAGATTTATTTATGTTAATTCTTGTATTGCTTTGTTTAATTTTTCATAAATTTTATCAACTACTAAAAAGTCTGTTGCATCAATGTAGATTTTTTCTAACTGATCGTATAGCGATTTTGCTTCTTGAAGATAGGTTATACCTTGCTTCATCTTTTGTTTATACCCTCTGGTTGTATCCATAATGGCACTTTCATATTTCTCATCTGTACCAGGTGTAACTGCTTTTTCATACACATCAACAATTTCATCACCATGTCGACTTGGAAAATATTCATGTGGATCTGTACTATCAAATACACAAACACCTAATTCGCGAATGACCACCATATCTATACTTTCAGGATCAAACCCACAATGATACATTTCAACACCAAACCCACGATCACCCGCAGCTGCGGCAACCTTTTTCAATATCGTTGATTTACCTGTACCCGCGCGCCCTTTAATGAAATATCGCTTCGATAAATCTTCTGTGATATTCGGTATATAATCAATAACACCTTGTGGCGTAGAAGCACCAAAGAAACGATGAAGTGTTTCACGAGAAGCTCTTTCACTTTGTTTTCCAACAAAAATACGGCTAATCAACTCTTCGGTAACTTCATTCGCTTTAACAAAGTCCATTTCATTAATATAAACTTCTTCTAAGTCGTCATGAATACGAAGTCCTTCCTGGAAACAATCATATGCAGTTTCATATGCCCCTTCTATTTTATCTTGTAGCTCTACAATTTCTTCCCGCTTATCTTTTAACGGTAATGTATCCCATGCTTCCCCAACATTCACATACGCTTCAATCGCACCTGGAGCTTTTGGCTCAATTGCATGAGGAGAAGTGCTATCAAACACACCAAATTTAAGCGTTGGTATAATAAGTCCTGCTAATTTTTCATTATCTGAGTGGCTATGAATCCACTCAGTATCATACCCTTGTTGATTCCATTCAATAGCAAGCTTTTTAATTATGCTCGAGATTCCTGAACCTGGACCACCTTTTAATAAGTAAACATGTTCTAACCCTTGTATATTTGATTCAAATAAATCATAAAAACCCTTTGCTGTATTGCCTCCTGCAAAGTATCTTGTCATTCTACCTGTCATAAGGACACTCTCCTTTGCGAGATTATCTAACAATAGCCTATGCAAGCATTAAATAATAGGTGAATGTCTAATAATAAAAAGGGACAGGTCCTTTGACCCAATAGATTAATTGGTACAAAGGACCTGTAAACGATCAGGAAAAACAGCTTCAGTTTCAGAGAGCGATTCCCAAAAACCACTGAATCTTGCATAGGCTAACGGTTTTCCTAATCGGAGTAAATTATCCGCGAAATCAATAATTGTGCAGTACTCTGTTCCTCCAAACTTTGGTCCTCTTAGACCTCTACCGACAATTTGTTCATATAGTATCACACTCGTTGTCGGACGACATATTACGATGTAGGAAGTTTGAGGTGCATCAAAACCGGTTGTAAGAACACCATAGTTAAATAAGAACTCTATCTCTCCTCTTTGGAATGCATCAATATACATCCGCCTTGTTACCTTAGGTGTACTGGCGGATATTGTTGCAGCCTTCCTCCCCATTGCATTCATCGTAGTCGACAGAAACATAGCGTGTTCAACGGTACATGCATATACCAATGTAGGTGCACCAGATGGTATATCTAGTAATCGTTTTATGATTTGGTAGTTTCTAGCCTCGTCCGTAGCAAGTTCATTTAATAAGGCTGCGTTAATTCGGTCTTCATCTGCCTCCACCTGTTGTTCATCAACTTCGAACGATCGGCCAGAATCATATACAATATGCCTTGGTTTTGCCAAATAGCCTTCCTTTCGAAAATAAGCTAACGGATTGTCCGCATAACTAGATTCACCAGTGATATTTGGTTGAAGCAAATACGCTTGAAATTTATCCACTAACTTAATTGTTTCACCATCACTTCTTCCAGGCGTAGCGGTTAAACCACAAATAGGAAAAAGACTTGGTCCACAGATATCCTCCGCTTTCTCTAGTAATACGTTATACATTGGAGCAACTGCGTGATGTGCTTCATCAATAATCATTGCTCCACAATGCCTTAGAATTTCTTCTAATATTGGATCATCACTGTTTGCTCTTGCATAAAGCTGTTGAATACTCGCAATCACGGCTCCACCTATTAATTGTTGATCTGTAAGCTTGTTCCCTCCAAAGTAGCGGTATATTCGAAGTGACTCTGGGTATTCTTTTTCCTGCCACATATCAGAAATACACGAGATCGCTTGTTCACAAAGCTCTTCGTTCTGAGCAATCCAAATCAGATATTTCCCCTGCGAAAACCCAGCATGCATCCATTCAATATAACTTTCAACGGCAACCCTTGTTTTCCCACCACCAGTTGGTAAGGTAACTACACACCTAGTATGCTCACCTTCCAAGCTAAGAACACGTAACATCTCTTCTTTTAAATCCTTTTGGAAATCTGCAAGAGGTGGAACAGTTTTTCTAGCTTCAACGTCTATTACTGTCTCTGTTGTTGTCTCTTTTGGAACTGAGATTCCAGAAAAGATCATTGGAAACCCTAATGTTCGAACAAAATCACGTGGCCATACACCACCCATCATCCATTTTTTCGTACTAAGGGGAGTCAGCATATAAGTTGGTGACGTGATGGTCTTATTTGCAGTAGGATTTCGTTCATAGAGTGCCACTAGTTCATCTGTGTCTAACTGCCTTAATAAATACTTACGCAGCTCTCTTATTCCATCATCCGACCCTGAAAAAAAATAGACTCCTTTTTCGTGAAGGATCATTTTGGTTAGCTCTGTTAAATCAAGAGCATTCTTACCTAATGAAAGAAGGAATTTATTTAACCTATTATAATTTTTCTGTCCAATCACCTTTTTCATTATTTTATCAGGTACTTTATATTTATTGATCAACAAATCCAAACAGATTTGTACATCTATCTCTGACAGAAAAGCCTTCATTTTAATCTTCCTCCTGATGTCTACTGCCTCATAAATAAAACACCTAAACATTATAAAGGATTAACACGATAAAATGAACGAATTACTTTTGAAGGTACAAATATGAAAAAAGTTTATTTATACTTGATGATGTAAAGAAAGACTATATTAATTAACGATAAGACTTTGATATTTTTCTTTCATGATCGATTGTAACGATTCCATTGGTATTGAGAAAGTCGGTTGTCCCATATAGCCTGGTGCGATCTCATATTGTGCAAAAGCAACGACTAAATTACCGTTTTCTATATAAAAAGGTTGATCTTCTGAAATAGATTGAAAAGCATTATCCCCAACATAAGCTTCATTTGGATGGAAATAACTACCTTCACCTGCTGCTTCTTGTTTTTTGATTTGCTTCAGAATACTCGTATTAATCACTTCTTTATAATTGCTACCTTCTTTGAATAAGTCGGATAGCTTGATTGTTTTATTTTCGTCTATAAGAATGTTGTAATAATCCGTATTCGTCATGCCATGAGCACCACCAGTATATTCATAGGTGGATACTAGAAATGATAAAATCTCATGTGTGTTTTTCACTTGATAATCAACCTTTAGCTCATATGGTATGAACTCTCTGCCTTGTTCATCCGCTAATTTTTCCCCCTCATTTGCCATGTGCATTACCTTAACTTTTGTAAGTAAAGCTTGCTTTACTATTCCTTTGTTAATCTCATCTTGAAAGGCTTCATCAGACAAACCACTTATAGTTGGTAGACGCAGTTCTAATTTAAGTACATCCGTCTGTTCATTTATAGTGTTTGATTGAATGGTAACCTCACTTTTCTCTTCTGAATTATTTAGAAACTGATTTGACTTACTCATAACAGAGACCTGTGGATTATACAATTGTAGACTAATAATGCCAATTAGAAATAGAATACGCACATTCTTTCCTCCTTACATTGTTTGCGCAATAGTATGCCCATTTTTCACTAAACGACTCTTTACTTTATAAAGGAACAAAACGACATTATTAATAACGAAAAAAATCCATTTAACAGTTCACACCGTTAAATGGGATTTTTTATACTACTTCCGCTTCCATTCACTTTTTAAAATGCCCATTATAATGGTGTCATGGAACTCACCATTATAATAAAGGTTTTGCCTAATGGTACCTTCCTGTTTAAACCCTACCTTTTCATACGCGCGTTTTGCACGTTCATTATAGGAATAGACCTCTAATCCAATTCGATTCAAATTTAATACGTTAAAGCCATGGGCAATCAATAATGAAAGTGCTTCTGTTCCGAACCCACTTCCCAGATAATCATTTTCAAATATAGCGATTCTTACTACCGCATGTTGATTATGGTGATCAATATCAAGCATGGCAATATCACCAATCGGTTGATTATTCTCTTGCAAACAAATTAGCAGATCAATCCGACTACTATCAGTAGTAATTCGATCGAACCAATTCTGCACGCCTCGTCTCGTGAATACGACCTGTGATCCAGTCAATCTTCTTCCTTCCTGATCCCATAATGCTTTCGCATAAAATAAATCAAGATCTTCATTTTCGATGGGTCTTAAGTAGATACGTTCACTTTCTAAGAATTTTATATGATTTTGTCCTGTACTTTCCATCATATACCTCTTTTCAACTTTATTTTCTTTCATTTTAATACGTAATTCTTGGTAAGAGCTACTTTAAATGAATTTTCAAGTAACACACTTATAAATGAACAGATCGTGACAGACTTTTGACTATTATATGAACAAAATTATTCCGTGATTTGAATCACAGTAACTTTCCCAATAGATTTATATACTTAACATTATCAAAGAGGAAACTGGACCCCCTGATTTACTTGCATTTCTTAGCATTATTGAAACTTTCATTTAGAAATAAATCCCATGTTTTTGTCGATTCCGTGAAAACCATTCAGGTGTGATAAACATCACACATCCAACACACTTTCAAAACTTATAATTTACTTAAGTAAAGAAAGTGACTTAGTTGATTAAAACACTCAGTTAACCAATCCCTCGTATTCCAATAACCCAACCTATACAGGGATCTTTCAATCTCAAAGAAAAAAATGGAAAGCACAGGAGGTCAATATGATGGCTCGGATTAAAGAATGGAATCCAGAAAACGATCAATTCTGGAATGAAGAAGGAAAAAAACACGCAAAACGAAATCTCTGGATTTCAGTGTTCGCACTCATGCTTGCGTTTATTGTATGGCAAATTTGGTCAGTAACTGCTGTCCGCTTGAATGATGTGGGCTTTAATTTTACTAAAGATGAACTATTTACTTTAGCTGCCTTGCCAGGGTTAGTAGGTGCTACTGCTAGAATCTTTTTCACCTTCATGCCTGGCATAGTTGGTGGTCGGAATTGGACAGTATTTAGTACAGCATTTTTACTTGTACCCGCAATTGGGATTGGGGTTGCTGTACAAAACCCTGAAACATCCTTTACAACAATGGCAATCTTAGCAGCACTATGTGGATTTGGTGGAGGTAACTTCTCTTCATCAATGGCAAATATCAGTCCTTTCTTCCCTAAAAAGGAAAAAGGAACGGCAAATGGTATTAACGCTGGTTTAGGTAACTTAGGTGTTAGTGTCGTTCAATTCGTTACACCTCTAATTATCGGTGTATCATGGATCGGTGCAATGACTGGAGGAGCGCAAGTTTTACCAGACGGTTCTGAAGTGTTTATTCAAAACGCTGCTTTTGTATGGGTTGTACCTATTATTATCATGACAATCGTTGCTTTCTTTGGAATGGATAACCTACCAGGTGCAAAACAATCATTTAAAGAACAATCAGCTATTTTCAAAGAAAAACATATGTGGATTATGGCTTGGTTATATACGATGTGTTTCGGATCTTTCATCGGATTTGCAGCTGCATTTCCACTAGTAATTAATAACTCTTTCCCAGATTCAGGTGGTGCTGCATTAGCATTCCTTGGACCACTAATTGGTGCTGGTGTTCGTCCTCTAGGGGGATGGCTCTCGGATAAAGTTGGTAGCGGAGCAACAGTAACTTTTTGGGATACAATCTTAATGATTGTTGCTACATTAGGTGTTATTTATTTCTTGAATATTAATAGCTTCGTCGGATTTTTAATTATGTTTATTATCCTATTCTTTGCTACTGGGATTGCAAACGGGTCTACATTCAGAATGGTACCATTTATCTTTGTCGATAAAAAAGCTAAACTTGCAGCTCCAGTACTAGGATTTATTGCAGCAATCGCTGCCTACGGTGCTTTCTTAATTCCAAAGGTGTTTGGTTGGTCGATTAGCACAACAGGAACTGCACATACTGCACTTTATCTATTCTTAGCTTATTACATTATAAGTTTAGCAGTTTGCTGGTTCTATTACTCTAGAAAAAATGCAGAAATTAAATGTTAAGACCTCTTATAAACAAGGTGCCCTAATTCAGGGAACCTTGTTTTTTATATCGATTCACTTAGCGATCCTTAAGACCTGTTTAATCTTTCTAACATGTTCGCTAAATTGTTTCCTCATCATCAATAATGATGCAACAAGTAAAATTTCACTGAGAAGAAGTAAACATATACCAAAGAATAGACCATCGAAGAACAATCGTGTACTTATTCCATTTGAATAAAGGAACCATGCGAATATTGCTGAAACACCAAAAAATAATTGGATCATCATTGCAGCAAACACATTAGATTCAAATAAACCAGTTCGTTTAATCATATATCGAGCTGTAATAAAGCTAATAAAAAATGCTAAAATCATAAATAAGATGGACATAAAAATAAGCATATTTGTTCCCATATATATTTACCTCCTCCTTGTTATCCAATTTTAATTCTATTAAAAATATATGATTAAATAATGAGGCCTAGTACCCAAAAAGGATAAATTTTACATTTTTATTCTAAAATGGTGTTTTGAAGGAGACCATGAATGAGCACAGTTACTATGATAGACCCCAGGAAGATCACAACTGCAGTTCCCCATTTCTTCTTTTGATCGCTAGGAATGATTACTATATTTAAGATAAAAAACATTACGAGTGCAACACTAATCGACCCCATACCATACAAAAAGAAACTTCCCTGTTGTCCCCATGCTTGAAACATTCCCCATACATAGCCAAAGAAACCTCCAATACCTAGGAGAACATTCCCCAGAATCCAGAAAATTTTCTTTATACTAGTCATGATCAGTCACTCCTTTTGTACTAACTTGTACATAATTACGATTCCCTAAATCTACGTAAAGAAAACGAGATAACATACCTTACTTTATTACATGTTTTTTTGGTTATTTCCAGGGAATTAGTCATTATAATAGACGAGTTACATATCTAGAAAAGGTGCTTTCCTTTCTAAACATGTATCTTATTAAAAATCACTCATAGATTAGTTTATATTTTTCAAACAAACCGAAACTTATATACCATAATATACGTATATAGTTATACCAGAAGAATGAAAGGAGTTTTGAAGAATGATAGACAAATTCTTAAAAAAAGTAATGAATCACAGTGGAAGTAGTAGTAAGAAAAAATACCGCAGGCAGCATTTTAGTAGCTCAAGTGATCGTTATTATCGCCGTCATAAACACAGTAGTAGTGATCAGAAGCACCGATCACCATTTCATGGCAGTCATCGCTATAAACGAAAAGGATACCATAGCAGTAGCTAGCATTATTAATCCAATAGTTCTATTGCTTGTTCAATATCTACTGTAATATCTCTACAAAATGAATAAGGTTGTTCGATGCCGAGTAAACGTTTTAATAGGTGAATCGTTTTCGGATGAAGCGATAATTCTTCTGTCCAAGGACGTCTCTTTTTAATATCCTTTTTATAATTGGAGTACAGTAAAAATAGCAAAAAGTCACCTATGTCATAAAAATCCTCTCTAAACAGATCAACCTTATTTTCATTGCTTACTCGTATAGCTAGACCAAAGTCAATAAGATTTACTTTTCCCTCCGTCAAAATCACATTTGGGATTCGAATGTCTCCATGACATATTCCTTTCCTATGAATATAGTCTAAAATATTCACTAATTCTTTTACTAAAGTTAAGGAATATTTCTCGCTAAACTGCTCTCTCTCTTCAAATAGCTTATCTTCTAAGTTTTTTCCATTAATATATTCCATGCTAAAAAACAGGAAGTCTTGTTGCACAAAACATTCCATCAAAGTTGGGATATTTGGATGATTCAACTGTCCAAGAATCTCAGTTTCCTTTCGATACACCTCAGCAATCCTTTTTTTCCTTTTACTCCTCGTCATTTGTTTAACCACACATACTTTTCCTTCTTCAACTTGTTCACAAAGGTAGGAGATTCCATAGCTACCTACTCCAAGCAAATCGTTAACCTGATAGCGTTCATTAATAAATGTGCCTTTTTTAAAGAACCGGTCAATCATAAGTCGGTAACTTCTTTTTATTGCTCTACATAAGTTCATATATACAACTCCGTTAATATAATTATTGATAGGTTATTTGTTCATTGTTAAATTGGGGTGAATATACTTTTCTGTTCTTCTACTAATCATTTGCAAAATCCTGCATTCAATTAAAAAGGTACGAAAGAAGGCGTAAACCTTTAAGTAGATTTACGCCTCCATAAATAGAATATAGCATTACACTACGCCATTCTCTAGAATTGAGAAAATTTTGTTCTCACAATTTATTTGCGCTTTTGCGCCATAAGGTAAAATACTCTTAGGTTCCGTATGGCCAAAATTCATATTATACAATATCGGAAGTTCTTCTAAACTATACTCCTTCATAACCTTTAAGATTGCTTGCTTATATTCATCATAATACGTTTCATCTTGTGGTTTTCCAAAAACAATTCCCTTTGATTCTTGTAAAATACCTTGGGCCGCATAATTACGTAACCAATACGTAATCATACTCGGATCTGGCTTTTCCTCCGAAGTTTCAAAAAATAGAATAGCATTCTTCCAGTATTTTCGCTCTGGCCAAAGTACTGTTTGCTTTGCAAATTCAAGCACTTCTATGTTACCACCAATTAATCGCCCTTCGACAATCCCTGTCCCCTGTAACAATTCATATCCACGATTCGGTTGTAGTTTCCTTTTCTTGTATTTATTTGATTCGATCCATTCTAAACGCTCACTAGTCCATGCATTTGCTGGTTGTATTTCTCCAATTACATTATTGGAGAAGAGTGTTCTTTTCACCATTTCAATCGTGTAGTTGTCCATTTCGATATTTTCTGCAAAGTCTGTTAAGATCGCAGGACCATAAAAAGATGAAATACCGGCCTTTAAACAAAACAAATGACTCATGGTTACATCAGAGTAACCCATGAAAATTTTTGGGTTATCTTTGATTGTATTAAAATCAATGTATGGTAAAAGACGAATACTATCATCTCCACCGATATTAGCTATAATTGCCTTAATACTTGTGTCTTGGAAAGCTAACATTAAATCTTCAGCACGCGCCTTTGGGTTTTCATAAACATATGCTGAGCCTTTTAAACTGTTTGGCATAGTCACTACTTCGAGTCCAAACACTTCCTCTAGTCTTTTTACACCTTGCTCGTATCGCCACCTTATTTCCGGCTCACCTGCACCACCCCAGGAAGGGCTAACTGTAGCAATACGGTCTCCTTTTTTAAGCATATTTGGCTTTTTCAACATTCTGACAGGGACAAAATTTGTCCCGACACCTCCCCATATCTACTCTAAATGAAAGCATTTCTTTATTTGGGACGCTACTTCATAAGCACTTAGATTTGTATTATTTATACGTAAATATTGATCCTTAACGATCTCACCCTCAATGGAATTTAATCGGTGCTTCTTCATCGTGTCTACCAAATTTCGCTCTGATACCTCTACGTTTCTTTTGGTTGGTTTTTGGTCTAACCTGTTTGGCGTTTTGTTTCGCCATAACCTTTCGTCTATATCCGCCTCCAATTCAACCAATATAACTTCTGCACCGTTAGCTTCAAATATGTTGCAGACATTTTCAACAAAATCCCAATCTGCTTGTTGATCAAATGCCCAAACATAAGTAAAGATCAAGCCATACTGGTCACTCTTAGCAACCGTTTTAAATATCTCTTCCCTAAACATATCAGATAACCGCCAAAGATCTGGACCAAATCCGAAGATAGGTTCAAGCATCTCAATTGTCATATGATTATGAAAAAGCTTTAGGTCTGTTATTTTTTCTAATTCACGTCCTACAGTCATTTTCCCGACAGCTTGCGGACCAAATAATAAAATGAATTTCATAGCAATACCTCATCATTACATAATATTTCTATATTTTAACACAAAAGTTATTTGTATAATTCGTGAATAGATTTGTAACCTCCATGGCAAAAGGGAAATAATAATTTTTCCAGGAAAAAGCAAGTTCTTTTGATTACACCGACGAGCTTCTTGAACATGTACACACCAATTTATCAAGTGAAATCTATTTTTCCAAACTGGAAAAGTAGCTTTTTTACGACTACTTTATGAACATTATTTAACTATAGCAATGGATATTCTGCTCAACTCATACTAATTACATGAAAACCTCTCACACTGTATGGTATTTTATACAAGAACAAGAACAACTATATTATTGGAGTGAATTTAATGAGAAATACAGAAGAAATAAAAAAAGAAATAATTGAAGCGTTTTATTACAGACATTCTACCAAGGAATTCGATCCTGATAAAAAAATAGCAGATGACGATTTCCGTTTTATCTTGGAAACTGCGCGTTTATCACCTAGTTCGTTTGGGTTTGAACCGTGGCGTTTTGTTGTTGTTCAAAACAGTGACCTACGAAACAAGATAAAAAATTCATCTTGGGGTGCATATGGTAAATTACCGGATGCTAGTCATTTCGTTATCATCTTAGCACGAACAAAGATGGACACGAAATATGATTCAACGTACTTAGACGAACACATTACTAATGTATCTCAGATTCCAGAAGAGTTTAAATCAAAATTTTTACAAAGAGTCGAAGAATTCCAACGGACTGACTTTACTTTACTTGAAGGCGACCGTCCTCTATTCGATTGGGCATCTAAGCAAACGTATATCCCTTTAGCGAACATGATGACTGCAGCTGCACAAATCGGCATAGATTCATGTCCTATTGAAGGATTTAATTTGGAAGAAATGAACAAGCTTCTAGATGAAGAGGGATTATTAGAAGATGGACATTTTGGTATTTCTGTCATGTGTGCTTTTGGATATCGGATAAAAGAACCTTTTCCAAAAACGAGAAGAGCATTTGAAGATGTCGTGAAATGGGTAGAATAAAAAGACTTGAGAGGGCCATGTTCCCTCTCAAGTCTTTTTACAAAGCAAGTCGAAATGCTTTTACTACGATCCCATCATTTGCTGGTTCAAAATCATATTTGGGCAATCGTTCAAAGCCAAATCGTTCATATAATGCCATAGCGTTTTTCATGAATTCACCAGTATGTAAACCAATGAATAAGTAGCCTTGTTCTTTTGCACGACGTATGCATTCCTCAATCAAAGCAGATGCTACACCTTTCCCTCTAGCTTCTGGCGCAACAGCTAATACACGAATTTCAGGATAGTCTAGTTCTTCTACAAAGCCCTCGTAAGCGTCTGTTTTTGCAGGAAATAAGGCAACACTGCCAGCAATTTCTCCATTAATTTCCGCTACAATAAGCTCAACACCTGGAGTCTGATCTGCATCTGACGCTATTGCCTTCTTTAATTCTATCCAATGTTCATTCGGAATTGATGATGCATGTTCGGCATAAGCTTCTACGCGTTGTTCACGAACAAATGGTATTTCATCTAATGTTGCATTCCGTATAATCACTTTCCCACCCCTAAAAGCTTATTCTGCACGCAAAAGATATTTTTCATTTGTCTTACTCAAACGTTCTCTATCATGCGACGATTCCCAAACAGAGAGTTCCGGTCCTTTTGGCAAGATAGGCGTGTCACTTTTATCTGGATTAATCGTAATCGATAAGTGATAGTGCCGTTTAATTGCATCAAAATCAGTCGTCTCACCAAAACCAGGCGTTTGATACAGATCCCTTGCATAGCCCCAAAGATTTGGATACTCTCGAATTAACTTTTTATTTGTGTTAAATGCATTGTAGTAAGCAATATCAAAACGAACTAATGTGGTATAAAAACGAACATCCGTATCCGTAATGTAATCACCAAATAAAAATCGTTTCGTAGAAAGACGCTCTTCTAACTCATCTAATCTGGCAAATAACTGATCATACGCCTCTTCATATGCTTCTTGAGATGCCGCAAAACCACACTTATACACTCCGTTGTTTACATCATGAAATATTGTTTCACTTAATGCATCAATCTCTTTTCGTAAATGTTCTGGGTATAAATCTGGTGCATTTTTTTTATGAAACGGTGCCCAGACAGTTTCAAATGAGTTTGTTAATGTAAAGTAGTCATTATTCACTGCTTGTTGTTTTTCTACATCGACCATGACTGGTACTGTCGGCCGACCATCATAGTTCGGATCAGTCTTTTTGTATATGTCGCTTACGTATTGGATTCCTAATACGGGGTCTTTTTCTTCTGCATCTAACGAAAATGCCCAATCCACACGTCCAATTTGCGGGCGCATTGGGCTAACTGCACCTAAACTTATGACTTGATCTAACCCTAGCACTTTGCGCACAATCACAGAACGATGAGCCCAAGGGCAAGCTGCTGACCAGATTAGGCGATAACGATTCGCTTCCACCGGCCATTCATCGGCTTTTTCTCCAAAGGGAGTTGTAAATCGATTAACTTGACGTTTAAAGGAACCATCCTTCGATATTTCAGCTGGCTTCTTGGCACTTTCGTTCGGTTGGATATTTATTTGACAACTCACTTGTTGATCTTTGTCTGACATAACTATACCTCACTTCCCAACACATTTTTAAACGTATAAAACCAATTACACTTGTCGGTTTTAGTGCATTCTATTATTGCTTTGTTAGGAAGTCAAGGAAAATACACTTTCCTGTTTACTATATTAATCTACCACCTATTAAAAGAAGGATTTCACGCAAGTGTGTAGTAGTCTTATATAATAAGAAATGGAAACAAGAGAACCGTCCCCATGTTTCCATATAAAAGGAGTGTGTCTGCATGTATGAATTAAAGACGAAAGAAAATGATCGTAGTGTTATCGAGTTTATTGAAGCTGTTGATAGCCCTAGAAAAAGAGAAAGTGCATACCAATTACTCGATATTTTTACAGAGACTACGGCTTACCCGGCTAAAATGTGGGGATCTAGCATTATCGGATTTGGAAGATATCATTATAAGTATGATTCCGGGCACGAAGGTGATGCACCACTAGTTGGATTTTCTCCGAGGAAAGCAAAGATTAGCCTCTATTTTGCAACTGGAGATAAAAGACGTGATGAACTGTTGAAGGATTTTGGCAAGCATACCTCCGGCAAAGCTTGCGTGTATATAAACAAAGTAGAGGATATAAATATAAATATCTTAAAAAGGCTAATTCACCAATCTATTCAGTTTTTGAGAGAAACCTATCCTGAATGATAAATTGATATTTACAATTGGAGGACAACAATGATTACAAACCTATATCTAGTTCGTCATGCACATTCTACTTATACACCTGAAGAATTAACGAGACCTTTGTCTGATCAAGGTTTTCGTGATGTAGATAAAGTAACCGCTCTGTTGGAAGACAAGTCGATTGAACATGTGTTATCAAGCCCATATCTAAGAGCATTCCAGACTGTAGAGGGCATCGCTACACTTCTCGATACGGAAATTAAACTGGTGGAAGACTTAAAAGAAAGAACATTATCTAGAACAGCTGTTGATGATTTTCCATATGCCATTGAAAAAGTATGGACAAATCCCAACTTCTCATGGGAAGGCGGAGAGTCAAATCTATCCGCACAGCAAAGAGGCATAAAAGCAATTCAAAAGATTATAAAAGACTATCACGGTAAAAACGTAGCAATTGGAACGCATGGAAATATCATGGTACTAATCATGAATTACTTTGATAAACAGTATGGTTTTGCATTTTGGAAGCAGCTAGAAATGCCTGCCATCTATCAACTCTCATTCGATGGTGAACACTATATGCATACTACCCGGATACTCGATTAAACGATTAAACAGGAGGTGTGTTTGTGGACTGGAACTGGAAAATATCACAATCATATAAACCCATAGATCGAAGTACTTTTAGAATATACCTTGGCACTAAGTATTACCGGACAAAAAGAACCCTAGAATGGTACACGGATCACAAACGTTATGCGAAAGAGAAACGTGAAAAACCTCTACCCTACCCGATTAAGCAACACCAAACGATCTTACGTAGACAACTAAAAGATGTAGATATGTGGTATCAAGAAAATAAGATTAAAAATCTATCTATTGCAATTAAACAATTACATGGGATCGCAATAAAACCAGAAGAAACCTTCTCCTATTGGAAACTAATTGGGCACCCTACCAAACGTAAAGGGTACAGGGAAGGAATGGTCCTTCACTACGGAAGCTTTAAAGCAGGTGTAGGTGGCGGACTATGCCAGCTCTCAAATCTAATCTACTGGATCACATTACATACATCTTTAACGATCACGGAACGTCATCGGCACAGTTTTGATGTTTTTCCTGATTCCAAACGTACACAACCATTTGGTAGTGGCGCAACATGCAGTTATAATTACTTAGATTTACAAATACGAAATACTACATCTAATACTTATCAACTTTGCCTTCATTTGACGGAGGATTATCTAATCGGAGAGTGGCGTTCGAATACACCTGAAGTTATGACATACCAAATATATGAAAAGGAACACCGTATTACCTATGAAGATTGGGGGCGTTATGTTCGACATAATACGATCTATCGCAAAGTATTTAATGGTCAAAAGGAATGCATTGATGACCAGTATATTACGGAGAATCACGCACTAATGATGTATGACCCTTTATTAGAATACAAAGAGAAGTCATGAGCACTTAAACTTCCTCTACCCCCTTTATCCTTTTAAGCAAACCAATCGGTTTGCTTTTTTATTTATAACTCTTCCTTGACTTGTTACCGTTAACACTTGATCATCATTTCACAAAATATACACACTTTGTATCTTTATAAGTATAATTTTTATGTTAATATTTAATTGTGAAACAAATCACAAAAAGTAGTATAACATCACTTTAGGGGGAAACAAAATGAAATTCAAATTGTTTTTAATGTCAATTTTAGTAGTAGGGTTGTTGGCAGCATGTGGTTCCGATGATACAACATCAAGTGAAGAAAACAATGATGAGGCAAAAACAGAAGAAACAGATGCAGTAACAGCAGCATCACATGCACAAGATTCTGCAGGATTTGTTAGTGCTGTTGGTGAAAATGGTACTTGGATCATCTATACAACTGAAGATTTAACTGTCGATGAAGACGTGGTTGTTGCTGGTACATTCCATGATAAAGGTGATGAAGCAAACGATGTGTATCGTAAAATTGCTCCATACGCACAAGACGCAGATCACAACATCACAGATTCTTTCACAATCACAGTTCCTAAATTAACAGTGCAAAGTGAAAACCTTAAAATTCAAGGTGGTATTATCGCTGGGGACGTTATTGTAGAAGCAAACGGATTTAGCTTAGATGCGTCTGCAACAATCGAAGGTAACCTTTACTTCGCTAGTGAAGATGTTCAAGCAACTGCAGCTATAGACGGTAAAGTGACTGGCAACACGGAAGTTGCTAGTGCTGAAGGTGAAGCTGATGCAGTAACAGCAGCTTCACATGCACAAGATTCTGCAGGATTTGTTAACGCTGTTGGTGAAAATGGTACTTGGATCATCTATACAACTGAAGATTTAACTGTCGATGAAGACGTGGTTGTTGCTGGTACATTCCATGATAAAGGTGACGAAGCAAACGATGTATATCGTAAAATTGCTCCATACGCACAAGACGCAGATCACAACATCACAGATTCTTTCACAATCACAGTTCCTAAACTAACTGTTCAAAGTGACAACCTTAAAATTCAAGGCGGTATTATCGCTGGGGACGTTATTGTAGAAGCAAACGGATTTAGCTTAGATGCATCTGCAACAATCGAAGGTAACCTTTACTTCGCAAATGAAGATGTAAAAGCCGCTGCAACTATCGACGGTGAAGTTACTGGGGCTACTGAAGTACAATAATAATAAAATACCCTTACTTAAAGCAGTTAGTCGATTCATTCGATTAACTGTTTTTTTGTTAGAATTATAGACCTAATGACATATGAACAGCACAAACTAAAAAACACTGCTCTCCCCATTCTAAGGTAAAAAGCAGTGTTAGTTCCTTTGGTTTATATTGTACATGTAAGTTCGCCCCATCTCTAGAATAATGCTTAGATTCATATTATATCTTGTATTATTACCTGGGGCGACGTTCTTGAGCTAACTTAGTTTCTGTGTATTCATTAAACATATAATCACCTCCTTTTATTGTCATTATTTTTGACGAATAGTTTGTTGTACTTCATATTCATTAAACATTCAAATCAACTCCTCTTCCCTTATATTTAAAACCACATTATTTTCTAGGAATGGTTTGCACTTCATATTCATTAAACATAATATTTTTCACCTCAGTTCCTGTTTGATTTGTTAACCTTAGTATAGTAGGAAATACCATTTTCCATAACGGCAATGCGATTGAACTTTGATCAGACTTCAGACTGAATTAATCCTAAGACCTGAAGGTTTATGAACGTATAAAAAAAGGGTGTAACCAACTAAAATGGCTACAACCCTCTTTAACTTACTTGTCTTAATTCTGTTTCTGCTTTCCGTTTGTCTAAGTCTGGCGTAATCACAAAATAAATCCAAGTACCAATTAATCCAATGCTTGTTATTATTATCGTCATCAGCAATGTTGATAAGTATGAACTCAATGTTACAGTGATAGATGCAATTAGCATCCCAAGGTTAAACTTCAAACCGTTAAACGCCATATAGGCACTCCTCGCATCATCAGGAGGAATAGCTGCCATATAAGCTTGCTCCACTGGCACCCTAAATACTTCTCCAATGGTTAAAATAACCATCACTAATAACAATAGCCAAATATTGTTCGAGTAGGAAATAATGGCATAACCCATGGTGAACAAAAAACAACTTGTAACTAACATCGAACGATCTTTAAATCTTCCTGATACTTTCGTAACGAATAAAGCAATTAGTGCAACAAGAATGGTATTTTCACTTCGCAGTATTCCCATCATTTTTACACCATCGATTTCCCAAGCCAAAAAGGTTTGCATTGGCATTTCGTCACTTAGTCTTATTCCGATGTAATTCGTTAGTTGAAACTCCATCGACATGACAAATACTCCTGCAATCACAAATAGGACAAATAACCGGTCTTGTAATACCTTTTGATAGCTCGTAAAGATCCGGACCACATGCTGGGATGCTTTATATTTTTCGTTTTTCTCCAGCACATAGCTTTCCTGGATGAAAAATGCTACAAGAAATACAATAACTCCAGCTACCAAACTAAGTACAATGAACAACTCGAATAGATAGTCTTGATACAAAAATGCCCCAATAATCCCACCAATGGCGATAGACAAATTATTCGCCCAATACATGATCGAATACATTAACTTCCTTTGGTCTGGTGTACTCACATCGATTAACATTGCTTGGTTAGCAGGGCCAGCCAACGCCCAACAGATGCTATTAACTGTCATCATCAAAAAAGTAACGGTCGGTGATAGAAACCAAGGAGAATTACAAATCATCATCGTAACAAACGCTAACAACCGCAGGATTTCCGCAAAAAGCATTACTTTTCTTCGGCCAAATTGATCAGCAAAATATCCACCAATGAAATTAACACCGATGCCTACCAAAACGTTAAACATCAGTAATAGTCCTGCAACCTTTGCACCAAAGTGATAAGCTAAATAAATGGCCATAAACGGGAAAATCATACTGCCGACAAAACGACTAATAAACGACTCAATAATTCTTATTTTAATATTCTTATGAAAGTCTCGAAATCTCAAATGTCTTCCTTCTTTCTAATTAATCCACACTAAGAAAATATTATATATGGATATTTAGAAGAAGGAAAGAAAAATAGGTCACGTTTTTCATAGCTTCCATAAAAGTAATCATTCTCTTATTTTAATACGATAGCGTCGCATCGACTTCGGAATTCCTTTCATTGCTAGTACTCCTTGATAGATTAACTCTCTTATTCGATATTCCAAATAAAACCCATCAATAGAAAAATTCTCACTTTCTAGCAATTGCCCTAGGACAACACCCGCTCTTATATATTCATCTCTATTACTTTGTAGACTTTCTAAAGTATGTATGATTTTCTTATCATAAAAGTCTACTGGTAAATCAACTATCTTATGGTCTTTCCACGTTCGAAGCACACTTCTTGACTTGGACAAGGTTAGCCATTCATTTTGCAACTGGTGATTCTCTTTTGTTGTTAAGGGTTGAACTGTATGGCATTTGTCAAAAATAATTTGAATTTGTTCATGTCGTAAATCGCCTGTACCAGTAATAACCTCTGCCCTACTTTTTTCACATAACTGATCATATAACGTAGGAGCATGCAAAAGAGTCACAACGTTTGTCCTACTCCGCAACAAATAGATTAAATATCGAGTAGCAACTTGTTCCTCCACATTATTTCCGGTCCATATATAGATGGGCGCTTGGTCTGGTATGTCCTCGATATCACGAAGAAAATTTTTAAACTTAGTTAAAGGCGGATCATCATCAAACTCATAATTTATGTGGTCATATATCCATTCGTTACGGTACATTTGCCCCTCTTTCTCGTGCAACCTCCAAATGGGACCGATTGCAAAAAAGGCTGGGATTCCAATTACAACCTTAGGGGACCTAAGGCCAACTCTTACAGTTCCTGCGATAAATTCTTGAGATACAATATGTACTGGTGTAGTAGAGAACTTGTTAGCTAATGATCTTTGCTTTTGGATAGATTCATTGATTGCTTCTGTTATAAACTTTAAATCATTATGGATATACCCTCGACCAATCAGTTGTTGCTCGTCCTCATGATTAAACGTTTCAAATTCACTCTCATCATCTATCTCATACGTCTCTACATCGAATCTATCTATAACCTCAAATTCTGTAACATATTGAAAGCTATCTATTTTGTACACAAAAACAACATTCGGTTCCATTAGAAAATAGATATATGGAAACTTGTCTCTAAATTTGATACATACCACCTCCATAATCATTATTCTCTTGCCATCATCCTCGAAGCTTCCTCTTTGAGACCAATAGATTGTAGTACATCAACAAGTAAATCCAAAATTAATTCATCATAACCAGGTGCTACTACATAACGCATATTAGCATCCCGAATAAAGGCTAGTTTTTCTTCTTTGGTGGCCTGTTCAAGGAATTCGTGCATCTTTGGTAACTCTTCCTCAACCTTTGATGTACGATCAAAGTCAAACTTAAACCTCAGATAACTGTCTGATTTCGCACCGGTGACTCCTAACGTGTCAAAGGTAGGTATAGCAATTTCTGTTTCCCTTTCCCTTATTATTGCACTTAAATAAGCATGAACCTCTATTTGTTTTGTATTAAATGTCTCTTTGAAACGCTGAAGTACTTTTTCTCTTCCTTTTGCCCAGTGAAATGGTGAATCTTTCATAAATAAATCACACTCATGTTGAATTTGCTCTTCACTAGTACAGGCCCAACAAGGTTCTAGTAATTCAACATAAGGCACCGAGGAAGCAAGGTTGAAAAACTCCTTTATATTTCGCGCCATTAACCTAATGGGAGGATCATTTGTTGGGGTAACACATACGATAGGGGCATGTCTAAGATCCTTCACCTGTCCAAAATCTGTTAAGAAACTAAAGTGGATACCATCTCCACCAGTTTCAGCAAAAGGAATTAAATCTGGTGGGGATATGGAATAAGGTGCAAAAGTCGCGCTTGGTTTAAACCCTATATTTGCTAGAGATAAACCCTCTTTTTGCAAGTCCGCATCTAATTGATGCAATTGTAGAATTTCATCTGGAATTTCATATGAACCATATGCCCTTTTTAGTCTTTCCTCCACTTTACTCACTCCTTAAATTATGATTTTTTGGTAAATAAGTAAGGTTATTTATAATTAAAATTATATCATGTTGCAAACTATAATTTATTGAAAATTGTTACAATTCAACATTACTTTCACTAAAAAATCCTCACTCGTATATCAACCATATTTTTGAACATATTAATGTTTATATACGATCAAGAAGGGGATTAAAATGAACAATAAAAATCAACGATTAACGGCATCTGAAATCTCTGTGATTTGGAGTAGTTACATAAATAATACTTTTTCCACTTGCATCTTAAAATATTTCCTTAGAAATGTTGAAGATACTAAAATAAAACACGTTCTTCAGTTAGCATTTAAAATATCTGAAAACAATGTGAAGAAATGTAAAGAAATACTAGAATTAGATGATCAATCCATTCCAGTAGGTTTTACAGATCACGATGTAAGTCCATCTGCTCCACGATTATACTCAGATGCCTTTTATTTGTATTATCTTAAAAACATGTCTAAAGTAGGTTTATCTGTTTATGGTGTTGCGCTTTGTACATCTGCAAATAAGGATGTCAGGGACTTACTTAGCAAAGCGATCCAAGAATCAACAGATCTGTATAATAAAACTGCTGAAGTACTTTTATCAGAAGGAATATACATACGTCCACCTTATGTAACCACTTCTAATCAAAAAAGTTTCATTAATAGTAAAGGTTATTTAAGTGGGTTAATGCACACACATCATCGCCCTATTAATGTTTTAGAAATAACACACATAGAAGCTAATATCGAAGCGAATTCAGTTGGAAGAGCCTTATTAGCTGGATTTTCTCAAGTTGCAAAGTCTAAAAAAGTAAGGGATTACTGTACAAGAGGGAAAGAGATATCAAAAAAACATATCAAAGTTTTTGCAGGCATGCTAACCGAAGATGACCTTCCTGCACCTATGCCATGGGATGTGGAAGTAACTGATTCGACAATTGCTCCTTTTTCCGATAAATTAATTATGTTTCATATATCGCTACTCATTGCATCAAGTATATCTAATTATGCTACTGCCGCAGCAGCAAGTTTAAGAACGGACATTTCAGCAGACTACATTCGTTTGTCAGGAGAGAACGCTAAATACGCAAAAGACGGTTTAGATATTATGATTAAAAATAACTGGCTAGAAGAACCACCACAAATTCCTGATCATGAAGGGCTAGCAAAGGATTAATATTCTATTAATCCTTCTTTTGATTTAATTGTTCTAACAAGGCCTTTACAGCTTTCTGTTGTTCAAGTTGTTGAGCAAATTTATCGTCGAATTTTCTCACCTTAAAGAAAAGATAAAACAATATGCCAAATTGAATGACCGTTAACAAAATGGTTAAAAATGCCACTTTACACTCTCCTCTTTTTATAATCTTCCTCTCCCCTTTCTACACAAATCAAAAAATACCTGCTAAATATTGAAGGAACTAGATTAAAGTATTAGAAAAGCCATAGGCAGATTCCTACAGCTTCATGAGACTAATCAATTTTTATGGAGCTAAAGCGTTGGCAACATTATAATCATCTAAATTAAGTTCCGTCTCTTTCCCAAGTACTATTTTAGCTAATTCTCCCCCTAAGTAAGGACCACTTGTTAATCCCGATGCACCAAGACCATTTGCTACAAATAATCCATCAACCCCAGGCACTTTTCCTATAACTGGTAGATGATTGGGTGTAAATGGTCGAAAGCCTACTTTTGTTTCTATATAAACGGAAGATGCTAACCCCGGGGCCACACGAAGAGCCTTATCCATAATGCTATGTACCGCCCCTACCTTTACTTCATGATCTGAAAAATCATCTTCATGCGTGGTACCGATCACTACTTTACCATGATTAAATGCCAACATATATTGGTTATAAGGAGGTAAAAGAACTGGCCAATGGCTTGTATCTACATTTGGCATTTCCAAGTGAACAATTTGAGCTTTTTGTGCACGGACTAAAAAGGAAATTCCTAATGGCTCAAATAAATCCTTTGCCCATGCTCCACTGGTGACGATGACTTGATCCGCATGTATATCATTCCCTCCTATCGTAATACCGGTAACTTTTTCACCGGAATAAAGAAGGGAAGCATCACCACTTACGACCTTTGCTCCATTCTTCCATGCGGCCCTCATTAATGCGTCACGAAGCTCTGCCCCATTGACACGCGAAGCACCACTTATATGTATTGCACCGTATTCATCTGATAAAACGGGAAATAACTTTCTTGTTTCGGATGAAGATAATTTCGTCAATTGCCCCATCTCTGGACTTTCTTTTTTTCGTTCTTGTGCAAATGCCATTTTACGATCTAACTTTTCTTCTGTATCAAAAATATTAATCGCGCCAACATTTTGGTAGCCGGTTTGCGTTTCGCCATCGCGATTTAATGCTTTTATTAGAGTTGGATAGTATTTAGCACCAGCTTTCACCAAGCGATACCACGCCTTATTACGACGGTTGGTAAGCCATGGACAAATAATTCCTGCAGCTGCATTAGTCGCTTGTCCTGGGTCATTCCGATCTACTATTGTAACAGCTACGCCTTTTTTTGCTAGATGATATGCGGTAGAGGCACCTAATATTCCAGCTCCAACAATTATGTACTTTTGCATGCATTACTCCTTTTTATAGCTTAAGACTTGATGTCATTCTACTAGATGCTTGCTTATCACTCAATTTTAAAAGTACTAAAAAAGCTCAACCTTCGTTCGTTGAGCTTTGACACTTAGAAAAATGTTTTCACTACCTCTTCTTCTTGATTACATCTTGTACAGTGATACGTAATTTCCATTGCATCTTCACTAACAAACTGTGTTGTTTCCTGATCGCAATTCTCACAATATCGTGTTTCCTTTATTTCCATTCGATCACCACATTTTCATTTATATTTCTTCTTACGTTTGTTTTATCCATTTAAAGAAAAAATTAAACAATATGGTTGTAATTTAGAATAACAAAACCACGAGGACCGTAACAATACGTCCACGTGGTTACACCTGTACACCTCATCATGGTGTCATCTATATGCTTATTCTACCTTTTCCGGTTCCGGATAATCATAGCCTTTCGTATCTACAACCACGGTTTTCATTCTTTGATCTTCTATAGGCTTATCAAGAGGATTTCTCTCCACTGATACAATCTCATCAACGACTTCTATTCCCTCAATTACTTCTCCAAATGAAGCATATTGTCCATCAAGGCTTGGCACGTCTGCAGCCATTATAAAGAATTGTGACCCAGCAGAGTCTAAAGCTTGCGAGCGAGCCATGGAGATAACACCTCGTGTGTGCTTAAGGTTATTTTCGAAGCCGTTATTCGAAAATTCACCTGCAATAGCATAATCGGGGCCTCCCCTACCATCTCCTTGTGGATCGCCACCTTGAATCATAAAACCAGGTATAACTCTGTGGAAGATTAAGCCGTCATAAAAGCCATCTTCAGCTAAAGAGATAAAGTTTGCAACCGTATTTGGTGCAACATCTGGGTACAGTTCTAATTTGATTTCTTTTTCATTTTCCATCGTGATTGTTACGATAGGGTTTTCTTCAGGTCCTTCTTCTGTTTCCTCTGTACTGCAACCAACTAATACCAAAATTGCAAAAAATGATATAAATAGATATACAAGATACTTTTTCATATTTTCCTCCTGTTGTTGTGTCAATTTTATTTATTTTTTCTAACATGTTTAAATATAGAGACAAACATTATTTTATCATATTGTTGGCAAATCACACATATACTTTTTGTTTACGGTTGGAAAAGGAGAGTCAAGATGAAGATTGTTGTAATTGCAGATACGCATATTCCAAAACGAGCAAAAAAACTCCCCAAAAGACTGTTAGAGGAGTTAAAAGATGCTGATCTAATTTTTCATGTGGGCGATTGGCAGACAACAACTGTCCTAGAAGAACTTAGTCAATATGCACCCGTAGAAGGTGTCGCTGGTAATGTAGATCCCGTGGAAATACACGAATTATTTGGCGAAAAGAAAGTTTTTGATTTTGAACATATATCCATTGGCCTGACCCATGGTGATGGAAAATCCAAAACAACCGAGAAAAGAGCCTTGGATCATTTTGCATTCGATGATGTTGATATCATTATATTTGGCCATTCTCACATACCTGTTTTAAAAGTAGACGAGGGAATCCTACTATTTAATCCTGGATCCCCTACTGATAAAAGAAGGCAAGCTATGTATTCCTTTGGTGTTATTGAAATAAGAGAAGTAGTTACACTAAAACATATTTTTTTCGAGGATAAAACCTAGTTATTGATCTGTTCGCATACATTCACTAATTTTGAAGCCAAAATCCTCATAGAAACGATGCGCATCTTTCGTAGCAAGCCCTATCCTAGTTTGTTTTATATCTGGATGCTCTAAGATACAAGTTATAAGCCACTTCCCAAGCCCTTTTCCACGATAACTTGTGTCGATTACTACGTCTAAAAGCCATGAAAATACAGTCTTGTCCGTAATTACTCTGGCAAAACCTATTTGTTTGGAATCCTCATATAGCCCAAACACAATCGAATGCTTCATACTTTTAGCAACATCTTCTTTTGACCGCTTCGATGCCCAATAAGTATTCGACAACAGTTGATGAACTGCATCTACATCTATTTTCATACGCTCATCACTGATAACAAATTCACCTTTTCCCCATTCCACAAATCTCACTCCTACTTAGAAAAATTCCATATGGGATTTTTCAGTTTTGTAGTAATCCAATCGATCTTGCAATGTACCTGTATGGAACTCAAACTTATGTCCATCTGGGTCCGAGAAATAAATCGATTTCTTATCTTTAACATCCCGTTCACGTCCAGGTAATATGTTCACCTGTAATGTGTTTAACTTCTGATATAGTTGGTCAAAATCACCTTCACTAATGGAAAATGCAATATGCGTATAGGATTGATGAATAGTAGTACGATCTATATCTTTTTCTACATTTAATGCAAGCCATAATCCATCTAGATCAAAGTAGGCCGTACTCCTACCCTTCACCAAAAGTTTTGCATCAAAGACATCTTGATAGAATTTTATCGAATGATCCAAGTCAGATACCGAAAACAATAGATGGTTTATTCCTTTTATGTTCACGATCTCAACCCGCCCTTCTCTTATTTCAACAGGTACTTATACACAGCAAAAAACTCTCTAAAGATAGAATAAAAGTCTCTTAACTCAAAAAAGTCGGCATGTGCACCATTGACCTGTTCAATCCCTTGTTTATCAAATGCTAGTTTTGATCTAGTTATATGGAAATATTGTGTGATTACGGTAGCTGAAGTCCATTGATTATCGTCCATTATTTTTCGGGCATTTTCTGCCGTCATGAATGTGTTGTAGCCTTCGCTATCTGTGATAACGTGCTCCTCTTCAACACCATTTTCTACTAGGAAATCTTTCATTACCTTTGCTTCATCAAAACCTTCGTCTCCAATTCCACCACTAGTGATTACATGGGAGATTCTATCATCTTCATACAGCTCTAATGCTTTATCTAACCTTGCCTTTAGTCGATCCGACGGGGAACCATCAAGATTCACTTTGTTACCTAACACTACACCAACATCTGTTTTACTTGTTTCATCATGTAAACCATCCACAACAATCACAACTGATTGGATAATGAAAAGTAGAGCACCGGCAAGAATAAAGCCCAATAATAATCTTTTTAATCTTTGAAAAGTCTTCCTACTCTCCATTTATATCAATCCATTCTATTATTTCTTTCGTTTAAACTTACTTCCTGTTTTCTTTCTTTGTACCCTTTGCCTTGTATTTTTGATTTGTGCCTCTTTTTCACGTGTTGTCAATTGATCGAACTGGATATCAATAATCTTATCTCCTTCTACCTGCAGATCAAACCAATCGGACACCTGGCTTTCATTTGGCAAGCGGTCTTTCAATATAACAAACTGCTTATTTACTTCTTCTGCAATAATAACGGCATACTTACCATCCTCGATCCGATCTAATACACCTTTCATTTTTCACCCTCCTATACAGGCAATCCCTTCAGTTTTAATATCTGCAATACGTGCTGGGCCAATCCCATTTATTTTTGTTAAATTATCCACCGATTGATAAGGTCTTTGTTTTACTAAATCTTTTGCGCGTTCCGGACCTATATGAATAATGGATTCCAATTCATCGATAGGAGCTGTATTAATATTTACACACGCAGTTGATGACTGTTCGCTGTCTTTGTCATTAGTAGCCTCTTGTTTTTGTTCCTTTTTTTCATCAGATGGAGTTATCTTACCTTCTTGTTTTGTAACAATGCTATAGTCTTTCCCATCCGTTGTCACAACGATTGTTCCATGAACATCCGTGCCATAAAGCTTAGCACCGTAATTTTCCACCCTATTCACAACAGTATAATGTGGATGTCCATAAGCATTTCCATTACCTGCACTATAGATAACTACCTCTGGAGAAACTGCCTGTAGAAAAGCTTCACTCGTTGAAGTATCCGATCCATGATGTCCTAACTGCAAGATAGTAGCGTCAACATCTGAACCATTAATCATTTCCGTTTCTTGGTCTACTTCGGCATCACCGGTAAATACAAAAGTAACCTCTCCATAAGTTAGTTTCATAGAGATGGACTCCTGATTGGCATTTCCTGAAATTTTATAAGGATATAGGATTTCAATTTGCAAAGATCCAACATCATATATATCCCCGGCTCTTGGTTCATCATAATCGACACCTGAGACTTCAATTTCATCCATTAATCGCTGAAACGTTTCAGACGTACTTGTGTTGCCAGAAAGCCATACTTCACCTACCTCAAAGTTTTGGATCACTTTATCCAATTGTCCAATGTGATCGGCATCAGGGTGTGTCCCTATGGCAATATCTATTTCTGTAATATCCAGCCCTTGTAAGTATGTCACCACATCGGTACTATCCCAATCCCCTGCATCGATTAAGATAGTATAGGATTCAAATTGAAGCAATGTTGCATCTGCTTGTCCAACATCTATATAATGTACTTCTAATTGTGTCTGCGGTATAACGACCTCCGCTTCCTTACTGTCTTTCTCTATTACTTCCTCAACCTTTTCTACTTCTTCTGGTATGTCAGCGTTATTTTCATCTTCCTCATTTATTTCTACCTTTTCTTGGTCTTGAACTAAATTATCATCACCTGAGTCTGTTGATCCACAACCACTAACAACAAAAATTAGTAACGTAATTATGAATAAAATATTTCTCTTCAAATTACTCCCCCCTAATAATCGAATTTTAACACAAATAAATATGTCAAAAACCAAATTTTAGAGATATTAGCGATGAATTATTATTTAGAATGTTAATATTGACGACCTATCCATAGAGTGTGAATACATGCAAGCGGCTGTGAGGGACCTTATTTTTCTGTTTTAAGCTAATTTTGAATCTGAGCGGCTATACAGTACGCTATTCCAACAAAATGCCAGCGATATCATTGAAATCAGGACAAATAAGGGCTCTGGTAGCCGTTAAAATCATAAAATCTTTAATTTTAAGCTCATAGCCGCCAAAATCTCCTTCGATTTCTGAGCGGCTGTGGGGGACCTTATTTTCCTGTTTCAGGCCAAATTTGAATCTGAGCGGCTACACAGTACGCTATTCCAACAAATTGCTAACGAAATTATTAGAACCAAGGCAAATAAGGGCTCTGATAGCCGTCAAAATCATCCATTAAATTCTTAGCACAGGTGAAGTTCGACGCATTCTCCATCCACTGCGAAGCAACAAAGTTATAAAAGTGCTTTTATGAGAAACAACTTGCATAAACCAGGTATATTTTGACAAGCTAAGCAATAAATGAAAGGAGCTGAAATGCGTGAGAAAAACATCATTATTCATCGCACCTTTATTTATCGTAATTTTGTTCATGTTAGTAGGTTTTACACAGGTACAAGACCATCAAACAGCTTATGAGCAAGAAAACCAGGTGCAAATAAAAAATGAGATTGCAACCATACATACTACCTTAGTTATGTTGAAGGAAACCGTCAAAAACGATAAAAATGATTTCAAAAAAATAAATCTTTTAGGAAATACCCTGTCCATGCAATGGAACAAAATCGATTCAGCTTTATACCAAAACAATCCCACAGCGCATGTACAGATCTATCAGGCCTTGTATCCGATTATTACACTTGCCAAAGAGGATACACCTTATATACAAAAACTAAGAGAATTAATTGATCCGGCCCTTCATACCTTGAATCACTATAGATAACCGTAAGAAGGTTGGCAGAGCAGATTTCCAACCTAACATTTATATCCATTTCACGTTTGCCATTGTCACCTGCAGGTTATTCTATTAAAATGAAAGCTTACGAATAGAAACTGCAGGTGAATTTTATGATAAAGGTACAGAATTTCTCCAATACTCCAGAAGGTACTAAATTAAAAGACATTCCAAACGCTAGGCTTGCAGATCATAAAACAAGTGTAGAACTTGTTGCGGATGTGGAAGAAGATGCTTCCTACTTCCGTGCACTAGAAGCCGATAACATTAAATTAAACAAACCTCAGATTGAAGCAGTCAGACATGTAGACGGTCCTGCATTAGTGCTAGCAGGAGCTGGTAGTGGAAAAACAAGAGTTCTAACAACACGTACAGGATACTTAATAAGTAGGAAAAACATAAATCCCAAGTCAATCATGCTCGTTACTTTTACAAAAAAAGCAGCAGATGAAATGAAATCGCGAATGCATCAATTACCCGGCTTATCTATGCATATGATCAACCAGATCACGATTGGAACTTTTCATTCGATCTTTTTTAGGTTACTGAGAAGTAAAGGGTATGCGCAACAAGTATTAAGCAGTGAAAAACGCAAGCAACTTGCGATCAAACTAATATTAAAAGAGAAGAAGTTACAAGATACATACGAGCCCGAAACGTTACTGGCGCTTCTTTCCTCACATAAAACAAATATTCTTTCTGTGAACGACTTGCCCGCATCATCAACAGTAGAAAAAGAGATAAAAGAGATATTAATCCGTTATGAACAATGGAAAGAACAAAACCACTATATAGATTTTGATGATATGCTCATGGAGAGCTTACAATTACTAAGACAAGACAACAAGCTTTTAGTAGCAATGCAAAGAAGATTTAATTATATTTTGTGTGATGAATGGCAAGATACGAACCCAATTCAATTCGAACTAATCAAATTAATTGCAAAACCAAACAATAACCTATTTGTCGTTGGGGATGATGATCAAACCATTTATAGTTTTAATGGGGCAGACCGTTCCATTATCTTAAACTTTGAGAACCTATATCCAAATGCCAAAAAAATGACCTTAGATATAAATTATCGGTCCACTACTTCTATACTTGGTTTAGGAAATGAAGTAATTAAATATAATCAACACCGTCATCCCAAAACATTACAATCAACAAAATCAAGTGATCTAAATCCTTTATATTTGCGTCCGAATACCACTGATGAAGAAGCAGAAGCAATTATAATGAAAATAAAAGAAGATATACAATCCGGTAAAAGGGATTATCGTGATTTTGTCATTTTACACCGAACTAACAGTAGCTCTCGTGCGATCTTTGATCAATTAGTCCTTCAGGGTATTCCCTTTCTATCCTATTCCAAGGGGGAAACTTTTTACGAACAGCCAATTGTACAGCCTATTATCGATTATTTAAGACTGTCACTTGAGCCTAATAACCTAGACGCTATTTCAAGCATTCTACCGTCCTGTTTTCTGAATCGAGATAAGGCAATGTATCATCTTGAAGCAGAACAAGTCATAAATCCTGACTCGAATCCACTTAAGCATTTAAGATCTCTAAGAGGACTCAAACCTTTTCAAACAAAACAAATAGAAGAGCGAGTAGCATTAATTAAAACACTTAAAGATATAAAACCAATTCAGGCAATCAAGTTAATTAGAAAATTTTATGATAACTATTTGGAAACAAACGAACGGAAAAATGTAACGCTTCACAAAGAAATTTTATTAGAAACGTTGTCTGAAGTTGAAGCATCTGCACAAAAGTACGATAAAGTAGTTGATTTCATTACCTTTGTGGATGATGTTATTGGCAAGAATAAAGAGATGGAGACTATTAGAAGAACACCAAATGCAAACGCAGTTTCTCTAATGACCATTCATCGGTCAAAAGGCTTAGAATTTCCCGTAGTCTTTCTATCGGGAGCAACGGAAGGTATTCTCCCCCACAGTTCAGCTCTGGAGGCGAGTGATCGGAAAGACTTGATTTCCGAAAAAAAAGGAGCACAAAAGATACAGGCTGCATTGGAGGAAGAGCGTCGTTTAGCATATGTAGCAATTACCAGAGCAGAACAAGAATTATATATCAGCTCTCCTGCTTATTACAGAGGTGAAAAAGTAGCAATTTCCCGCTTTATAACAGACCCTTTCACACCTGAAGCGGAACAACAGAAAGATCAAACAAAAGCAAAAGGAACGGCTGAGGTACTTGTTTGGGATTGTACAAGCCCAACATGCAAATGCTGGATGAGAATCACAACAGCCCAAGAAGCCGATCAAGAACAACGCGAATGCCCAATGTGTAAAGAGGAAATGGTGCAAGCGACTAAAAATGTTTGAAAAGTGAGCTTAGGATTTCCTCTAAGCTCACTTTTCTTCTACCTTAAAATCAATCGTTGCAGTTATTTCATATTTACGTTTGCCATCACTAGTTTCTACATAAAAATCAGCAAATCCATCCATTACATAGTATCCTTTTGGAAAATGGTTGCTCATAATTTTTTTAACAAAAGCTTCATAGTTAGCATCCTCTTTAGAGCCATAGCCTCCGCTCCCCTTGTATTGCTCTCGTATAGGTTTGTTTTTGACTAATGTAGTATTTAAGAGTGGCTCTTCCATTCCATAACCAATTTGATAGCCTCTAGTTTTTTCTTCTAAAGGAAAATGAAATGGTGATGCAGCGTGATAAATGGTAATTTGATCGTTACTACCGATATATTCTAACTCAGCATAGATACTTACGGAACTACCTTCTTTATATTCTTCTTGGTCTGTTACAAGTCGGTAAACAAAATCCCCTTCCGAGACCTCCTCTAGAGGTGTTTGTACATCATGGCTACTGATTGAATCTGCAGAGTCCTTAACATTTTTCGAAGAGGGTCCACAGCCCACAACAAACAAAATCATAACAAAGTACAAGAATAAACAAATATATTTCATGTCTTAGACCTCCTCTTTATCGGACGTCTCAAATTAAAAAAAGTTACAAGTATAATTAGGTTATGTTAAATCAACAGATATCTTTCGGAAGCAGCACTGTATCTGTTGATTTTTTCTTTTAATCAACAGGTATTCCTCAAACGCTTATCTATATCTGTTGTTTTATCCTTTTTATCAACAGATATCTCTCATTAGCCTACCTTTATTTGTTGATTCCCCTACCTAAATCAACAAATTTCCTTCAAACACACCAATCTTCTTTTTGTTTCCTAATTCATTGCATAATAATAAAAACTTGGATGAAAATAGAGGTGAATAACATAAAAAGGAGCGTGGTATTGAATGAAAAAATGGATTGCAATAAGCCTACTTATTTTTACATTAGTTCTATCCGGGTTCAGTCCAGTAACTAATAGCGAGGCGCAGTCGGATGCAACTCCTTTACACAAGCAAATGGAGAAGAAAACAGATCTCTCCAAAGGGATCGCCATTGTCTTAGCAACCATCGATGAACTTAAAAGCCTCGTTGAACAAAATCCAGACAACGCAAGAAAAATAAATACTTTCGGTAAAGTTCTAGATGAGAACTGGGATCTTATTGAAAAGAAAGTAGAAAAAAAGTATCCTGAAGACTATAAAGATATTGAGGAAAGCTTGTATCCATTAATCGGAGAGGCTCAAAAGGATAAACCTAACATAGAAGAGCTAAACAAGCTTATAAAGGATACGTATAAAAAATTAGAAGCATTTAGAGCAAAAGTGGCTGGACAATAGTATTGTTAAGAGCTTGAGAATTACTCAGGCTTTTTATTTTTTTTTCAATCTATTGGCTTACCCTTTTGACTCATAGAAAAACGAATAGGTTACTAACCTATCCGTTCCTATAACAAATTATATTTTCTAAGGACAGAATTGCTTCATTTGTACATTATTTATTATACTAAACATAAGATGAACTATGACTGGTTTGTCATAACACCTGCACTCCACTTATATTACATTTACAAGGAAACATGTGCTTTTGACCGTTTGTATCTCCACATCATGAACCGATATCGTATCGTACAACCAATACAAAATCCTAACAAGGCAACTCCAGCAGCGACCATAACCATGACACTACTTACATACCCAATAATAATCCAACCGAGATAGAAAGAAACGATGGATACACCCAAACAAATTGTTGCAATCCATTGATTAAAAAGTTGTTGATTTTTATCTTCTTGTTTGTATAACGATAATGGTTTCTTTAATACTCTTTTCCCCAACATCATAAGTGGATTTTGCTTTGTAATTAACATGTACACTCCAATCATAAAGGGTATGAGAAGAATGACTTTATAAAAAAGTAGCCCTAATACTACTGTAATCACGATAAAAGCTTGATTAAACTGGACAAGCGGTTTTGGAATCGTCATCATTAATCCTCCTTAGATTAAATCTTATTATACGGAGTATTTTACTCGGAATAAAGTTTTTTGCAAGCAGTTTGCATGCAATTAATACAAGTGTCAAAACTAAATATTCTTCTATGATCAAGCTATCTAGATACTATATAGGAAGAAAGGATGTTCCATATGGCTCGTTCTAATATGCATATTATTTTGAGACTAGAAATTACGAAGAAACACGTTACTTTTGGTGAAATTGCTACAACAATAAGTAAGTCAGATGGAGATCTCGTAGCAATTGACGTGATTAAGGAAAGCCCAGATTTATCAGTCAGGGACGTTACAGTTCGTGTAAACAATGAAAACCATCAAAAACAAATTATCGATAAGGTAAATACCTTAACAGGCGTTAACATTAGGCACGTGTCAGATCGAACTTTCTTAGTCCACTTAGGTGGTAAAATCGAAGTTAAATCAAAATTATCTATTGATAATCGCGAACAATTATCCCAAGTATATACACCAGAAGTTGCTCGTGTATCAAAAGCAATTGATGAAGATCCTATGTTAGCCTATAATTTGACGATTAAGAAAAATACTGTAGCAGTTATCTCCGACGGAACAGCCGTACTAGGACTAGGTAAAATCAAACCCGAAGCAGCCATGCCAGTCATGGAAGGTAAAGCAATGTTATTTAAGCAATTTGCAAATGTCGATGCCTTCCCTTTGTGTTTGAACGCTAACAGTACAGAAGAAATAATCCAAACAATAAAATCCTTAAGTCCAACATTTGGAGGTATAAATTTAGAGGATATCGCATCTCCCCAATGCTTTGAAATAGAACAGAGATTAAAAGAGGAGTTAGATATCCCTGTATTCCACGACGATCAGCATGGCACAGCTATTGTTGTTCTTGCTGGTATCTTTAACGCCCTTAAACTTGTAGAGAAAGAACTAGAGGATTTGAAAATAGTGGTTTGCGGCATAGGTGCAGCTGGAATTGCGATTACCAAAATGCTTCTAAACGCTGGAGTTAAAAATGTAGTTGGGGTCGATAAAGAAGGTGCTATTTCTAAAAAGGATACGTATGAAAACAAGATGTGGACGTGGTATGCAGAAAACACCAATCCACACAATGAACAAGGTTCTTTATCACAGGTGATTGAGGATGCAGATATTTTTATCGGTGTATCCGCGGCTGGTGTGTTAAAAGTTGATGATGTAAAGAAAATGGCTAAGGATCCTATCGTATTCGCGCTCGCTAATCCTAATCCTGAAATATCACCGGAAGAAGCAAGCCCCTATGTAAAAGTAATGGCAACCGGTAGATCCGATTATCCAAATCAAGTGAACAATGTGCTATGCTTTCCTGGTATTTTTAGAGGCGTACTAGATTGTAGAGCCACATCCATCAATGAAGAAATGAAGTTAGCAGCCTCAAAGGCAATTGCTTCTACTATTAGCCAAGATGAGCTAAACGTTGACTATATTATTCCCGGTGTATTTAATCGTGAAGTTGTACCAAAAATAAGAGAAGCAGTTATACAGGCTGCTTACGATACAGGCGTTGCACAAAAAGTGTAAACGTTAAAAAATCTTACCAAATAAAAATAGATGCGATCACATAAATGTGACGCATCTATTTTTGTTTCACAAGATGACGTTATGATTTAGCTTTAATTTGTTTACTTCTCAACTGCCCACAAGCAGCATCGATGTCTGAACCTTGCTCTACACGAACACCGCACTGGATTCCGTTGTTTAACAACGTTTCATAGAATTTTACGATCGATTCTTTTGTACTTCTTTGATATTGGTTATGCTCGTCAACCGGATTATAAGGAATTAAATTAACATAAGACAAATGACGCTTATCTTTCAAAAGTTGAACCAACTGAAGCGCTTCTTCTTTATGATCATTTACATCCCTTAATAGAATATACTCAAAGGTAATACGTCTGTTCGTTTTTTCTAAATAGTAGTCAACTGCTGGCATTAGTTTTTCTAACGGGAATGCTTTGTTAATTTTCATGATTTTCGTTCTCAATTCATTATTTGGTGCATGTAAAGATACTGCTAGATTGATCTGAATATCTTCATCTGCAAAATCATAAATCTTATGCGCCAAACCACTTGTTGATACAGTGATGTGTCTTGCACCAATCGATAACCCGTTTTGATCATTTACTACACGTAAAAAGTCCATCATGTTACTATAATTATCAAACGGTTCGCCAATCCCCATCACCACGATATGACTAACACGTTCATTTTTCCCTACTCGGTCCAAATGCTGTTGTACTTTCATAATCTGCTCTACAATTTCACCACCAGAAAGGTCACGATTTTTCGTTAATAACCCACTGGCACAAAACGTACAACCGATATTACAACCAACCTGTGTAGTCACACAAACTGACAATCCATAAGAGAATCGCATTAATACCGTCTCTATTAAATTCCCATCCTGAAGTTCAAATAAAAATTTAATGGTTCCGTCCGATGATTCCTGCTTAATCGCTTGTTTTAATGACTGTATATAAAAATGATTGTCTAATAATGCCAAACACTCTTTATTTAAGTTAGTCATTTCCTCGAAATCTGTTATACGTTTTTTATACAACCAATCCCAAACCTGTTGTGCCCTAAACTTTTTTTGTCCATGCTCAACTAGCCAAGAAGTTAATTGTTCAAAAGTTAATCCGTAAATGGATGTTTTACTCATTTTTTAAAACCTCATTTCAACACTGGCTTTTTTAGAAAAACGAGGCCTAGATTATCTTTGTTAATCACGTTTTTCTAAACTACCTATCTATACTACCTACATTATGCCAATGTATCAACCTTTTTATAATGGAAATTGTCTTCAACCTTTCCCATTTGTTGAATTACACTCCCTTTTTACCTTTTATCATAAAGCCTCTTTAGAAAATGATAAAAAATTAAGGTGATAGGCTGAATAATTAAATAAAAGCTAAAAGAGTACCATAAATGCCACCCTTTATACTGAAAAACTTCCATGAACACATGAAAACCTTCAAATAATGTCGCTAGAACCGTACATACAATAATATAAAGAACCGTCCGCAATCCTTTTATATTAAACTTGTCATAGACATAGATAAAAAAATAGGCAAAGGGACCGTAATAAATATATGTAAGTAAATCAAAAATTTCATACTTACCTGAATCCATCACATCGTATAAATCAACAATGCTTCCCGATATTAAATGATCAGATAACCTTGCTATTGTAGTTGCAAACAAAAATACCAAAACCGAAAAACTTAATGAAAAACGTTTCGGTAACCAACAAACTATAATGAATGAAGCAATTAATCCGATTAATATCACAATCTCATTATGATCGAAGTTTACTGGCAAAGTCATTTTGTTACAACTCCCTCGTCTATAAGGATTGCTTTAAACATGTAATGGATGATAATTGTTACCACCAGCATGGTGACATATCCTAACATGGATTGCCACAAACCCCAGTTCACATGTACAATGACATCTTGTATTAAAAGCAACCACTCCATTCCTAAACAAACCAAAATGGATAGACCAAAGATTAATAACCTTTTGATAAGAGAAGTACTGTTAAATAAATCGATAAAAAATAAAAACAAAACAGGCAAAAGGATTAATTCAAAACAAAGAAACATAATAGTAGGAACCATTTGCTTTTCAATATAGATTTGTTCTAAATTCACCGATATAACTGCAAAATAACTAGTAATAAAAAACTCTAAAAAAAGGATTAAAAATAAACGCTCTACTATATAAAGGGGTTTATGGACGATAAAGTATGTTATCACGCACAGTATTGACATAGTTATCCAAAAAAGTAATTCCATTAACATCACTTACCTATTCCTTTTATTATATTTTTCCTCTAGATCCTTTTGTAACTATATGAATAATGGCATAGTTAATTTATTAGTATATGCAAATTAAAATCTTCTTATACCTTATCTCCTTAAATAAATATTTATTTCGAATATGTTTGACTTTCATCGTCTTTTACTGTTATACTCATCTTAACTGTTCGAGTTCGACCAAACACTTCAAGTAACAACACGTGAAAGTTTTCGTTTTGGATGCAAGAGCAAGAATGGTAATACATGTGTGTGGAATATCCACACTAGGAGGAAATAGTAATATGTTACAAGGTACAGTAAAATGGTTTAACGCAGACAAAGGTTTTGGATTTATCGAAGTTGAAGGACAAGACGATGTATTCGTACACTTCTCAGCAATCCAAGGCGAAGGCTTTAAAACACTTGAAGAAGGTCAAAGCGTTTCTTTTGAAATCGAAGAAGGTAACCGTGGACCACAAGCTGCTAACGTTACTAAAAACTAATTGCAGTTTTACAAAAGCGAGCTCTTTATGAGCTCGCTTTTTTTATATAAATCAACGAATTCAATTCAGATTATTGCTAACATATTATTCAATGATTGCCTTTACTCTCCCTACTTGGCCATCTTCCAATCGCACTTTAATCCCATGTGGGTGATTAGGTGAATTCGTTAATATATCTTTTACAATTCCTCGCGTCATTTTTCCGCTTCTTTGGTCTTTCTTTAATACAATATCCACTACCAACCCTACTTGAATATCCTTGCGTTCTTTTCCATTCATTTTCAACACCCCCTATCTATACCAAGTAACATTCGATTCCATATGTACGAAAGGAATATCTGTATCGACTTGACCAATAATCTTTTCAACATCTAGATCTTCACCTTCGAGCCATGAGTTAAATTGGATTTTTGTCGGTTCCTGATCTCCTCCTAAAGCCATCCATGCCTCCATTTGTTTAGGAAAATATGCAGATGTATGAATTGTGCCAGCCCAATTCTGATACTCATCAGAAAAGACTCCTTTATCCCGATCATTCATCAGCCGAAAAGCATCATATCCATTTGAGAAGCGTTCTTTTCGCAAGTCAATAATTTCTTGCCTACGTTTTGAATCAACTAAGTAGTTTCTATTTTCATGGGTCATAATTTCAAAATGATTCGTACAAACATTAGATTGCCGCACTTCAGTTCCTCTTGGAGTTGCCTCCACAATATAGGTTTGTCCACTTTTATCAAAGACAGTATAACTAAAGGAATGTCGATGAGGTATCTCCTGTAACATCGAAACCGCTTCTTCAACATTGGCACAGCTTTCCAGTATGATCCGACCAATCATCGCACAAATGAATCCGTCCCCAGGTTTTTTTCGATGCATAAAGTTGTAACCTAACACTAATCCCTTTTCATTCATTCCATCTGGCCTACCTGTAATACGTTGACTAGGTCCAATCATAGCATATCCTTGATCTGTTGGTTGAAATAATATATATCTTCCCTCGTACGTTTTCGGATGATAATCATAATTCCGAATAAAATAATCATCTCCTGTAACAATCGAACAACCAGAGCGAACATATTCCAATCGATATCCTCCGAACTCTTGTAATACCTTTTCCATAGGCCATTCTAAGGCATCTCTAAGCCCAAGAAGTTCATCCCAAACACCAGGCGCAAAGGCTGTAATTGCTTGTTTCACCTCTTGTTCTTCTATTTCAAATCGTGGTTTTCTTACTCTCCATTGCTTTTCACGGTTCTGTAAAATATGCGAATCCTTTATCTCTAGTCCTTGATTATATCCAAAATTGTAATGGGTTCCACGAAATTGGACAATGTTGCTATGTACGCTTTTCATCCTATTACCTCTTTCTTTTATAATATTTCTTAAGATTAACGGAAAAAGCTTATTATAATCAATTATTTGATTCCTATCTCTTCACTACTTGTGTTAATTTTTCTTTAGAATTTTATCACAATAAGCGAAAGATAATACGATTTGATCAAGGGAACTTTATGACATCTTTTTATTGTAACGATTCCCTAACTGAAATTGATTTTCATTTTATTTGCAGTTTTTCAAGTTACTATTACACTAAAATTTATTATTATATTTATCAAAGACTTTTTTCCATTGGAATAAGTAGTAAAAAAATGGAGTTAGGATTAAACCTACTCCATTTTTCAACACTTATAAGCGGGTGGATTAATAGATTACTAGAAATTAAGCAATAAGTAACCGAAGCGCACCTACGGCCGCAAAAGTTAGGATAAGTATTTGAAATACTCTCTGAGGAATTAGTGGTATGATCTTTATACCAATAAATGCACCGATAATAACTGTTGGAAGTAAACTAAGATTAAATAAAAAGGAATCAGTCGTAATTAACCCTAGGTAAATATAAAAAGGAACTTTAATTAGATTAACAAATAAGAAAAACCATGCACCTGTGCCAATGAATTCTCGTTTAGGCAATCCTTTAACTAATAGATATATAGCCATTACACCACCAGCTGCATTACCAATCATCGTCGTGAATCCAGCTAATACGCCCATTAATCCTATAAACCAAATTGATCCTGGTAACCATTTATTAAACCTCTCACCTAATCGTTCACGAATTACATGTAAAAGGATTAATAGTAGAACTAAAGCCCCAATTACAGGTTTCAATTGTTCACTATCGATTTCATTCAATACATAAAATCCGAACATAATTCCGATTAGTACCCAAGGTATTAAGGATACGAGATACTTCCAAACAACGTTTCTTCGATAATAGATGACTGCAAATATGTCACCAATAATTAATAAAGGCAATAAAATGCCAACAGATTCTTTAGCGGGAAAAATAAACATTAAGATCGTTACAACAAGTATTCCTAAACTAGATACTCCTGTTTTTGTAAAGCCAATAAATATTGCGCACAAAATAACAACTAACCATTGGAGAATCGATAATTCAAACAGTAAGATCACCTCAGTAGAACATAGTAGTAATTCATCACGCAGTCGACATGTGAATCATTCCTATTATAGCGAAAACCCATACAAAAAAAGAAATGAAAAGCTTTTACAAACAACAAGGGAATGAATAATCATTCCCCATCAAACTTCCGCAATACCTTCTTTACTAATAAACCAAGGATAATTCCAGGAATAACAGAAATCATTGGCAACCATACTGGGCCAAGAAATACACCTAGTACGAAAACCTTTGATGAATACATCACACCAACTGTAACAGTATATGCACAAAAAACAAATGGTAAAAAAGAATAACTATTTTTAGCTCCACCTGCATCTTTATATGCATCCCATATTGCGAAAAAGTATAAACAAGGATAAAACATAAGCCACCCTAAATCAGCTTGTTGAAAAGCTAAATGTGTTTCACCTATAAAACTTAATCGGATAATTTCATTAAAATTCCCCTGTACATTGATAAGAAATTCTAAGGCTACAAGGATAATTCCTTTTATGTATTTTTTGTTGAGCAGTTGACCAAAACCAGGAAGGGCTATACTCCAGAATAAGACTTCTTTTGGGTTCACGATATTACCTTCTATCGATTTAATTATGTATTACTTAAAATACAATGTTATATATACTACAAAAAACTCGTTATCATATAAGTGGTCAGAAGAACATGTAAAGATAGTATTGTCCATTCTTTCTTAACTTATTAAGTTAAGAAGTAATTATTTTTCCTAATTTTATTGCAAAATGAAATAGTTACGTTAAAGTGAGGTGGAACGGATTATTTCGAAAGAAGGAAATACATATGACAAAAAGCAAAAAACCAAAACAAACACGCAGACCACTTGTTCTTGCTATATTAGTCATCTCGATGTTTATGGCAGCTATTGAAGGAACGATTGTCGCAACTGCAATGCCAAGTATTGTAGGGGATCTTGGGGGATTCTCGTTTTATAGTTGGGTTTTCTCTTCCTTTTTACTAATGCAAGCAGTCACTACACTTATTTATGGGAAACTATCTGACCTTTTTGGAAGAAAACCAATTTTTATAATCGGAGTTATTATTTTCTTAATTGGTTCCATATTATGTGGATTAGCTACCACAATGAGCATGCTTATTATATTTCGATTAATTCAAGGAATAGGTGCAGGAGCAATTCATCCCATGGTGACAACGATGGTTGGTGACATGTACTCCATCAAAGAACGGGCAAAAGTTCAAGGCTATCTCGCAAGTGTATGGGGAATCTCTTCTGTATTAGGCCCTTTAGCTGGAGGGTTTATCGTCCAATATGTAGATTGGGCGTGGATATTTTGGATGAACGTACCATTAGGCATTATAGGAATCATTGGTGTTATTTTATTTTTTCATGAGGATGTTACAAAAGAAAAGAAATCGATCGATTACCTTGGCTCTAGCTTATCGTTTATTGCAATCTCAGCGATCATCGTTGTTTTAGTTCAGGGAGGATCGGGATGGCCATGGACATCCATAGAAGTCATTCTATTACTTCTTGTTTTTATAATTTCTTCTATTCTTTTTGTGTGGCAGGAAAAGCGCGCAGTTGCTCCGATGATGCCACTGTTCTTATGGAAAAACAAATTAATTACTGTTGCGAACTTAGCAACACTAACTTCCGGCATGATCATTATCGGTATTTCAACCTTCCTACCTACTTATGTTCAAGCTGTAATGGGGTATTCTGCTATTATTGCAGGCTTTACCTTATCCACCATGTCGATCGGTTGGCCTATTGCTGCGACTACCGCTGGGCATCTCGTACTAAAGATTGGTTTTCGTCCAACGGCCATACTTGGTGGCTTAGCACTTCTTGCTGGAGGTATCTTATTTATGTTTTTAGGTCCTGATAAAGGCCCCATTTACGCTGGATTTAGCTCATTTATTGTAGGCGTTGGAATGGGATTGTCAAGTACAACATTTATAGTGTCTATCCAAAATAGTGTTGGTTGGAAAGAAAGAGGTGTTGCCACTTCCCTCAACATGTTTATGCGAATTATCGGTAGTGCCTTAGGTGCTGCAGTGCTCGGTGGTGTGCTAAATGCGCAAATGAAGGATAAATTAGCAACAACAACCGTTGCTCTTAGTGAAGATATAGATATTAGTAACACGGATGCATTGTTAGATGAAACTACCCGTAATCAATTATCATCAGAAGCAATCGAAGCATTACAATTCGCTTTAACAGATTCCCTTCATAATGTGTACATTGGTCTATTTTTTATTGCATTGATTACGTTTGGATTAACACTTTTCTTTCCAAAAGAAACGAAATAACGAATTTACACATAGGACACCCTATATGGTGTTCTTTTTTCATATCTTCTAACAATTAATACTTCTTTACAGCTATGATTCCTGATTGGTTGGACAGGATAAATTTATGTACAGCAACATAAGCTAAGCTCATACATTGACACCACATATTGGTAATTGCTACCATTAAACATAGTTAATCTATTCGAATTATTTCAGGAAAAGAGGAGCATAATGAGTGAAACATGGTATTTTTTAGATTCTGGTCACTGTACACCGGCTTATAACATGGCTATGGATGAAGCATTGCTCCAATGGCATAGCGAAGGTAGAATTCCACCTGTTATTCGATTTTATGGTTGGGAGCCAGCAGGACTTTCGGTTGGCTATTTCCAAAAAGTGAATGGAAAAATTGATCTAGAAGGTCTTCGCAAATATGGTATTGACCTTGTCAGAAGACAAACAGGTGGGCGTGCCGTCTTGCACGACCAGGAACTTACATACAGTGTAATTGTGTCAGAGCAACATGAAAGAATGCCACAGTCCGTAAAAGACGCTTATCAAGTAATTTCAAGGGGACTCTTAGAAGGATTTAAAGAACTACGTGTTGATGCAGCATTTGCAATTCCTGAGGGGAAACTGCAAACCACTGACTCAGCAGTCTGTTTCGAGGAGCCGTCATGGTATGAGTTAGTAGTAGAAGGAAAAAAGGCAGCTGGTAGTGCACAAACGCGTCAAAAAGGGGTCATTTTACAACATGGTTCTATCCCAATAGATGTCGATACCGTGAAATTATTTGATCTATTTTTGTATCCAAATGATCGTGTGAAAGAACGTGCAAAGCGAGCTTTTGGTGACAAAGCAGTTGCAATTAATGAAGTTTTAAATCAATCAATCTCGTTTGAAGATGTAAAGCAGGCTTTTAAAACAGGGTTTGAACGAGGTCTAGACATTAAGCTAGAGCCATTTATCCTCTCAGATCAACAACTACGAGAAGTGGAAGACCTTGCTAAAAATAAGTACCAAGGAAAAAGTTGGAATTATTCACGATAAAGGAGTGTCAATTTTGGCAAAAGAACAAGAACACTTACGTAAACCTGAGTGGTTAAAAATTAAAATTAACACAAACAAATCGTACAATCGCCTTAAAAACTTAATGCGTGACAAACGTTTAAACACGGTTTGTGAAGAAGCACGTTGTCCTAACATTCACGAATGTTGGAGTGAAAGGAAAACAGCGACTTTCATGATCCTTGGAGACACCTGTACACGTGGATGCCGCTTTTGCGCAGTTAAAACTGGTTTACCAAATGAATTAGATTGGAACGAACCAGAACGTGTTGCTGAATCAGTAGAAATAATGGGTTTAAAACATGTGGTCGTTACCTCCGTTGCACGTGACGATTTAAAAGATGGCGGTGCAGCAGTTTTTGCAGAGACTGTACGTCAAATACGCAAACGTGTTCCTGGATGTACCGTTGAAATCCTCCCTTCCGATATGAAAGGTGACTATGAAAGCCTACATACGTTAATGGATAGTAAACCTGATATATTCAACCACAATATTGAAACCGTTCGACGATTAACAAAAAGAGTGCGCGCAATCGCCATGTATGATCGTTCTCTTGAATTGCTTCGAAGAGTAAAGGAAATCTCACCTAACACCCCTACTAAGTCTAGCCTTATGGTGGGCTTAGGAGAAACAAAGGAAGAAATTATACAGGTGATGGACGACTTAAGAGAAAATAACGTAGATATTATGACGATCGGACAATACTTACAACCTACCAAGAAACACTTATATGTAGAACGCTATTATCATCCTGATGAGTTCGAAGAGTTGAGAAAAATTGCTTTTGAAAAAGGCTTTAAACATTGTGAGGCAGGACCACTCGTTCGTTCCTCTTATCATGCTGATGAACAGGTGAACAAATCTTCTGCACAACGAAGAATTAAATATATGCAAGGATATGAGCAATCTACTGGTGAATTACTAGATAAGACTAACTTTTAAGCTTAAAAGAGCCCCTTTCACCTATGTGAACTGACCTAGTAATATGAGACAAGAAAAAGCACCTATGCTGCCTTTGCCCTGAATTGAACAGGGGAAAGGCAGTTTAATTTTGAAAACGGTCGTATATAGTTGTAATAATACATGTAAGATTCGACTTTTTCTAGTACAATAGAGTTTGTAAGACGCGCCTTTTGGTGTGTGTAGAATTCTTCCGACTTTATGGTGGAGTGGAAGGATTCAATGACGGCATTATCAAAGCAATTGCCTTTGCGGGACATGCTTGTGATAATGCCTTTTTCTTCAGCTAACTCTTGAAAAGCATACGAAGTGTATTGCGATCCCTGGTCACTGTGAAGTATCAGTCCTTTCGTTTCTCGCCCATTACAAGCTGCTTTCAATGTTTCTAGCACTAGATCTACTTCTTGGTTATGACTAACTCGATAAGCAACAATTTCATTATTGTACAAATCCATGATGGATGATAAATACATCGTTGACTCTCCAAAATTCAAGTATGTTATATCTGTAACCCACTTTTGGTTAGGTCTATCTGCTTTAAAATTCTGTTCCAACAAATTTGGAACGATACATTTACTTTCACCAGCAATTTTTGATTTTCTTTTAGGTTTGACTCGACATTGGATGTTGTATTTTTGCATGATTCTTTGCACAGTTAACCTATTTACAGAAATATGATGATCCTCTTTTAATATTTTTTTAACCATTCTATGTCCAACTCTGTATTTTAGGGTTTTACAAATATCGATTATTTGTTGTTCTAGCTCAGTCGGTTCCCATGACTTTTGAAGCCAACGATAGTAAGTAGATCTAGGGACTCCAATACAATCACATATCATCGATACCGCATAAACTTCCTTTAATGACTCCACTAGCTCTATTACTACTTCTGGTACCAACTCCCTTCGATTTCCTGGTACTTTTTTAAGATTTCATTTTTAATTTTTAGATGCTTAACTTGCCGTTTTAATTGGTCTATTTCACTTAGCTCCTCAGGACCTTTCCCAAAGGAATATTGTTTACCAATGGGTTGCGACAGTCGGTGTTCCTCCCCATCACGAAACCATTTCATCCATCTTTTGATTTGACTAACGTTACGTATACCGCACTTCTCCATAATCTGTTTATTGGTATATTTTTTAGACAACTTCATTTCAATGACTTTCCTTTTAACCTCTTCAGAATAAACATTTTTATTTTCTCCCATGAGAAAAGCACCTCCAGTAGTCGTTTAATTTATATACGACTCAGGGGGTGCTTTTTCCTCTGTCTCATTTAGTTAGGTCACTCCA
>NZ_JAOALK010000058.1 GCF_025154055.1 Aquibacillus koreensis
CTGATAATCCGAAGGATTCCCCTTAATTCTAATTCTATTTTTTCGTTAAGTACGTTAAATCGATATTTTGGACACCAAATGATGTGATATTGGATTAGAAACTTACAATGATTTAATCTATTATACTCACTCATCATTTCAACTAATTTTTGTATCTTATTTTCTTTTCTACTTACAAACATTTTACCACATGGGAATGTATGTTCTCAATCTATATTTTTTCACCAAACAAAAAATCGCTCAAGTAGAGCAGTCTAAGAACTGCCCTTGAGCGAAGCCCTTACATCCACGGGGCAAGCCCGCGTGGTTTTACGGGCTATTTCTATAACCAGGATCTCCAACTCTTAACGGAAGCTGCTGCCGTACTACGGCAGTTTGACCAAGGCAGTCTTGAATTCGCAACACAAAAGGAAATACCAGTAGAGCTTTATAATCAACTGACCGCTTTATCATTCGTTATCCAGAAAGGAAATGGATGGTATGTACACGACCTCATAAGAGATGCTATTAAAGTTGATTTAAAAAGTAGAAACATGGAAAAGTATGACTTGTTACGCCAACGATGTGTTTCCTACTATCAAAGCAAAGTAGGAAGAACACACGCCGAGTCAGATATAGCAGAGTTTTTCTATCACCTCGGTGATGAATTTATTCAATCGATTTTCTTCCAAGACACAGTGGATGATGACTTATATTTAGATCATGTCGGCAAACACAATTTTAGTGACATTGAAGCATATTTTACGTTAAGAAAGAAGATGCTAGCCGCTGATAAAGTCGATTTCTTTCATAGAGAAACGAACAGCACCTATCAATACAACGTTTCATTGCAACATAATGAAATAGAATCGAAGCTAGTAGATGCAGAATATATTAAAAGAATGGGCTACCGAGTGGCAAGGATTTTAAGAAATAAAAACGATGAGATGCTGGGATTATCGATTGTCGTGCCAATTAATGAGGATACTATTACCCAGTTGGCAAAAGAGCCTGTCTCTTCTTGTTATTTTCAGCAGCTAAGTAAAGAAATGTATCGTGAATTTAGTGTTCCAAGTGAAACGAATGCAGGTTGGTTTATTCGAATGCTCGACTGCTTAGATGCAAATGATACATTTGCCCGCTCTTTTCTTTTATATAATTTATCCCCATTACTATTATCAGGAGGAAGGATTATTACATCAACGCCATTACCTTTTTTCCAGGAAGTCTTAAAGAGTTTTGGATTCACAGAAGTGCCTGGGGCTACCCATTATGATTTCGGAACGGATCAACCTTCCCCAACATATATATTAGATGTCAGAGGACAACGGTTAAGTCATTATTTAGATCAATTCACCAATTCTAACGATGCTTCAGAAAGATTAGAAGTTATTTTAAATGCATACCCATTTACAGTAAGAGAAAAAGAAGTAGTAAAGTTAATTCTTGAGGAATATAGTAACATCCAAATAGCCGAGCAATTATATGTAGCTGAAATTACAGTTAAAAAGCATGTAGGGAGAATTCTTAAGAAGGTAGATGTAAAAAATAGAACACAGTTAATAAAGAGACTAATGGAATCATTTTAAGTACACTAAGGTAAGCTAGCATTCTCGCTCGCTCACCTTAGTTTTTTTATCATTACTTGATCAACTGCCATTTGCCAATTACCGGCAAAGGCTTCTTTTTGCCATTCGCAGCATTGATGATTCCCATAATAAGCAATACCATTGAAAGGATATATCCCGGTAGCCAAATGAATATCCAACCAATGATAGGAATAACCGTTCCAATTATGTTAACTGCTACAAAAACCAAGAAAAGTGATAACCCCTGATTCGCATGGTACATCGCAAACTTAGAATCTTTTGCGGCAAGTAGTGGAATAAAGAAAATCAGATAAGCAAGGATTCCCATCGCCTTATTTTCTTCCACATCCTTTACCTCTTCACTACTCATTTCAACTTGATCTGCATTTACCTCATTTGCATTTTCAGACATAAACATATACCTCCTATACATTTGGATGCGTATGGTAGACCAATGTCAGAGCAGGTTTGAATTCTGTTAACGATTTCATAACAATATTGTAGAAAAGCAATAATTTCTTCGTTTCGTTAACAGCTTTTGACCAAACTAAAACATAGAGCCATACATATGAACGTTTTTTATCTGTATAAAAAAATCGTATCACAGTTGGTATGAACTGTATTGTATCCCTAGGTATATATTTTCCGAAAATTATAAAAATTTTATAGTAATAAAATCCAGTTTACTATAACGGGTTCCGTTATCTATCTCAAAAATTTGTATTGTGTGCCTAAATGTATATGAAAATGCATCCCAAATACTAAAAATGCAAGGGTCCAATAGCGGTTGCACCCTTGCATTTTTAGGCTATAATCATCCTTACAAATTTGATGCAGTTTCCACAAGAAATCCCTTTTAACCCAACAAAAATAGACTACCAAATTAGCATGCAATTTGATAGTCAAATTCAGTAACATTTTGTATGTTTGCGATTAGTAATGGAACCCGTTAGGTTTACTGACCCAACTTTCTTTTAGATTATTTCAACATCCATTTCCGCACCATGTTTTAATGTATTCCCAACCGTACAAGCTCTTTTTGCAGAAGCAATTAACTTTTTCTTCGTCTTCTCATCTAACTCACCAGCCAATTGTACTTCAACCGTAAAACGCTCAATTCTAGACGGACTGTCTTCTGCCTTATGTGGTGTAACATCGATGTTATACTCTGTTACATCTAATTCATCTCGTTTTATTAGCGCATCCAGAGAAAGAGCCATACATAAACTGATTGAGTTGCATAACAACTCAAATGGAGTAAAACCATCTGTATTTGTTTTGGAAGTGGCTCCCTGTACAGACACCCCTTCTCGATTACTCATATTATATCCACCATCTGAAGTTCTCTTTAATGTAATCACCCAATTACCTCCTTAATATCCATTCTTATCTTACCCTCACCTGCAGAAAGATATGATAAGTCGCGTAACCTGTTTTGTTTGTTGGTAGACTAGTTGTTCTGCTTCTTCCAAACATTGTTCTAATGTGTACGGTTGATTAATAATAGAGAAGCAGCTAGCAAACTTCGTGTTAAGACTTTCTATATCACCATTCACACTGCCTGAAATAAGAATAGTCGGTATGTAATTTCGTCTAGCTAGATCAGCCACATAGGAAGGAGCCTTGCCCCTTAACGTTTGGTCATCAGTTTGCCCTTCTCCTGTAATAGCAACATCAGAAACCTTGATTGCATCTTCAAGCCCGGATGCCTCCGCTAGTAACGCTGCACCAGACTCCAGTTGACCACCTATCACAAGAAAAGCAAAGCCAAGGCCACCAGCTGCACCTGCACCATCCTTATCTTTTGCCACTACTCCTATTGATTTTTCTACTAATACAGCATAATTATGTAATGCTTTATCATAATGTTCCACACGCTCTTTCGCCAAACCTTTTTGTGGACCAAACACCGCGCTGGCCCCAGCCTTTCCACACAATGGATTATCCACATCACAAGCAATACGCAACTGCGCTTGCGGAAGCCTCTTGTCTAGGTTCTGAAAAGATACCGAGTGGATTTGCGCTACATCTTTACCATAAGGGCCTAGTTCACGCCCATCCCCGTCAAATGCTTGCATCCCTAGCGCTCGAAGCATTCCTAGTCCACCATCATTAATGGCACTGCCTCCTAACCCGATCACGAATGACCGGTAACCTTGATCAAGTGCATGACGAATAACCTCGCCTAATCCAAATGAAGTAGTATAATCTGGATTTCTTAGGCTTTCAGGCACTTGAACTAGACCGGCAATACAAGCCGTTTCAACAATAACTATATTCTCTTTTGTTACTGCATAATAGGTATCTATTTTTTCACCAAGCGGACCCGTACACGTAATAGGAATACGTTTCCCTTCTATAGATGAGAGCATTGTATCTATTGTACCTTCTCCACCATCAGCCATCGGTTTTAGGACCACATCTACGCTTGGTTTTACTTCTTTAATTGCCTTTCCCATTATTTCTGCGACCTTTAAGGCAAACAAGCTTCCTTTATAGGAATCTGGCGCAACTACTATTCGCAAAGCTTCACACCTCAAATCAAACTTTATTTACTTTTAAATTCTATGGAATTGATGAAATACCTTTTTATTTTCCACTCACCTATGTTTAGTATGGTATTGACGCCTCAACCTTATTGAAACTGCCAATTCATCGATGCTTTTGACAGTTATGCTAAAAACTTCTTATGCATGGTTAAATCAACCTCTTATTTGACACTTAGACTTCAAAATCTCTGATGCATGCGTCAAATCAACGTTTGATTTCACACTTAGACTTCAAAATCTAGTTCATCCTCTTCGGCCTTACCAACACATCCATACACGTAATTGTTGCTCCTTTACTTTATCTTATTCAACCTACTATTATCTATTCTCACAGCAAAAAACCACCCTCAATAAGAGGATGGTTTATAATACCTTGCTTAAGAACGACTGCGTACGTTCATGCTTCGGGTTTTCGAATATTTCTTTTGGGTCACCTTGTTCCACAATGTAGCCTTCATCCATAAAGATAACACGATCTCCCACTTCACGTGCGAAGCCCATTTCATGTGTAACGACAACCATTGTCATACCTTCTTTTGCCAATTGCTTCATTACCTCTAGTACTTCCCCTACCATCTCTGGGTCTAGTGCAGAAGTCGGCTCATCAAATAACATAATTTTCGGTTCCATGCCTAGCGCACGCGCAATCGCAACACGTTGTTTTTGACCACCAGATAATGAATCTGGATAGACGTCCGCTTTATCTTCTAATCCGACTTTCTTTAACAAAGCTAGCGCCTTCGTTTTCGCATCAGCTTTGTTCCACTTACGTACGACTTGCATTGGTAAGGTTATATTTTCTAATACTGTCTTATGCGGGAATAAATTAAACTGTTGAAAAACCATGCCAACTTCCGTACGAATATCATTGATATTGGTCTTTTTACCTGTAATATCAACACCTTCTATATATACATGGCCATCCGTGATTGTCTCAATTAAGTTCAAACAACGTAAAAATGTCGATTTACCTGAACCGGATGGTCCAATAACGACGACTACTTCTTGCTCAGCCACGTCAACACTAATATCTTTTAAAACCTCAAGATCTCCAAATGATTTTTTTAAGTTTTGGACAGAAATCATTCTGTATCTAACCTTCTTTCTAGGTAATTTAACAAGTATGTTAACGATAATGTTAACACGAGATAGAATAATGCTACCATGATATACGCTTCCCATACACGATAATATTCACCAACTGCCGCTCTCCCCCAGTAAAACAACTCCGGAGCTGCAATCATGGCACCTAGAGCAGAGTCCTTTAATAAGACAATAAATTCATTCCCTAGAGGTGGGATCATACGTTTAAATGCTTGCGGCAACACGACATAGCGCATAACCTGTATTTTACTCATCCCTAATGAGCGTGCCGCTTCTGCTTGGCCGCGGTCAAGTGATTTGATCCCTGCACGGAAAATTTCTGCTACATAGGCAGCTGAGTTAAGTGATAAGGTGACCATTAACGATGTAGTTGCACTTACAGAATCAAACATCGCTGGTAAAACAGCAAAGTGAAACAAGAATAATTGTACAATCAGAGGTGTTCCCCTGAAAAAGTTAATATACCATACAAACGGGAAGTTAAAGTACCATTTTTTGATCATTTTCCCCATTCCGATGAACATACCTAGTATACAACCAAACAAAATCCCAACAATTGATACACCAATTGTGAGTAATGCCCCTTTTAAGAAGTACGGCATATATTCAATTACAATATTTATATCAAAATATTCAGCCATTGTATTTCTCCCTTTTCCAATTTCAAAGTCTAGAAAAATAGCGTAACGCTAATTCGTTACGCTACTTTTACTTATTATTCTGCCGCTTCTAACAAGACATCTGTATTCGGTTCTGCTCCAAACCACTCTTTATAGATCTTAGCATATGTTCCATTTTCGATTACTGTAGTAAGTGCAGCATCAACCTCTGCTACTAACTCACTACCTTTAGGAAACATAAAGCCATAGTATTCAGCAGAGAAAGTTTCGTCGTCCGTTATTGCTTCCACATTTGCATCTGGATTTTTTTCTACATATTCATCCGCTACAACATTGTCAGTTACAACTGCATCAACATCGCCATTTTTAAGCGCTAAAAATGCTACTGCTGTAGAATCATATTTTAAGATATTACTATTTTTTTCACCAACAACTTTTTCAGCTGCAGATTCACCTGTCGTACCATTTTGAACACCAATCTTAATTCCTTCTAAATCTTTAGCACTCGTAAATCCTGCACCTTCATTGAATACGATCATGTGTGTTGATTTGAAATAAGGAACTGAAAAATCATATGTTTGTTTTCTGTCATCATTAATTGTGATTGCTGCAGCACCAAAATCCATGTCTTTATTTTGCAATGACGCCATCATCGGATCCCATCCAACATTTTCATACTCATATTCGTAGCCTGCTTCTGTTAAAACAGCATCTAATAAGTCGGCATCAAATCCAACGATTTCACCTTTTTCTAAGAACTCAAAAGGAGCAAATGTAGCTTCTGTCCCAACTCGTAATACTGGCTTTTCTGCATTTTCTTCCGCTTGACCTTCTGCATTTGAATCCGCCGTTGCATCATCAGCTGTACCACAAGCAGCTAAAAATAACAGTCCAATCATTATTAAAGTTAAGTATAATCCCGATACATATTTATTCATCATTTATTCACTCCTGAAGTTTTTCATTTAATATTTTAATAGATTGATAATACAACAATATTGTTGTTAAATCAATAGTTTTGTCAAAATTATTTGCTTTCAGTTTTTAGAATTTTCATACAATTTAATACATAAAGTTGTATTATTATGCATAAAAGGGCATCACGCATGCCCCATTAATGTCTTATGCATCCAGATTGCAGCTTGCATCCCGTCTCCCATTGCGATTGTTACTTGTTCCGAATGAGCTACAACATCGCCCGCAGCCCAAACATGCTCGACATTCGTCATCTGCGTTCGCGGATTAACAAGAATATGCTTGTTATCATGTAGCTTAACTCCCAAACTTTCTGCAAGCTCTGAATTCACTTGATTCCCTCCAAAAGCAACAAAAGCATGGTTTGTTTCAATCATCTTCCCGCTTTGCAACTGCACACCGTGTATTTGTTCTTTTTCCGTTCGCACTTCTTTCACTGGTTCATTTAGGTAGTGGATCCCTTTTTCCTCAAGCTCTGTTAATAACTTCGCTTTTACTGGCTTTTGTTCATGGTTAATATAGGTTAACGCATCACTCCAATAACGAAGCGTTAATGCCATATTAGCTCCAACATCGCCAGAACCAAGTACAATTGTGTTTTTGTTCGCAATTTCATAGCCATCGCAATCAGGACAAATATAGATACTCTTACCCAAACAAGGATAGATTTGCTCATATAAAGGTAAGCGGTCTTTTACTCCCGTCGCAAACAGAATTCGTTTCGCTAGATAATCGGTTACTTGCGTTCTCACTTCAAATGACTGCCCCTGTTTGTCTACTGTATGTACTTTTTCATTCGCAAAATCAACACCTAAGTCCTTCGCTTGTTGGCTTCCGATATCTCTCAATAGTTGACCACTTACACCATCCGGCCATCCAATAATGTTATGGTAACACCTACATAAATTAGAACGTCCCATGTCTGTTTCGTCGATCACAAGGACACGGTGTCGGTATCTCCCTAATTGAATAGCTGCTTGAATTCCCGCAATCCCGCCACCAATAATGATGCAATCGTAATTGTTCACAATAAAACCCCCATCATGATCGTCTACTTTCATAATGTTTGGCTATTTTACGTTATTCATACAAGAATACGACTTAAATCTGAAACGGATTCATTCTTTAACCTGTTATAGGAATTACTTTCATTGTCTATGATGGAGTTGTAGCTAAAAAAGGAGGGATTAGCATGAATCCATATGAATTACAACATTTAATTAACGACCGCCGCCCTAGGTAGTAAAATCTAACAAAAACTTGGAGGAGGTTGTCCGTTGAAGAAACGAAATAAAACAAAATAAAAACCTCAATCTTTTGATGAAGAATGAGGTTTTTGTTTTCTTATAATAAGATCGCTAAAATGATCGGCAATGTAATGATGCTAAGTAAGGTACTCGTTAAAGTAGCACTAGAAACAAACTCCGGCTTTGCATCAAATTGAAGGGCATACATCGTTGTGTTCGCCGCAGTAGGCATCGCAGCCATTAAGATTAAGATATCTTTTACCATCTCATCAACAGGTAACGGTAGCGTTAATACGTAAGCAATCACTGGGGCAATGGCCAGTCTAAACAATAATGCCGTCGATAACTTACCTAATTCAAGCCTCTTCAAACTGATGTTGGCTAACTGCATTCCCAACACAATCATAATTGTCGGGATGGTAGCGTCCGAAACCATATCGACAGCGGTCATTATGTTTTCATTTACTTCTATATGTAGCGCATTAAAAAGAATTCCTAAAAGCGCGCCATATACAATCGGGACCCTGATTACTTCACGGAGAGGGGAAACTTTTAATTCCTTTCCATCCGCTCCACCTTTAGCCGCTATATACACACCGACTGTACACATGATTAACTGTTGTAACACCATTAGTATTATAGCGTAATGAAACCCTTTTTCCCCAAATACCAATAAGACGAGTGGTGTTCCATAATTACCGTTATTCATAAATGCCGTTGCTAATATAAGACTACTTGTATCTCCACTGCCCCATCTTTTCATGCGTCCGATTAAATAACAGATCCCAATCGTAATAGCACAGAGCACAACCAAAAAAGCACCTAGATAGAGATAATCCATATTTAAATCATTTTGAAAAAATGTCCGAAACGCCAAAAATGGCGACATTAAATATAGCGCCATCTTAGAAATTGGTTTTATTTCGAATCTCAAAAACTTATAGCCAACGAAGCCAATTGCAAATATCCCAAAGATTGGGATAAGCACACTGATAAATTCCATTTTAATCACCTAGTCACGATTATACGTAATTCGAACGGACACCGCTAGAAATATATCTCAGACTATGCATGTGTCTTTTTCTTCCATTTCGCTTTACGAATCACTTGATTAATAATTTCAGAAAACACCAATCCTAAAGCGATCGCACCCGATATCAACAATGCTTTCGCCGCCAACTGAAGAGCCACATCGTAATTGTTTTCAACAAAATTTCGCATCGCATCATAAGCAAGGCCGCCTGGCACAAGCGGGATAATGCCGGAAACATTAAAGATGATTATCGGCGTTTTGAACCATTTGGCGCACAATTGACTTAATACAGCCACCACTACAGATGCCGCAACAGTAGCTGGTACAGCATCCACCTCAATATCGACCAAAATAATATAAACAATCCAACCCAGCATTCCAACAACGCCACACTGAATCAATGACCTTTTTGGGGCACTAAAGATTATGCCAAAACCACTAGCTGCAAAAAAGCTAGTAATTAGTTGTTCAAAAAACATCATAATTTTTCCTCACGATCGTTAAAACAAATTTAAATAAATGCAAATACAACTGCTATACCAGCACCAATGGCAAACGCTGTTAAGAAGGCCTCTGCACCTTTCGATAACCCGGAAACTAAATGCCCAGCCATCAAATCTCGGACTGCGTTAGTAATGAGTAGTCCTGGCACCAATGGCATCACTGCACCAATAATAATTTTATCCAATTCGAGACCAAATCTAATATCGATGAACAAGTAAGCAAGGAGGCCAATAAATATAGAAGCTAAAAACTCTGCAAAAAAACGAATCTCGACAATCTTATGAAAGTAAACCATAGCGGAAAACCCTACACCACCGACAATGACAGATGGTATAAAATCTACCCAGCCGCCTTGAAACATAATAGTAAAACAACCACTAACGATCGATGCAGCCAGTATTTGAATATACGTTGGATATACATGCTTCAGTTGATCTACTTCCTTTAACAATCGGCTCGCTTCCTCAAGCGATAACTCTTTACTACTGATTCTTCTTGAAATGCTGTTTACTTCCGTCACTTTATGTAAATCTGTAGACCGCTCTAATATCCGAACAAATTTGGTAGACTCTGTTTCACTAATCGAAAATATAATTCCCGTAGGCGTCACATAACTTTGGGGGTTATCAATACCAAAGGAGGCCGCAATACGTACCATCGTATCTTCCACACGATAGGTTTCCGCACCACTTTGCAACATCACTTTACCGGCCAATAAGCACACTTTTATTATTTCATTTTTATTATCAACCATTCTATCTCTCCATATATTTGAAAAACTCGCATTCGCTTATCCTTTTGCGAATGTGCTAGCTTTTCTTATACTTTGCACATTAAATTTTCACTACGTCGAAAGACTGCAAAAGCAAAAAATTTATACTTTCCTAACGTATAAAAAGGATGATATTAGCTTTTTCAATTCTAATGATCACCCTTTTATAAAATACATATTAAATCTATTCAATTGTAGTAGAACGATTCATTAATATCAACTTGCATTAGCTTTTTTGCTTTTCTAACCAACTGGAAAAAATGTTTTTAAGCTCTGTATCAATTGGACTTTTTACTTGATTCTTATAGTCATTTAAAATCTTACTGAATCGATCTGGTTTATCTGTTTTTCGCAAAATATGGGTTAAATCAGTAATTAAGTGTGTTTCACAAGGGCCGTTTACTAATTCCGCTATTTCATATATATGTTATTTTATTTCACATGCTTGAACGATGCATCTTTTTTTCATCTCTTCACCACCTTTCTATTCAAAGGTACAAAAAAGACACCAACTAAGTAACTGTTCCTACTTAATTCGTGTCCTCCCGTATGTATTTTTTGTACATAAGATTCTAATTTACCTTCGCCAGTCCAACAGCTAGATTCTTCTTAAGAATATCTGAAATTAATTTATCATCTTTTGGTTCACATTTTATAATTAAGATGACCTCTCCAATATTCTGGTTACTTTTCTTGAATAGTCTGAGCTTTTTATCTTTATTCTTCATTTTAAATACAAGTACTTCAAATAATGTACCAATTAAAAGGCCACTTCCTGCACCAATTAGCCCCCAATAAATAGCTCCCAACTCCCACTCGAATCCCTTACTAGCAAAAATAGTAGATAGAATTACAGCTAAAGCAAAACCTGAATCTAGAAACGAACGACCATCTGATCGTGTCAAAGAGTCAAAAACCGCCGCTTCATTATTTACCCTTTTTAACGGCACCGCAAAGATGTCTGTTATTCCATTCTTCTGAAGTTCACTTATTCCAACTTCTAAATACATGGAGTGCTCAAAAGTTGCGAAGATTTGCATCACTCGACCAATCTCCCTTTATTTATTTTAAAATCAGAGGACTGAAAATTCTTTTCCAAGTATGCTGCTTGTTCTTTATCAAATAGCTTATTTAATTCAACAGTTTCCGTATAGGACTGATAAACCGTAAAGAAATAGAATGAAGGGATAAATAATAGCCATTGTATATTTATGACTTCTGTCGATCTTGCAAAGTCTCCTTGTAATAAATAGATAAATCCTTCCAAAAAGTTAGAAAAATAAATAAAAATGACGGTCCATAGAAGCGTAAAAAAACTCGCTAATATTCTTTGCTGATAAAATTGGCCTAAACTTGGAATAAATAAAGCCCATATGAAGGCAAAAACCGGACTTCTTTTATCTAAGAAATTAATTCCTTTACTGTTCATTTTATACTTGGTTATTGGTGTTTGTTTTATTTCACTTATTTTATATTCTTTATTTAATTCAACAGACCCACGATAACTATCCCAGATCCCAAATAAATACACCGGAATGTACAAAAGCAATAGCCTAGGATTCAACGTATCATTTGCCATTTGTATATTGCCTGTAAACGAATATACCATCGCAGTATTTATTTTCGAATGCAAATTTATTAAAATCTCCCAGACGATTAAACCCATCCCACGAAAGTATTGGCCAAGCAAAATATGACCAAAGCCCGGGAAGGCTACGGACCACCACGCAATTATATATGGTTTTCTTAAATGAAGAATGGTTGATTCAGAAATGCTTAAATAATCTCTAGGAAGAGCCCTTTGCTTCAACCCCGACGCCAACGGCAATCCCCCCTTTTCTTTGGTAGAAAATAGACTCTGTATATTTTTCTACTTATTTTAGTTAATTATTCATTTTTCCGCTTTGAGGAAAAAAGAATAGACCAAATCAATAATGATTTGGTCCGCAATAGTATGTTATTTGTTTTATTCTTGGAGCTTCACAGAAAAGCATGTACTTTTTATGTGTCACTTGCCAAATGGTAATAGATGGTATAGCGTTAATAAAATCGTCCCGACCAACGACATCGTGCCCAGGATCATATACAAGTAACTTCCACCCATTGAATCGATCACTGCACCGCCAATCAGTGAACCAATGATTCCTGATAAACCGAAAAATACCGAAACAAATACGAGATGACCTGTTGATTGCAGGATTTTCGGAATTAACCTTGACACATAAGAAAAAGCAGTTAAGTAAAACACCCCAAAAGTCAGTCCATGTAAGAACTGCAGAATTACAATATAGATCGGTTCATCGAATATAGCATATCCAAACCAACGAACAGAATATAACACACCTGCAGCTATGATAAAGATGAGGGGATGATATTTTTTAAACCAATGCCCAGCAAAAGCAAACACTAACGCTTCACTTGCAACACCAACAAACCAAGCAATGCCAATTAACCTTTCATCTCCACCTAATTGAGAAATATAAATACCCATAAAACTATCATTTGCACGGTGTGTAATGGTAATAAGCATGATCATTGCTAAAAAGATGGTAAACGGGTGATTCTTTATAAGTAGTTTAACATCACTAAGTTGAATCCTTTTTGCATTTACTTTTACATCTGTCAATTTAAAACAGACAGCGAGCACTACACCTCCCAAGATTAAATAGGGCCAAATCATATACTCCACACCAACAGCCTGAAGATATTCCCCGATCACTAAGGAGGAAAGTGCAAATCCGATGGAACCCCATGTTCGAATCGAACCAAAAGAAACGCCTAAATCCTCGGACCTTCTTTGCGATAAGCTATCACCCAACGCACCTATTGGAGCGGTAAAAAAGAAAAATATCGCTCCAAAGAGCAATAATAGCGGAAGTGTACTCATCTGCATAAAAATAAAACTAAAAATTAATAGACCAATCACACAAATAATTAAAATACGTTTAACGGTTTGATACTTATCACTCATATACCCCCAAAAGGGTTGTGAAAAAATAGCCATCATCGGACCAATCGCCAATACCCAGCCAATTTGCTGGCCATCCAAGCCTTTATGTTGAAGGTATAATGGTAAAAAGCTAATGATAATCATATTCGCGCCATGAAAACTAAATAAAAGCGCTTTTAAAGGAACAACGGACGTTTTATCAGACACTGCGGCTTCTCTCCTAACTGTTTTTAAAACCTAAAGTAGAACACTAGTTGACGAAGTCCATTTCATTATTCCGTCGGCAATTTAAAAACATCGTGAATATGTGCATAATCCCCAGCCATCCTGCCGATCGGCTTTAGTTTTTTAGGGTCGACCTTATCAGGAATCATAAATACTTCATCGTGAATATGATAACCAACCACTTCCCCTAAAACGAGGTGACTCGTTCCAACCTTTATTACGTCGCTTAATATACATTCCATAGCAATCGGGGCATCCGCAACTATTGGTACGTACACTTTTTCACTTTTTGCAACATCCAGATTTGCAATTTCAAATTCATCGACATGTGGATCAAAGACTTTACTTGTTTCATACATTTGATTTGCTAAACTTTCACTTACGATATTGACTACAAATTCATTTGTTTCGAGTATGTTTTCTAATGTATCTTTATTCGATCCATCATTTCCCTTTGCGACAGAAAAACATAACGTAACAGGGTCTAAGGAAGCAACTGTAAAAAAACTGAATGGCGCAATGTTGTTAACACCATCTTTAGCAATCGTAGATACCCATGCAATCGGTCTTGGGACAACTGCACCTTTGACTAATTTACTCATATCATGGTTCTGAAATTCGTGCTTGCTTATATACATGAAACTCCCTCCATTCTTTTAGTCAGGAACCTCTACTCTAACACTTAGTAACTAATTATACGTTGATATCAATTGGAATAAAAGACATCGGCATTTTAATTTTTTGTTGTAATTCAAATACAAAAAGAACGATTAGCAAAATAGACTAATCGTTCTTTGTATTTTTATATTAGAAGTTAAAAAATGTTCTGCTCTCGACCAGGATCGACTGGTATATCCCGCTCAAGTATTCCTATAGTATCCTCACTCTGTTTACCAACCACTTTATCCACATTAAGGTCGGTAGCTGATTGCTCTAAATTGCGGTCTCCTTCGAATGCCACTAACACCAGGGCCAAACCAAGGTTGAGAAGAGATAGTAAAAATATGCGCAAATGAAGCACCTCATTTATAGATTACGTTATCCTTACTATCTTCTAAAAAGTCATTATTATACTTAGGGCAAATTAGGAAGGAGAACACTGTTTATAAATAATGGAGCCAAAACGAAATAAACACGCCAATTGCAGTAATAAATCCAACGCTTGGTCCACCTTCTTTATATGCTTCTGGCATCATCGTGGAAGCTACCATTGAAATAATCGCACCACCAGCAAATGAACTCATGATTGCCTTAATGCTATCAGAAGCCGAATCAAGCATCACACCCGCCCAAGAGCTAATAGCAGAGAACAGGACAACAAGCACCCATAATACAAGGATTTTTTTCTTTGAATATCCACTCTTTTGTAACCCTACCGTACTTGAAATCCCTTCTGGCAGGTTACTTATAGCTATCGATATAACCAGTGCAAGACTTACTGATTCTCCTCCAATTAAGCTCATACCAATCATTGCCGATTCAGGTAAGGTATCCATTATTGTACCAATAAATATTCCTAATCCAGAACCTGACTCCGACGATTCTGATCCGTCTCCATTTTGTCCTTCCGACTTTTTCCGTTTGTGTCCCCCACGGTGTGAAACGATGATGTCTAGAATGGTAAAGATTAAGGCGCCACCAAGAAAACCAATTGCAATTTCCTTAAAGCCACTTAACGCTAATGCTCCCTCTAACAATTCATAGGTGGTCGCTCCAATTAAAGCACCCGTCCCTAATGCCATTATAAAACCTATGATCCGTTTGGGTATAGAAAAACGGAGAACAATTAGTGCTCCTAGTAATGTTGCTGAAGCCGCAATTGTTCCCCATAATATCGCGTTCCACATGTGAAGAGGCCCTCCTTCAACTAAAATAACTTCTGTTTTAAGCCTCTTCCATTTTGAAACGATTTATACGAAAGATCTGTAGTATTTTCCTACCTTTTAACTTTTACGAAGCGCACGCCTTTCTGCATACGTCACACATTTATAACAAACAAGTACCTCATTACCTTGATCATCTATATATTTTTGGGCTTGCTGCGGTTTCTGGTTACAGATATAGCACCTTCTTTTTGAGAAAATCCTAGATAACCAACGCATGTGCCATTCCTCCTCTACTTCTATTTTAAAGCAATGCACACGATTGATTAAAGCCATTTGCTTCTGTCACTTATTCTGAAAAATCCTGTGGTAACGTATAACGATATGGGACAGGCGATGCTAAAACTGTTGATGTATTAATCGTTCCATAAGGCATTAAGCTATCAATTAAAATCCGCATCCGTTCCATATTCGCAACTGCGACTTTTAAGAAATAACTTACATCCCCTGTTACACGGTGGCATTCGATAATATCTTCTTTTTGTTTCACCATCGATTCAAATTCCTGTGGAGATACTTTTAATCCACTCACTTGAATGATTAGTAAAATATCCCTACCAACTGCAGGCAAAGAAACCCTTGCGGTAAATTCTTCAATGACACCTTTCTCCTGTAACCGATGAAGTCGCTCCGAAACACTTGGTCGGCTTAGAGCTAATTCTTTAGATAAATCACTAATAGACATCCTACTATTTTTTTGCAAAAGCTTTAACAGTTTTTGGTCCAGTTTATCCATGTAAACCCTCTCATTTCATATTGAAGTTAAACAACCATTTATTTATGCATTTTAGTAACTTCATTGGTAAAAATTATACCTTTTTGTATATAAACATTCTCCCTTATATTCTAACATTAAATATAGAAAAGTTTTTATAAAATTATTGCTTACACATTTTTAGTGGATGAACAAGTAGCTTGTATCATCTATTTTTCTTTATATAACTTTTAAAAAGGAGACAATATATGAAAAAGATATTATTTATACTTGTTGGTATTCTTTTAGTTAGTGTTGGTGTGACAATTCTTAAATTTTCTGAGATTGCTACCGGTGGAACAGCAGGATTAGCATTAAGCTTGTCTTATTTAACTCAGACACCTTTTTCACTGTTCTTCTTCCTTGTTAATATTCCATTTTATATTTTCTCCGTGCTACGAATGGGTTGGAAATTCACATTATCGACTATATTTGCCGTAAGTACCCTTTCCATTGTAACGACTTTTGATCAGTTTCTTCCTAGTTTTTCTGTACCAATTTGGTTAGGTGCAATCGTCGGCGGGGCAATTATTGGAGTAGGACTTTCTATCTTATTTGCGAATGGTTCTTCCTTAGGAGGAGCAAATATTTTAGCGTTATTCTTACACAAACGATATCAATTTAACCCAGGTAAAACAACTTTCCTATTTGACTTTATTGTTGTATTAACTAGTCTATATGCGGTTGGTTTTGTGAGAGGTTTAGCATCTGTCTTATCGATTGCTGTTACTTCAATGGTAATCAGTTACTTCAAAAACAGAATTGCAGAAAAACAAGAGCAACCTGCAAAAAATGAAAAATATAAAGTTGGCAGTGATGTAGCTGTTTCGCAATAATACATTCCGCGTCTATTCTAAATGGATAGACGCGGTTTTTCGTTATCATAGTTCTTCTCATGTCAGAATTGATATAAAATGCGACGTAACGCTAGTCTATTCTAGGATAACTCCCAGATTATAATTAGCTTAGATTCCTTTTTCGAGATCTTCCGGCATCATAACTGACATTTGATTCCCTTTTGAGCTCCTCCTTCATCCTTTCGGGCATCATAACCGGCATTTGATTCCCTTTTGAGATCCCCCGCGATCATTTCGGGCATCATGACCGACATTTGATTCCCTTTTGAGCTCCTCCGTCATCCTTTCGGGCATCATGACCGACATTTGATTCCCTTTTGAGCTCCTCCGTCATCCTTTCGGGCATCATAACCGGCATTTGATTCCTTTTCGAGCTCCTCCGTCATCGTTTCGGGCATCATGACTACTTTCTATTTGAATATAGATTGTTACGTCAAAGTTTATACAAATTCACCCATAAACCTCTAGCTTTTTCAAAAAAACTGACATCCCTATTTACATAAGCTAAACTAATTATACAAGATACTTTATCAGGAGGTTTTAAACTTGGACGAACTATTAAAATACGCAACTATACATGACATACAACTCGCTATGGAAGAAGGTGAGTTAACGTCCTTCCAATTAACAAAACTATACCTTGAAAGAATTGCAAAGTATGACAAACAAGGACTAATGATTAATGCGATTGCAGAGATAAACCCTGATGCACTCCATATAGCAGAAGCGCTTGATCAAGAGCGTGGATTAAGAGGTGCAAGAGGGCCGCTACACGGAATCCCCATATTGGTTAAAGATAATATCGATACTGGAGACCACATGCATACGACAGCTGGATCCATTGCACTTGAAAACCACTATGCAAAAGAAGACGCATTTGTAGCTAAACAATTAAGAGCAGCTGGAGCAGTGATCCTTGGCAAGGCCAACTTAACGGAATGGGCTAACTTTATGACAGAGGGAATGCCGAATGGCTATAGCTCGCGAGCCGGACAAGTGTTGAATCCTTATGGACCAGGAAAATTTGATGTTGGAGGTTCGAGTTCAGGACCTGGCGCTGCAGTGGCGAGTGGTTTTGCAACAGGGAGTATTGGAACAGAAACAAGTGGTTCTATCCTGAGTCCTGCAAGTAGTAATTCCCTCGTTGGGATTAAGCCAACCGTAGGGTTAATAAGCCGAACAGGTATTATACCAATTGCTCATAGCCAAGACACGGCTGGTCCAATGACTACAACAGTTACGGATGCGGCTATTGTACTTGGTGCATTGACAGGAATAGATATAAAAGATCCTGCAACATCGATCAGCGAAGGACAAGCATTAACTGATTACACGAAGCATCTAGTCTTAGAAGGTTTAAATGGTGCGAAAATTGGCGTCGACCGAACGTATCTGGAAGGGTTAGAGGACGAAGAGCTTACATTAGTAAACCAAGCAATAGCCGACCTGACTAAGTCAGGTGCTACCGTTACTGATCCCGTAAAAATCAAAACGAATCCGACTGACTATAGTGTTTTATTCCATGAGTTCAAGGTAGATTTAAACGCATATTTATCAAATGTGGCTTCACAGGTTCCTGTACATTCTCTTACAGAGCTTATTCAATATAATGAACAACACAAAGATAAAGCATTAGTGTATGGTCAAACGCTATTAACAGAGTCCGACAATACAAGTGGTACATTAACAGATCCGGCATATATTCATGCGCGTTTATCTGATTTACAATTATCCCGAACAGAAGGCATTGATGCGGTCATGTATGAACATCAATTAGATGCACTTTTATTTGTAAATAACTTCGGTGCTGGTATTGCAGCCAAAGCCGGCTATCCTTCGATTACTGTACCAGCCGGTTATACCTCAGACGGAAAGCCAGTCGGTATTACGTTCACCGGAAAGGCTTTTAGCGAAGGAAAATTATTGGAATTAGCGTATGCCTATGAGCAAATCACCATGCACAGACGTCAACCAAACTTATCCTAAATGATTCTTAGTACAATCACGTTTAGTTGTGATTGTACTTTTTGTTGCTTATGTGAAGTAATTCACATTATAATATAAATGGGGTTTTGGTAGATAAACAGAAAGGAGTACCATGAAACGTAAAAGCATTTTTACTTTTTCACTTATACTTGTCACATTATTTATTAGTATTGTTTTAATAGGAAGTGTAACAAAGCCTATCACAATACAGTCCTTAAAACAAATTCCTTTTCAAGATACTTATAATCAACCTGAGAATGCCTACATCGTTTATTTTTGGCAATCTGACTGTAAGTACTGTACGGAAATAGAAGACGATGTATTAGCTTTTGTTAAAAAATCCTCCACTCCAGTGTACCTTGTTGATATGAAAGAACAAGCTAACTCAGAAGCCTGGTATGATTGGGAGCAGCATCACCAACAGTATGATGTGATCGTTGGAGAAATAGTTGAGGGGGAAGAGGTAATTTATGAGGAAGTTGATCTCAACTCATATGCGGAAGACCCCGAGGTTCATTGGACTTTTTTAACCAATGACTCCAATCAAATCATTGCATCCCACAATACAGCCTTCGCAAATGACGCTCCTCAACAATTTAATGAAATAGAAGTAACTGGAACACCAACAATGATAAAAGTAACAAATCATACATTTGACCAGTATGTTGTCGGTGTGGAAGAGGTTAGCACATTGTTAGAAGTAAAAGAATAACGTTATCAATTAGCAAGCAGACTTCAACAGTACAAGGCTTTTATCTACCAACCCATGTACTTTAAATAAAACAAAGGACCATTTGTACGAGGTCTCCCTCATACAAATAGTCCTTCATTAGTGTTAAGCCTATACTTTTTATTTACGGCTAATGACTTCCCTTTATTATCTATTTTTCATCTTACAGCCTACTTTATCATACAGCCTGTAAGATACACATTTGTTTGTAAGATTTTCTGACGTAGTTTTTTCGAATGTGAAGGTGCTTATTTGCTTTCTTTCTCTTTAAAAATCTGCTTGTATTTCCAATTTCCATAACGATAATAAAGAAAAGCAAGCACACTACTAATGACAAAGCTGAGGCCCATCCCTATACCAATTCCGGTTTCTCCAAATAATGCTGATCCTACATACGTTAATGGATAGCGCAGGATCCAAAAAGAGATGAGATTTAAAGCAAGGACTTGATACATTGCCCCAGACGCACGGACGACTCCATTTAACACAAAATTAACACCAAGAAACGGATAGAAGAAAGCAATGATTGCTAAATACTTTCCACCAAACTGTACAGCCTCTGCATCTTGAATAAATAAGCGAATACCAAAATCCGCAAATAATACAATAACGATCGCAAGGATAAACATGATCAGGGCGTTGTACCAAAATCCGTACCAAGCTATTTTTTTAACCCGATCCCACTTTTGGACTGCTATGTTTTGCCCTGCCATACTATTTACCGCTGTACCTAGCGCATGTGCAGGTAACATAAACAAACTATCTAAGCGTTGTGCAGCACTAAAACCAGCAACCACATCTTCCCCGTGCGAAGTAACGACACTCATAATTGCTGCAATCCCTGCTGAAATGACCGACATCTGCAATCCAGATGGAATTCCTAAGTGTAAAATTAATTTAACCTCATCCCATTTTGGTAAATACGGGATGGAGAATGGCGCCAGTTTTTTTCGAAGTACAAAATAGATGCCGTAAAGAAAGGCAATTCCTTGTGAAGCAACGGTAGCATACGCCGCCCCATCTACTCCCCAGTTAAAAACAGAGATGAACAGAGGGTCTAATATAATATTTAATATTACTGCCAATAGAACAAAGCGCATTGGTGTTTTACTATCTCCAAGTGCTCTTAGCACTGTTCCGATAAAGTTATACCCTAACAGGAACAAAATGCCCAACGCATTAATTTTAAGGTAGCCAGTGGCACTATCAAGCATTGATTCTGGTGTTCCTAGCAGACGTAAAATTGGCTCAGCTACTAAATATCCAACCATCCCTAATACAATCGCCATAAAAAATAAAGTAACGACAAATGCATTTAGATAATCCTTTAGCCCCTGATCATCGTCTTTTCCCTTTTGTTGGGACAAGACGGTTAGTGTTGTATTATTTATTCCAATAATGAAAGAAAGAATCGTGAAAATCACTGTACTAGAAACCGCAACCGCTCCTAAGGCATTCGCCCCTAATAGGTTTCCCACCCAAATACTATCTGCAAACTGATAAGATACTTGCAGTAATTGGGTGAACATTATTGGACCAGAAAACAATACAAGTTGTTTCGGTATATTTCCACTCGTAAAGTCTTGTTGACTCTTCCTCATACTTTTTTCTCCCTTGCATGTCGACTTTTCACTTCGGTGCCATTTTACCACGCCTGCACGTTTAGACACATCTAATATGTCCACTATTATGGGATTCGATTGCGGCTTATCTATTTCCTTTGTACCGATTTACAAGTAAAATAGATTAGTATAATATTCCTATTAAAAAGTTAGGTAAGTTTTTTAAGAAAGCGGGAGCAACATGATTTATAAAAAGTTTCAATATCGGTTGATGGGCAATTACTTAATCGGCTCTTTTATTGCCGTGGTTATATTTGGTTCTGTTTTTATTACACAAACACTCCAAATACCACAAAATGATATGGACATTCTAGTAGGTATTTTACTTATATCCATTTTCACAATGATCACGTCTGAAGGAATCGCGTTTCATTATCACATTAAACCCATTAAACATGTGATGAAAATAGACACTGCACCATTAGAGGAACTGAGACACGCATACTCTCGCGTATTACGTTTTCCAACGTTAACGTTTATTCGGATTTTATTGCCGCATTTATTAGGGTTGGCGATTCCTTCCACTATGCTAACGTTTGCTTTTGTTGCGAATGGTTCTTTATCTATACCTTATTATTACATTGGTTTTGCATGGATCGGTGCCTTTTTAATCGCTTTGATTCATGGAATTATCGAGTTCTTATTAGCAACAAGTGCAATTAAACCATTGTTAAAAGCATTAAAGGATCAAACACTTGTGCTCTATAACGTTGATCTGTCCTTAGAAGATTATGTGTTACTTTCGATCCGAAAGAAATTTTTCTTTAGTATTTTATTAATTGGAATCTTTCCTATATTGTTATATAGCTTGGCGTCATTTATTTATCTTTTTCAATCGTACCCTGCTATTGTCAAAGAATACTGGCAATGGTCCGGCATCATTATATTACTAGTTTCTATTATCTCGTTTTACTTCTCTATACTACTAACAAGAGAAGTACAACAGCCTATCCAACAACTCCAACATGGAATGCATAATGTACAAAATGGCCAAAAATCCTACCTGGAAGGCTTTTATTCTGATGAATTTTCCACCCTAATTAGTGGCTTTAACCATATGGCAAAATCTATTCATGATAAAGAAGCACAAAATGAAGAACTTCTAGAGAGTATATTTACTATTTTCGCCGCTACTTTAGATGCAAGAGATCCTTATACTGCCGGACACTCTATACGCGTTGCAAATTATGCAACAGAGATTGGAGAGAGGTTTGGGCTTGGGAAAGAGGATTTAGATATACTTCGCAAATCCGCCTTACTACATGACATAGGTAAAATAGGCATTAGGGATCAAGTCCTCTTAAAAGATGGCAAACTAACTGATGAAGAATTTGATCAAATTAAATTACACCCTTCGATTGGTGCTGATATCCTTCATCAAATACAACCAAAAGAAGCAATGCTAACACTTATTCCTGGCGTCAAATATCATCATGAACGATTTGATGGAAAAGGTTATCCAGAGGGATTAACGGGCGAAAAAATCCCAGTATTTGGCCGAATCTTAGCCGTTGCAGACGCCTACGATGCGATGACATCTAACCGTCCTTACCGGAAAGGAATGGCCGAGCACGTTGCTCTAAACATTATAGAAGAAGGTAAGGGGACACAATGGGATCCAACATTTGCGGAAATATTTATTCAAATAGAACGAAACAGAATATCCGTTAAGGTAGATTCATAGAATATGTACCAACACGCATTAGTCTAAAATGGGCTAATTGTTGGAGGGTCACAATGGAAACATTCTTAAGAGGTAGCCTTTATATTACTGTTGGGGTAATTTTCCTTTTATTATTTGCTATTATTACTGACATTCGGTTAAACATTCCTTATTTTTTGTTCATCCCTTTTGTTTTATTTGCCTTTTTAATAGCTAGTAAAAAAGCAAATCTTGAAGGTGGAGATGGCGGTGGAGTGACTGATCATAGTGGGTATAGTTACAATGAAAGCGGAGAAGACGAGTGACTCAGGATTATAATCCTCAAGAGTCTTGTCTACTCCGTTTTTTTCACTAAGAAGTATCATTTATTGGGAAAAAGAGCTCGCTGTTCATATTTTACGTAAGAAAAGCTTACAAAACTGATGTAACATAATTGCTATACCCTTATACTATGAAGTACAGAAAGGAGTTCCTCACATGTCCTACTTAAAAGAAGCAATTGAAAAACAACGAAGGCATCTATTGTATGCATTAACCCAAAAAGGTGCAACACTTACTGAGGATGTATATCAAAAAAACCTTGGAGAATTGGTGGAAGCGTATCAAAAAATGACAATAACGAAGGAACAGGATGCCTTCTAATTTTTTCTATAGGTTTTTGCTTTCCAGTTTTACTACTTCTCATTTATTTCCCCCTTTCTACTATACTTGAGTTGCCTTCACTCTAAAAGGCAACTCCTACTTTTATATGTTTACCCTTTGCATAACATATTGAACGCTTATTAGACCATGTAAGTTAATGGTACGTGAGTCAAACACCCAAACCATTTTTTTATTATTCATTTTCTACCTATTTTTCTTTATGGACAGACACGAAATTGTCAGAAATTCATATAATAAGATTGTTTAGTAACGGAATAAATTGGTAATACTGAGAATTAATAAACCGCTTTCATTAATAATCTAAAGAAAGAGTGATGTACAGTGGGCTTTCTGAGAGATGCCGTCGAGAAACAAAAGGAATTGCTAATCAGCGAATTAGAGAGAGATGGAAAAGTATCTCCGAATAACAAGGAGCTACATAGTAAAACCATCTCTGAACTTATTCACGATCATGAAGAATTTGTTATCATGAATCACCGAAATAACTATAACTCTTTAAAATTCAATAAATCCATTCATATTAAAAAGAAGCCTAATCCCAGTTAGGCTTCTTTTTTCTAACCCTATATACTCTATAAAAGTTGCTGTTGTAATCGAAAGCTAACTACTTTTTCCTCTGTCATAGCCTCAACGGCTGAGCGAACACCTTCCCTGCCTAGACCTGAGTTTTTCACACCACCAAATGGCATTGCATCAATGCGGTAATCACTACTATCGTTTACCATAACCCCACCTACGTGTAAGTTCTGTATGGTGTAATAGGCTTTGTTAATATCTGAAGTAAATACACCCGCTTGTAAACCGTAGTCAACATCATTTGCTCTTTCAACCGCTTCATTGACGTTTTCGACTTGATAGATTAATACAACCGGGCCAAAGATCTCTTCGTTAGCAATCTTGCAGCTATTTGGTACATCCGTTAAAATCGTAGGATCATAGAATGTCCCTTTACGAACACCGCCAGCTTGTAAGGTAGCACCGGATTGGACTGCCTCATCTACCCATTCTTCTACACGTTTTGCTTCCTTCTCGTTAATTAAGGGTCCCATATCTGTTAACTCATCTAATTTATCACCTACGCGTAATTCCTTGGTCCGCGCTTTAAACTCCTCTAAGAAAGATGCGTAAATATCTTTTTCGACATAAATTCTTTGTACACCGATACAATTTTGACCTACTGCCGAGAATGCACCTGATACACATGATTTCACTGCATCATGAAAATCTGCATCACTTAAAACAATGACTGGTGAATTAGAGCCTAACTCCATGTTCACTTTCTTAATACCAGCTTGATGCGCAATTCTTTCACCTGCATCGACCCCGCCAGTAAAGGAGATCATTTTGACGTACGGATGGGTAATTAATGTTTCTCCAATTTCTCTGCCTGATCCTGTTATAACGGAAAGGATCCCAGCAGGAAGACCCGCTTTCATAAATGCTTCTGCAAGAAGTAATGCACTTAACGGCGTTACGGAGGCTGGCTTCACTACAACAGCATTTCCTGCTGCGATGGCAGGGCCTACTTTGTGTGCAACCAAGTTTAATGGATCATTAAAAGGTGTTATCGCACCAACTACGCCAATAGGAAAGCGATAGCTATACCCTACACGATTCTCACTTCCTTCACTTTGATCAAAGTTAATGGTTTGCCCATTAATTCTTCTCGCTTCTTCGGCGCTTATTCGAATCGTTTGAATCGAGCGTGTTACTTCCCCTCTTGCTTCATTAATTGTTTTACTTCCTTCTAATGCTATCGTTTCTGCAAATCTTTCTTTGTGTTCCTCCATATATGCCGCAGCTTTATTTAAAACACGAATACGATCATGTGTTGGCCATGCATGCATCGTTTGGTATGCTTTATGCGCTTTGTCTATCGCTAATAGCATCTCACTCTCCGAAGCTTTTGGGACTCTAGCAATCACCTGATTATTTTGTGGATTATAAACCTCAAAGGATCGATCTGACTCAATCCATTGACCCGCTAATAACATTTTTTCATGTTTCACTTGTAGTTTCACACCATCACCCTCCTTCAATTTTTGTTAGGGCGCTTTGTCTATGAAAGTGAATAATATCAATTAACAACGAGTAACCTGTTTCCGTTAATCCGGCACCAGCACCTGTTAAAAGAATCGGACCGGATAAATCACATTCATATAGAATGGCATTTGTTGCACCTGTTACTCCTGCGAGAGGATCGTCTACATCAACTAACTCCGGTTGCACGGAAGCTGTTACCGTTCCATCCTCTTGCCTTGTAATTCTAGATAACAACTTCCACTTTTTGTCGTTATCTACAGAATCTTTTACCTTATCCATTGTCATTTCTGTTATTCCTTCGCAGTAAATCTCATTTGCATCCAAAGGAGCGCCCATTAGATAGTTAGCTAGAATAGCTGTTTTATATCTAGCATCATAGCCTTCTACATCACTTGTTGGGTCTGCTTCCGCATAGCCTAAACTTTGCGCTTTCTCAAGCGCCTCTTCATATGACTTCCCTTTTTCCATTTCCGTTAAAATATAATTCGTTGTACCATTTAAAATACCTTTTATCTCTGTAATCTCGTTTCCTGCTAACGTCGTTACTGGCATTCTTAATGCTGGAGTACCGCTCATCACTGTTCCTTCAAATCCCCAGAACACACCATTTTCTTCTGCTAGTTTAGCTAATGCATTGTAAGCAAGTGCAACCGGCCCTTTATTTGTCGTCACCACACTCTTTTTATTTTCAAATGCTGATCGAATGTGATCGATCGCTGGTTGCCCTGTTTCTACATCTGTAAATGTAACTTCTACAATTACATCAGCATTGGACTTTTTGATTGTTTCAAAGCTATCCCAACCCCTAATTAATCCAGGTGTTTGTGGATAATCTTCTACTTTTCCCGTTTCCTCTACTACATGGAGTAACTGATCGACATCAAGTCCTTCTGGATGATAGATCGAACCTTTCATTACATCCGTGACAGCTACAATTTTAGACTCGAATCCATAATTAGATGATAAGCTACTCTTTCTTTCCTTCAATAAACGTGCTAAAGCCTGCCCAACGCCACCAAACCCGATAAACGCTATATTGGTACTCATTTAGAGTCACCTCCATCATGATCGTTCCGTTAGTCGATGTGCACATTCCGTTAAGAGCGCTACACCAATTGGTAATGCATCTTCATTAATCATAAAATCTGGATTATGAAGGTTAGATTCTTTGATATTTTCTTTTGCACAGCCAAGGAAAAACATTGCACCAGGAATTTCTTTGGTGATATGACCAAAATCCTCTCCACCCATTCCAAAAGGCTCTTCGAAAATAGTCATCGATGGATATATTTCTTTCGCTACACTCGTAATTAAATCCGTAATAGCTGGATCATTATCTAATGCCGGTTCACCATGTTCGATTTCTAAATCATACGATCCACTTAGTGGCTCCACTACCTTAGCAATGGATTCCAACTCTTGAATCAACTGATTACGGACGTCATTGGTATAGGAACGTAATGTTCCTATAATTGTAACGGTATCTGGAATGACATTAGCCGTTGTACCACTTTTTATTTCACCAACACTAATCGTACCAACCTCAAGTGGATTCATTTTTCTACTAATCAAGCTATACATACCTTGTAGTACGAAGCTAGACATCCAAATCGGGTCGTGTCCTTGATGTGGATAACCACCGTGACTTCCCTTGCCATGAATAACGAGGGTAAAGTTATCGATATTTGCCATGCTAGGCCCTTTATTCACCTGTATATCTCCTGCATATCGCCACGGGCAAACATGAAGAGCGATAGCAGATTCTATATCGTTGATGACGCCTGACTTCAATACGTATGGCGCACCTGTTAGTCCATGTTCATCAGCACTTTCTTCTGCGGGTTGAAACAGGAGTTTAATTGTTCCATACAGTCTGTTCGCTTTCTTATCCTCTACTAATAGCTTTGCCGCACCTAAAAGCATTGCCATATGCGCATCGTGCCCACAAGCATGCATAATGCCAGGGTGCTCCGATGCAAATTGAACACCTGTACTTTCGGTAATGGGTAGCGCATCCAAGTCTGCTCTTAACCCTATAACAGGGCCGCTTCCTCCAGAGATGGTTGCGACAACACCAAAGCCTGCTACACCCGTCTGTATATCTGTTACACCAATTTGTTTCAGTATTGCTTGGATAAATGCACTTGTATTTTTCTCTTGAAAGCTAAGCTCTGGATATCTGTGTAAGTGTCTGCGCCAATCGACTAAATGGGCTGTGATCATCTCTGACCTTGCTTTTATATCTAAACTTTCCTGTTGCAAAGGAGCACCCTCCTCTCATAGCTACTTATATGAAAATCCCCCATTCGCTCTTTGGTGGATGTGTTAGTCCCTAAAGGGATGACCATGGCCTTTTTTCTTATACTTTGTACTTCATACTTTTCACTACGTCGATTACACTACTTCGTTAAAAATTTATGCTTTCTTAATGTACAAAAAGATCTTTCGGTAATGATTGGAACGCTTGCTCTAAATCGGCAATAAGATCTTCACTGTCCTCGATACCAGCTGAGTAACGTATGAGTCCCTCAGGAATTCCCATTGCTGCTCTTTCTTCTGGTGTACACTCCACGTGACTCGTTGTTCTTGAAGGTCCGACTACTGTTTCAACTGAACCAAGATTCGCCGCTTTATTCGCATATTTTAATTTCGGCAATAGGTGTCGAAGTGTATCTACTCCACCTTTAACCGCAAAGCTCAACATGCCACCAAAATCTCTCATTTGCTCTTTTGCGATGTCATGCCCTGGATGATTTTCTAAACCTGGGTAAAATACGTCTTCCACAATATCAACCGTTTGTAAATATCGTGCAACCGCCATGGCATTTTCACACTGTTTATCAATGCGAAGCTTTAAAGTCTTCATACCTCTTAAAAGAAGATAAGCTGCCATCGGGTCTAATGTTGCACCGTTAATTTCACGATAGTGGTAAATGGCATCGACTAATTCTTTATCGCCACAAACGGATCCGCCTAACGCATCTGCGTGCCCACCTAAAAATTTTGTAGCACTATGAATCACTAAGTCTGCCCCCATTTCCAGTGGGTTTTGATTCACTGGTGTAGCAAATGTATTATCAACAATAACAATTGCTCCTACCGCTTTACCTGCCTTAGCCATTCGCTCGATATCCGTGATTTTGACGGTTGGATTTGTTGGACTTTCTAGATAAAGGACCTTACAACCTTTTGCTACCTCTTTTTCAATCGCTTCATGATCACCCGTATCACAAAGCTCAACATCTATTTTTTGTTTCGGTAAAAACTCTGTAAAAATCTTATTTGTTCCTCCATACGTATCTTTAATAGATACGACTCTGTCACCAGGATAAAGCAATGTTCCTAGCGTATTACTAATTGCTGCCATTCCTGTCGAAAAACTAGTTGCTGCTTCAGCGCCTTCTAGATCACGTATTTTTTCTTCAAAGGCCTGCACAGTTGGATTTGTATTTCTCCCATATATATGACCCTGTTTTTTTCCTATTGCAACGTCATACCATTCGTCCATATCATCATACCCAAATGATACACTGTGAACGACAGGTACCTGTGTTGCCCCGAATGCTAACGAATCCTTTTCCCCTGCCCAGATTGCACGTGTCGAAAATTTTGGATTTCCCATCACTATACATCCTCCTCTTTCCTTACATTACCTTGCTAATAAAAGCATTGAATGCTATATTAACTAATCCTTCCCCCATGTCGATTCATATCAAAGGGGTCTTGAATGATTAGCTCTCTTGGATAGTCACAGAATGTTTCGCAACCTTTTTCTGTAACACGAAAAGATTCACTGATTTCAATTCCGTAATCATCAAACCATAATGCTGGAATTAAATGAAAAGTCATATTTGGTTTGATGATTGTGCTGTCTCCACGACGGATACTAGCTGTATGCTCTCCCCAATCAGGTGGGTAGTTAAGACCAACCGAATAACCAAGTCTTGCCTCTTTTTCAATTCCATGTTTCTTTAAACTATTTCTCCAGACACTTTCCACTTCCCCACATGTCATCCCTGGCTTTACCGAATCCAGTACTTCATTTAATCCATTTACAACAATCGGGGTAATTTCTTGCAACTTATTCGATGGTTTTCCTAATGAAACCGTTCGCGCTAAAGGAACGTGATAGCGTTTATAACATCCTGCTAATTCCACAATGACAGATTCGCCCTCTTTAAATGTTCGATCGGACCATGTAAGGTGAGGTGCACCCGTGTTTTCACCTGCAGGAAGTAAAGGAACGATTGCCGGATAGTCACCACCATGCTCTTTTGTTCCACTAACTACTTCATAATAAATCGTAGCTGCTGCATCACATTCTCGGACACCTGTTCGGATACTCTTTGCACCTTCAGTCATTGCTTTATCTGCTATTTCTGCAGCTCTTTTCATGTATTCAATTTCTTGGTCTGATTTAATGATCCTTACATAATTCACTAATAAATCAGCATCTTTGAAAATTGCATTTGGTAAACTTCTTTGCAGTCTTTCGTATGCCTTAGCAGTGAAATAGTAATTGTCTTTCTCCACTCCTACATAACGATTACCATGTCCGATTTGTTTTAAAATTTCTCCAATAAAATCCATCGGGTGATACGTTTCCGATTGCACATAATAATCTGGATACGGAATGATATTGTCATCGTAAATCCAAGTAGTTGCTCTAGCACCATTCGCATCTTGGTAACGCCCTATCCATAACGGTTGGGGCTCATCGATGATAATTACTAACATCTGATGGACATAAAACGACCATGCATCGTAACCAGATAAATAATTCATGTTAGCGGGGTCCGTTATGAGTAAGACATCAATTCCACTTTCCGCCATCCTTTGCTTTGTCTTACTTAAACGGTCTTGATATTCAACAATGTCAAAAGAAAGCATTGTTTCACCCCTCCTCTTTCATACGAGATTAGAAATATTGTGTTGATACTATACTATTAAAATCGTGATCCCTTCGTAATGTTAAAATTGTATGAAAATTCAATTAAATACTTATACAACATTTTTGTTTGTTTTCCGTTAAATAATGTCTTTTTGAGTCATTTACCTGTTTAAAAGATGAATTTACTCTCTTTTATTCTATTATTCATACCATTACCCATAAATCCTTCTCCCTATATAGCACGCTTCCCTCTCTATCGAATTGGTAAACACCGCGCAACCTCGTTGCTTTCTAGAGCATAAAATAAGTGAAGACGCAAATAACCCCCAACAATTCTGTACAGTTGGGGGTGATCTTACATTATAAGAGACATAACATCATACTTTGGACTATTCCAATTTTTTCAACATCCACAAGCGAATGCTTAATTCTAATAAAAATGAATCGTCCGAATCAATTAATGATAAGTGCGTTAGCGATTCTATATTTCGTAAACGGTGTAGGAGCGATTGTCTATGCAAATTCAGTGCTCTTGCCGTTTGACTTACATTCCCTTTGTATTTGTTATAAATAACAAACGTATGAATCAGATCAGTTTGCCGTTTCTTATCATAATCTACTAACGGTTGAATGGTATCTTTCACGATCGATGCTATTTCACTTTTTTTTGAGATATTCATCAGTAAACGATTAATTTTTGTGTCTTCAAAAAAAGTGCGCTCGCCACGTCCATGCTGTTGGATTCCAATCTCCATGGTAGTTCGCGCCTCTTCATACCCTTCATAAAAAGCAAAGTTGTTTTGTTTTTCTGTCGCAACTCCCCACGATAATACAACTCCTGTTAATAGCTCACTTAACCTTCTTTCCATCGTATCTAAAAATTGATTGACTGTTTCCACATACGCTTCGTCTCCACCCTCTAAGTAAATAATAACGAGGTCTTCATCAAACGTAGTCATCGTTCTCTTTTTAAAAAGCTTACCTGCATAGGTAATTTCTTTTTGAACATAGTAATTGAAACTTTGAAGTGAAGAGCTCTTATCGGGGTGATCATACTTACTTTCGTGTTCCCTATTAGGAATTTCGATATCTCCAACTAGACAAATATAAGGTTTACTTAGATCATAGCCCAGTAATTTGCCTTTTGATAATACCTGATGATCTACTTGCTCTTTCTGTTTCGCCAGATTTAGGACAAAATTATCCTTTAGACGAATTTCCGTTAATTCAATTGCATTTTCTTTTACAAAGTAAAGTGCACATGCTGTTAGCGCATGCTCCAATACATTCATAACAAACCACGATAACATTTTTTTCTGCTTTGGTTGAAATAAGAGGTATCCTTGTATTTTATGGTTGTTAATAATTTGAAGTTCAAAGAAGGATTCATCATTAATGGTGCATTTTTTCATATGATAATATAGTGGATGATCACTGAACTGCACATCAGTTAGAGGCGTTTTTAGTTGAAGATCATTGTTCTCGGTCCGTACATACTCCTGAAGTTCTTTCTCATCTATTTTTCTCGATGCACGTAATTCACCAGTTTGATCTGTTATTGCTAAAGGTATTTGAATATGTCTATAAATCGTATGCGCTATTTCCTTTAATCCTTTATCCTGCAGCACGCAATCAATCAGTTGTTGTCTTACCCGGTCTGCTTTTTGCCTTTCTCCTTGCCGCACTTCTGTTATTTTTTCCATTACCGTTTGAAGTACATCTGCAAATCGCACCTCCCAGGGAAGGTCAATAATAATGAAATCTTTCTCTGCTGCCATTTGCAAGATTCGATCAGGAATATCAAAAATATAACGCCCCGTAGCTATAGCTAACACAGACGCCCCCGATTTTATAATATCACGCACAAAATTCTCCAGTTGTTCTGGGTCACTTTCACACCCAATTCCTGTGCTTAGAACAAATTCGTTTTTTCTTACAAAGTTTTCCACAGGTGTTTCAATTACAGAAACCCACTCCACTTGCTTATGGTCCATCACATTTTTCCCGGCTTTGACTTTGGCATTGTTCATAACCTGTAAATGAACAACATCACACACACTTAATCCCATAAGTCTCACCTCACTCTTTCCATAGATTCATTCCTTTCTCCTAAGACAAGCATCAGAGATATTCATCTAATGCTAGTTTAGTATAATGGTAAGTTAGATACAAAACTTATGTGATAAATATGTCACGCAAGTCTTTCACCTTATATTTCTATTCAACAATGGAAGGCTTTATAACAATTTGTTATTCTTTCTGAATACCAAACCTTGCGTTTATCTCCCCTCTTAACAATTCTTTGCGCTGTTTTCTTTCTTCGGCACGTTTAGCCTTTACCATTTCCTGTCTAATTTCATACGTTTGCACGCCTTCTTCGCGCTTATTCGCAATTTCGATTAACTGCTCCACATCCGCGAAGGAATACTTTCTGTTTCCTTTTGGAGATCTCTCTGGAAATATTAGTTTCCTTTCCTCATAATATCTAATCTGTCTTTCAGTAAGACCAGTTAGTTCACTCACTACACCAATTGTAATTACTTTCCTCTCTTTATAGGATGGTCCTCCAGTCATATGTTCACCGCCATAATTATGATTTGTAAATCGATAGATAACTATATTATACACCCTACACTTTTTCATCCATATCGTTATGTAAGAAAATCTAACAACAAAAATCTGACAATTAAAAATAATTCTCGTAAATGAATCTTACACAAATGATGCAAGGTCCTTTATCATCTTATAGAATGACATCTAAGGAAGGAGTGGATTTTTTTATGGCATACCTAAAAAAGGCAGTAGACAAACAAAAGGCCGTTTTAATCCATCAACTTATTCAAGCAGGTGTCGTTAAAGAAGATGACATGGACATTTATCATAAAACGATTAGTGAAATCATGGAGGAATATCGATATGTAACGAACAAACAAACCCCCAGCGTTCCCAGGCGTGTATAGTCTGTTATCATGAACATCGTAATTGATATAAAATGCGCAGTAACTCCTTACGGTATTTATGGGATGAGTGCTTGATCACCGCTCCGGAAAAACACTCGCTTTCCGTGGGGAACGCCTCAGCCTCCTCGCTCGCAAAGAACGCTCACTGCGGGGTCTTCAGACTGTTCCTTTCCCACAGGAGTCTCGTGTTTGTCCTCCGCTATGTTTGGCTATCTAGTAAAGCGAGAAGTAAGCTAGTCATTATTTGCGGAGTTAATGTACTTATAATGGCGGCAAAATGCATGGACTCATTTTGAAAAAGCTCATGTTCGATTTTACTAAAAGCAGTTACTAGCGGATCGAGTTAAATTGGCGACACTCCTGCGGGAACAGCGCGAGCCGAAGATCCACTCAGAAGCGAACTTTCTTCTGAGTTAGCTGAGGCCGTGCCCGCGGAAAGGGAGCCAATTTCACTCGAGGAGCGGGTGCGTTAATTGCTCCACATGTTATAGAAAATCTGCAATAATTTTAAGTGAGGAGTTCAAACTACTTAGGTGGTGAGGTATCTGCGTGATGCCTTTTTTTGTTGTCTAAATGAGAGGTCTGAGGTTATCCAATGTTCCATTCATAGGTCACACACACTACTCCACTTGTATGAATACAGTGTAATGAATGCATTTCATTTATGGAGTGGTGATTTTTTATGCATATTCCTGCATTATTAGCTGGTCCTATTATTCGGAGGACAGAGCACAATCGCGTTTGTATTTGGGTAGCAACAAATGATGACTATGATATAAATGCAGACTTCTATCAAATAAATACACAGAGAAAAACAGCCTATAAACCAATAAAAACCGATACACAGACAGAAACAATGAAGTTAGGAAAAAAACTCTACATTCATTTAATATCGGTTACACCACTAGGTAGAAACTTTCCGTCTGGCACCTTAATTGGATATAACCTAAACTTTTTTAATAACGCTCAAACATTTGACTTAGGTACATTAGGTTTACTTGATGCACAAAATCCTCATTCAATTGTTTATGGTGATTTAGAATTACCATCATTTTTTATTGATCAAGACAACGAAAAAAGAAATACCGTATTATACGGCTCATGCAGAAAACCTCATAGTGAAGGGGATGATGCTTTAGTTAGTGCTGATGTTCAAACAGAAGAAACACACATAAACATGGAAAAGAGACCAAGTGCCCTGTTTTTACTAGGAGATCAAATCTATGCGGATGATATTCCAGATCCTTTAGCCTCCTTTATTTTTGATTTGAGCAAAGAAATGGTTGGAGAAGAAGAACTAGGTCTATTAGATAACCGATTAAAGCTAGATCCATTTGTATCATCGATTGATCTCATACATGGACGCCAATTTATAGTCAATCACTTTGCAAAATTCACATCAAATCACGCAGCTAATCATCTCATGCAACTTGGAGAATATTCCATTATGTACCTACTTTCCTTTAGTCCTGATCTATGGGAAGTCGCCGATGATTATGGTATATATCATTCTTTTGAATACAAGTATGAAAAAGAGAAGTTATATTTCGTATATCCTGATAGAGATTGTTATCGTGAGGAATATAAAAAGGAATATGAACAATTTCGGGCAAGGTATATCAATCAATTAAAGCAAATCTACCGTTTCCAAGAAAATCTATATCGGGTGCGGAGATTATTAGCCAATACACCAACGTATATGATCTTTGATGATCATGATATTACCGACGATTGGAACCTTACAATTGATTGGAAGAATAATGTATCAGAATCACCTTTAGGAAGACATATTGTTGCCAATGGCCTTGGAGCCTATTGGGCGTTTCAAGGGTGGGGAAATGACCCTGACGCTTTTAATAAAGGATTTAAAATAAAAATGCAAAAACACTTTAATCAGTTGGATCCTCAATCTCCTTCTTACGATGACTATGTTGATATATTATGGGATTTTGATCGATGGCATTTTGTTACACCAACGAGTCCCAAAGCGATTTTTCTAGATACAAGAACGATGCGTGGATATGATCCATCGCCTAAACCTACCAAAATCGGTAGTTTAATAGAGGAGAATATTCGCAGTCCACAACTAATTAATGAGACTGGTTGGGAAAAAATGACGGATGCTTTGCAAAAAGCAAATTGGAATCGCGGAGATCATTTATTAGTCATTTCACCTACACCACTTTATGGCATTGGGCTAATCGAGTCTGTTTTGCATAACTATGTATATCCATTACGCGTTCTTGGTGTCTCTGTTCAGAGTATGCTTGACTTCGAGGCTTGGAAATATAACGAACAAGGATATCATGCTTTTCTACGTTGGTTGGAAAACTTGGAACCGAGGAACTGCTTTATCTTATCTGGAGATGTACACTATGCATCTTCTGTACACGCTACTGTCGCATTTCCTAATCAAACTAATCTCAATATCTATCAATTTACAAGTAGTCCGATGAGTAATATGAGTTTCACAGGCTTTTGGGGATTTTTAATGCAAAAGGTAGTGTGGCTAAATGCATTAAAAAGAAAGAAAATAACGATACATCGTCATTGTAATGAAGATGGACATTTAGTTTATGAAGGAAAGGATCAAGCTTGCCCTTCAAATTTTTTGTGGAGAGAAAATATTCAATATTTATCAATGGACAACGGGGCAATTATCGAAACAGATAATAATATAGGTTTACTCGAATGGAATCACTCTATTGTTCAACATAAACTATTACAATATTACGAAGTGTATAAACATGAAAAGTTTTTTGAAGCCTTGGAATTGGACTAAATTCATCCCACAAAAACGAATGGATGTAATAATGTTATGATCCATTCGTTTTTTTATATCTACTCTGAAAAAGCAGTTCAATATCATCATCGGGATCCAATGTTGTTAGTAATGTTTTAATCCATCTTTTCACTTTCCATCCACTCCTTCTCTTTGTTTGAACTTTGCTTAATTTGTAAATAAAGAACTATTATCCACTAATTCTAGAGCATGTTTTAATTGTGCGATCACTTCTTCTTGTTCTTCTCCAGTCATGTTAACGCCTGAAGGTACACATAGTGCGGTATGAAATAGTTGATCAGATACACTAAAGTGTTCTGAATGACTAAAATAAGTATAACCCTCAAATACCGGTTGCCTGTGCAAAGGTTTAACGATAAAACTTACTTCGATATTTTGCTTCATCAGGTGAAGGTAGACTTGATATAATTGGTAAATAGATACGTCATCTATAGTGATCACCGTCATCCAATAATTCGGCACTATACCTTCTTGTACAGGAATAAGATTCAATAGTTCTTCTTTAGCTATCAATTTTTGATAATAATGATACACGTTTCTTTTTTTATTTATTTTGTCCACTACTTTGCCTAATTCACCATTACCAATAGCAGCAAGAATAGGGCTCATTTGATAGTTATAACCTGTCGTTTGGTGATGGTGAAATGGATGCAATTCCCTTGCTTGTGAGGCTAAATGTCTCGCATCTCTAATATATCTAGAATCCCCAGACAGTAGCATCCCACCATTAGAAGTTGATAATAGCTTATTGACTCCGAATGAAAAGATACCAAAATCGCCACGCGAACCGCAGTACTCCCCGTTACATAGGGTACCAAATGCATGTGCAGCATCTTCAATGACCGGCACTTGATATGTTTGAGATAGATCCTTAATCTTTTCTAAATGCCCACAATACCCATATAAATGCGTAACAATGATAGCTTTTGGCAACCGATGATTTCTGACCGCTTCATCTAATGCCTTTTTCAAAGCAACCGGTGACATGTTCCACGTATCCGGGTCTGAATCAATAAAAACAGGCTCTGCACCTTGATAAATAATGGGCGATGCACTTGCTATAGACGTAAGGGTTGAACAAAACACATTGTCTCCACTGCGTACTTCCAGTAATCGTAAAGCGAGATGGATGGCTGCAGTACCTGACTGGACAGCCAATGCCCCTTTTACATTTGTATAAGTTTTCACTACTCTTTCAAACTTTTCAATTTCATTTAATTTTTGTTCGTTATGTGAAAATAACGGTATTTTCCCATGGTTACTAAGCATAGTAACCACCTCCTAATAAAACCTAACGACCTAGTTTACATTTTTATTCATAGCACGCTCACTTTGTCGTTATAGAGAATAATTTGAAGTTTTTTGTACTTTATATAGAACACTTTAATCTATATTTACTTGATTGTAAATACTTTTTTAAAATTATTCTCTCTTCATGTTTAATAAATTTGCCGAATAATCGCTTCTTTTCTGGCAAAAATAACCTCGAGTAAAAAAGGAGGTTATTTTTTGAATACACAACGCGCAAAAGAAATTGTAGATGCAGCTTCCATGATTAATGTTACTTATGATGGCACACCCATCTATATTCAACATGTGAATGAAAGTGAGAACACAGCCAGGGTCTTTCCTGTAGACCAACCTGAAAATGAGAGAGATGTTCCGCTTGATCAATTAAGAGAAGAACGATAAGTTTCAGCCACGACATTTCTATTCCGGTGTCGTGGTTGTTTACTACTAACGCTTTTTGACGTGATGCTTTGTTTGATTGAATTTTATTCTGTAGTTAGGAGTGCACACAATGGATACGGCAAAAGAGATATTGATTGTACTTGGAAGGATCATTACGATCTATCCATTGTTATTAATGGTCACCATCTACATGGGAAAAAGAGCGATTGGTGAACTTCCTATTTTCGACTTTTTAATTATACTTTCCCTGGGGTCCATTGTTGGAGCAGACATCGCAGATCCAGATATAAAGCATATTCATACTGCAGTAGCCATTATCGCTTTAGGTATCTTTCAACGAATAGTGGCTAAATGGAAGATGTCCAATCGTAAATTAGGAAGACTCATTACCTTTGAACCTACCATCGTAGTAAAGGATGGTAAAATTCTAGCAAACAACTTAAAGAATATACACTATTCTGTCGATAACATTTTACAAATGCTTAGGCAAAAGGACGTTTTTGACCTAAAAGATGTGGAAATAGCGATTATTGAAGCAAATGGTTCAATTAGTGTGTATAAAAAACATGCGAATCAAAACCTAACAAAAGGTGACTTAGGGATCTCAGATAGCCACTCTGGCATAGCGTTACCTGTTATGATGGAAGGTAACATTTATCACGATGTATTAAAGCAGTTTCACGTAAACCAAACATGGTTGACCCAACAATTACGGATGAAACAAATATACGATACAAACGAGGTTCTCTTTGCGTCCATCAATCATAACTTGGAACTGCACGTTTCCTTAAGGCATGAAAAAAACATGATCGTCCCAAAACTCTATCATTAGCATCAAAAACCCTCCAGTAAATTAATTAAAGCCGGACCTAGTAACACCTGAATAATACTACCGATTTATCATCAAACATTAACCGGCTTCTCACCCAAATAAAGCCTTAATCCTTTTAACCGACGACCAAAAAATGTATAAGTTCGTTTAACGTTTGTTGCAACCAATTCGTATGTACTCAGATTTACTAGTTCAAACATGTCACCTCCTAGGAATTAAAAAAGTAACCCTGCCTTTATCGAAAGCGGGGTTACTGTCCATCGTTTTTTAGTCCAAGAATGATAATACTCTAGGGGGAAGGATAAGACCTTCCCTTTTAAGAAGTACTTTCTTGCTGGATTATCATTCCTTTAGAAAAAACTACTCCCTGATCTTTCGGTAACTGGCTGGCATGTGTAAATAAATACACGGAAGCCCCTGTAGCTTTGCGTCACTGGCTTTCACCAGTTTTGCCTTTATCGAGATTCAGTTTATTCATTTATTTTTCCGACTGATCTCTTACAATCAATGATAAATTATTACATGATATTGGGAAATCGACCAAATATACCATAAAAGTTAGGGGGTAATTAGAATATTCTGTCCACTTTTTGTTAAAAGGTTTAAACAGGGATTTCATAGTTCCATATAATTATCCTTTCATTGAATATATTACAAATAATGTAAATTTAATGAATATAAAGTTCTGTTCCCTTTAGTGAATTTTTTTAGTGCTTTTTTAATTTCTTTTGCATCTAGCCATCAAAGAAGGGTATATAAAAGTAGGAAGCCGTCCCTATAGTCCTACATCACGCTTTTCTGTTATAGTTAATTCGAAGGAGGATGTCGCGCATGAACATGTCTATTACACAACCAGCAGCTAAGTGGTATATGGAAGAGATGGATTTAAGTGAAGGTGACTTTGTTCGCTTTTTTGTAAGATATGGTGGACATGGAGGTATTCATAAAGGTTTTTCTTTAGCAATATCGAATGACAAACCAAATGATCCCGCTCTACAAACCGAAGAACAGGGCGTTACCTTCTATGTAGAAAACTCAGATTTATGGTATTTTGACGGGAAAGACTTCCACATCAAATATTCCAGAAAACACGGTGAAATAGAATATATTATCTCTTAAAAAAACCGCCACATGATGTGGCGGTTTTTTGATTGAGTCTTTTTGTAAAACCTTGGAATTGCATGTCGGGGTTGATGGAAAATCCGTCGCAACAAAAATGTAACATTTAACAGTTGTACTAGCTGAATTTTGGGATCCCTCTCTGACTGCAATCAGTTCTCGAGGGTTTTTCTTGTCAGTGATCGCACACTTCTCTGACTTCAATCCGTTCTCGTGCGACTTTCTTGTCAGTGATCGCACACTTCTCTGACTTCATTCTGCTCTCATGGGACTTTCTTGTCAGTGAACCCGCACTTCTCTGACTTCGTTCTACTCTCAAGGGACTTTCTTGTCAGTGAACCCGCACTTCTCTGACTTCGTTCTACTCTCAAGGGACTTTCTTGTCAGTGATCGCACACTTCTCTGACTTCGTTCTACTCTCAAGGGACTTTCTTGTCAGTGATCCCGCACTTCTCTGACTTCATTCTGCTCTCGTGCGACTTTCTTGTCAGTGATCGCACACTTCTCTGACTTCATTCTACTCTCAAGGGACTTTCTTGTCAGTGATCGCACACTTCTCTGACTTCATTCTACTCTCAAGGGACTTTCTTGTCAGTGATCCCGCACTTCTCTGACTACCTTTCGAGTTCCTGCTTTGGAAATGTCAGAAGATGGGCTAATGACGTACTCTATACAGAATTTGTCATAAACTGTAGACTGTTAATTCCTATATTAAAACAACCCTATCGCATTTCCATTTTGGTCTACATCCATCTTTAACGCGGCAGGTTCCTTTGGTAGTCCCGGCATTGTTAGGACGTCACCTGTTAAGGCTACGAGAAATCCCGCTCCAATCGAAGCACGCATTTCTTTTACCATGATCGTAAACCCTTCTGGCCTACCTAACAATGCAGAATCATCGGATAATGAATATTGCGTTTTCGCCATGCAGATTGGTAGGTTTGACCAACCATTCGCATGAAATGCATCAATCTGTTCTCGAGCATGATCTGTGAAATTAACACCATCTGCCCCATACACTTTCTGGGCAATAGTAGTGATTTTTTGTTCAATAGTGTCGTCTAGTGCATATAACGGCTTAAAGTTACTTGTTTGTTGATCAAGTATTTCCACTATTGTGTTAGCAAGTGACAGTCCACCTTCACCGCCATGTTCCCATACTTCAGTAAGCGCAACTTCTACTTTCCTTTCCTCACACCATTTTTGTACATAAGCTACTTCAGCTTCTGTATCTGTAATAAATTTATTAATGGCGATCACATAAGGAACGCCAAAAGCATCAATCGTTTCCATATGCTTTTCTAGATTCTTCATTCCATCTGCTAAACCAGCTATGTTTTCAACTGATAATGCTTCACTCGTAACTCCTCCATGCATTTTCAAAGCTCTTATGGTCGCGACGATAACGACAGCATCAGGGTTAATGTCTCCTAATCGTGCTTTGATGTGAAAGAATTTTTCCGCTCCAAGATCTGCACCAAAACCCGCTTCCGTTACAACATAGTCACTTAACTTACTTGCCATCTTTGTTGCAATGACACTATTACATCCATGGGCAATATTGGCAAAAGGTCCCCCATGAATAATTGCAGGTGTATTCTCTAATGTTTGGACAAGGTTAGGCATAATCGCTTCTTTAAGCAGTAAAGTTAATGCACCCTCGACTTGTAAATCTCCTACCGTAACGGCTTTTCCGTTTGTTTTATAGCCTATCACAACTTTCGCTAGACGTTCTCTCATATCATCCAAATTTTTTGCTAGACAAAGGATGGCCATGATTTCTGAAGCTACCGTAATGTTAAAACCGTCTTCCCGTGGAACCCCTTGTTTTTCTCCACCTAAACCAATGACTATATTCCGCAATGCGCGATCATTTAGATCAACTACTCGCTTCCACACAATCTTCCTTGGATCAATCTCACATTGATTTCCTTGAAAAATATGATTATCAATTAAGGCTGCAAGCGCATTGTTGGCTGCCGTGATCGCATGAATATCTCCAGTAAAATGGAGGTTAATATCTTCCATTGGCATTACTTGTGCATAACCTCCACCACTTGCACCACCTTTAATTCCCATTGTAGGACCAAGTGAAGGCTCTCTTAGTGCTACAATAGCTTTTTTCCCTATTTTATTTAATGCTTGCCCTAAACCTACAGTTACTGTAGACTTCCCTTCTCCTGCAGGTGTTGGATTAATGGATGTTACTAAGATTACTTTTCCATTTGGTTTATCTTTTAACCGGTCCAATACACCTAAGGATAGCTTTGCTTTGTACTTCCCATAGGGCTCCCAGTCTTGTTCGGATAGCCCAAGCGAAGCTGCGATTTCAGCTATTTTTTTCATATCAGCATTATTGGCGATCTCAATATCAGTATGTACAATTCGATTTGTATTCATTGCAACTCCTATCCTGAGTATAGTAGTATAAAAAACGCATGCTTACTCATCATGTTATTTTACTGAATTAAACTAACTACTATTATAGCATTTGAGTAGAAAAATTTTTGCTATGAATGAAACAAAAAAGGAAGTGGATTGCAAGAAATTTAAATTAGTTTCATTACATATTCTTCATTCATTAGAAGATAATAAGCAAGAAAATTGACTGTTGAGATGAAAAGGAGTTCTTATATGAGACAAGGTTCTACAGTTTTTTACGTTTCCGTAGCTATACTATCGATCTTAGTTATTACAGGAATCTTTATTCCAGAGACTCTAGAAACCGTAACTGGAAATATCCAATCTTTTATATCCACCTCATTTGGGTGGTATTATTTAATACTCGTTACCCTGTTAGTAATTGTATGCTTGTATTTGCTTATAAGCCCTGTTGGTAGAATAAAGCTTGGTAAACCTGACGACAAACCCGATTTTTCAAGAGGTACTTGGTTAGCGATGCTATTCAGTGCCGGGATGGGTATTGGACTGGTCTTTTACGGAGCAGCTGAGCCGCTTGGCCACTATGCCGTAAGTTCACCTACTGATGAGATTGGTACAAACCAGGGGATTAAAGACGCAATGCGGTTCACTTTCTTCCACTGGGGGATTCATGCTTGGGCAATATACGGGATTGTTGCGATGGTTATCGCTTACTTTAATTTCCGTCATGACCAACCCGGGTTAATTAGTTCCACACTTAAACCTATCTTTGGCAAGCATGTTAATGGAATTACCGGTAAAGTAATTGATGTTATTGCAGTTATTGCAACGGTAATGGGTGTCGCTACTACACTCGGATTTGGTGCTGTTCAAATAAACGGAGGTCTTTCTTACTTATTTGGAATACCAAGTAATATCGTTATTCAATTTGTGATTATCGCTATTGTTACCGTACTCTTCCTGATTTCCGCTTGGTCTGGACTAAGTAAAGGGATCAAAATATTAAGTAATACGAATATGGTACTTGCACTCCTTTTATTCTTGTTCATGATTATTGCAGGTCCTACATTATTTATTTTAAATTTATTTACAGACACGATCGGGACATATATTCAAAGCTTTGCCAAAATGAGCTTTCGAATCGCACCTTTGAATGAAGATGCTCGTGGATGGATTAATGGTTGGACAATCTTTTATTGGGCATGGTGGATTGCTTGGGCACCATTCGTAGGTATTTTCATCGCAAGGGTTTCAAGGGGTAGAAGTATTCGTGAGTTTGTGTTTAGTGTGCTCCTGATCCCATCGGTTATTGGATTTCTCTGGTTTTCTGCCTTTGGTGGATCTGCGATTATGCTTGAGCATGAAGGAGTTGCTACGATTTCAAACTTAGCAACAGAAGAGATCTTATTTGGTGTATTTGATAACTATCCATTTGGTTTTCTTGCATCCATCCTGGCAATTGTATTAATCGGAACTTTCTTTATTACATCAGCCGATTCAGGTACGTATGTACTTGGGATGATGACCACCAATGGTTCGCATCATCCAGGTGCCAAAATAAAGATTACTTGGGGTATTATGCTTTCTGCAATTGCACTTACACTACTGTATACAGGTGGTCTACAAGCACTTCAGAATGTCATGATTGCCGCAGCATTGCCTTTCTCCGTTATTATGATATTAATGACAGTCAGTTTAATCAAAGCCTTATATGAAGAGGCAGAAGAACTAGGGATAGGAAAAATTCCTAGAAAGAAGAAAGTGAAATAGTTAATAATTACAAAATAAGCACCGCAATTGCGGTGCTTATTTTTACTAAGAAACAAGTAAAAGACATACAATCCAGTAGTATTCGTTTGATAGTAAAACATATATATACCTTCTTAAATTACACATCAGGCGTTATACGTTGAGGCAAAATTAGGTAGCCATTTGCCTTCCTTGCTTTGAGAATTTTTATCATATGTTCTTTCATAGAGGAATTACATGTTACCTGCATATAGACTTCATTTTTACGACTCGCAAATAGCTTGGTTTTGTTTTTATGGAAAGCTAACTCAATTATCAATCCCAAGAAGAAACCACCTAATAATCCTAACAAGCCCCAAATTACTGGTCCCCACTCCCATACAAAACCATATATCGTTCCAAGCACCATAAAAATCGCTCCGCTTACCATAGCCCCGTCCAAAACACTTCTACCATCAACTCGATGTAGAGAATCAATTATATATGTATCGGATTCCAGGTTTTCTAGAGGCAAAGCAACAATATTCTCTGTTGGTATGCCAATCGTTTCAAAATCATGAATGGCCATCTCCACAAATGGAGAATGTTCAAATGTGGCAATGATTTGTAATGTATCTTTTTCTAACGCGTTTTGTTTTTCTTGTGCCAAGTTTTCATCCCTCACTCTAAGGTAACGTGTTTGTTCAATATCGTATAATATGTTGATTTCATTTACCGTTACATAAGCATGGTAGATGGCAAATGCATACATGGAAGGTATGAAAAGAAACCACTGCCAGTCAGCCATTGCGGTTGCAATTGTAAAATCACCGATCGACGAATAAAACCAGGTACCAATCATGTTAGCTTTATAAGTAACAAAGATCCACCAAGCCAAAATAAAAGTCCCAGTAATCGTATGTCCACTATATAATTGTCCTAAACCAGGTGATATAGCCGACCATACTGCTGCTAACCAAGGTTTTCTCTTATCGACGATAATAATATCAAAAGCGCTAACAACGGAAGGCCCAACAGGTGCATCTTCCACTTCGGAGAGAATATGACTTTTACTTATTTCTACAGCAGAGCGATAACTGTCCCAGATACTAAATATGTATGCTCCCATATAAAGTAGCACCCATTCTTCGTTTATGACAGCTTTTGCTTCCTCAAATTTACCAAGCATGGATAAGGCTATCCCCATGTTTAGATTAGCCTGCGTATTTACTACAAGCTCCCATATAATCAGAATAAAACCAGGTAGGTACCTACCTAAAAATATGTGACCAAACCCAGGGAAAGTGAATGACCACCAAGCAGCCACCCATGGAATACGTGGGTACACGGAGTTGGCTCCAAACGTAGATAAAGCCCCTTTGGCATAGCGGGGTCTTATCCTAGCTGACTGAAACTTCTGATGTGGCATAAATACCCTCTCTTTCGGCTTGAAGTCTTTTATAACATTCCAAATAATTACCAGTGCTATTCATTATCACATATTTTCCAGTTGTTTAGTTTGTTTGGTGGTATGATGTTTCTTTGAAAAATTCCCTTCATTATTTATCTTTTCCTTTATACAATTGCATTCATTCATAATGGAAAAAGGACTACGCATTCAAATGCGCAGTCCTTTACGTCACCTTATATGATTTTTTCTAGTACAAGGTATCAAGTCTCTACAAGCGTCGCTCAACAAATCGAGCCATTCGCTTCATTGCTTCATCCAATTGTTTCAAAGATGTTGCATACGAACAACGGATATGACCTTCACCACTCTTGCCAAAAACATTCCCTGGCACGACTGCGACTCTTTCTTCATGAAGCAATTGCTCTGCAAATTCTTCAGACGATAATCCTGTATTTTCTACCGATGGAAATACGTAGAACGCCCCACCAGGAGAATGACAAGAAAGTCCCATTTCATTTAATGCTTTAACGACAAAGTTACGTCTTTGACGATAACTCGTTTTCATCTGGATTACACTATCATTTCCGTGTCGCAATGCTTCCAAGGCGCCATGTTGTGCCATCGTCGGTGCACACATAATCGTGTATTGGTGTATTTTTGTCATGGCAGCTATAATATCCTTTGGCCCTGCTGCATAACCTAAACGCCAACCAGTCATGGCAAATGCTTTTGAAAAACCAGAGATTAATATCGTGCGATCGATCATTCCTTTTATGGATGCAAAGCTTGTAAAAACTTCATCATATGTGAGCTCAGCATAGATCTCATCTGAAATGACGAGCAAATCATGTTTTTCTATAACCGAAGCAATACCAGATAATTCATCTTTAGATAGAACTGCCCCTGTTGGATTGTTCGGACTACAAAGAATAATTGCTTTTGTGTTTGGCGTAATTGCCGCCTCAATTTGGTATGGTTGTATATTAAATGCATTTTCTGCTGTTGCCTGTATCGTCACTGGGGTTCCACCGGCTAAAGCAACGGCCGGTGCGTAAGAAACAAAGCCCGGTTCTACTACAATCACTTCTTCACCTGGATTTATTATTGCTCTTAATGCTATATCAATGGCCTGACTTGCTCCAACTGTTACGATTACTTGGTTTTCTGGATTGTATGCTACTTCATAGCTTTTATTTAAATACTTACTAATCTCTTCTCTTAACTCAAACAGTCCGGCATTGGCAGTATATGCGGTATAACCCTGCTCTAACGAATGAAAACTTGCTTCAATTACATTCCATGGTGTTACGAAGTCAGGCTCCCCAACCCCTAATGAAATGACATTTTCCATTTGCGAAGCCAAGTCAAAAAAACGTCTGATTCCCGATGGCTTTAATTGGTCAACACTTCTGGAAAGATAGGAATGTTTTTGATCCCTCATGGTGACACCATAATTCTTTTATCATCATCATCCTGGTCATCAAAAATCACACCATCATGCTTATATTTTTTAAGAACAAAATGGGTAGTTGTAGATATAACGGTATCTAAAGCCGATAGCTTCTCTGAAACAAAACGGCTGATTTCCATCATGGTTTTCCCTTCTACGGATACAGATAAATCGTATGCGCCAGACATTAAATACACGGCTTTCACTTCAGGAAAACGATAAATTCTTTCTGCAACTTTATCAAAACCAACACCTCTCGTTGGCGTTACTTTCACATCAATCATGGCCGTTACACCTTCGTATTTAAGCACCTTAGACCAATTGATAACCGTAGCGTAGCCTAAAATGGCACCTTCCGTTTCCAACTTCACGATCATTTGTTTCGTCGCATCTACACTTAAATCAAGCATTTTAGCGAGATCTTCTACTTCTAACCTGCCATTTTTCTCGATAAGTTGTAATAATTCCATTTCCTTTTGTTCCATCTTGACGCCCCACTTTCACCATTAAAATTAACCAGATTATTTAGACAATTTATTTATCTAATATTACTACAAACATATAAAAAGATAAACATAGATATGACTTATTATGCACTCCCATTATTAATTGTAGTTGCATACTTTATTATTAAATAACAATCTTAATAATGATAGAGGGAGTCTGCATATAATGAGTAAAGACTATACAGATTTTTTAGCTACATTCGGAATTAGTAGTGCTCACCCTGGTGGTTTAAATATCACTAAAAAATGGGCAAATCAACTGGATATAAAAGAGACTACGAAATTGCTCGATATAGGTTGTGGAACAGGAAAATCAATCGAGTATTTAGTAAATCAATACCATTGTGAAATAACAGGATTAGATCCACATAAAGAAATGCTGAACAAAGCAAAAAATCGCCTTTCCAGCAACACTGGCGTTGACCTAGTCGAAGGGAGTGCAGAATCAATCCCTTTTCCTAATGATACATTCAACATCATTATCTCTGAGTCAGTTACGTCTTTTACCAATATAAGCAAATCCCTCGGAGAGTATAAAAGGGTGCTCATGCATGGCGGAACACTCATTTTGGTTGAAATCACGAGGAAAAACGATTTGCCGCCGTTAGCGATAGAAGAAATCAAAGCTTTCTATGGTTTTACAGACATATTATCCGAAGAAGAATGGAGCCAATTATTATCAGACCACGGATTTTCCGTTATTCAATCAGATGACATCGACCAAGTCCGTAATGACGCGGATGCATTTGATATTACGGAACCAATTAATGATGAATTTTTCACGATGATGGCGGATCATTATCACATGAATCAAGCATATCAAAACCAACTTGGTGCAAGGATTTATATCTGTCAAATATAGAGGAGAATGTGTATGACAGTTATAGAAACGAACAAATGGCTTGATCGATATACAAAGAAGAAGAAACGAACCTTTAGTCAGAACATGGATATACAGCGCAAACTATTCTGCGGTCATCTCATGGACTATTTTGAAGATGCAACAACAGATGATATTCATCTCCATTTATTAAATCATGGCTTATTTATTCCAGATCCACTGGATAAGCAGGTCATTCAAGGCATGTTTGAGAAAGACTACTGGAAGATTGCAAAAATAGAAATAAGTAAACTATTACAAGCATGGGATGGGCCAGAAGTCCCTGTATTCCTGTTTCCTTCGAATTACACGAACAAACCTCTAATGCGGGAGTTTAATGGGATTGCTGGGTTAAGTTATCATAATAAGATATTTCTGTTTATCACTAATAGAACAGAAAAAAACGAACTACGAGCACTCCTTACTCACGAGTATAACCATTCCTGTCGATTAATCGCATTAAACAAAGGTCAAGATGAGCTAAACCTATTAGATGCATTAATCCTTGAAGGCTTAGCAGAAACTGCCGTAAAACAACGACTTGGATCGAAGCACCTCAACAAATGGACTACTATTTATTCTAAAGAACAGATGGAGCAATTCTGGAAAAAGTGGATAAAACCGAATTTAGAAATTAAAAAGATGAGTAGACAGCACGATCAACTGATGTATGGACACGGAAATATCCCAAAGTGGTTAGGTTATTGCTGTGGCTATTATATCGTCTCCTCTTATTTTGAGAAGAAGGACATATCTATGTACGATGCGCTTAGAATCCCATCTGCAACCATTTTAAAAGAATCGAATTTTTAATATAAAATGTGTATTAGCCTTTGGCTCTTGTCCTCTACACTTTTAACCAACTTTCATATCTTAAAAGTAATCCGATATGAAAGGAGTATGTTCATGTCAAGATATTACCATGATTGCAAAAACAATATTGGTCGCCCAGTTAAGATTGTCACAAGAGATGGAAAAGTTCACCGCGGTATGATTGAGCGTGTTAATAATACACATGTATTCCTAAAACCAATGTCATCGAACCTTGGTGGTTATGGATACGGGTTTTACCGCCCTTGGGGATTTGGCGCTGGATTAGGTTGGGGAGTAGCGCTTGGTTCCATTGCAACACTAGCTTTCCTTCCATTTTTCTTTTGGTAAGAACAAAAGCGTAAGCGCCCGGGTAGCGACGTATGGACTGAGCCGTAGGAGATAAAGGAAACACGATGAACGAAGTGAGTCGATGCCTTAGCTTATCGTACGGAGGTGAGGGAAGTCTCACTAGTCGCTGGGCGCTGGAGCTGGACGTGGCTGATACTGATTGTTATCCACATCAAGCAAATTTTATAATTTCCTAAGCAATCAAAAAATGAACCAGTTTATTCATACTGGTTCATTTTTATTAGAAAACTTGCTAGCTACCACGATATACTTGGTATCCCCATGGTGAAACTAATAATGGGACGTGATAATGGGTTGTTGGGTCATTTACTCCAAATTGCACAGGAACTTGATCTAGAAACAAAGGATCTTCTATTTCCACACCCCTCCCCCTGAAATAGGGACCGATATGAAAAACTAATTGGTAGATTGCATGTTCTAGTTCCTCAGCCTCTAACAACGCATGATCTAAACGACCATCTTTATTGGTAGTTGCAGACTTTATAAAAGTCATACCTTTGTCTTCTTCCACACGATACAAATCTATTGTGACATTGGAAGCAGGTTGTCCATATGTTAAGTCTAATATATGTGTGGTCAATCCAGCCATTTCTCCACTTCACCCCCTATATTTTATTGTTATACCTTCTCCTGCTTGAATTTATCCTGCAAACGAAGAAGAGCAATTTTATATATCTCAGCTAGTGCGGTAGAAAATTCATCTACAACGGTATGATTCACCCGTTCTTTCATGGCTTGATAAATATCGTTCTTATTTTTTCCTTTCACAGCAAAAACAAAGGGGAATCCAAATTTAGTAATATAAGTTCCATTCAATTTTTGAAAACTAGTGTACTCTGCTTCCGTTAAATTTTTCAGCCCCGCTCCTTGTTGTTCTCTCACGGATTCTACACTCATTTCAATATTATCACCAAGGTTTGGATGTGACCGAATCAATTCAAGTTTTTCTTCTCTTGGCGCGTTGCTTACGATCTCTACCATTCGGTTATGAAGTGCCTCCAATGATGAAAAAGGACTATGTTCATAAGCTTTTTTTGCTACCCAGGGCGAATGTTCAAATATCTCTCCAAATTCTTTGATAAACGCCTCTTCACTCAATCGATTCAACGCTTCTAAATTCACTTGATTTCCCTCCATTTCTAACGGATTCATACGCTTCTATATTTCTATACTAATGTCGAAATGGAGGAAAGTCATTATATACTCTAACCAATTTTCATGTATGTTACGTAGCATATTGCATAACAGTTTGTATAAAATCCGTCGTATTAAATGTATTTTGAGTTTACCAATATAACGCCGTTCCGGCAGAATACTTCGCTTTCCGCGGGCACGGCCTCAGCCTCCTCGTGGAAGGGCGCCACTGCGGGGTCTTCACCTCGCGCTGTTCCCGCAGGAGTCTTCGTATTCTGCCTCCACTGTTTTGTGCTTTCTACTCATTGATTCTTTTAGTTAATTGATACAAAAATAATACATCTACATCTAGGAATTACATTTTAAATGAAAGCCAGTACCATTATTTTAAGCAGTTATTAGCGGATCGAGTGAAATTGGCGACACTCCTGTGGGAACAGCGCGAGCCGAAGATCCACTCAGGAGCGTACTTTGCGACTGAGTTAGCTGAGGCCGTGCCCGCAAGAGGAATCTGAACTTTGAAAAATCCGGGTTCTGGGATTTTTCGTGATTCCTCCTCGGAAAGGGAGCCAATTTCACTCGAGGAGCGGGTGGGTTAGTTAAGACAGAATTTGTATCAGGTCCGAACCATGTGATCATAAGCCTAGCAATGTCTTAATCCGTAAAGCAAGGCGTATTTGTAGTGTTGTTTCGGCATCTGTTATGTTCCTGCCTAGTAATTCTTCGCATTTTTCTAAGCGGTACACCACCGTGTTCCGATGCACGTATAGTCTTTTTGCCGTTTCGGATATTTGACAATGTGATTCTAAATAGACAAACAAGGTGTGTAACAACGTACCGTCCTGGTCATATGCAGCCTTTGCTAGCTGTTGCAATGAATTCTCGTAAAACTCTTGTAAATCATCTCTCGGAATGACTCGCAATAACTCCATTACATCTTTCGTTTGATAACGTTGAATAAATCCAATTTGACCGGACAATTTACCATTATGCAACGCATCTTGCGCTTCTTTAAAACCTGTTTTTACATTTAAAAAATTCCTTGATAGATTGCTAACACCAAATGAGATGTGACGATTGAAGCGCTCTTGTACCTTAGTCTGGACAAAGCCTAAGGAAGACATTATATACGCATGAAGGTCCTCTTTTTCTTTAGGGAGCTCAAAGAGTAAAATGCAGAGATCCCCTCGCGTAAATAAATGTGTCGATAAGGATAGGCTAACTAATTCGTCCTCTATATAAGCGTACACAGCATCAATCTCTAATTGGTTTTTTGTATAACTCCCACTAAATTCGTTTATCTCTAGTTGACCTGTTGCGCATATATAGGAGTTGTTGTTATCAAGTTGAAATTCTTTTGCTCTATTCACAACTTCCTCATCCGAAGTAAATATCCCCTCACTAAACCTGAAGAAGAATTCATTTTTTACACGCCTTGTGTATTGTTTTAAAGCGTTCTCCTTCATTAGCTCAAAAGAAATAACGTTAGTTGCTTGCTCAATCGTTAGCGTTTCCGAGTGATTGTCAGGATGAATGTCTCCCATAACTACCAAAAATCCAGCTTTTCTTTCATGCGTGAACACTAAAAATACAGAATATGTTTCTTTATCTTCCAATGTCGAAAATGTAAAAAAGGAGGTGTCTGGAAATAAGGAAATGGAATCTTTTATATATAATTCTTCCATTTTCATTGTTGTCTTTTTGCTAGTATGAGAGGATGCCATTGGTTTTCCATATTGATCTAGAAGAAATACAGGATATCCAATCATCTCAGCCAAACTTTTTAATAGCTTATGTATCCCTTTTCCACTCATAATGTGATTGGAGAATTGCTTATGTGTTTCGATTGCAAAACGTAATTCATTTGTCCTCATATCCAAAATGCTACTAAGTACTTGATTAACAATGTCTCCTAGTGAACTCTCCAATGGCAACTCAATAATAGGGAAAGCGAGTTCATTTGCTCGTTGAATTACCTCTTCAGGAATTTTCCGCAAGAATCGTTTCGTTTTTATTCCTAATGCAGCACATCCTTTTTGGTCCATTTGTTCTACAAGATCTACGAGCAACTGTGGTTGATCCTTCACGTGATAGGCTGTTGTCACAAGTAACTCATTCGGCTTTAAGAACCGAGCAATGTCTGGTGCATCCATCATGTTTACATGCAATACTTCCCTATGCATCCCTTCATTACCAGCAATGACACTACTTCCATTTAAAGCTGATACTTGCATTATTTGTGTAACTTTCATGTACAAGCACTCCCCGTACGATTAATGCTTCTCATTTTAACACAATATTTTGAACTTTTATCTAGTTTGCACAAATAATTGATGAATTTACTACATTACTGCCAATGAAGTATCTTTATCTAATTGATAAACTAATGATAAACATTGGCATAAAATCAAATACAACTGAAGTGAAATGATCGTTCAGGTGATTGGAGGAGTGAGCTTGAAAACACAATCCAAAAGTAGTGTAATCGAAACGGATACAATTGAAGCATGGGTGAAATGGCTTGCTTCCTACGGACAATCCGATACAGGTGGGGTGAACCGTCCGTTATACTCATCTGCTTGGATTCAAGCACAAAAAGCATTAAAGGAACGTATGGATTATTTAGGTTTTACCACACACTATGACAGCATTGGAAACCTATTTGGAAGAGTGCAAGGATCCGATCAAGATGGAACAACAGTCTTAACTGGTTCACATATAGATACAGTCTTGGATGGTGGTATGTATGATGGCGTATATGGCATTATTGCTAGTTTGATAGCCACACATAACCTTTACCATAAATACGGTACGCCTAGGAAATCAATTGAAGTAGTCTCTTTATGTGAGGAAGAAGGAAGTCGTTTTCCTATCACTTTTTGGGGATCAGGAAATATCACAGGAAAATATAGTCTAACTGATGGGGTAAATAAAAGGGATATAGACGGCACCGAACTGCTTGATGCAATGAAAATCGCTGGTTTTGACCCAGAAAACTATACCTCACCTAAGCGAAAAGATCTAGATTGCTTTATTGAACTACACGTAGAGCAAGGGATCGTTTTAGAAAGAACAGGAAAATCATTAGGAATTGTGAGTCATATTGTAGGACAAAGGCGTTTCACCGTTAAAGTATCCGGCGAGAGTAATCATGCAGGCACGACCCCTATGCCCTATAGAAAAGATGCCATGCACATAAGCTCTCAACTAATAACAGAACTCACCGAGAAGACAAAAAAGTACGATCCTGATTTAGTTGCTACAGTAGGTCAATTAACAGCAAGGCCAAATGTACCAAATGTAATTGCAGGTGAAGTCGTATTTACACTAGATGTTAGGCACCATCAAGAAGAGACATTACGTACTTTTTGTAAAGATCTAGCACATCTTTTTCAAAAAAAGGCAAAGGATCATTCCGTCCACATCACGATGGAGCCATGGTTAAGCATAAAGCCTGTGGAAATGGATGCAGCATTAACGTACACCTCCGAGCAAGCAGCTGCAGAATCAAACATTGCTTATAAGACGTTATATAGTGGCGCTGGTCATGATGCACAGTTATTCGGTAATTTCTGTCCAACAGCTTTATTATTTGTTCCAAGTAAAGACGGTATTAGTCACTCCCCTAAAGAGTTTACGACAAAAGAAGACTTACAAGCTGGAGTTGATGTATTAACTGCACTTTTATATAAGTTAGCTTATTAACTTTCAGATCGGAGGACAATAACCATGACATATTTAGATTTGAATACACCACAACGCACGATCATGACACCGGGTCCTGTAGAAGTGGATCCTCGGGTGCTCCGCGCAATGAGCACCCCTATTCTAGGTCAATTTGACCCTGCATTTACTGCGATCATGAATGAAGTAATGGAAATGCTTCGCAAAGTATTCAAGACGCGCAATCAATGGGCATTCCCTGTTGATGGGACTTCGCGTTCAGGGATCGAAGCTTTATTATGTAGTGTGATTGAGCCTGGTGATAAAGTATTTATCCCTATATTCGGTAGGTTTGGATATTTACTAACAGAAATTTGTGAACGATACGGTGCAGAAGTCCATACAATCGAATGTCCCTGGGGGCAAGTATTTAATCAACAAACAATTATCGATGAAATGAAAAAAATAAAACCAAAAGTAGCTGCACTTGTTCATGGCGAGACATCAACAGGTTGTATGCAACCGATTGACCAGATCGGTCCAGCTTGTAGAGAAGAAGATGTCCTTCTGATCGTAGATGCAGTAGCATCGATTGGGGGAGTGGATATACGAGTGGACGAATGGATGATCGATGCAATCGTTGGCGGTACACAAAAGTGCTTATCCGTACCTGCTGGCATGGCACCAATCACATATAATCATAGAATTGAAAAAGTGATAGCAGCACGGAAAAAGGTGGAACGCGGAATTTCTACAGATGATGATCGAAAAAATGAGTTATCGAGAACACATCCAATCGTTAAAAGTAATTATCTAGACGTAGGCATGCTGCAAGATTACTGGGGACCAAGAAGGTTAAACCATCACACAGAAGCGACATCTATGCTGTATGCACTTCGTGAAGGATTAAGAATTATCCTAGAAGAAGGACTTGAAGAACGCTTTATTCGCCATAAAGAGCATGAAGAAGCATTAATAGCCGGAATTGAAGCTATGGGCTTAACGTTGTATGGAGATCGATCTGTAAAACTAGCAACCGTCACCTGTATCGCTATTCCAAATGGGGTTGACCCAGAATCCGTAAGGGCAATGTTATTAGATGAATTTGGAATTGAAATCGCAAAATCTTTTGGCCCTCTGGAAGGGAAAATTTGGCGAATCGGCACAATGGGATATAGTTGTAGAAAAGAGAATATTTTATTTGTGCTCGGAGCCTTAGAAGCCGTGTTAATCAGACATGGTGTTGCGGTTAAAACTGGTAAAGCATTACAAGCAGCCTTAGATGTATATGCCACACAAAAAAAGCAAAGCAAAACGGTCGTACCTTAAGTTTACTTTCAATAAGACTGTAGCTTATGACACATTTTGTATAGAATCTGTCGTAACTTAACAATCAGGAACTAGCTACAATGACGACCTTTTTAAGCGGACATTTATTCCGTTATTTTCACTAACATGATCGTTTTGTTGCTTCTCGAGGACATTTTTTCCGCTATTTCTTCATTTTGATCAAACTTTCTTACAATTTCTATTAAATAACGGAAAAAATGTCCGCCAAAATGCTAAACTACTAAGAAATTACTAAAATAGCGGAAAAAATGTCCGTTCAATTTCAGTATTCTTCTAGCATTCAGAGATTAAGTGGTGAAAACTCAGTTAGTGGCTATTAAGAAAGATTTACCATCAAAGCGAAGGGGCGTTGCTATGGAAATGAATTATGATCTTGTCATTAAAAATGGAATGGTTGTACTTCCAGATAAAATTTCTAAAAAAGATATTGGGATTTACAATGAAAAAATAGTTTCCATCGAAGAAAACATCGACCCCGGAAACGCTACTATGGAGGACGCTAAAGGGCTCTATGTTTTTCCAGGTATGATTGATGTACACGTTCACTTTAATGACCCCGGTCGAGAAGAATGGGAAGGCTTTGAGTCTGGCTCAGCCATGATGGCCGCTGGGGGTTGCACCACATTTTTTGATATGCCATTAAACGGGATACCTTCTACAACTACAGTAAAAGCATTACACGAAAAGGCTCAAATCGCACACAAAAAGTCGGCAACTGATTTTGGTCTTTGGGGCGGACTTGTTCCTGGTAATATTGCAGAATTAGCTCCTCTTGCTCAAAGTGGTGTCGTTGGATTTAAAGCATTCATTTCCACTTCTGGAAACGAGGAATTTGAGGCATCAGATGACGAGACACTATTTTACGGTATGCAAGAAATTGCTAAGCTCGATAAAGTCCTTGCTCTCCATGCAGAAAGTAGAACAATAACAGATATTTTATTGAAGCAAAAACTACATAACAAACAATATTCTGCTGATGATTATGCCGAGACAAGACCAATTGTTGCTGAAGTGGAGGCAGTGGAAAGGGCGCTTGCTTATGCAGAAATAACAGCTTGTCCGCTTCACTTCGTCCATATCAGTAGTGCACGAGCAGTGGAAAAGATCACAAATGCTAAGAAAAAGGGGGTACAAGTTACGCTTGAAACCTGTCCACATTACTTACTATTCTCTCACCAAGACTTAGTCGAAAAAGGATCGGTTGCTAAATGTGCCCCTCCTTTACGTGATATGGAAGAAAAACAAAAATTAATTCAATTGTTAAAAGAAGATAAGATTGACATCATTGCTTCAGACCATTCACCAGCTCCTTTTGCATTAAAAGACCCAGAAAAACATCATCTTCTTCACGCATGGGGCGGAATCAGTGGAGGCCAGTTTAGCTTAATAGCGATGATTGAATTAGCAGTAACGCATGATATTCCGTTTCATCTTGTCTCAAAATGGACAGCATTAAACCCTGCAAGACGATTCCAGCTATCCTCCAAAGGGGCTATTAAAGAAGGGTTAGATGCAGATATAACGCTGGTTGATTTAAACGCGACTACTACTGTAACCCCTGAATCATTTTTAGCTAAGCATAAAAAAAGTTTATACATGGATCATACATTTCCATGTCGAGTTACCAAAACATATAACAGAGGTTCCATTGTTTATGATGATAGATCAAAAATACTAGATAAGATGACAAAGGGACAGTGGATGAAACCAGAATAACGGTGTTCTTAACATAATCACTCCTTATCCATAGTTCGGCCACACACTCTCTTGCTTGAAATATACAAAAAAAGCGTAAGAATCTTCTACACCCTAGATTCTTACGCTTTTTACCGCTCTTGAGATCTCATGTACTCGCTCCACTTACTTTATTGTTTGTGCTCACGGTGTGCCACTGTGTCTTTTCAGGCTCGGTTGAAGCAATTAGATTGCCATTTCTAAAGATGAAGCTACACTTGGGCTGATTCGTAATTATATCACTCATATCCTTTCCTGGTATGGTAATAAAATTAGCTGGCTTTCCAATTTCAATTCCATAGTTTTCTTCAAGCCCAAAGCTTTGCGCACCATGGTGAGAAATCATTTGAAAAATAGCATGTAAATCATCAGCCCCTGTCATATGCGCTAAATGTAACCCCATATGTGCAGCTTGTAAGATGTTTCCACTACCGAAAGGATAAAAGGGTGTGCGAATATCGTCATGCGCGATACATACATTAACTCCTGCTGTATATAAGTCTTTTATTCTCGTAATCCCTCTTCCTTTAGGAAACCGATCTAGCCTACCTTGTACAACACTATTAATCAATGGACACGCGACGATCGTTAACTCTGCTTGTTTAACTAATTGGATTACCTTTTGCGCATAGGGTTCATTGTAATAGGCTAAAGCAATCGCATGACTAGCTGTCACAGACCCTTCCATATTATTTTTAATCGTTAAATCCGCAACAACTTCCAGAAATCTGGACTGGTCATCATCGATCTCATCACAAAAAACATGAACAAATTTATCATACTGCTTCGCAATCGAAAAACAGTATTCTAGTGACGCTATCCCTTGTTCTCTCGTACGCTCTAAATGAGGTACAGCACTAACTGCATCAGCACCCATCTCAACCGCTTCTATTAATCTCGCTTGATTTTCCTCACATGACATTAATCCGTCTTGTGGAAATGCAATGATTTGGAGTTCTAATACCTCTGCCATTCTTTTTCTTACCTCTAACAAAGCTTTTAATGCTGTCAAATGCGGATCTGATATATCCACTGCTGCTCGTACGTACAATACACCGTGCTCCATTAACATGTGTAACGCCTTGGTCGCTCGATTTATTACGTCTTCTTCGGATAAATACTGCTTTCTTTCATGCCAGATCGAAATGGCCTCAAACAATGTGCCCGTTTTGTTATTTACTTGATTTCCGATCGTTAAAGTCGTGTCTAAATGTGTATGCATTTCTACGAATGGTGGCAGCACGATATGACCATGTGCATCCCACTCTTTTTCTCCCTGTATCGATGCTGTCGTTATGGCAGCAAAACAACCATTCGCAATGCCAATATTTACTGTTTTATCTTCATTTAATCGTCGAACATTCTTCACAACACTATTGAACATGCAATCAATCCACCCCGACTTACAGTTTAATTGTTGCTGATTGTTTGATTCCATTCCATAAATCTTCTAACTTACGATCTCCAAAAGAATGGGATTCTGTTGTACTTGTTAGCCATTTGCCCTTGGTAAATATATACCTTGAAGGAGAACTCGAACCAAACATATCATAGACATCATTGGTATCAAAAACAACAAAGTTTGCGTATGCACCTGGTTCCACCTGGTGATTGTCGATGCCGAACATACGACCTGGGATCGTTGTGATCATTTTTAACACGTGTAAGATTTCAGTTTTGCTCGCCATATGTGCTGCGTATGCAGTTAATAACCCAATTTGAAGCATGTCACCTCTACCAAATGGATGGAATGGATCATTTATATTGTCTGATGCAGTGGCTACAGGAACACTATACTCAACTAACTCTTTTACTCTAGTGATCCCTCTTCGAACTACACCCCGATCTGCTCTACCCTGTAAATACATATTTGCTCCAGGCAGAGTAATGGCATTTATTTGTTGCTCCGCCATGCTGCTCATAATTTGATCAGCCTTCTTTTGCTCCATAGCAGCTAAAGAACAAAGATGGCCAGCTGTTACCCTCCCCTGCAAACCATATTGCTTCGTTTTTTCAATAAGTTGTTCGATTGTACAGATCGCTGGATTATCATTTTCATCTACATGCAAATCAATGAATTTATCATACTTTATTGCTAGTTGAAATAATTTTTCTATATTTGCCTCTGCATCAGGGAAAATGTGTGGGGCGCCACCTATGCCGTCTACTCCTAGTTGAATCGCTTCTTCTATAATTTCCATTTCTCGTTTTGTTCTTCCGCTCATTTTTGAAAACATCGGTACTACTTGCATGGATACATAAGGGCTCAGTTCACTTTTGACTTCTAGTACTGCTTGCAAATGCTCTAATGCTAGCGTTTGACTTACATCTAACTCGAAATTCACATGGGTGCGTATATGTGTCGTACCAAAAGAAAGGGATTGAAGCGCAGACCTATAGACGCGCTTCTTAATCTCTTCTTTTGAAAATAAGTGTGCTTTTTGACTATAGTTGGAAATCGCTTCTTGCAACGTTCCAGATTCATTAGGTACATCTTTTAAGGAAAATGCTTTATCCATATGTGTGTGAATGTCAACAAAAGAGGGAAGAATGATTCTTCCCTCTACATCTATCTCAGAAACTTCTACTTGCTTACCATCCATAATAGACAAAGCTCTCACTTCTGTAGCATATCCCGGTTGTTGTTCGATCCGTTTATACATACCATCTTGAATAATAATCTTATAAAACATATTTTCATCCATAAGTGGTAACCGAACATTGTGTAATATCATTTCATTCGAGCTCTGCATCACTTATTCCTCCGTTGGTAAAAATTCCGTCGTGAAGTAATTGCTTGCATCCTCTTCGTATGAGATGATTCCTAAATCAATCATTTTTTGTTGTAAATCGGACCAACGTTCTTCAGACATATAACCAAAACCATGTTCCGCAGCATCTCCACCAAATACGAATTCATCTTGTGTTTCTGCTCCAAAATCCATCAATTCGGTTGTTAAATCTGGATTATATTCTTGTAGGAAAGATTGATATGCAGCTGGATCCTCTCGATAAGTCTCCCAACCTTTCACTGTAGCCTTCATAAATGCTTTCACAAGCTCTGGCTTTTCTTCTATTACTTTTTCCGTTGTAAAGATGACATTCGAGTATGGTTGGAAACCAGAATCATGGATTAATAGATGATTGTTTGCTACACCTTCTTTATCTAGTACAAATGGCTCTGAAGTCACATAGCCTTGTGTTACTGCATCAGGATTATCAATAAAGGTTGCTAAATTACCCGTATAGGAAAGCTCTTTCACATCATCTAGATCATACGCTTCTTTAATATATTCCCAATAACCAACACCAGGGGCAGTAATCACTGTTTTTCCGTTTAAATCAGAGAAATCTTCAATTCCAGCTTCTTCGTGTGAGATCAGTACATAGGGACTTGTTTGAAAAATAGCACCGATTGCTACGAGTGGAATACCTTTATCACGTGCATTCAGAATATCTTCTCCAGAAGTATAGCCAAATTCTACTTTTCCAGACGAAACCAACTGTGTTGCTGAAATTTGCGGGCCACCAGGCTCTACCGTCATATCTATACCTTCTTCCGCATAATACCCTTCCTTAAGCGCTGCATAGTTACCACCATGTTCCGGCTGTGCAAACCAGTTCGTTACTAACTTTGCTTCTCCTAAATCAACTGCTTCTTCACTCGCTTCTGTTTCACCTTCTGTCTCAGTTGTCTCCGTTTCCTCTACGTCCGTATCCGTTGCCGCTCCTGCTTCAGATGATGCATCTTCCCCACATGCTGCTATTACCATTAATAGCAACAGCATTCCAATCGCTACGATAAATTTCCCTGCAGTTGATTTCATTTGATTACCCCCTATAAATTTTTGTTATCTTTCTTTTTTCATCTCCGATTCATGCCAAGAGCCTAATACTAATTTCGAAAATAAACTTACTAGTAAGAAGAACACAATCCCTAAAATAGAAGCTGCAATACCACAAGCAAATAAGTATGGAATTTCCATCGTCGTTGATGCTACTGTAATCGCGTAGCCTAGACCACCGTCACCTCCCCCAATCCCCGCGATATATTCACCTACAATGGCACCAATGATCGCCAGTGTACAAGATATTTTTAGACCCGCAACAATGTACGGAAGCGCCGCCGGAATACGAATTTTCCACATAATTTGCCACTTGGAAGCTTTATATAAGCTGAGTAAATCTATCATGCTGCGATCTGTGGCATTAAGTCCAATTAATGTATTGGACAACATCGGGAAGAATCCAATTGTAAATGCAATAATGACAATGGCATTCATACCTGAACCAAACCAGATGACGATGATTGGAGCAATTGCCACGATTGGTATCGTTTGAAGTAAGATCGCATATGGGTATAGACTTCTTTCTAAGATCTTTGAGCTCGCCATAATAATGGCTGCCGATACACCAATCAATACACTAAACACAAACCCGATGACAGATTCTAGTATCGTCGTTGTTGCCGAATTCACAAGTCTACTCCAATTCTCAATGGTTGCTGCGAGAACATCTGTCGGTTTCGGCATGATATACGGAGGAATCTGTAATAATAATGTGCCAAATTGCCAAATAAGCAGAAACAGAACAAGCGCAATAATTGGAGGTCCCCAGACAGACAGAATATTCAGATTTATTTTTGTGGACCTAGCAGATGGTTTTTGCGTAACTTCCAGCTTTTCCGTTTGTATATTCTCCACGTTATCTCCTCCTTTTTAGTTAACTAATTCCTCATGCTCCGGCTTAGGAATTTTACCTCTATTCAACAGATCATACGGATCATTTTCTTGCTTCAATTTCGTTATTTCTTCCATTCGTAAATTGTATCCACCAAAACCAAGATAGTACGTATGTGGATTGTTTATCATCACACCATTTGCTTCAAAAAAGGCAATGATTTCATAAAGCCTTTCCTTCGATTGATATATGATTACAGGTAAAGAGGCTGGTGTCACTTTGCCATTTATTTTGATATATTCAAAATGAAATTGGACTTCATAACCAAAGCGATCACGAATTGCCTTCATTTGATCAAAAACCTTCGACGTATCAAATCTCGCTTGTAAGTAAGTCATATTCTCTCCGTGTTTATGCGCCCATAAGGTTGCATGATTCCAAGTGAAATCTGATACCTTCAGACCCTTGTGATACTTACTTGCCGGAATAGAAAAGCTAACTTCTCCTTTATGTTTTTGTATGAAATGGGACAATTCATCACCGTTTTGTTCATTTGTTTCCAACATTACAATCGACTTATTTTCAGGAAGAAACTTCTTTAACTGTTGAAAGTGTGATGGGATCGGCCATTCGCAGACGGAAACCAATCGTTTTAATACAGCTTCTTCATGGGCTAATTCATCACTAAAAGTGACAGCCTGTTCAAACGTATCAAATGAGACAATATGTTGGGACCATTCGGTCTTTGGTTCAATTGGCAATACAGCTTCGATCACAATTCCGGTAGTTCCATAATTATGGATATAATCTCTAACCGCATCCCCTTTTAACGTGAAGATTCGTGGTTGTTTTTCAACGGTCATCACTGTTACTTCTAGTACATTGCCATCCCATAAATTTCCCCATCGAATGGAACCAATTCCTCCTGAACCACCACATAAGAAACCACCAACAGTCGATTTCATAAAAGTGCTTGGATAAATATGAAGTTCTTTTCCTTCCTTTCTTAGCGTTTTCTCTAACATCCCTAGACGAAGTCCTGATTGCACATGCACTTCACCATCTCTTATTTGTAAAATTTGATCTAACTTTGTTAAATCAAGTACAATACCGCCATCTAGTGGAATCGCCTGCCCATAATTCCCTGTTCCAGCTCCCCTTGGTGTTAGTGGAATTCGATGTTCGACGGCAAATGTTACGACCGCTTTTAACGCATCCACTGTTGTTGGCTGCACCGCACAATCTGCTACTTTATCCTTTAACTCCTCGTATAAAACTGGTGAATACCAATAGAAATCTTTCGATAACCGCTCTACCGCCGCTTCCTTCACAATGATTTGTTCCTCACCAATTACCTGTTTCAGCTGATCGATCCACACCTTCATCACTCCCAGTTAAAATTTTAAATCGTGTGATACTTGCGCAACGATGTCACTAAATTGATGTGTTGTTCTGATTTCATCATTACGAGGAAATGCCAGTGGTACATCTACTGTAGAAGCAATCTTCCCAGGACTTGGTGTCATTACGGCAATTCGGGTAGATAAGTAAACTGCTTCAAATACGTTATGTGTGATAAATAACACCGTCATCTTTTGTTTTTCCCAAATACGTAAAAGTTCTGTTTGCAGACTTTGACGTGTAATTTCATCCAGCGCACCAAACGGTTCATCCATTAACAGTAGTTTCGGTTTTGCCACTAACGCTCTAGCAATCGAGACACGCATCCGCATTCCGCCTGATAATTGTCTTGGCAGTGATTTCGTATAATCTTCTAACCCTACAAGTTCTAATGCACGTAAGGCTTCTTGTTTCTTTTCCTGTTTAGACATTTTCTGAAATTCGAGCGGTAACATGACATTATCTAGAACAGACCGCCATGGTAATAGGGTGGCATCTTGGAATACAAATCCTACATCTGTTCGTTTCTGGCCCGTATCATTCATGTCTGAACCTAGAATCTCAATGTTTCCTTTTGTATTATCAATAAGTCCAGATATCATCTTAAATATAGTTGATTTCCCACATCCAGATGGACCTACAAACGAGATAAACTCTCCTGCTGAAATATCAATGTTAATGTTATTTACTGCAACATTGCCATTCGGAAACACTTTACCAACATCCGTCATTCTAACTACTGATTGACTTGATTCCACTTGTGTTGATACCTTATTTACCACTGTCGATTCCGTAACCACGCCTATCTCCTCCTATCCTTTTACAAATGCTCGTTTTAGTTCATCAATATTAAACATGCTCATTTCAATCAATGCTTCGGCAACAAAAGCACCAGCCCTACGGTTTATTTCTTGCCCTTTTTCCACTGTTGCTTTCGTCGCATCTCCTGCCATTCCGGTCGTTGATATATCCTCAATCACCCAAGCAAAGTAGCAACTACCCTTTAAATAAAGATGTTTATTTTCAACTGGCAACTGCACAAATTCTGTTGGACTTAAGTGCGCGTGAACCCAATCCTGTTTCATATCTAATACCATGGATGTTTCTACATCGCCCCCGTGAATCCCGAATTGCCTTTCACGTTCAGGTATCAAATCACCCAAAACGTTTCCATCAGAAGCATTTAACCGAAAAATCATCATTCCCGTTTCAATTCGAACTTCCCGAGAGATCATGTTTAATAGATCATGATTGCCTCCATGTGAGTTAAACAACACCAGTCGTTTAAATCCACTGTCCCTGACACTTTTAGCTATATCCATTACGACAGCCTGTAGTGTCTCAGCAGATAATGTTAATGTACCAGCCATCCCTAGATGCTCCGTACTTTTTCCGTATGGTAACGGAGGAAGCATCCAGATGTTATGGTCATCTGTAAAATGTTCAAATGCTTCTGTCAGCACACCTTCTGCAATTAATGTATCTGTATAAATTGGCATATGCGGACCATGTTGCTCCACTGCACCGATGGGAAGAACAATTAATGCATCCTCTTTTGGTAATGCTTTAACTTCTTCCGTACTAAGACGCGCAAAGAACCGGTCATGAAAAGCTGTGCCTTTAAATCTATCACTTTGCATAAGCTAGTCTCCCCCTCACTTTTTGTTTTTCAGAAAATTCAGACTATATTTTGTAAAAAATTAAAGGTTATACTTCAACCTGTAGGTCTCTTATAACCCTCTCTACTGATCTAATAATTCCTCCGTAACCTGTGCATCTACATAAATTACCAGATAGCGCCTGCCTGATCTCGTCTTCTGTAGGATTAGGGTTTTCATCGATTAACGATTTTACAGCCATAATCATGCCAGGGGTACAATAACCACATTGAAAACCACCTTCTTCTAAAAAAGCACGTTGTATGATCGGCAGCGTCCCTTTTTCCTTATCGATCGTTTCTATGGTCGTTATGTTTGATTCATCCACTTGATAAGCCATTACTAGACACGCATTTACAAGTTGATTATTAATCAACACAGAACAAGCTCCACACCTACCAATACCGCAAGAGATTTTTGTGCCTGTTAACGCTAAATCGTCTCGAAGTATATCAATAAGCCTCCTTGTAGGGTCAACTTCCAACATCATGTGCTCCCCGTTTAGGCTAAACGATATAGAAGTTTGCTCATTCACAGGTTCTGTTTCGGTTTTACTCAGTGTATTACTTTCTTCCATCTTTTCTTCCCCCTTTGACTAACCGCTGTAACAATCTCTTCCGATGAGACAGGAAGTTTAGACACCCAATGCCCAGTTGCATCATGGATTGCCTTTACAATTGCTGGCGCAACTGCTACGTTACCGATTTCACCAACTCCCCGAGGTCCATAAGGGTCCCCCTTAGCTAGCTTTTCAATTTTTTCTGTGTTCATTTTATACGGAACATCATAGATCCCTGGAATTAAGTAGGAATCAAAATTTTCCGTCACATACTTGGAATCCACCATCTTGGCTTCTTCCATTAATGTATAACCTAATGCCATCACACCCCCACCTTCAATCTGACCTACGTACCCCATTTCATTAACAACCGGCCCGGCTGCAACAGCTTGATCCAGTGCAACAACCCTCACATTTCCGGTAAGCACATTAATTTCTACTTCCGCTAGTACACCTGAAAATGCGTATAAAAAATGCCCCGAATCAATTTCGTCGGGTGTTGTTGGAAAGTCGAAATTGGTAGAAACCACGATCTTCTCTTTATCACCGATTGATTTAGCGATTACTTCATAGGAGATAAAAGTACCGCCACCTTCACTCGCTATCACACCACCATTACTTAATTGCAATTGCATAACTGGAATATCTAGTATTGCTGCCGCCTTTTCTAGGATCAATCGTTTAAATGGTTCTTTCATACGTTGCATCGCATGCCATACCATACTCGTACCACGAGAAGCCGTCGTTGAGCCTGAAGATGGCACATACTTCGTATCACCGATCAGAATCGATAGATCGTCCGGTGAACACCCCAGTTCTTCCGTTACAATTGTTTCAATAACTGCAATGATGCCTTGCCCTACTTCTTCAAACCCAAAAGCTATTTCGATCTTTCCCTTTTCTGTTAACGATAATCTGCCTCCTGCAGGATCTAATCTTCCGTACCCCAATCCACCACCATGCATCGTAAGAGCAATTCCAGTACCTCTCACTGTATAACGAGTTTCACTTCGTTTTGATTTTTGTTGTTTAATTTGTAATGATTTAGAAATAGATTCTAATACGTTAGAAGCTCCGTCTGTTTCAGCAATCCGTTGTCCAAGTGGACCAAGATCCGTTGCTTTTCTTATATTTCTTCTCCTAAGCTCAACGGGATCTAAGTTTAGCTTCTCCGCAATTCTGTCCATTTGGCCTTCGAGTGCAAACGTTACCTGGTTACCACCAAAACCTCTAAACTCACCAGATACACCATTATTCGTATAGACGGATACACCTTCCACTTCCACATTTGGTATAATATATGGTCCAGTTGCATGCTCTACAGCAAAATCCAAAATAGCTGGACCTAGGGTGGCATATGCTCCTGTATCCGCGACGATCTTAGCTTGATAGGCAAGTATATTACCTTTTTGGTCAACACCCGTTTTTACACTAATTTTCATTGGATGCCGTTTCAAACCAGAAATCATGGATTCTTTCCTTGTTTGATGGATTTTCACTGGCCTTCCCGTTTTTAATGCAAGTAAAGCACCATATGGTTGGATGTTTAGTTCATCCTTACCACCAAAAGAACCGCCCATTGGACTTGAAATAATCCGGATTTTCTCCTCTTCAATTCCTAGAATTCTGGATAATTGAAATCTATCTTTAAATCCATGTTGTGTACCTATATATACTGAAATCCCACCATCTTCTTCCGGTACAACGACACCGCCTTCCGTTTCCATATAGGCATGCATTTGTCTTGGTACTTGATAGGTCTCTTCCAAAATGACATAACTTTCATCTAGCGCTTTATTTACATCCCCTTTTTTATGACCCGCACGATGCAATACATTTCCATCCTTACCTAGTAGAGGTGCATCCTCCTTTAATGCTTTTTCCGGGTCATCAATAACAGGTAAGGTTTCATAGTCCACTTCAATAAGTTGGATTGCTTGTTCCGCAATTTCTATGGAGGTTGCTGCTACAGCTGCGATTGCGTCACCCACATATAAAACTTTATCTTTACATAAAACAGGTTGATCAGGCGTGATAATACCAAAGCCATTTAGCCCAGGTACATCTTCATGTGTAATAACACCATAAACACCCGCCAAGGCTTCTGCTTTCTCGGTATTAATGGATAGAATTCTAGCATGGGGATAGGAACTTCTTACTATTTTGCCATATAGCATATCCGGAAAAGAAAGATCGCTTAAGTATTTTAGGCTACCAGTAACTTTAGATCTCCCGTCCGGCCGAATTTTTTTCTGCTTAGCATTACTTTGCTGAGGGTGATGCATTTTTGGACCACTCCTTTGCTTTAGGATATGAGCTGTTCTAACTCAGCAACAATCAGGTTGGCTAACACGGATTTCCGATAACTTTCCGTAGCAAACGGATCTCCCGTTGGTTTGTACTCCTCTAAAATTAGATCATATACATCTTCTAATAACGCTTCCGTTATCACTAAGTCTTGTAGCTTATTTTCACATGCCACTAAGCGTTTTGGCGTAGTTCCTCCACCTCCAGCTGCTATACGTACAGCCGTAATTTTTTTACGCAAGTCGATGGAACAAATAAGTGAGACTGTCACAATTGATGGAATAAAAGCTTGCCTTCTGCCTACTTTTTTATAAAAAGTAATTGGTTCTAAGCCATTCCATTTTGTTGGTATATCTATTTGAGTGAGAATTATATTTTTATCTTTTTTCATGACCTCTAGAAAAGTAGAAAGTTCATTCGTGTTGTACTTCCTACCATCAAACCAGGTTACCTTTGCGTCTAACGAGAGGAGAGCTGGAATAATATCACCAATTCCGTATCGTACGTTTCCACCAATAGTAGCTCTGTTACGAATTGACGGAGAAGCAATCCCTTTTATCGCTTCAACCATGATGGGGTATTCTTTAGCAATAATAGGATGGTTCATACACATAGCCAGACTCGATAATGCCCCAATACTTACTTTATTTTCAGATCCGGTCCGAAAATAATGAATTTCTTTTAATTCGTCTATTTTTTCTAAACTTATCAGATGGGCTGGTAATTGATTACCTTGTTCTCGTTGCAATTGGATTAACGTACCACCAGCGATCAATATAGCATTGGAATCATATTTCACTTTAAGTTCATACGCTTCTTTTATTGATTTAGGCATCCATACTTTTGTTGCAAGCGTTTGGGTAGCATTTTCTGTTACTAGATTCCCATTATCCATCGGTAATCTTCCTCTGTATCAACGTCATAAAAACATCTCCAATCATCGCACTCGATAATCACACCACGATCATCATCTTTCATTCTAATTAACGATCTTGCACCTTTATCTCCTTCAAGCTGTAACAATTCAGGAAAGCATGTATCCTTAAATAAAATAGGTGGTTGAACTACCCCTTTGAAACTAGAAGCTACATAATGTACTTCTTTCCCTGTATTCATTAAGTCGTGATACGTATCAATCAATTGGTTAACTAGATTCTCGTTTATAAGAGGTTGGTCCGCTAGTAGGATGACTACCGCTTTTGCTTTTAAAGCCTTCGCGAACTTCACCCCACATTTAATGGAGTTTGCCTGCCCTTTATCAGCATCTTTACAAGCCAAGATTGAAATCTTTCTATCTATTATCTGTTGTTCCTTAAGCCAATGCTGTTTTTCCTTCTCTTTTGTAATTGCTGCAATATGATCGATTTTGGATTTCTTTGCAACCTCTAAGGCTGAATTCCCTAATACACCATTTTTGAATGGTAACGATAACTTATCCTTTCCCATCCTTGTACTCTTTCCAGCAGCTAGATATATACCGATACAATCCGCCTGCTTCATCATGATATACAAGCTTTCTTTATATCTCTTCTTTTGGAAATCTGAATCAGTTCTGCTACGACACTAATCGCAATCTCTTGTGGACCTTCTGCCTGTATGGATAATCCGATTGGAGACGTAATATTTTCAGGTATTGGTTTACCACCTAATAACCTGCGTGTTCTTTGCTTAGAACCTAAAACTCCTAAATAGCGTACTTTCTTATGCATTAACGTCGCAAGTAACTCTTTATCCTTTTCAAAATTATGCGTAAGAATTACTACAAAATCATTTTCAGTCAATTGGATGCGCGCAAGCAGTTCCGCTGGAAAACCAATAACTACCTCAGCCGCATTTGGAAATTTTTCTTTTGTACATAAGGCTGGTCTCCAATCTGCAACAGTGACATGAAATCCCGTAGCAGTAGCAAATGAAACCAAAGGTCTTGCATCAATACCTGCCCCGAATATAATTAGCCTTTGCTTCGGATGCATATGTTGCACATACACGTCATATCCAAGATCCTTACAAGCATGAATCCCATCCCCCAAATGTTGTATGTTTTTTGGAATTTCACCTATCCATTCTCCGAAATGATCATGATCTTCTGCTACATAAAGATAGTCGTTGGACACATCACCTTCCCTTAACTTTTTCAGGTAAGTCACAGATTTACCTTTGTCCAAGTATGACTTTAATCTTTGAAGGTAACGCTTCTGGTCTTGCTCTATTCTTTCAACTAAGACGTCAATTACACCATTACATCCAGAACCTTCTCCCCACGTAAGACTGTCTATACCACGCATATCATAGGAAATTGTACATGATTGTTCTTGAATCCCATTTTGTATTCTTACAGCAAGATCTTCTTCCAGACATCCCCCACTTATTAAGCCAACCTGAGAACCGTTATCTTGAAAAAAAGCCATTGCACCCTCTTTCTTATATGCGGAGCCTTCTACACGAATAATTCTAGCCATAAAACCATCTTCATCCGAAATGCAGATAGTATCTAAAATGTCATATAGATCATTCAAGATAATCTCTCCTTTACTATTATTTGAATAGTCAGTTTTATTAAGTAATACTCTTAGTATTTATATTGAATTAGAATTGATGAATCATCTATGTGTTTGTAAGATTATCTTACAAACTTCCAAGTAAATTACATTAATCACATCACATATAATGTAATGTTTAATTACGTTAATTACATCCTATACTATATAAAGCATCTAGTCATTGGTCAAAATAAATGAATAACACTTCGCTAATTAGATACTTTAACTAATGAATTATCAAACGCGTATGTATAAAGGTGTACCCTGAAATAGCTTCATAACAAGCTGAAGCTTAAGATTTGGACAACGTCAAAGGATGAATAAACAACCTTTCCAACCATCTTTTGTAGCAATCGAATTCACCTCGCAAGCATTCACCATGCATTTATTATCTGAAAATTTATAAAATTCAATTATATCATTTGCAATTATCCATTTTAAAATGTAACACTTCGTAACAAAAAGTGTTATGTAAATGAATATTCAGACTAATTAAAACATTCATCAATTCATGGAATTTTACATATTTCGGTTTGTTGTTGTAAAAAATCAGGGGAAAATGTAGGAGAAAGAAGAATGAAGAAAAAATAACGCAATCGTGTAGATAGAAGAATCCTACTGATTGCGTTGCCAATAGCGTATTTTATTTTTTTATTGAAGATTATTTTATTTCTAAGTCACCCTTCGTCCACTTCTTTGAGTTCATCCACTAATTTTTCTGCTAATTTCCGATACATATTACTTTGATTTACTAATGTAGTTATAAGTAGGAGAGATCGAAAGTATTCTTGATCGTTATCATTTATGTTATCTAACTCTTGATTTACCATATTATCGATCGTTTTCACATTTTCTTTAAAACCTGCCGAGTTCTTATCATGAAGTGATAAATAGCCGTTGTACACTTCTGCTAAACCGCCCTGATCTTGTTCAAACTTGGCATTCATTTTATCAAGCACAGCTTTTATATCATTAATTGATAATCCACCCTTAAGTTGATAGATAAAACTAATCATCAGCAAGTGTTCTTTTGAATATTTTTTATTTTTAATTGGAAATAAAAGCTTTGCCTTCGAATAGTTATTGATCATCGTTTTCGTTAGTATTTTATCTTCAGGATCTCGTTTACTCTCACTATATATATTTTCAAATAACTGGGTTACTTGATCCATGTATAAATCAATGTTAGGAATGTCCTCTAACGTAAGTCTCTTTTCTAATCCAAGGCCTTCTATTAACGCATCTATTTCTTTCATGTACTAATCACCCACATTCTTCTTTATAAATAGTAATTATTAGCAATCTATTTTATCAACCACAGCTTTCATTTTTGTACAGTATAACTCAATTAGCACCGAATTTAAAGCCTTGACCACACCTTACAACAGTAGTATTATAATATGTAGTATTTAAAACTACATGTTGTTATAGGAGGGTTTTAAATGAACACTTATATAAGAGAACCTATAAATGGATTAACACACCTAGCCGGTGCGATCCTTTCCTTCGTCGCATTACTTGCCATGGTGATTAAGGCGTCCATTACAACTGCTTCACCGCTTGTTATAGCTGCAGTGACTGTATTCGGTATTAGTATGATACTATTATATGCCGCTTCAGCCACTTACCATATGGTTATAGCAAAAAGCAAAGTTATTGCATGGCTTAGACGTTTAGATCATTCGATGATTTTTGTTCTAATCGCCGGGACCTATACACCTTTTTGTTTAATTACTTTAAACGGCGTGACTGGATGGTCATTATTTGGGATTATCGTCGCTTTCGCTATTAGCGGTGTTGCTTTTAAAATGATTTGGTTTAAAAGTCCAAGATGGCTTTCTACAATGCTATATATTGCTATGGGCTGGATGATCGTTTTCGCATTTGCACCTCTATCCAATGCGATGGAACAAGGTGGCATCATTCTATTAATTTTAGGTGGCATACTTTACACCATCGGGGGAATCATTTACGGTGTAAAACCTTCATTCCTGGAATTTAAACACCTGGGATTTCACGAGATTTTTCATATCTTTATCTTACTTGGCAGTCTAGCACACTTTCTTAGTGTTTATATGTACGTACTTTAATGGAACGGATGATACAAGTATTCTAGTATCATCCATTTCTTATTTTCATCATGTTCCCGACCTAACTTGCATATACCAAGGTATGGTGATAACGTTTATATATAAAGAAACACAAAATACATATAGATAGGTGAGGCTATAAGAAATGAATCAAATCATAGAGATTTTGGCAGATTACTTCCATAATTATGAATGGCTAAAATCTGCTTCTATATTTTTTATTGTTGTGCTTTCCATCCTTCTGATCCGGTGGTTACTTGGTTTACTCATAAAGAACATGAAAAAACATAACAACCCCATTATCAGTGAAAGTGAAACAGCATTAATCTCCTTATTAAACTGGGTAACTATATATGGTATTCTAATTTTTATTCTCTTTTATTTCTTTAATTCTAAATGGATTAAAAGCGAGATCGCATCCATCGGCTCTGTAACAATTTCTCCTTTTTTAATCATTGTTGCGATTCTTATTATCACTTTTGCAAATCGAGCCTCCAAAACGATTACCAAGTATCTTTTGCCGAGAGTGTACGGTAGATACCAACTTGATAGAGGCGTACAATTTACCTTCAATCGCATGTTTCATTATAGCATTATGGTTCTCGCTTTTATTATTAGTATTTCCACAGTTGGCATTGACTTGAGTGCGTTAACTGTATTTGCGGGGGTAGTTGGTGTCGGAATAGGTTTCGGCCTTCAAAATATAGCATCTAACTTTATATCAGGGATTATTATCCTATTTGAGCGACCAATTAAAGTAGGAGACCGCGTTATCGTTAACGATATTATTGGTGATGTTGAAAAAATAAATATGCGTGCCACTGTGATTAAATCCATTAATAACGAGCATATTATTGTACCTAACTCCTATTTTCTTGAAGAACATGTGGTGAACAGATCCTATAGCGATCCAACGATGCGCCTTACCATACCAATCGGAGTTGCTTATGGCTCAGATGTAGAGAAAGTAAGAGATTTACTCCTCCAAGTTGCAAAGGATGAGGCGGAAATTTCTCCGTCGATGTTATTAGATCCAGAGCCATTTGTTAACTTTGTCGGTTTTGGAGATTCTTCCTTAGACTTCGAACTGTTTGTTTGGATCTCTAATCCAAATGAGATAATCGTAACGAAAAGTAATATTAATTTTCGGATTAACAACACCTTACATGAACACAATATAGAAATACCATTTCCACAAAGAGATCTTCATATCAGAAGCATCGATAATGATACAATTAGAAGTTTAAAGAACTAAAAAAAGCATTTCAAACCTTTTTGGTTTGAAATGCTTTTTTCTTATGATACTGGTTGTTCGGCCTTAGTAAGAAATTCTAGAGCTTCTTCCGTCGAAGTGAAGTGGTGCTCATTATCATGACTAGACTCTTTCGCTGTTCTCCTAAGCTGCAATTTCGCTATCGCACTACTTACCACCACTGCTGCTCTATTCATTCCTTTTTCTATAGCCCAAGCCTGATGCTTCACTAATTCTTGTTGTGTTTCTGGTACTAATACAGTTATATCTCTCATATCGACTAATACATCGAAGCTAGTCCAACTTAATTCAGAAAGTGTGTTTTCTATTTTTTGGTTTGCTTGTTCGACATCTTCAACCGAAACTTTGCCACTCCATTCAATTCCTAAAATATTCTTGGTTTTATCGATCACTTTAATATTATGCATATGTATTTCCTCCTATTTTGTATAGTAATTGTATAACTTTTGTACACATTATATACCATATAGTTTAAAAAGCAAAGACTTTTGACCTAAAAAGTTATACAAAATTGCTATTGAGGTGAAATTGGCTGATTTTTGATTCGCATTTGATACAAAATGCGAAGTAACTTTCCCACCCGCTCCTCGAGTGAAATTGCTTCAAAATTATGATACAAGCATTTATCTAGTAGCGTATTAAACCATATTTCAATCTCGCAATGTTTTTAACCTTTAAGATGTCTGCTAAAACAGTAGCAAAATTATCTAAAAGAATCAGTGAATAGTAAGCCAAAACAGTGGAGACAGAATACGAAGACTCCTGCGGGAACAGCGCGAGCCGAAGATCCACTCAGGAACGCACTTTGTGACTGAGTTAGCTGAGGCCGTGCCCGCGGAAAGCGAAGTATTCTGCCGGAACGGCGTTGCAACACATCACTATTTCTATGACTTGAAATTATTACTACGTAGTTTATAAAGATAAAGATACAAACACTTTCCTCAAAAAACGCAAAAAAATAGAGAAACACGATAAGTGTTCCTCCATCTATCTCTTTATTGGTTTCTACGAGCAAAATCCACAAATCGAAACTTATCTGGTCTATGTCTAGATTCCGTGTACTGAAACAGGCTTGCATCATCTAGATATACATAATTCTTTATGATCACAATCGCACTAAACCCTTCAAGGTCCAATAATTCGCGATCTTCTTCTGTTGGTTGATCTACAGTTATTTCTTTCTTTGCAAAACTAATCATCAGATTCAACTCATTCTCCACATATGCATAAATCGAGTCTTGGCATATTTCATCTGTTAACGTTGGTACAAAACTATTATTTAAATAGTCCTTGTCTAAGATGACTTTCTTTCCTCCAATAACCCTTGTTCGAATCACTTCCCACACTTTATCTTTACTCGACGTATTCAACTGTTGCCGTATATAGGTTGTGGGTTGGATTAGTTCCAACTTATTTACAATCGTTTCTGGTTTTTTCTCCATTTTATCTGCCAGTTCTTTGAAGCTAACTAGCCCAGAAACCGGAAAATCCAATTTACTTCTTTCAATAATTATCGACCCTTTACCCCGCACCTTCTGGATATACCCATTTTGAGATAATAGGTTTAAAGACTTACGAATTGTTTCCCTTGAAGTATCATATCGATCCTTTAACTCATGTTCAGAAGGGAGATAGGAGCCCGACTCCATTTCTCCCTTTTCAATTTGCTCTACTAGCTCATTATAAATAACAATATATTTATTATTCATGACGGTATCTCCAATTTACTTTTTTAGATAGTAAACAATGGACTCATACGGACGCAGTTTTCCGCCTAGTTCTTTTGTAACATCTGGATAATTTGATATAAGGACTTCCTTTACTGATTCCTTGTTTACGTGACTAGGTAACTGATACGTCGTGTCTTTTCCATAAAAATTATTTAAGACCAATAATTTTTCATTTCCATCGTTTCGTATATAAGCAAAAATATCATCATGATCTTCTAAAATCAACTCAAAGTCTCCAGTTGTTATAATGTCATAGTCTTTTCTCAGGCGATTTAACTTCTGATAATGGTAAAATATAGAGTCTTTATCGGCTAGCGCCTTTTTAGCGTTAATGTCTTTATAATTGTCTGGGACAGGAATCCATGGCGTGCTAGAAGTAAATCCTGCATTTTTTGAATCATCCCATTGAACTGGAGTCCTTGAATTATCTCTTGATTTTTGCTTTAAAATGTCTAAAATCTCCTGTTCTGTCATCCCTTCAGCTTTTTTCATTTTGAACATATTTAATGATTCCACATCACGGTAATCATCAATAGCCTCAAACTTAGGATTCGTCATCCCAAACTCTTCACCTTGGTAGATGTACGGCGTTCCTTGCATCATATGAATCGTAGTTGCCAACATTTTTGCCGACTCTTTATGAAAGTTTTCGTCATCTCCAAATCGAGATACAATTCTCGGTTGGTCATGGTTACACCAAAATAGCGCATTCCAACCTCCACCTTTGTGCATCTCGACTTGCCAAGTTGAAAGTATCTTTTTCAATGCATGTAAATCGAATGGAGCCTTTGTCCACTTCTCCCCATTAGGATAATCCACCTTCAAATGATGGAAATTAAAAGTCATATCCAGTTCTTTTCGTTCTGGGTTTGTATATTTGATACAATGATCAATTGTTGTCGATGACATTTCACCAACGGTCATGATGTCATATTTTGAAAACACTTCTTCATTCATCTCACGAAAGAACTCATGTACACGAGGTCCATCCGTATAGAATTTACGTCCATCACCTGGTGGTACCGAACCATCGTCATCCGGGAAATTCTGATCTTTTGATATTAAGTTAATAACGTCTAATCGGAATCCATCAACACCTTTATCGAGCCAATATTCCATCATGCGGTAGACAGCATCTCTTACGGCTTCATTCTCCCAATTTAAATCGGCTTGTGTCACATCGAATAAGTGTAAGTAATATTGACCAGTTGTTTCATCATATTCCCAAGCTGATCCACCAAATTTCGATTTCCAATTGGTTGGCACATCTCCGTCTTTCCCATCTTTCCAAATATAAAAATCTCGATACGGATTATCTTTGGATGACATCGATTTGTGGAACCATTCATGCTCTGTTGAGGTATGATTCACAACGATATCCATAATAATTTTTAAATCACGCTTATGTGCCTCATCCAACAAACGATCAAAATCTTCCATGGTACCGTATTGTTCATAAATACTGAAATAATCACTAATATCATAGCCGTTATCTCGTTGAGGAGAATCGTATATTGGTGTTAACCATAGCACATCTACACCTAACTCTTTTAGGTAGTCTAGTTTTTCAATGATTCCCTCTATGTCTCCAATACCGTTTCCAGTCGTATCATTAAAGCTCTTCGGATAGATTTGATATACTACTGCTTTTTTCCACCATGGTTGACTCATACATACACCTTCCTAATCTTATAGTGAAAATAGCAACCGGTAATTTCCCGGTTGCTATCTAAATTAATTTATTTCCCTAAACGCTTATATGCATTTACACCCATTTTTGTTTTAGCAAGAGCAAACGTTAATAAAATTGGTACAACGATCGCTACTGCCATGGCGATGAAGAAGATTATCCAATCTTGGAATTGGATGGATAGAAATCCTGGTACCCCACCAACACCAATCGAATTAGCCATTACACCGCCACCTACGGAAATCACCGCTGCAATAGCAGAACCAATCATTGCCGCCAAGAAAGGAAACACATATTTCAAGTTTATACCAAACATTGCTGGTTCTGTTACACCCAGCCAACATGAAATCCATGCCGGTACGGAAACTTGCTTTTCTTTTTCATCCTTCTTATTTAACATAATCATAGCAAGAACTGCTGAACCTTGTGCAATATTTGATAATGCGATCATCGGCCATAGGTTCGTTCCATCAAACTCACTCATCAACTGTAGATCTATAGCATTGGTCATATGGTGTAGTCCGGTAATTACGAGCGGTGCATAAGCAAAACCAAAGATAGCAGCAAATAACCATCCAAAAGTGGATGTTAAGCTAGTATAAACTACTTCTGAGATCCAATCACCGATTACCCAACCAATTGGTCCTAACACGACGTGTGCGATTAGTACTGCCGGAATAAGTGCAAAAAACGGAACGAAGATCATAGAAATTACATTAGGAATAACCTTACGTAACCAAATTTCTAAGTAAGAAAGTACAAAACCTGCTAAGATTGCTGGAATCACTTGTGCTTGATAACCTATCATTTCAACTGTTGCAAATCCAAAATCCCATACTGGTATTTCATCCGCCGTTGCGACTCCATACGCATTCAATAACTGCGGAGAAACAAGTGTAATACCTAATACAATACCAAGAATTTGGGTTGTGCCCATTTTTCTTGCAATTGCCCACGTTATACCTACCGGTAGGAAGTGGAAGATGGCTTCACCAATTAGCCATAGAAATGCATGTACACCTGCCCAAAACTGAGAAACTTCAACAAGAGTTTGCTCATTATCCGGACCCGCCATTCCAATCTCACCAATAACATTTCTAAAACCTAAGATTAAACCACCAACAACTAGCGCTGGTATTAACGGCGTGAAAATATCAGCTAAATGAGAAATCAAGCGTTGAACAATATTCATGTTTTGTTTTGCAGCTTGTTTTGCTTCATCTTTAGATGTATCACCTACACCCGCGATCTTTGTAAACTCGTTATAAAACGTTGATACCTCATTACCAATGATTACTTGAAATTGACCAGCATTTGTAAAAGTACCTTTTACAATATCAATCTCTTCTGCTTTCTTCGCATCTGCCTTGTTCGGATCGTTTAATACAAAACGCATTCTTGTTGCACAATGCGTAACGACCGAAATATTTTCACTTCCACCAACTAATTCAAGCAATTCTTTTGCTGAATTTGTGTATTTTCCCATCCTGCTTTCCCCTTTCTTCATTGAAAGTATTAAGAGTAGTTTGCTACTTTTCTTATACGTTATACAACTACGAATTATTAACCACCTTGTATATACAAGTTCTGATTGCGTTTTCATTATAACTTGTACATACAAGGTGGTCAACAATAAATCAACAAAATTATGTCGATTAATTTTCATTACTTAAAACAGTATACCTAGAGCTCCTCACCTAATTCCAAGTAAAAAAATAAGACACTTGAAAATTCTCAAGTGCCTCTCTTTATATTTATTCTAATGCTGATTTGTGGATATGCGCTCCCGCTTCATTTAGGATAGCCATAGCATCCTTTACTTCATCTTCTGGCACTTCGAATTGGGCCAACTGCCGATGTACAACTTCTTCACCTTCAGAATCATCATCCTTAAGAATACCAGCACCACCCGCAGGCACAGAAGCAGACGCTCCATTAGGAACTAATGGGGCTGGTACTAACATCTCTAAATCTGTGTCTCCAGGCATTTCCTCTGCAGTATAATTTTTTATATTTAACTTATGAAGTTTGGCGTGCGCTGTTTCCAAGTCATCTTCTGATTTAAAATAGGCTACTATTTTTTTATCCATTGAACAACACTCCTTTTCGCTTTATATATAATTTACCCACTATTTTCATTCGTAAACGAACGTTACATTCCTTGGTGATCAAGGTTACTTATATAATTTAATTTACGCTTAAAAATTATGCATAAAAACAGGGCAATCCATAATGGACGGCCCTAAATACTATGTTTAAAGTTTATAAAATACGATAATACGCAATATATACCCTTATATATAAAATTAAACTGCTAAAAACGTAAATTTTTCTCTGTTTCCCTCATACATGTTTAGTAGCTGATCAAGCTCTTGACTACATCTTATTGTTTCTTTACTTGTTAACCCCTCTGTTAGCCCTACTTTGATCATTTCATTTCTTTTACTACTAATCTTTGTTAATAATATTTGATTGTTCACCTTCTCAACCTCTTCTTTCATATTCATTTACTATAAGATATTATGATCATTTTCTTACAAGATTGAAACACTTTCTACAAAGAAAGTCAGAAAAAGTTTTTATGTGACTTTTAACGACATTTGAGATCGAAAAGTGTCCGACGGTATCCAATTAAATTCATGTCATAGCAAATGATTATCCAAGTCACACCATGTCTAGTAACAAAAATCAAATAACAAAGACCACGATGAAAGCTATCGTGGTCTTAAGAACTGACTTATGACATCCACTTCGGTGGAGTGTTTTTATCCCAATAGATCTCACCAATCGTGTGGTGCTCTTCATAATTATCTTCGCTTAGATGGTAATGGAAATTAAACCAATATCCTTCTTGTGGTCGCTTATCTCTTCTAACATGAAATCTAGCAATATCTGTTTTTGTTTGATAATTTATGATATTAAAAATTTGCTCGCCATATCCTTGCGTAGGTTGTTCTGTTATTTCATAAAAATACAAACCTGATTCTTCCGCATCCGATAGAACTGTTCTAATAACTGACTCCATAGCTGGTAAGACAACCGATGTAAATTCATCTTCTATTTGATCCATAATTCTTGGGCCTAGCTTTGTTACCGTTTGCCCTTTTGCTTGTTCTATTATTCCGTCAACGATCGTTTCATTCGTCGGAAGGACTACCTCTGTTTGAACGCTTACCTCAGAATCAATATTACTATCTTCATTTGGAGTAGAGCTTTCATCCAATAGACCTTCATCAGCATTAAACACTTCTTTACTTTCTGCGTTTGCATTTAGATAAATTGGTGGTATATACAAGCCTAAGGTCATGAACGCGATTAATATTACAAATAGTTTTCTTAAGACTAGTTTCACTTATAAGCTCCCCCCTTTTGTAAGCAATTACATAAATTTTAACACGTAATTAAAAATTGTCTATATATCTAATAGAATTTAACCCAATTGTAATATATTCTAAATAAGTAATTTAACAGTTGAATTGTGTCCAAGCCTTTCGATATATTCCTTATATTTGTATTATTTGTGAAACATTGAACATTTTAGTGTTAATCTCATGGAGAAGTATTAAAATAGGAGTAAGAAAGACTTGTTAATTACGTTGTGAGAGGAGGATAATTATATGAAAACCGTCATACTTTATACAACCAAATACGGTGCCGTTGAGCAATCTGCTTTTAAATTAAAGGAACTTCTACCAGAACCCACTATTTTGTTTAACCTCAACAAGGAATACCCTACATCACTTGAAGAATACGACAGAGTCATCATAGGCGGCTCCATTTATATGGGACAAATCCAAAGAAAGTTAATACAATACATCAATGAACACCTATCTACCTTATTGTCAAAGCAAGTGGGCATGTTTATCTGTGCAGGACACCCAGATGCTGATGTAGTTGCCAGCGAATTACAAGGTGCGTTTCCTCTAGCGTTATATAACCATGCCAAAGTGAAAGATTCGTTTGGCCATATTTATGATTTCGAAAAACTTAACTTCATTGATACATTTATCACAAAAAAAATTGTTGGTATTTCAAAGAGTGAGACAAAGCTACTCGATGATAAAATAAATAGTTTTGTAACTTCTCTTGTGGGTTAATGATGAGAGGCACATACAATTTTAATGATGACAAATGAAACAAGGGCAGGAAACTATGCCTTTTCCCCTCCATTTTTCATACTAATTAACTCACTTAGTTAAATAAGTTTATCAGGATTGCAGGATGATCATTTCATTTCGCGAATAGTGTACATGTATAACTTCTATTTTTTTATATACGCTAAGATAAGGGTGAAAAAAATGAACATACTTGAGTTTTTGACAGCTTTAACTCCAGTTCTATCCGTATTTATCTTTCTAGTTATTTTACGAATGCCTGCAACAAAAGCAATGCCAATTAGTTTGTTATTAACAGCTATATTAGCCCTACTCGTTTGGAAAATTCCTTTTATTCAAGTTGCCGCAGCATCCATTGAGGGGATTATCATTGCCATCTCCATATTATGGATCGTTTTTGGAGCTATTCTATTACTAAATACACTGGCCAATAGTGGGGCGCTAGATTCGATACGAAATGGGTTTTCACAAATATCAACTGATCGAAGAGTACAACTAATTATTATCGCTTGGCTCTTTGGTTCCTTTATTGAAGGTGCTGCTGGTTTTGGGACACCGGCAGCAATTGGGGCTCCACTTTTGGTAGCCTTAGGATTTCCACCATTAGCCGCCGTGTCATTAGCCTTAATCGCTGACAGTTCCGCTGTATCATTCGGCGCCGTTGGTACTCCAATGATTGTAGGGGTGAAGCAAGGGCTAAATGAAGGAGCAACTTTAGCGGAGAGTGTACAAACTAACTTGGGAAACCAGTCCATTAATGATTACTTACAAGAAATAGCTAGTACAGCTGTATTCATTGACTTATTTATAGGTACATTTATTCCAGTTATTTTGGTAGCGATGTTAACGCGCTTTTTTGGAGAGAATCGTTCATGGAAAGAAGGACTTGAGATTTTTCCTTTTGCCGTGTTTGCCGGATTAAGTTTTACAGTTCCTGCTTTCATTGTAGCTACATTCTTAGGACCTGAATTCCCATCTATTATTGGGGGGTTAGTTGGTTTAGCAATTGTTGTACCAGCTGCCAAGAAAGGTTTTCTACTTCCAAAAAAAGCATGGGATTTCAAACATGAAAGTATAAAAGAGGTGGATGTAAGTCTAGAAAAGAACATGCCACTGTGGCTTGCCTGGTTACCTTACTTGCTTGTTGCGCTATTTTTAGTGTTGACACGACTAGATGTACTACCGATAAAAGATTTACTTCGTTCCGTGCAAGTAGGATGGGGATCCATATTAGGAACAGAAATCAGTACTTATTTCGAACCATTTTATTTACCTGGAACCATCTTTGTTGTTGTGATTTTACTTACAATTATTCTTCATAAGATGAGTGGGGCTAAAGTGAAATCAACTTTCATCACTTCCTCCAAAACCATGATTGGCAGTGTCATTGCTCTTAGTACTGCTGTCCCAATGGTTCGAATCTTTATTAACTCCGGAATTAATGGATCTGACTTAATGAGCATGCCAATGGAACTTGCTACATTTGTAGCTGCTAAAGTTGGCGAAGGTTGGCCATTTGTTGCACCAATAATTGGAGCGCTTGGCTCCTTCATTTCAGGCAGTGCTACATTTAGTAACATGATGTTCTCTTTGTTTCAATTTAGTATAGCAGATCAAATTGATGCCTCTCCTGAAATAATTCTCGCCTTGCAGGTACTAGGATCTAATTCCGGGAATATGATTTGTGTGTTAAATGTTGTAGCCGCAGCTTCCGTTGTTAACTTAGTTGGTAAGGAAGGTTCCATCATCCGGATGACGTTAGGTCCAATGATCTTCTATGCTTTATTGGCAGGAATAATTGGCTTTATATTGTTATAGTCACATGAATAAAAAACGAGGGTACCGCTTTGCTGTGGTACACCTCGTATTTTTATTCAATCTTGAATTTTTTCGTAATAGAAGAAAGTGACTTGGATAGGTGATGCAATTTTAAGCCTAATTCATTTGTGCTTTTCATCTGCGTGATTTGATGCTCGCTTGCCTCGAGCATTTGTTCTGTACTTGCTAGTGTTTCTTGTGAAACAGACGATAGTTGATCTGTTGTCGATTCGAGTTGTGGTAATATATCTTCAAAATACTTTAATTCTGTTTCTAATCCATCTAGGTTACCACTAACACCAGCTATTTCAACCATAAGGTTATCGAAAGAATGCTTAGATTCATTGGCTATATCCACATTCGTTTTTATTTTCGCTTGCATCTGTATAAATTCCTTCGTGGCCTTTGAAGTCATCTTTTCCATGTTTGTAATTGATTCGGATATCTCCTCTGTTACATTGCTCGATTGTTCCGCAAGCTTTCTAACTTCTGTGGCAACTACAGCAAAACCTTTTCCCGCCTCGCCAGCACGGGCAGCTTCAATAGAAGCATTAAGCGCTAAAAGTTTTGTTTGCTCTGCCATACCTCTTACTAACCCAACTAAATTTGTTATGGATGAAGAATAATCTTTTACTTGTTGAATGGTATTTGCTAAATGTTCAAATTCATCTTTGGCTTTCTGATTCATGCTTATTAGCTCACTTATATGCGCTTCACCAGTCCTTGCCGATTGGTTCATTTTTGTAGAACTGTTAGATACATTATGCATTACATTCAGCATAACCTCTACCTTTTGCTTCATGGACCTATAACTCGTTTCACTTTGCTCTGAACTACTTGCTGTTTGTTCCGCACCTGTTTTAACTATATTTATACTCGCTATTAATTGGTGACTAGAAATAAGTGAGTTCTCAGATGAAAACTTTAACTCATCCCCCGTACCATCTAACTCCTCTGTTGTATCTTTTATCTCCCGAAGCATGCTTTTCATTTGCGAGATCATTGCATTGTAACTTTTCGTTAATGACTGTATTTCAGGTATAGTCGTCTTAACTGATACGGAATCTTGAATACTTCCATCACGCACTTCCCTCATTGTATAGCGCAATTTATTAAGTGGTTTGGTCACTGATCTAATAAAGAATATAATCACAGTTGTGCCTAATAAAATACTAATTAAGATTACCACTACTGTAAAGAAGCCTAATTCATGCACACCACCCATGTATGTTTTGGTTGGTATTAGTAAAGCGTAAATACCATTGATTTCATCCATTTCTTGAAAGGATATCGTATAACGCTCTCCATTTATTTCATGATGAAGCACACCACTTTTGGTTTCTATCATTCTATTAACTACTTCATCCGATAATTTTGGCAATTTATCCTCACTTACCTGAAATGGGATTACTCTGTTTTCCTTGATGTAAAAAAATTCAGATTCAATCCCATCCGATTCAAGCTTTGATTGTTGCGTTCGTACATTGGCTCCTAATTCCTGCATGAAATATGCTTCATCACTTACATACACAAACTTCAAGTTATCTGCTATGTATCCCATTAATTCTACTTCTCTATTAATTCGATCTTCAATCGTATTAATTGTCATGTCTTTCGCTTTTACATAGGAACTTAGACCTATTACGACAACTGATACAACCAATAAGGAAAGAAATAATATAGACACCCGGGTTCCTAGGTTCAATTTTTGCATGGTCGTTTGATAAAAGTTATTTTGTTTACCATCCAGATCGAGATTCTGCCTCACCTTGTTATGCAATGATTTTTTCATAGATAGTACCTCCGAGATAAACTTTTTTCAGCTTCGTGATTCATTATACCTAACTAATATTAAGCTACTGTTAAGTTTTCTCGACGGGTTTACCAGCATGGACAAAATCTTGTTAAAGATAAGTAGATTTTCATTATAAATATAGTCTATTTACCCATATTTTCTTTTCTATTTTTTAGAAAAAGTATATAATTAGAAGTACCTTATGAATTTGTAGAAATTTGTCATACATTCGTATATATACTAGTCGAAATATATCAAAAGCCAGTGGACAACGTTGGGGTAAATATAGCTTCAACTGCTATTAGTCACATTTGTTGCTTGGAAGGGGTAAAGGCAGTGAGTAAAAAGAAACTTACATACATGCATCTATTCATATTAATCAGTTTACTATCCCTTACATTTTTAACAATAATGTATCCGGTTACACTACCTCTAGGGATTACAATCTCTCTGACTAGTATATTTTCCCTATTAACTTTACTTTTATTTAAACCATCTATAGGTATACCGGCGATTATTTTCGTTCATTTCATTAGCTTAGTTCGATTTCAAGCACCTATTGAAATCGTACTTCCATTAGCAGAAATCTTTTTTATTTCTATCATGATTTATTATGTGAAGACGAAGAGACATTTTGTCTTTTGGGGCGTTATATTTTGGATTTTTATCGGCACACCCTTATCTTTATGGATTTATTATAGCTACTATGATTTAAGCTTTGAAAATGTGTTACTATTTTCCCTTTCAAAAGACCTTTTTAACGGCGTACTGAATTTCCTTATCGCTGATATGCTTATAGCTTATATTCCATTTAAAAGGTTGTTAGGTAATCACCCCTATCAAAGCGTAACAATTAAACGCCTTTTATTACATTTGTCAATAACAGCTATGGTTGTTCCATTTATTATTTTTGTAAGTGTAAATAGCTATCAATCTATCGGATCGATGGAAGACACCGTGATTCAAACAGCTGAAAATCAGTTAAGCGAAGTAAAACAAACGCTTTTACAGTGGAGTGAAGAGGATCAGAATAAACTAGTCCTCTATGATATTATCCAACTTGGGCGTTTGGATGAACGTTTAAAGCAAACATCTACTACAGATGGTGCACATATCACCATCACTACGAAAAGCGGGCTGACATTAGGTACAACCGATCAAACGGTTCAAACGAAAGAGCCGTTTATTTGGAGAGAAACGAATAATGTAATTCAGAAAAATGAGCTATACCAAGTAATTTCGACAGACAGTTCCCTGGACATTATCAATTGGCAAAAGGGGACTTATACGTACACCAATACAATAGATGAAACCGGCCTAGAGATGATTATACAAATTCCTATCGGGATTTATCAAAAACAGTTTATTGGTGATTTTCTTAATCAATTTATTTTCCTACTATTTTTTATTCTTGCGGCGATTTTTTTCACCTTTAGTATGCAAAAAATCTTAGTTAATACATTAAATAAATTAACGGACGTGACTACTGGACTGCCTCAAAAAATAAATGATCATGAACAAATAGAGTGGCCACAGAGTTCCATCCAAGAGATAAGTGCTTTAGTTAATAACTTTAAAAAGACGTCGGTAACACTTCGACAAATGTTTGATGAAACACAAATTGTGAACACACAACTTAAATTAAAAACAGAAAAATTGACGGAATCACAAGTTATGCTGAATGAGTTGGCATTCTTTGACCCGTTGACAAATTTACCAAATCGTCAAAACTTCCAGGATTCACTTACAAGCATGATCCAGAAAGCTAAGCAAGAGGAAAAGGAACTGGCGATATTATTTCTAGATGTAAATCAGTTTAAGCAGATTAATGATACCTTAGGTCATTTAGCTGGGGATGAATTACTAAAAGAAATTGCTTCTGAATTAAAGAGCTTAATTACCGACTCTATTCAAGTCTATCGATTAGGTGGAGATGAATTTGTTATATTGGTTTATGACTTGGCTAGCAATAATAGTTTAGAGGCATTAAGCGACCACCTTGTACAAATCTTTAATGTTCCTTTTTCCATACAAGGTTCCATTTTACATATAAGTAGTAGCATTGGTATTAGTATCTATCCAAAAGACGGAACGACAAAGGATACATTAATTCAAAATGCCGATATAGCTATGTATTGTAGTAAACAAGAGTCAGGTACAACCATACGTTATTTTGAAGAACATTTACGAGATAATTTTACCGAACAAGTGCATCTCACCAATGAAATTAGGAAAGCTATTGCCGAAAATGAATTTGAACTCTATTATCAACCAAAGGTGTCTACAGAACAGAATGAGATTACTAGTCTAGAGGCCTTAATCAGATGGAATACAGTGAACGGTAGTATTTCTCCGTTACACTTCATCCCGATTGCTGAACAGAGTAACCTTATAAAAGATATAGACAAATGGGTTATCATGGAAGCATGTATGCAAAACAAGAAGTGGCAAGAGCAGGGCCATAAGAAAGTGCCTGTTTCTGTTAATATATCTGCCAAACACTTTGATGATGAGCAGTTAATAGAGATCGTAAGGCATGCTTTAAAAACATCAAATTTAGAAGGGAAATACCTACAAATAGAATTAACTGAAAATGTGTTTATCAATAATTTTGATAAAGCATCGATGATCATGCAAGAGTTAAAAAAGTTAGACGTGCTGTTCTCAATCGATGACTTTGGTAAAGGCTATTCTTCCTTAAACCATTTAATCCATTTACCAATCGATGAAGTGAAACTAGATAAATCATTTATTAGTAATATAGATAAAGAAATTAAAAAAGCAGAAGTCGTTAAATTAGTAATCGATTCTGCCCACACATTAGGATTTACCGTTGTTGCGGAAGGTGTTGAATATACTTGTGAGCTTAATCTTCTAAAGACACTTGGTTGTGATGAAGTACAAGGATTCCTTTTTAGCAAACCATTACCAAGCGAGGATCTTCACACTCTTTTCAATGCACAAAGCCTAATGTATAAGTTAGGGGGACATATAGAATGAGAAAAAAGACATTTCTACTAATCATGTCATTGTTTCTCTTCTTCCTGCTTGTCGGATGTAATCCTAACAATGACCGTGCGACTGATGAAAGCCCAGAAGACGAAACAGGAGTAAAAGAAAACAATAGCGAGAATACAGAAATAGAAATCTGGACTTTTTATAGAGGTTTAGAACCTATAATTAGCCGTTTTCATATGTTGCATCCAACCATTAAAGTGAATGTCACTTATTTTGATGGAATTCAGGATTATCATTTAAAATATTTAGAAGCGCTTGCGAATAATTCAGGGCCTGATCTTTTTGTTATTGACAACAGACATTTTGGAACTTTTACTACAAATGATAGTTTTGATAATTTGTTAGATGAACCTTATCAGGTAGAAGCATATCGAGATCGCTTCTCAGACTCCTTATGGCAGCTTGGATATAATTATGATCAATCAAAATTAGTTGGCATTCCTTTTGAAACTTCACCTTTAGTTACGTATTATCGTGCAGATGTGATGGACGCATACGGATTCCCTTCTGAACCAGAAGCATTAGCCACATTCATGGAAGACCCAGACAATTGGCTAGAAATTGCACGCACCTTAAAACAAGATAATAAATTTATTATTCAATGGCAATTAGAACCGTTAGAATTAGTTGAATCTACGCAAGGAATTTTTGATGAAAACTATGCATTTATGCGAAATAAAGACGCATTCAGACAAATGATTGACCGGATTAAAGTTGCTCGTGACGAAGGATTAATGTCTTATACTTCTATTTGGGACCCACCAGGACAGGAAGATTTAAGGAATAATCAGATTGCAATGGTGTACTTAGGAACATGGGGGGCACAAAACCTTAAACAGTGGGTTCCTGAGCAAGAGGATTTATGGAGAGCGACTCGGTTACCGTTCGGCCTTAATGGATGGAGTAATAGCTCGATGATCTCGGTTAATTCTCAAAGCGAGCATAAAGAGGAAGCTTGGAAGTTCCTAGAATACTATGTTTTTAAGCGTGAGTTAGTCAACGTTAGCCAAACGTACTCCGGGTCATTGCCACTTAGACAACCACCTGGCGTTAATGATTATAGCAATCCTTTCCTAGCTGGACAAAATGATCAAATTCTTTACTATCAATTAATGGACGAGCTAAAAATACCATTTACAACACCACTTGATTTACAAGCAGATAAAATTTGGAACGATACGATCTATCAAGGAATTGAATCGAATTTTAATACTGATCTAATGATGAGCAATGTAGAGAAAAATATTCAAAAAGAGTTAGGAAAAGAAATTGAAATCATAAAGGAAAGTCTCGATAAAGAACCGAATTAACTCACTTCTAAGCGAACCATCACAATACAAACTTGTGGTGGTTTTGTTATAGAGATAGCTTCGAGGGCTAGTCTACTATTCAACAATGATGCATACATTGACTATAAATGATAGATGGAGGTTTCTAAATGCGACTAACTGATCACTTAATTGTAATTTCTTTCGATTGTCTATCATCACTAGATTTTCAGATGCTAGAACAACTCCCTAATTTTAAAGAGCTTCTAAGAAATGGATCATACTGCAAGCAAGTAGAAACGATCTATCCATCCGTTACTTATCCTTGTCATACTTCTATTATCACCGGAAAATTCCCGAACCGTCACGGGGTTGTAAATAACACTTTTTTACAGCCAGGGGCAATATCACCTGATTGGTATTGGCACCGGAAGCACATCAAGGGAACTACACTGTATGATGAAGCGAAAAAGGCAGGATTACGTACCGCCGCACTATTATGGCCGGTCACAGCTAAAGCGAATATTGATTATAATATGCCTGAGATATTCGCTAATCGAAACTGGCACCACCAAGTAGCAGTATCCCTTTCAAACGGAAGCTTGCGTTATCAACTGGATATGAATCGTAAGTTTGGCAAAACGCGTAAAGGGTTACAACAACCAGAACTTGATGACTTCGTATTAGCGTCTACAGTTGAAACAATTATCAAAAAGCAGCCTAATCTTTTACTCGTTCATTTCACAGATTTAGATACAAAACGGCATTACCATGGCTTCTCTTCTAAAGAAGCTATACAAGCAATACATCGACATGACCAAAGACTTGGTGAGATTATTGGGGCACTAAAGCAAGCGGGTATGTATGAAAAATCTACGATCGTTGCACTAGGCGACCATAGTGCGCTTGATGAGTCTTCTGTAATCAAACCTAATATACTTTTAAGAGAAAAGGGACTCCTGACGATTGATGATCAAGAAAGGATAACGGATTGGAAGGCTTATTGTAAAAGCTGTGATGGTTCCGCTTATGTTTATGTGAAAGATCCGACTGATGCAGAAACAAAGCGCATAGTTCATGAGATATTTAAAGGTATCCAAGGGGAAAGTGGGATAGAAAGCATCTTAACAGGAATGGAAGCTGCTTTAAAAGGAGCAGATGGTTCTGCATTTCTCATGTTAGAAGCAAAGCAAGGCTATTACTTTAAAGAATATGCCACTGGTACCTATATAGAAGAAATATCGCCCGATGATGTACAAGCAGGCCGATATACGTATGCAAGCCATGGCTATTCACCTGATAAAAAGGATTATACAACTATTTTCATGGCAACTGGGAGAGGAATTAAGCCTCACATTAACCTAAATTCCATGCACCTCGTTGATGAAGGTCCAACATTTGCAAAATTACTCGGTGTGGATCTAGGTGCAACAGATGGTCGGATTGTTGAGGAATTGTTAAATTTGTAAACGCTTTATTAATTTTTGTCACCTCAAGGTATTTACTCTAGTTATCTAGTAAAATAAAGATACCGTCTAATAGGAGGCTATAAATCATGAAAAAATTCACAAAGCCAGAAAAAGGGTGGATGTACTATGATTGGGCAAATTCTGCCTATTCTATCATTATCACAACTGCTGTCTTTCCAATCTTCTATAAGTCAGCGGCAACGAATGCCGGCATAAGTAATGCTGATTCCACCGCTTACTTAGGTTATACGATCTCAATCTTTACATTTATTCTAGCTATGTTAGGCCCCATTCTAGGTACAATTGCTGATTACCAAGGATACAAAAAGAAATTCTTCACCTTCTTCTTTGCGCTTGGTATCTCCGCGACTGCACTACTTGCTTTTGTCCCTAGTGATAACTGGCTACTTTTACTTGTTTGCTATACATTTGCCGCCTTAGGATCGACAGGAGCCAACGTTTTCTATGATGCTTTCTTAGTAGATATAACGTCAGAGAAGCGAATGAATAGGATCTCCGCTCGTGGGTATGGATTAGGATACATCGGTAGTACCATTCCATTCTTAATTTCCATTGCTATTATCGTGTTAGCCCAACAAGAGATACTCCCGATTACAGCTACAATAGCAAGTAAAATTGCCTTCATTATCACAGCACTATGGTGGGGAATATTTGCTATTCCTATGTTTATTCATGTGAAACAAATGCATTATATCGAACGGGAACCGAAAATTATTGTTAGTAGTTTTAAACGCCTTGGCACTACATTTAAGGAAATTAAGAAGTATAAAGCTTTATTTATATTCCTCATCGCATACTTTTTCTATATTGATGGTGTAGGAACAATTATTTCCATGTCAACTTCCTATGGGACAGATTTAGGAATAGGTGCAACAGATCTCCTTATTGTATTATTTGCTACACAAGTAGTTGCCGCACCTTTCGCCATGTTTTATGGTAGGTTGGCTGAGCGCTTCACAGGAAAGATAATGCTTTACGTAGGGATCTTCATCTATATCATTGTCTGTATATATGCTTTCTTCTTAGATTCAGTCTTAGACTTTTGGATTTTAGCAATGTTAGTCGCAACATCACAAGGTGGTATCCAAGCATTAAGTCGTTCTTATTTTGCAAAGCTAGTTCCAAAGAAAAATGCCAATGAGTTTTTTGGTTTCTATAACATATTTGGTAAATTTGCAGCGATTATGGGTCCATTATTAATGGGCGTCATGACGCAAGTGACTGGAAATTCAGGTGCTGGCGTACTTAGTTTAGTCGTTTTATTTGTTATCGGGATTGTAGTACTATATTTTGTTCCAGAACCATCAAAGACCACAAAACTAGAGTTAGATGATTCAATCGATTCCTCTGTTTAAAACAGGTTCTCTTGACACTCATTTTTCATGGGTGTCTTTTTTTTGGCAAATATGAACAATGGATATATATTTTTTTAGATATGTTACACATACGAACCAACCGAAGAAAATGATAAAATGTATCTAAGTAACATTTAGTGTTAGTAAAGTTAACGCGTTGTAATTGGCACAGGCAATATTGGAGGAGTGAATGACCGTGAGCATAAAAGATTTAAATGAACGCGTAAAAACCGATCTATCTTACTTAGCATATGGAGGAACCGATTGGGTTGCAACCACACATCACCCCGAGGGCCATGTTTATGATGTGGTGGTCATAGGTGGAGGTCAAAGTGGACTTGGTGCTGCATTCGGTCTTTTACGTGAACGAATATCAAACATTCTGATCCTTGATGAGAATCCAGAAGGGTATGAAGGACCATGGGAAACATATGCCCGGATGGTGACTTTACGAACACCAAAGCATTTAACTTCGGTCGACCTTGGTGTACCATCTTTAACTTTTCGTTCATGGTGGGAAGCACAATTCGGGAAAGAAGGATGGGAAGAAATAGATAAGATACCAAGAGGCGATTGGATGCGTTATTTACGTTGGTATCGTAACATACTTGATTTACCTGTAATCAATGAAACGAAGTTAGAACTTATTGAACCGATTGAAAAAGGGTTACACCGCTTGCATTTAGCCGGTGAAAAAGCTCCAGCTAATTCTATACTTACGCGTAAAGTCATCCTTGCAACAGGAATCCAAGGAGGCGGAGAATGGCATGTACCTTCTATGATTTCAACGAAACTACCAAGAGATGTTTACGCCCATACTTCCGAACCTATTCCTTTTCATTCCCTTAAAAACAAAAAAGTCGCCATATTAGGAGGGGGTGCATCCGCCTTTGATAACGCTAACTTTGCATTAACAGAAGGGGTAGCTGAAGCACATGTGTTTGTCCGGAGAAAGGAATTGCCACGGGTTAACCCTATCCGCCAAATGGAAAGCTCAGGAATGATTGAACGATTCCATGCTCTTTCTGATCACGAGAAATATACGGTAATCGCTCATTTCTTTAAGTTAAACCAGCCACCTACGAACGATACGTATAATCGCGCATCCTCATGGAATGGATTTCAACTACATTTAGGATCACCATGGCTTGATGTACAGAAAACAAATAGTGGTGCTCTCGTTTCCACACCACAAGGGGATTTCGAGTTTGATTACCTAATCATTAGTACAGGACTACGAACAGATCCCGGACTACGAACTGAATTAAGGCTTGTAGAAAAATACATTAAACGCTGGAGCGATCAATACTCCGCATCAAAGGAAATTCAAAACCCTTTATTAGATGCTCATCCATACCTCGGAAATGGCTTTAAATTTTTAAGCCGTGATCGTGTGGGAGCTAGTCACCTACATGGCATATTTGCTTTCAACTATTCTGCCTTAATTAGTTGTGGTATTTCTGCTTCCGCTCTTTCCGGTATGCGCTTCGGTATTCCTAAACTTATAACTGAAGTAGCTGATCAACTTTTTCTTGATAATCGTGAAGCTATTTTAAACAGTTATTTTACTTATAATGAAATAGAATTTACTGGTCAGTGGCTTAATAAAGAAAAGGAAGCAACTAATAATTCAGATAAAAATAAAATATCTTAACAGCAGAAAACCTGCTTCATCGACTTTGGATCTTAGACATGAAGCAGGTTCTCTTTTTTTAGTGCACAATCTTCTACACTTCCATCTCTAAATCTTCCACTCTTTTTTCTACATAATCTATATCTTTTCTTGCGTGGTATCGTTCTGCCTTTTCAACTTTTACTGCTACACTATATTGCGGTATCCCAGATGGCCCATCATATATACCTTTTGGAATAAGGAAGTTTCCTTCTGGGAAGTGCAGACCAACATTCCCTTGTGTAATTTCAGCGTAATGGGCAATACCCTGGAAAGTTCCATGCTGGTTATACACGACAATCGGTTCACCATTTGCGATATTTAATTTATTTGCATCAGCTTGATGGATTAAAACATCATACCTACCTGCAGCATTAAAAGGATCTGTATCTTTATAAACCATGGAGTTAAACTGTTTGCCACGACGGGTTGTTATATAGAAAGTACCTTCAGGCTTTTCGAGAGATGGAATATCAATCGGAATTAAGTTTCCTCTTCCATCCGGAGTAGGACAAACGCCACCCTCGCATAACCAAGCACCACCCCATTGGAATACATCACCTTGCTCCTTCAAATGTTGAATTCCATCATAATCTCTGTTCGCTACAGCTATTTCATTGCGAATTGCTTGTGCATCCTTGAAATCGACGAGATGGGCCGTGTCTGGCTTCACTCTTTTTGCAAGGTCTATATATATTTTCCATTCCGAACGGGCCTCTGGTACTTCTTGTTTATTTCCACTAATTTCTGGTGAGAAATATACCATCCGCTCTGTAGAAGTGGACGTACCTCCACCCTCTTGTTCATACCGTGTTTTTGCAGGTAAGACAATCACCGCTTCTTTCGCGTCTACTAATGTGGAAGTATTAAAAATGATGTCCTGGTGAACTCGGATGTCTACATTTGCTAAAGCTTCCTCAATAAAATCTGGATTTGGCATTGTTTCTAGAAAATTACCGCCACTCATGTAATAGAGCTTTAGCTTTCGTTCATTTTCTTCAGCGAGCATGGCATTTTCTAGTGATACACCTACAATATCTCCTTGCCATTTTGGTAATTCGAAATCCCAAACTTGTTCAATTCTCCTTACGTTTTCTTCGTCCCACCCACCACCAGGTAGTACAAATGGATCCGCACCCATCTCACCAGTTCCTTGTACACTAGAGTGTCCCCGGAATGGCATTAGCCCTGCGTATTTTCGACCAAGGTGACCACGAAGTAATGCAAGGTTGGCAACCTGTGAAATATTATCCGTCGCAAAGGAATGCATCGTTAATCCTAACGCCCATGCATAGACAGCATTTTTACTTTTTGCTAGAAGCTCCGCTAATTCTATAATTCTTTTTTTTGTTATGCCTGAAGATTGGATAATTTCATCCCAAGATAGTTGCATTACCATGTCGTGAAGCGCTTCATAGTCGTTTACATGTTCTTGAACAAAATCATGGTTGATTGCAGACCCATATGCTTGTTGTTCCATTTCAAACCAATGTTTCATAATTCCGTGCATAAAAGCGATATCCCCACCAATATTGACCTGATAAAAATCATCAGCAACCTTTGTACCAAAAAGTGCAGATTCTGCATTGGATGGTACCCAATACTTATCCATGGCCGGCTCTTTGTATGGATTTATCATAATAATCTTTGTTCCTTTTTTCTTTGCGGCAAGCATATACTTGGTTGAAACTGGTGAACTATTCGATGCTACAGATCCCCAAAATAACAATACATCCGTTCCAATCCAGTCTTGATAATTCGAACTACTAGCACCAATACCAACTGATCGCTTTAATGCTGTTTTTGACGGCGAATGGCAAATGCGAGACGCATTATCAATATGATTCGTTCCTAAAAACCTAGCAACTTTTGCAGCCACATAGTAGCATTCATTTGTTACCCCTCTAGATGTTAAATAAAATCCATATTGTTTTGGATCTAGCTTTTTCATCTTTTCTCCAATCATATTCATCGCATCATCCCAACTGATTCTAGAGAATTTATTTTCTCCTTTTCTTCGAATCAGAGGATACGGTACTCTACCTAACTTTCGCAATTCCTTACTACTATACTTTTTCAACTCATTAATATCTGCATGAATAAACTCTTCTTTCATGGCAGGCATTGTACTTAACCGCAATACATTTAACCGAGTTGTACAGAGATGCGGGCCCTTTAACGTCTGGTCTTGGAGGCCCGATACACCTAATGCACAACCATCACATACGCCTTTCGTCAAAATGTTTTTAGCGTAATTAAGATTGTCTTTGTTTTCCCACATGATTTTCATCGTATCTCTAATATGCTTTGGTTTTACCTTTCCTAGTCCGAATGGGATCGGACTAACCCAGTGTTCAGGTGCTGGTTTTTTAGACATTTTTATTGGGCCTTGATGTTTTGTTTCTCCCATGATATTCACTCCTCCTGAATCTTTCGTTTTCTGATATAAAACAAAAACCACCGTAGTATTTTCCACTTGGAAATAAGTACGGTGGTTAGTCTTTAGCAGGATCACTACCAAGTGCCAAACCTAATTATTTACTAAACTTTTTTTCAATGTCTTGATCAAATACAAAAATGGACATTCCAAAATCTCGATCAAGATCAATATCAACAAACAAATCTATATAATTACATTCCAGAAATTCTTCCATCTGAACCGGACGATTTTTCCGGTACATTTCTTTGACCATTTCTGTTCGAGCAGAGCGTAGTACTTGTTTACCTTCTTCCGCACCAGCTATGAATCTTTCAACTGGCGATAGGTTTCCCTCCATCTCACAGATCGCCCAATTTTTACAGAATGTGGTTGTTACTTTACTTGGACCTTTACCCATATGTTTTTTTCGATAAGAACGGACGAGATTGCTAAATTCTGCTTCATACTTATTCATGGGCTCCTCCTGGTTCACTCATTAATCATTTAGCTATATTTTACCACAAGTCGGAGGATAGATTGCGAGCTTCACGGCGAGGTCAAAAGCGTCAACTATAAGGATAGAAGGATTCTTAGTAAAACATATAATTAACAGTTGTAAATAGCAGGTTCGCTACTATTATTACAACGGTAAACGTTGTTTTTACATTGTAATCAGATATAAACGGACGACAGGATCACTATCTCACGTTCAAATTTGTTACAATTATATGAACTTTTAAAAATCATAGCATGAAAACGCTTTATATATCAACTCCTTTTAAAAGAATTCTAGAAAAAGAGAATAGGAAACTCCTTGTCAATTATAATAGATTATGATTATATGATGTATAAATGGATCGATACGTAGGGTGGTGTAACTATGGTGCAACACATGAGTCTAAGACAACCTGTAATGAGATATGAAAATAAGGAGTTAGTTGAAATAGATGATGAAATCGTTTTGGAGTTTCCAATAACTATTCATGTAAATGGTGAAGAGTTTGCTACAATGGTTTGCACACCAACCCATTTAGATGAACTAATCATTGGTTTCTTAGCTTCAGAAGGATTAATCTTCTTCAAAGATGATATTACAGATCTTCAAATTGATGAGCATGCCGGACATGCACATGTCAACTTAAAATCCAAAGCACCAACCAATCAACAATTCTATTCCAAACGCTTGATCGGATCTTGTTGTGGAAAAAGTAGACAGTTTTACTTTCAAAATGATGCAAGAACTGCCAAGACATCGATGTCGACTTCAAAAATTCATGCAGAAGCGTGCATACAATTAATGAATCAATTGCAAGATAACAGTATTGTCTTTAAACATACAGGAGGTGTGCATAACGCCGCTCTTTGTACCACATCTAATTTGATTGTGGATCGAGCAGATATTGGTAGACATAATGCATTAGATAAGATCTATGGATACTGTATGATGAATAAGATACCTGCTCGCAATAATGTCATTGTATTCAGTGGCAGAATTTCCTCAGAAGTGCTTTTAAAAGCAGCAAAAATTGGAGTAGGAATTGTGTTATCTAAATCCGCTCCAACAGACCTTGCTATTGAATTAGCTGATGATCTTAATATTACTACAGTAGGATTTATCCGTGGTGAATCGTTCAATGTTTATTCACATCCTGAACGAATCATAAATACGTAATTATCTTAATAATCCCTGAAGTGAAGCGTTATTTTGGAGATTCATTGTATAGTATGGTCAACTGTACATTACCATACATGATTGATATAATAAGAAATAGTTCGATTTTAATACTATGTATAAAGGAGAAAATGAAATGGCAAATAATCCGAAACAAAACGAACCTATCGTTAAGCACATTTACACGGCGGATCCATCTGCGCACGTATTTGAAGGAAAACTATACATATATCCTTCTCATGACTTAGATCATGATGAACCTTCCAATGACAATGGTGACCAATATAAGATGGAAGATTACCATGTTTTATCTATGGATGACGTTAACTCTCCAGTTGTAGACCACGGGGAAGCGCTTCACATGAAAGATGTTCCATGGGTAAAGAAACAAATGTGGGCTCCAGATGCAGCATACAAAAACGGTAAATACTATTTATTCTTTCCAGCAAGAGATAAAGACGATATCTTCCGAATTGGTGTAGCTGTAGGGGATAACCCAGCTGGTCCTTTCACACCGGAAGAAAACTATATTCCAGGAAGCTTCAGTATCGACCCTGCTGTTTACATTGATGAAGATGATAAGGCATACATGTACTTCGGCGGCCTTTGGGGCGGTCAATTAGAAAAATGGCAAACAGGTGAATTCAAAGATGATGCAGAAGGTCCAGATCCATCTGCACCTGCATTAGGACCAATTGTTGCGGAAATGAGTGACGATTTACTAACATTCAAGAGTGATCCAAAAGAAATTTCTATCGTAGATGAGGATGGTAATCCAATCCTTGCTGGTGATGAAGAAAGAAGATTTTTCGAAGGTCCTTGGATGCATAAGTACAATGGTAAATATTATTTCTCTTACTCAACTGGTACTACGCATTCAATCGTATATGCTGTTGGTGACGATCCTCAAGGACCATTTACTTATAAAGGTAAAATTCTTGAGCCAGTAATTGGTTGGACAACACACCACTCCATCGTAGAATTCCAAGGTAAATGGTACTTATTCTACCATGATTGTGAAATGTCTGATGGTGTAAACCACAAGCGTAGTGTTAAATTCACTGAAATTAAGTATAACGAAGATGGTACGATCCAAACAATCAAGCCATATGGTGATAAATAATATTTTATCTGGACTGCGGTTAACCTAGGTTAACCGCAGTTTTTTTGAATATTTTTTTCAAGGAAAGTATTTGAATAAAGTCAGTTATAGCTAGCACTCCTATTCAGGGTTCTTGAAATCATCAACATTCATCATTTAATAAACGGACATTTGTTCCGCTACTTCTCATTCTAAACCATTCGTCTTTGTAATTCTGACTCATAATCGGCTTCGGGCTTTCTTCTTGTCCAAATACTAACCTGATTCTGACTTGTGGCGGCTTTCGGGCACTTTTCCTGTCCGAATACCACTCTAATTCTGACTTGCAATCGGCTCCGGGCACTTTTCCTGTCCGAATACCACTCTAATTCTGACTTGCAATCGGCTTCGGGCACTTTTCCTGTCCGAATACCACTCTAATTCTGACTTGCAATCGGCTTCGGGCACT
>NZ_JAOALK010000060.1 GCF_025154055.1 Aquibacillus koreensis
CAAGAGGAATCTGAACTTAGAAAAATCCGGGTTCTGGGATTTTTCGTGATTCCTCCTCGGAAAGGGAGCCAATTTCACTTGTGTAGCGGGTGCGATAGTTACGACGCACTCTATAAATCCTGTCTTGTTCTTATGTAACAGTGGCAATGAAAAGAGCCAAAATAAAAAAGACTGTATGGAAGCTTTCCCTCACAGTCTTCTTGATCCCGTATTTACTATTAAACTAGTAAGATGTCACTCTATCGAAACAGGAGTAACAGAAAAGTCTCCATATTTCACACCTTTTATAGATAGTAACTGATTACTCAGCTGCTGTAGATCTTTCGCTTTTCCTTTTACCACAATCATTTCAAGGCAGTTATGTTGATCTAAGTGGATGTGTGTGGTGGCAAGTATCATGTCGTGATATTCGTGTTGAATGGTCGTTAGATTTTCCATCAATCCACGTTGATGATGATCATAGAATATTTGGATACAACCGGCAATAAATTGATCCTTGTTATGTCTAGATTCCTTTACTAATGCTTCTCGAACCAAATCTCTTACCGCTTCAGATCGATTGTTATATCCCTTTTCTATGATTAGTTCATCAAAAGATTTTAAGAGTTGGTGTTCCATGGATACGCCGAACCTTGTTAAAGAAGAGGATTCTCTCATTCTAGTTATCTCCCTTTATCATGTCGTTTTCTATAATAAGTTTACTATAAATTAATCTGTCTATTTTACAAATTATACTTTATATTCTGATAGCTAGACAATACGCTTATGAGCTAGACGGTCGACACCTTATATTTTCCCCTTCACCCAAGCATTCTGAGGATATCCTCTTTCTTCCCAATATCCAATATGCTCGTCTTCAATCAACTCGATTCTTGTTAACCATTTTACAGATTTGTATCCATATAATCGAGGTGTAACCAAACGTACAGGACCTCCATTTTCTTGCGTAATTAACTCACCATCAAGGAGAACAGCAACCATCATATCATCCATCATTGCTTCTGACATCGTAAGGCTATCTGTATATACACCATCCCCAGAATGGAGTTTTACATATTTCGCATTGGCATGTACGCCAGCTTTATCTAAAAATTCCTTTAAAGGTATCCCTTCCCATACAACGTTGTAGACACTCCAGCCTGTAACACAATGAAAATTGCTAACTTGTGCAGATCGATCTAGTTGAATAAAATCTTTCCAATTATAAAATAACTTATTGTCGACAAGACCATCGATCGTTAAGGACCAATTCTCATTGGTAAAGGTCGGCATTTCCGTAATAGTATAATAGCGGAACTCTCCACTACGTCCATCCACGGCAGTAAGTGTTGATTGTGGAGTCGGGTAAGGTTTCATGTCATTCCCAGTCTGTAAATCTAATTTATTTAAGTTGAACATGTCTTTGATCCAAGACCCGAAAATGGCATATAACATCGCAATGGTTGCTATCCCAGCGATCAATTTTAGGAAGGTACGCCTATGTAATAAGGGGTTCCTTTTTTGGATTATCATTGGTTCTTGGTCTGCCAGCTTGTTAACTTTTTCATTTCCGTTCCGTAAACCTCTAAACCATCGGCTGCGCGTTATGCTATGGAAGATGACATACGGTAAGCCAATCCATGTTGCAGCGTCATGAATGAAAAGTGCATAAGAACTAATAAGTGGTGGCATATGTCGTTGGAAGGTAAGGAATATACCAGATATGATTAAACTCGCAAGGATGACTAAGACCAAAAATAGGTTCAACTTGTGTGCTTTTCTTTTTCTTATCGTAAATACATGGCGTTGTATTTTTGGTAGATAAAAAAGAACGGGTAATATACTAAGAAAACCTATCCATATATGAATATCCTTCATCCAGACACGAGTGCTTGGAAAATGTAGTCGAAAGTAAGAAGAGAGAAGCAATATTCCAGTAACGCTTAATACATAAAAAAGTAGTGCATTTGTATGGTGTAGGCGCGTAAGTTTTTGACCAAACTTTAAATTATGTGAAAAAAAAGATTGCCATTTCATCTCGTTCCTCCTTTATACCATTTGTATTCATCATACCAATGATTAGATCGATATAGAACAAGGAAAGCTTAAAGATGCTTGGAAGGAGATATTCTTGTAAATAATTAGTCGTTATTTAGGCCTTTTGTAATCGTTTAAAAAAGTTTGCCGTTTGGATCAACAACTAATCCCATCAGCAAAGAAACAACTATGCTTGATAGCTTTACATCGTTTCTTCATCTCAGTCGCTTTACTGACGATTTCTTCTGCAGAGATAAAATTATGCTTTTGGTTGGTTACGACTGCAATCGATATAGAGACTAGTGGTATTTTTTCGAAATGGCCACTTCGGTTTTCTGCAACAATATAATTTTTTTCTAAATGTTCGAGTGTATAATATTTTTTAATCTCAGTATCAAATTCGGAGATGATCGCTTCACAAATGGGGTAGTAATCATAGTTGTCTAGCACGACAATAAAGTCATCTCCACCAATATGACCAAGAAATGCATTAGGGTGATTGGTATATGAATGAAGTAGATTAGCCGTCAATTGAATTACTTGATCTCCTTTGGAAAATCCATATAAATCGTTATAAGATTTAAAATGATCTAAATCAATATATAAAACGGAGAAACACGGTTGCCAACGGATTTCTTTTAACTTTTGATCAATGATTTGGTTCCCTGGTAAGCCAGTTAATGGGTTTAAATTACTGGCTGCTTCCGCCTGCACTTCTGCAAAAGTAAGAAGTAAGTTGCGAATACTAACGACACCAACATATGTATAATTATTTGTTACAACCACATAGTCATATAATTTGTCATTTTCTCTTTTCATTGCTAATTGGCACACCTTAATAATGGGAGTAATGGATGATACACAAAGAATGTCAGCGTCCATTAATAACCGAATCGATTTTCCCATAAACAAATTATAACCGTATAAGGTGCCGAGCTTTTGATAAAAGTTTATACGAGTGATTAATGCGATAGGTATTCCGTCTCGTACAACGACGATACCTTCGCATGATGGATTATCTTTAAAAAGTTGATCTGCATACTGATTTGTGTGATTATCATCTATGGTGGGCACTTGTTCCATTATTTCTCCAATTAGTTTTTCCATAAAACCCCTCCGTACTAATAGTACTTCTCTTCTCATCGTTATCAGGCATGCACTACAAGCTTAAACTAGACTAATAGTTTTTGATTTGGCTTTCCTAGTAAGTAACCTTGTCCATAATGGACTCCTAATTCTTTTAAATAATTTAACTCTTCTTGCTGCTCAATACCTTCTGCAATGACAGATGTATTTGACTGAAGTGCAAAATCAAGAAGTAGAGCAACCATTTTTTGTTTGTCTAAACATTGATGAATACATTGAATAAGTGACTTGTCCAATTTTATAAATTCAGGTTTTAGTTGTACAACACTCTTTAAACTATTGTATCCGGAACCTGCGTCATCAACGGCAATTCTAAATCCTTGCGAACGGTAATTTTCCAGCATCTTTGCAAACATGCCATAATCTTTTACTGCTTTTTTTTCTGTCAACTCCAATACGACTTGGGAAGGGGAGATGTTAAGTTGTTTGAGTACTTGCAACGTTTCACCGCTTTTGTATTCAAAATCTACCAAAACCTGAGGGTGAATATTAATAAAAATTATTTTATCTTGATAAAAACGTTGTCCATTTATTTGATGATAATATTCATGGAGGGTAGTGTTTCTACAGTGTTTCTCGAAGAAGAACGCTTGATTCGTCTCCCCAATATAATCATAGAAGGACTCCGTATTTGGGAAATAAGGTGATTGTGGTGGGCGGTTTAAACCTTCATAGCCAATAATTTTATTTTTTTGAAGATCTAAAATTGGTTGGAAATAGGTCGAGAGAAGATTATTTTTAATAATTTTGTTGAACTCTATAAATCTTGCGAAACCTAATGTGCGATCTTGACTTTGTCTTTTTACAAACTTAGCATAGTGCCATAAAAAGGATAGGTTAGTTGTTGCGTTTACGATACTGTTCATTCTGTACACCCTTTATGTTGAATTTGAATTGGTGAAGATCACCATGTTCTATTATAGTGAACGAATGTTAAGAAACTGTTAATTTATTGTTGAGAATTAAATGTTTCCATAAAAAAGATTGTAACAGTATAATCTATGTCGAAATCTATAACTTTGTCAGAAACAGGAGTATTTCCCAGGAAATTGTTAAGATTCCTTGAGTGAGAGGGAGATTGTTCGAATAATTTTTGCTATAGCACCATGAATTGTATTCCATTTTTTGTTTCTTCTAACGCTTAGAGATTTTATTTAGGAAGATTCAATCAAAAATTCTAGAAATAAATGTGTCGTTTTTGGTTGGAAATCAGATTTTCTCACTGCATAGAAAAACTTGCGTAGAATTGGTTGCTCCTTAATTCGAATTGCTTTTATCGTGCCAAGCTGCATTTCTTTTCGAAAGACCCACTGTGATAAAAGTGCTATACCAAGGCCGGCTTCTACTGATTCTTTTATAATTTGAGAACTTCCAAATGTTCGCGTTTGTTTAGGTGTAAAAAGATTATCTTGGAAAAGTCGGTCAAGTACTTGACGTGTTCCAGACCCCTCTTCACGAATGATCCACGTTTCATGTGTTAATTCCGAGATTTCAATCTCCTCAATATTTGCAAGGGGATGATCTTTTGCGACAATCATCAACATTTCATCTTGTGCAAATGGAATAATGTCTATTTGTTGATGTTCTATTTTCCCTTCAATAATTCCTAAGTCTAACTCCCCGTTTATTAATTGGTTTATGACAAAAGTGGAGTTGTGAATACTAATATCAGGTTCAATTTTCGGATAACGCTTATTAAAGCTAGCAAGAAGTTTTGGTAAAATATATTCTCCAAACGTATAACTCGCACCAATCAGTAATTTTCCGCTAGCATTATGCGACAAATCTTCCACTAACCGCTTCATCTTTTCATAGTTACTTAGTATTTCTTTTGCGTGGTAATAGACAATTTCTCCGGCTTTTGTTAGTCTTACATGTTTATTCGATCGATCAAGTAATTGAGCCCCATATTTCTTCTCTAGCGCCTTAACCGCTAACGTAATTGCTGATTGTGTTAAGTGCAAAGTTTCAGCCGCCCGAGTAAAGTTATTCTTTTCAACGACAGTTACAAAAGCTAATAATTGTTGATCCATGTCATCACCTTCCGAGTCGTCATAAAATTATTTTATCATAACAATAAAAAACATTCATTTTACTAATGATAAGAAATGCTATACTATCTAATGTTAGTGTGAAAATTCATCGGGGGAATTACAATTGGGAGAAAAAAACAATTATCTTAAACATAAAATTGCAAACGACTTTGTAAGGGGGATACTATTAACGTTAGTATTAGCCATTTTGGCTGGAAGTATTGCGAAATTACCATTTTTTTCTGTTATGGGAGTCATGATCATCTCGATTTTTTTAGGGATCTTATGGAAAAGCATTATGACTGTTTCACTTGAATCGACTAGTGGGATTACGTTCAGTACGAAGAAACTACTTCGTTTAGGTATTATCTTAATGGGATTAAGACTTGACCTAGATCAAATTATTGAAGCTGGGACTTCTATTCTATATATTGACGTAATTGTAGTCGTTTTTACGATTTTAATCATGATTTTACTTGGAAAAGCGTTAAAAGTTGATCAAACGTTTACTACTCTAATTGCTGCTGGGACAGCGATATGTGGTGCCGCTGCAATTGTTGCTATTGCACCATTAATTAAAGCGAAAAAAGAGTATGTAGCTATTGCAGTGGCAAGTATCTCTGTGCTTGGAACGATTGGTACCATTTTTTATTCTGTTATGTATGCAATTATTGATCTAGATTCATATTCGTATGGCGTACTTGTTGGCGCGACACTTCATGAATTAGCACACGTTGTGGCAGCAGCTGTTCCAGGGGGAGATGTTAGCAGCGAGATGGCAATCTTAGTTAAGATGGGACGTGTAGCTTTACTCATCCCTGTTGCCATTGTGATTGGCAGTATTTTTGCCTATAAAAATCGTTCGGTGAATAAAAAGCTTTCGATCAAAACCTTACCAGTGCCTTGGTTTATCTTTGGATTCCTTGGTATGAGCTTGCTAAATTCGACAGGGATTTTACCTGATAATTTGGTCGAATTTCTCATTTCCATTAGCGTGCTATTGTTGTCCATGGCTATGGCTGGACTTGGTTTAAGTATTAACTTTGGAGAGTTTAAAAAGGTAGGCGTGAAGGGGATTTTGGTAGGGGTCATCGGATCAATACTGTTACTCTTACTTGGGGTATTGCTCGTGTTTGTCTATTAGGGAAAACGTAGTCACTAAGTAAATGATAAGAAAAAAGCCGTGGTAGCTCACTCGAGCATACCACGGCTTTTAAACTATAATTAGTCAATAAACTGCGTATCAATTAGATCAGAGAAGTCTGGTTTTTCTGTTAGGAACTCTAGGTTGTAAGAGGAATCACCAAATGCTTGAATTGCTTCAGCATCTACTTCATAAGTGAAACCAATGTTTTCCCAAGAACCATCTACAACTTCTTGGCTTAGCTCTTGATCTGTTGTTTCTTTAATGTCTTTAATCGTAATCGTTTTTGCTTCTTCAGGATTTTCTTGAATAAACTTTGTAGCATCTTTATGTGCGTTGACAATTTTTTGAACGAATTCTGGATTTTCCTCAATTAACTTACCGGATGAAACTAAGACAGATGCTGGTAATGTTGTTCCAAATGATACTTCATCAGCTGGAATAATAACTTTTGCACCAGTATTTTGTTGCAATACAGATGCCCATGGTTCTGGAGCAACGGCAACGTCAACTTTTCCTGTTTCAAACATTGCTTGGTAAGTTGCTGGAGGACCAGTTTGGTGGATCATGTCGCCACCAATACGCTGTGACGTTATACCGCGTTCTTCCATATACGTTTCAAATTGAACATCGTGTGTACAACCAACGCGTGGTGTGATGTACGATTTGCCAGCGATGTCTTCTACTGTTTCAATACCGCTTCCTTCTCTAGCAAGGATTACTGTACCACCAGTTGAACCACCGGCGATGATATTTACATCGGCACCATTTGTGTAGTTGTTCATTGCTGGACCTGGTCCAACAAGTCCGGCTTGGATTTCACCAGTTTTTAGTGCATCCATAAACGATGAACCGTCTGGGAAAGTTTTATAGTTGATTGTTACATCGTCCCCAAGTTGTTCTTGGTAATAACCTTCTGATTTTGCAACCATTGCTGGTACGTGGTTAATATTTGGGAAGTACCCAATTGTAATCTCTGATGTTCCGCTTGCTGAAGATGATGAAGAACTTCCGCAACCTGCTAACACTAGCGCTGCAGTAAGTAACATCGCAAAAAATAAAAGTCCTTTTTTCATGTCCAAAATACCCCCTGATATTTATATTTATAAGCTGTCTGTACAAACAGCATCTTTAACTTAAAGTCCCCAACGTCTTGCTACTGATTTTTCAATGCGCTGGAAGATTAGTTGATCGACAACCGCACCAATTACACCGATGATAATCATGACACCAATTACCATACTCATGTTTCCAAAGTCTGATGCGTAACGTAATGTGTAACCAAGTCCAGGTCCGGTTGTAAGTAATTCACCGGCTATTAATGCACGCCAAGCAAATGCCCATGCAAGCCTTGAACCTGTTACAAAATAAGGAATTGACGCAGGAAATACGACGCGAATAAATAAATCCAAACCTCTTGATCCCATTGTTTGCGCTGCTTTGATATAAAGTGGCGATACGTTTTTAATCCCCGTCCTTACATTTAGTGCCATCACAAAGGTTCCACCTAACACAACAACGAAAATAACTGCTTTGTCATTTAAGCCAAACCACATCATTGCTAGTGGTAACCAAACAATACTCGGTACACTTTGAAAAGCAAGAAGGGTAGAACCGATCGTATCATCTGCTGTTTTCGATTTTGCAATTAAAACGCCAATACTAGTACCTAGGATAAGTGCAATTGCTAAACCGATGAACAGACGTCTAAAGCTTCCAATTAAATCATAAACTAACGTCATATTTTCAAAGCCATTATATAAAGAAGTAAAAACACTTGATGGAGCAGGTAGAATGATCTCTGCCCATAATCCTAATCTTGCACCAAGTTCCCATAATCCAATGATTGCGACAAAAAATATGATTCTTTTATATATTGGCTTCATGGTTTTGTTCCTCGCTTATAACTTTATCGATTTCTTTCTTCAGGTAACTCATAATGTGATTTTCAATCTCAACCATCTCTGTTTTATACGCATCACGAGGACGTGGCAGGTCAACTTTAATATCTGTTAACACCGTGCCTGGGCGTGTTCCCATCACAATAATTCGATCTGACAGTTTGATAGATTCTGAAATGCTGTGTGTGACAAACATTACTGTCTTCTTTGTTTCCATCCAGATCTCTTCTAGCTGTCCGTGAAGGCGTGTTCTCGTTTGTTCATCTAATGCACCAAATGGTTCATCCATTAGTAAAATTTCTGGATCCATTGCAAGCGCTCTTGCAATCGCAACTCGCTGCTGCATTCCACCAGAAAGCTCGTGTGGGTAATGATCAAGGTAATTCGTTAATTGCACCATTTTTAAATACTTTCGTGCTTGTGCTTCTGCATCTTTTTTTGACATGTCTTTCTTTAATGGAAACATGACATTTTCTAATACGTTAATCCATGGAAAAAGGGCGGCTTGTTGAAAGACCATTCCACGATCTTTTCCAGGTTTTTTGATTTCTTTATCCTCAACCAAAATTTTTCCTGAAGTAGCTTCTGTTAATCCTGCTACAATGGAAAGTAACGTCGATTTACCACATCCAGAAGGGCCAAGAATCGAAACAAATTCTCCTTTATTAATTTGAAGATCGATGTCTTTTAAGACCGTTGCTGCATTCTCGTTTTTATCTAAAAATTGCTTATTTAATTGATTAATAGAGATAAACATTTTGTATCACGCCTTATCTTATAATTCATATAAAGTTAATCGGAATTAAATACTACCTTATAATATATGCATGTGCGTTGTCAATATGAATGCGCAAATATAGGCATACAATTATTGGTATCGTACGGACATAGCTGTTGCATTCTCGTATTTTTTGTGTAATATGGTACACTTTTAATAAGGATTGTCTTTGGGTTTTTCATGTTTCAGAATTGATATAAAATTCGTAATAACGCTAAAATACTCAATTTTAGGTGGCATACCTTAATGCGGCCAAGCGTGATTCTGACTCTGAATGAGCTTGGCTCGCACTTGATGTCCGAATTGGTGTGTGATTCTGACTCTGAATGAGCTTGGCTCGCACTTGATGTCCGAATTGGTGTGTGATTCTGACTCTGAATGAGCTTGGCTCGCACTTGATGTCCGAATTGGTGTGTGATTCTGACTCTGAATGAGCTTGGCTCGCACTTGATGTCCGAATTGGTGCGTGATTCTGACTCTGAATGAGCTTGGCTCGCACTTGATGTCCGAATTGGTGCGTGATTCTGACTCTGAATGGCAGTCGATGGCACTTGATGTCCGAATTGGTGCGTGATTCTGACTCTGAATGGCAGTCGCACGCACTTGATGTCCGAATCCGTGCGTGATTCTGACTCTGAATGGCAGTCGCACGCACTTGATGTCCGAATCCGTGCGTGATTCTGACTCTGAATGGCAGTCGCACGCACTTGATGTCCGAATTGGTGCGTGATTCTGACTCTGAATGGCAGTCGCACGCACTTGATGTCCGAATTGGTGCGTGATTCTGACTCTGAATGGCAGTCGATGGCACTTGATGTCCGAATCGGTGTGAGATTCTGACTCTGAATGACTTTCACTCGTTCGTAATGTCCAAATCGGGGTCTGATTTTGATTGGCTACTGCACGTCTTCTTGTGCTAATTGACGGTGAATTCAATAATGAAAGTAATATACAGTTTATATAAAGTACGAACCTTTCAGAAAAGACCCATATGATAATAGCCTGAAAATGGAGGTTTACATATATGCAAACAGTTTTGGTTATTGGTGGTGGGATTACAGGATTAACCGCCATGTATGAACTACAAAAGTGGAAGAAGCAGCAACAGGCCGATGTAAGGTTAGTTCTTGCTGAAGCAAATGATACGTTAGGTGGTAAGATTAAAACAGTCGAGGATGCTGGTTTTGTAATGGAAGCAGGCGCAGATTCTATGGTAACGCGTAAGGCAACTGTTCTACCTATAGACGAACTTGGGCTAGAAGATCAGGTTGTGTACAACGCATCTGGTACTTCCTTTTTATATACAGATGGAGGATTAAAGCAAATTCCAGCAGACGCTGTATTTGGCATCCCTACAAGTATTGAATCTTTAGCCAAGACCCCTCTTGTTTCCGCAGAGGGAAAAGTGGAGGCGTTGAAAGACTTCTATACGCCCAACGAATCTTTTACAAAGAAAGATTCAATTGGTGCTTTCTTGGAGCATTTTCTTGGTAAAGAGTTCGTGAAAAAACAAATTGCTCCAGTCCTATCTGGTGTCTATTCCGGAAAGCTAAGTGATTTAACGATTGCAACGACACTCCCCTATATATTAGATTATAAAGAAAAGTACGGAAGCATTATCAAAGGTTTCGAAGCGAATAAAGAAAAGTTTCAATCGGGTGGAGATAAAAAGTTTATGTCATTCCATGGTGGGTTAAAAACATTAATTGATGCTTATGAATCTGCTTTTGATCAGGTTGAAATTCGAAAGGGATATGAGGCGAACAAAATTGCAAAAGTGGAGAATGGGTATCATGTGACTTTTTCAAATGGAGAAGTGGTAGAGACGGATCAAGTCATCCTGAGTATTCCTGATGCAGCTGCAATCAAATTATTTGAAGATCCGGATTTAGCAGAAACGTTTGGTCTTTTTAAGAGCAGTTCATTAATTAGTGTCTACCTCGGTTTTGATGTACCAGATAAGATTCTTCCGGGGGAAGGGACAGGTTTTATTACTGCAGACAGTGATGATATTGTTTGTAATGCGTGCACATGGACGAGTAAGAAGTGGACACATACATCAATAAAAGGAAATTTACTTGTGCGCCTATTTTATAAAAGTAGCCTAGCTAATTTTCATGACATAACACAGATGTCTGAGGAACAGCTACTTCAGATGGCGCGCGATGATATTAACAAAGCAATGGGTATTACAGTTGAACCTACTTCGAGTGAAGTAACCAGTTGGATTAATAATATGCCGCGCTATCAGATGACACATCCGCAAGCAGTGGAATCACTTGAGAATGCGTTGGAAAGGCGATACCCCGGTGTTTGGGTCTCAGGGAGCTCCTATTATGGAGTTGGGATTCCAGATTGTGTGGAAAATGGGAAGCAAACAGCCGCAAAGGTGATAGGGAAGTTAGTTTAGTTTTTAATAAGAAGAAAAAGCAAAGGTCGGCTTATCCGTAAGCCGGCTTTTTTGTAGCTAGGTTGTGATATAACTCCGTAGGAAATGTGGCTGTCACCAATCTGTTAGAATTTTTTAAATACTTATCATGCCTTATGTATCTAGGCGTCTATTACTCTTTTCGTATATTAAATTAAGAAATATGGAGGTCTATTACTACCATTCTTCTTCAATCCGTTATAGAATGATAGCGTATTCAAAATTTAGAAACGAGGAGATGTATCGCGGTGATTAAGCGTTAACCGTAGGTAAGGGTAATTTTATTTGCTTCTATTCGTAGCTCTTATACATATTTTTAAAGCGTAAAGAAATTATCCTAACACAGTAGACTTTGATGTTTTTAAAGTGACTTTAGCAAAGCTTTCACACAAAAGGGAGAGACAGAATTGAAACTTGGAGAAACCTTCACCCAATTCACGTGTCGATGTTGGTGGGTGAATCAGCATGCGTAACCAAAAGAAGGATAATAAGTCAAAAGCTAAAAAGTTAACCTTACTTGCCATTACATGGCCTATTTTTATTGAAGCATTTTTACAAACATTTATGCGGGTTTCTGATGTCTTCATGCTTAGCTTTGTTTCTGATGAAGCGGTGGCAGCCATTGGTGTCGTGAACCAAATGATGATGTTCACCTTCGTTTTGTTTAATTTTACGGCGATGGGAACGGGCGTCGTGGTCGCACAATTTGTTGGGGCGGAAAAACCAAAAGACGTTAGTACAACGATCGCGAATGCAGCGGTGATCAACCTTGTATTCGGTCTTTTTATTAGTAGTATCGTTGTCATCTTCCGTCATCAGTTTCTTGCGTTATTCAAATTGAGTCCTGAGCTATATGAATATGCAGAAATATATATGATTATCGTTGGTGGAGGCTTGTTCTTCCAAGCGATGGTATTGACAATTTCTGCTGCCCTTCAGGCGCAAGGGTACACGAAAGATGTCATGTTTGTTGTATTAGGAATGAACGTATTTAATATTTTAGGCAACTACTTATTTATTTTCGGTGCATTAGGTGTACCACAATTAGGTGTTACGGGTGTAGCGATCTCGACAGCGGTTTGTCGTGCACTAGCGATGGTTGTATTGGTGTATCTATTATATAAACGAGTTGAAGTAAAAATCGAACTAAGAGATTATTTCAATTTGAAAAAAGACTATGTTAAAAAAATTATGGGGATTGGCGTCCCTGCAGCAGGAGAGCATTTATCGCATAATTTAAGCCAGTTAACGATTACCGTATTTATAACAATGTTAGGTGCGAATGCCTTAGCAACTCGTATTTACACGCAAAACTTAATGAACTTTATGGTGGTATTCTCTGTCTCAATTGCAAAAGGGATGCAAATTTACATTGGTCAATTAGTTGGAGCAGGCAAATTAGAGCAAGCTTATAAAGAAATGTACCGAGGGTTAAGAATTGCATTAACGCTTGCATTATCGATTGGCGTAGTTTTAGCCTTTTCAGGAGAATTTTTACTTGGCTTCTTTACAGATGATCAAGACATCATTGCATTAGGTGCCATTTTACTTATGATGGGTGTTATTTTAGAGCCAGGTAGAACATTTAATCTTGTTATCATTAGTGCCCTGCGTGCTTCAGGTGATGCAAAGTTCCCGGTATTTGTGGGAATTTTATCGATGTGGGGGATTAGTGTGACACTTGCCTATTTATTTGGTATCACATTAGGGTATGGCCTAATCGGTATTTGGATCGCCATTATTATAGATGAATGGCTACGCGGAACACTCATGTTTTTCCGTTGGCGCAGCAAAAAATGGCAGAAGAAAATATTGGTTCAAGAGGCTAAGCCTGCAGCAGGTTAACTTTAAATAAAACAAATTGGAGGAATTTATAATGGAAAAGAATGTACTAGGAACAAATGTAATAGCTCAAATTGGGATTTTGGTTCACGATATAGAAAAAACTGCACAAGTTTATGCTGATTTCTTTGGTGTAGAAAAACCGGCGATTGAATTGACGGGAACATTAGAAGAAGCACAAACGAATTATAATGGAGATAGCACTGAAGCTAGAGCAAAATTAGCATTTTTTGATATGGGTTCAACGCAATTAGAGTTGATCGAACCTGACGAACATCCAAGTACGTGGAGAGAAGCATTAGATGCAAATGGAGAAGGTGTACACCATATCGCATTTGTTATTGAGGGAATGAAAGAGAAAATTAAAGTTTTGGAAGCAAATGGCATGCCACTACAGCAAACTGGCGAATACCCAGGTGGCCGTTATGCATATATCGACACAGTGAAAGACCTAAAAGTACTAACAGAACTACTTGAAAACGACTAATCCAGGAGGTAAAGCTAAATGAACATCTTAATTACGGGTGCCAATCGCGGTTTAGGCTTAGCGATGGCGGCATATGGAGTAGAAAATGGACATCACGTATATGCGGGTGTTCGAGATCCTGAAGGCAACGCTAGTGAAGCATTACGAGACCTTCAAGCAAAACATGCGGAATCTTTGGAGATTCTAAAACTTGATGTGACTAGTGAAGATAGTGTTGTGGAAGCGTCAAGTCAGTTGAAAAACAAACAATTAGATGTGATTGTGAACAATGCGGGACTTTTAAATGAAAGAGAACATACAGTGGAAGAATTGGACTTAGAGGCGTGTATGCTTGCATTTGATGTAAATACATTAGGCCCGATTCGTGTAGTGAAGCATTTCTTGCCATTACTTGAGCAAGGGGAAAAGCAATCGATTATTAATGTCAGTTCAGAAGCTGCAAGCCTAACGAATTCTTACAGTGGTGACTATCCGTATGGGATGTCAAAGGTTGCTTTAAATATGCTTACGGAAAAGTTACACGTGTACTTAAAAGAAAAAGACATCCAAGTGCTGTCTGTTCACCCTGGTTGGATGAAAACAGATATGGGTGGAGAAAAAGCGCCAACGAATCCTGCTGATACGGCAGAAGGAATCTTTGCTTTGATGGAACGAAAAGTGACCGTTGATAGCAAATATCAATTTGTAGACTATCTTGGCAACCCGATGGATATTTAATAGGAGGGCTAACGGTTTATGGCAAAAAGAATTGTAGCAGTATTAGGAGACTTTTATCATAAAAGAGAATGGTCCGAGCGTGCGCTTGAAGCGGCCGTGGAACCCCTAGAAGATATTAAGATTGAGTATAAATCGAGAGAAGAATTGGTAGAAAGCTTGGATACGAATCCGGATGCCGTCATATTATTTGCGGAAAATCGAATCAACCCTGAAGATGAGCAAGTAAATACGTGGATGGATGATGATGCAGCTGAGGCGATCCAAAGCTACGTGCAAAATGGCGGTGGCTGGTTAGCTTGGCACTCTGGCTTGGCATCGTACGATCATATCAAAGGATATACGGATATGCTTCATGGCTTTTTTAAGTTTCATCCGCAGCAACATCAACAAGTAACGTACACGGTTAAGCAACCAACAGATTTAATTAAAGATACGGAGCAATTTACATTCTTAGATGAACATTATTTTGTGGAATGTGATGAAGACAATACGAATGTATTTTTAACAACAGAATCTGTTGATGGTGCATCAATCGGTGGATGGGAGCATGATTTCGGTAAAGGGCACGTCATCAGCTTTGTTCCGGCGCACTTAGAGGAAGGATTAATGGATCCTGCTGTGCAGGAGATGTTGATGAAAGCAATTAAGCGAGTAAGTGAATAGAACTTTTGAAAAGAATAGCTCTCCTAGTAGAGGGCTATTCTTTATTTATGGGATGTGTTAGATATGTTTTTCTATGTGGAAGGAGAAAGCAACAGATAAAGGAGCCAGAAGCTAGAAAATCTTCTCCAAAGCGAGATCACCTTCCATAAAGCAAAAAAGCATCCGCCGTGGTTAACCGGCAGCGGACACTTTTGGGAATAAGGGGTATTCTAAATATTACATTATGCAGATGGTGAAGTTGCGCCTTGCTCTTTATTCATTCTTTCAGCAACTTTATAAGCATCAATCATGCCCCAAATCCAAAGAATAGGCGTTGTAAGGAAGCCAATGAGTACAAACATTAATAACCACGAAATCGCGTAACCAATAATAAAGCCAATCCCTTTTCCAATCTCACCATTATAAATCTGTCCAAGACCACAAATAAGAAAAGATAAGACCGCTGCTAGACCTGCATTTTTCATTGTGAAACACCTCATTTCATACTTTACTAGTCATCTTACGTTTAGGTTTGAAGGGATATCACCAATTTTTAAATAATTCAGAAAAATATTTAGGATTGATCTTAATGAAACTTAGAAGATAAAAGAAGCAGCCACCGTGGCTACTTCTGTACCTAAACTGTATCTTCTTTTTCTACTGCAGGTAATACGGTCTTCCGCTCTGATGCGATCCATGCTAGGCCTAAAATAATGACAATCCCACCAATAATTTGTGCGATTGCAATTGATTCATTAAAGAATAATACACCTGCCGCCGCTGCGGATGCAGGAACAAAATAGCGATAGAAATTCGCTTTGGCTGCACCAACATGTTTCATCGATAGATTCCAAATCACAAATGCAGCAATCGTACACAAAAACACATTATAGGCAACAGCACCCCAAGTGATTGCCGATACCCCATCCCACTCGATCCTTGTCCAACCTGATAGAGTGAAAGGTAATAGGAACATTGTACCGAATAATATATACCATGTTGTGACGCGCATCGGTGAGTACTTGTTCATCAGCGGCATACATGCAAGGTTAAATAAAGCACCGATTAAACTAATCGATAATGCAAGCAGATTTCCAAGCATGTATTCCGAACCAAGGTCAAACCCATCTTGTCCACCAAGAATAATCAACGTTACACCAACAAGTGCAACGAAACCGCCAGTCATCACTCGCGCTGTCATTTTTTCTTTCGTAAATAATGGGGCAAATAGTGCTGCAAAAATAGGCCAAGGTGCTACATTTAATAAGGAGGCATTTGCTAGTGTGGTAAATTTTATCGAGTACATAACGAGCAATTCTAAGACGGTGACACCAAACAGTCCTATTATTGCAAGACTCCACATATCTTTTCGAGCAACGCTAACACTACCTTCAGAGATTTTTAAAATAATAAATAAGAGCGGTAAAGCTAATCCAAAACGAAGCAGGACAAATACTTCTGCAGGAAAGACTTCCATTGCCCAACGGGATACACCAAAGTTCACACCCCATATGATGGCAACAGCGACTAGTCCAATATAGTAAATAACATTTGATTTCAATAGCTTAACCTTCCAATCGTCAGTATAGTCTTTGCTATTATCGCACGTTTGGTAAACTCTTTCTATATTAAATTCGAGGTGAGCAATTTTAGACAATAACGGACACAATTGTCAGATTAAATAGTATAATTGATATAAAAGTAAATAAAGAGGTAATTCACAATGAAATTTCTACATGTTCCGACTAGTTTAAAAGGTAAAAAACAATATATGTTCGAACGGCTCATGTTCCAAGAAAATGTACAAAGATGTAAATTATTTGCCAAAATTGTCATCTTATTTGAGTTAATTCTTATTTCTTTTTCCATAGGTTCGAAATTTTTAGAAAATGGTGTTGTGACCCTAGATGTGTATTTAGTTATGTATTTATTATTACTTTTGTTCAGTATTGTATTACTGCTGGTAATAAACCGATATGAAAATGGAGAAATAGATAATTGTCAACGTTATAAGCGATATAATTTTCTCATTAATTTGTTTGTGATCTTGTTTTTAGCATGGGGAGCAGGGGTTACTTTGATTGATCAGTTGAGCTATGGTCATTTAATGGTATTTTTGGTTAACGTCATGTGTGTTTCCATCCTATTTCGGGCTTCACATCAAACAATCATTCAATTGTACACCATACCAATCTTACTGTTTACGGTTGGTCTACCCTTTTTCCAATCTTCAAAAGAAGTGTTGATCGGTCATTACACTAACTTTTTTGTATTCTTATTCTTCTGTTGGTTAGCTTCACGCATGCTGTATCGCAGCTTCTATATTAATTTTTATAATGAAATGATGTTAAAAGATATTAATGAGCGACTAGCGCAAAAAGTAGAAGAGAATGAGAACATGAATCAAGCATTAGAAAGAGCTAATCAAAGTTTGAAACAACTAGCAGTGCTAGATGAGCTAACAAAGGTTCCGAACCGTCGTGGATTTCAAGAGTATATGGAAATGGAACTAGCAACTGTCGATACATCTCGTCAGTTGTCCATCATGATGGTTGATATTGATGCATTTAAATTGTTTAACGATCATTATGGTCATTTTGAAGGAGATAAGGTAATCCAAGAGGTGGCACACAACATGCAACAGGTCATTTCACACCATCAAGGATTTCTTACTCGTTTTGGGGGAGAAGAATTTGTTGTAGCTGTCTTTGATTTAGAAGTTAATCAAGTAAGAGAACTTGCCGAGGAAATCCGACGATCTATTGAAGGGTTACAGATTGTGGCAGAACCATCCCCAGTGTCTGATTATGTTACGTTAAGTCTAGGTGTAGCTAATGCTCAAGTGCGTAATGAGTCCGATTTAAATGAACTAATGAATAAAGCGGATGCTGTATTGTACAATGCAAAAAATAAAGGACGAAACCAAGTAGCTTGTTAGATCGTAAAAGTAATAGATGATTTAACTAAAATGAAAAGAGGGAAAACCATGATTATTTTAACAGGTGAAAATGTACCAGGATACAAAGTGAAAGAAATTAAGGGACCGGTATTTGGTTTGACAGTGCGAGCACGTGGATTGGGTAAAGATATCACTGCATCGTTAAAAGGTCTCGTTGGAGGCGAAGTCCGCCAGTATGCAGAAATGTTAGAAGATGCTAGGCAAGAAGCATTAGATCGTATGGTGAAAAATGCACAACAGATGGAAGCGGATGCTGTCATCATGTTCCGTTTTGATTCTGGTAGTATAAGTTCGAATATGAGCGAAATCCTGGCTTATGGTACAGCGGTGACATTGGAGAAGCAATAACAATGTGGAAGTTTGTTATTGGTTATTTTATTTTTCAGATTGTATTGCTTATCGTTATTTTAGTTATTACAAATAAAACGGATAAAAAAAGTAAAAAACGTCATATTCGCGCTAACGAAATTCCGCCTGGCTTTGAAAAAACCTCAGAGTCCTTTATTGATTCGTACTCTAATAAAGTAATCTATGTTTATTATAACAAGGATAACGGTGAACGTGTTTATGTAGAACAGGACTAAGGGTCCTTCGAAGCAGTTCCATTTATATAATGTAACTGCTTTTATTATGACATTTTTACCTCTCTTAGCAGTGGAATTGGATATTTATGTTAGAATAATAATATAAAAATGGATTTATGTAACTATTACTAACTTGCGCAGGGGAGAGGGGGAATAGAATGGATTTACTACTTAAGTTTATGGCTGGATTAGCAGGTTTTATCGGGTTTATTATTGCACTATTTTTTGGATTTCTTTCAGGCTCATTCTTGTGGTTTCTATTTATCTTATTTATCACTGCCATTATAACTGTTATCTTATATGCGCTTGGAATACTGTTGGACAATCAAGAAAAAATCTTACTTGCGATATGGAGACAAGAAAATAATAAGGTTCAAGTAGAACCAAAAACATGTGCAAGATGTAGCCATGAATATGATGGTGAAATGGTTTCTTGCCCGAATTGTGGATTTAAGTAACAACTTACATATACTATAAGTACTAAAGAGGCTCAGTCATAGTGAGCCTCTCATCTTTTATATTCCTATTAACTTCTTTCAAATCCTAAGTACCGTGTACCTTGGAATTCAAGTATTCCTATGTCACCCTCCGCAAGTTGCCCATATTCATTTCCGTTCATCCTAAACTCAGTTCTGTCGCCACTTTCAAATTCAAAGGTAGCATAGTATTCTGTCCGAGAACTATGATGCATATTGTTATTATGAGCATGAGAACGCTTGCTAAAGTGCGTGCGCTTCGTTTTTACTACAGCTGGTACAGATAATCGTGGAGATTTATTATTTTTGTTCCACTCTCCAAGTCCTTTAAAAATAGTAAAAATAATAGTGCCAAAAACTATCACAAATACGATCCCAATAAAGATAGGTGCAATCTGAAATAGTAGGTTTCCACCTGGAGCAAACGGATCACCCATTCTTCTATTCCCCCTCTGGTCAATAAGCTTTTTTTCCTATTATATACTACGTATTATTTGGCGAATAGTTTCAGTTTAAAAACCATGAAAATAAGGTCGCACCTTTTCACATGTCAGTACAGAACTGACCGGACTGGTGAGACCTTATTAACGTTTACTTCAATTATTTCGATGCAACCGTAACTACATTTTCTTGCCCAACACTTACTTGCCCAGTTTGTTTTTCTTGTACTTCAAAGTCATCACTGTTTGTAAAAATAACTGGAGTAATTGTTTTTACATCAAGTTCTTTCATTTTGTCTAAATCAAAGTCTGCTAATTCCGTACCTTTTGTAATTTTTTGACCTTTAGATACTTTGATATCAAAGCCTTCCCCATTTAAAGCTACTGTCTCTAAACCCATATGGATCAATACTTCTAAGCCTTCTTTCGACTTTAAAGAGATCGCATGCTTTGTTTGGAAAATATCAAATACTTCTCCATCAATAGGGGAAACTACTTTACGATCGGTAGGTTTAATTGCAAAGCCGTCACCCATCATTTTTTGTGAAAAAACTTGATCTGGTACATCTTCAAGTTCAACCAATTCACCCGTAAGTGGTGATGTTATTTCAATTATTTTATCTTTTTTCTTAAATAATGATTTTATCATACATTTTCCTCCTTTATACTGTAACGTGACGGTAACTTATTACCTTTTAGTGTTCCCGTCTATCTAGCTGTAAAACAAAGAACAGCATACTGATAAAAATTACCTAATGTAAAAATTGAATCATATTTTGTCAAATTTCAATAGTATTATGTCTTATCGAAGAAAAAACATTTATAATAGAGAGAATAAAGAAATTGATTTATCTCGTGTATGACCGGTTTTAATTGATAATTGGAAAGAGGGAGAATTCCATGGCTACGATTCAGGAAGTTGCTAAAAAAGCAGGGGTGTCTGTTGCAACTGTTTCAAGGGTGCTAAATAAACATACTGTTGTTAATGCGAAGACTCGGGCCAAAGTTGAAAAGGTGATAAAGGAACTAAATTATGAGCCAAGTATGCTTGGTCGTAATTTAAGAAATTCCGAGAGTAAGTTATTATTAGTTGTGATTCCGAGTATCGCAAATCCGTTTTATACGGAGATTGTGGATGGTATTCAGGAAACCGCAATCAGTAACGGCTACCATATCCTACTTTGTGAGACAAATTCTAATCCCGAAAGAGAAGCTACCTATTTTGGTATGATTAAAAATAGAATGGCAGACGGGGTTATATGTATGGATCCTGCTGTTAATAAGCAAAAATTATTTGAACTTGCGGAAAAATATCCAATTGTTCAGTGCAGTGATTATGATAAGGGCAGTAATATTCCGTATGTTACGATAGACAGTGAGCTGGCAGCCTATCATGCTGTTAGACATCTAATTAAAATTGGACATAAAAGAATAGCGATGATTAATACAGATGAGCGGATACTATATGCTCGAGAACGACGAGCGGGATATGAACGTGCACTAAAAGAGTTCGGCATTCCTTTGGATGAAGAACTGATCTTCCATACGATGGATATTGATTTTAATGACGGACAACAGGCGATGCGAAGTTTGTTAGAGGTAAAAGATGTACCTACTGCTGCTTTCGCTGTATCTGATGTACTTGCAATTGGTGCGTTAAAGGAAATAAATAATAACGGTTTAAAAGTACCGAACGACATTGCATTAATTGGTTTTGATAAACTTAGTTTTTCTAACATGACCTATCCTGCTTTAACGACAGTTGCGCAACCAATGTTTAAAATGGGGAGCTTAGCCGCTGCTATGCTCATTCAAAAAATCCAAGGTAAAAAAGTAGAAAATATCGTTTTAGAGCATGAATTAGTTCTCCGAGAATCTACATAATAATATTTAAGAAAAACCGACTTAGCTTCATGCTGTCGGGTTTGGGTTTGGAGAATTTGGCGGAAAAACAAAGAGGCCTCTTCGGTTAAGAAGAGGCCTCTATTTATATCTTAGGGGGATATTCTCAATATGGACGAGAATGATAGATTTTAAACATGAGAATAGAAACTTATTAATATATTTTGTAGGTAGTCTTCATTTCATTCGAGAACCACATATCAGATCGATCTTAGAAGATGGTTATGAGACCGAACATGTACACTAAAGCGGAGTTGTGTTGAGATCGCTAATGGGGGTAGATACTGAAATAGGTGTGGGGTCACTGGATTAATCGGAGAAGATACATAATGACATGTCGGGTTAACATGAGAAGTGGTAGATACTGAATAACGCATCGGGTTCACTGAATTAAACGGAGAAGATACTGAAATCGGTGTCGGGTTCACTGAATTAACCAGAAAAGTCACTGAATTCCGTGTCGAAATCACTGAATAGAAAAGCAAAAATCTGTGTTCTTTGTCACATTCAAAGGCACAGATTTTTTGTTACAATAAATTAGTCTAATAAACTCCCGAGATCGGGGTTTGAGGTGAATCTATTGAAACAAACAGCTATGATCGATCAAACTGCTTCGCGAGCTGTATCACAAACAAGTGTTATTGCAGATATAAAATCCCTGTTTAAGGGTCTAGTATTAATTTCAAATGTTCTTCCAGTCTTAATTGGATTTTGGTTAGCATTATATTTTTCTGGTGGATCTTTTGGTGATCACTGGCTGACTTTTGTTTTGACGATCATAGGAAGTATCACGCTCATTGGCGGGGCATTGGTCCTCAATAATTGGTATGATGTCGATATTGACACAGTCATGAAACGAACACAACATCGTCCCACTGTTACGGGTACGATTTCTTTACGGTCAGTGCTTATTTTAGGAATTGGATTAAGTGTTATCGGGTTTAATTTAATGTTGTTTACGAATGTAGAAGTAGCCGTTTATGGACTTATCGGATGGTTTACCTATGTTGTCCTATATACGATGTGGTCGAAACGGAAATATACATGGAACACGCTAATAGGAAGTGTATCTGGTGCAGTTACGCCTCTTATAGGGTGGGCGGCTGTTTCTTCTACTTTTCACATTGTTCCAATCGTGTTATTTGTAGTTATGTTTTTATGGCAAATGCCTCACACGTATGCGATTGCAATGAAAAAATGTGAGGAATATGCAGCAGCTAAAGTTGCAATGCTGCCTGTTGTACGTGGATTCCAACTAACAAAACGTCAATCTGTTGTGTATATTGCATGCCTATTACCGTTACCATTTTTCTTAGCGACTTTAGGTACTGTGTTTGTTGTAGTAGCTACAGTCTTAAACATCGTATGGCTAGGTATAGGAATTAGTGGTTTCTTTGTGAAAAACGAACTGCGGTGGGCGCATGTGATGTTTTTAAGTTCTTTACACTACTTGATGGTGTTTTTCTTTTTAATTATGTTCGTAACCATGTTTTAGATTAATATTTTTCGCTATAGATATAAATATCTCTTTCCGTTTTTGCAATTAGCATCAAACTTATAATAGAAATTCCAACGATACCACCAATAAGGAAACCATAGAAAATACCATTCATGCTTATTCCTCCTATTCGATGTTGGATTATTCTATACTATGGTGATTTAGCTTTTTTTATTACTTGAATATGATGTTGGTGCTTCTAGTGTGCGGAAAATACGTAATATTGACAATTATTAGAACATTTGCTCGAAAGTCTATGTTAAAAAGTGCACAAGTGATATACTGAAAATAAATGATCAAAAAGGAGGCATGTGTAATGGGTGAGGTATATTTTGAAAAAGAAAATAGTGCGTTACTTATTGTTAATTTGCAAAACGCATTTGTCCATCCAGAAGGTTCCTTGTCAAAAATAGGGCTTGATACAACTAGAACATCACGAGTAATCGATTCAATCAGACAGTTAAAAGAAGCGTTTCAAGTACAAAAGCGACCGATCATTTACATTCAACATACGCAAAGTCACCAGCCGAACGGAGTGGATTTTTTATCGAAAACGTTTCCACAACTCGTAATGAAAGACTTTTGTGCAGAAAATAGCTGGGATGCTGAAATTATAAAAGAACTAAAGCCAGATGAGGATGACTATGTAGTAACGAAGTCACGCTCTAGTGCTTTTTACCAAACAGAACTAGAAAATTTATTACAAGAATTAGATATAGATACATTAGTGGTAACTGGAATTGGCACCAATATCTGTGTGGAGTCTACGGTGCGTGATGCCATCCATCGTGATTATCAAGTTTTTATACCAAAAGAATCAACAGTAACATACCTAGAGTCTAAAGAGAAAAGTGCATTTGACAATTTTGAATATGGTTTAGCTAATGTGGTTTCAGTAAAACAAATGCTACACGATATTTTAGTTTTAGTTTGCTTGTGAAATGAATCACGACCGGAGAGTTGCTTTGTTAAGTAACTCTTTTTATTTTTGTTTGATTTCATAATCTGACGTGCTTTACAATATAAATATAAAATCGATTGATTTTATATTTTCCAATTAAAGTAGTATGCTAAAGAAAAAGGAGTGAGATAAGATGGTAAATAGTGATGAAAAGCTATATGCATTATTGATTTATCTGTTGAGTTTCCCATTCCCGATCCTAGGGCCATTAATCATTTGGCTTTTGAAACGAGAAGAATCGGAATATGTCGATTTCCATGGTAAGGAATACTGTAATTTTTTCATTTCATATGTTATTTATTTTACGATAAGCGGTGTATTAACCGTTCTGTTAATTGGATTTGTGCTACTTCCAATAGTTGGATTAATGCTAACAATCTTCACCATTATTGCTGCCGTGAAATCATATAGCGGAGAACGCTATCGAATACCACTAATTTTCCACTTTATTAAGTAGAGATTAAGACAGAAATCATTTGCTGGTTTCTGTCTTTTTTTCGTTTTCCTCTATTAATCTACCATTCTCTATTGCGAACATTGTAAAAAAATAGTATGATAAATAGTATAGTGCAAAAGATGCTGTCAAGAAGCACTATCTTTTTTTGGGTTAATCGTTCTTTAAAGAGAACAAAAAGGCGATAAATCGCAATAGGTGCGTTAATTTTAGAGAGGAAGTGTAAAAATGAAATCAGAAATAATAGTCGATCGTGTGGAAATTAACGGCATGGAGTTGTCCGTTCACTATCATTGTCACGGAGACATTACAAGTGTGCTAAATGGAGATGTTTTTACGGCATCCTATAATCATAAACTAGACCGAATACCCGACAGCATGTTAATCATTCCGTTTTTAGCAAATGTATGTCCAATTGCTTGGGTATTTGATGCGACGATCTATTGTAAGGAGATTGATTTCAGATTTTTCACTTGCCTCGAGAAAGTAAGGGAATCGTTTCAACTAATGTATCCTGAGATTCCTTGGGTTGGAGAAGTGAATCCAGAATTCATTGTTAATAATGAAAAAAATTATCAAGTTAACGCAAGGTCTGGCTTATTTTTTACCGGTGGTGTTGCTTCGGTTTCCTCTTATGTGCAACGAAGACATGAAAGACCTTTATTGATTACTGTCCGTGGTGCTGATCAGGATTTATCGGAGGAAGACGTATGGCAACCTCATCTAAATAGAATTGAAAAGTTTGGTAGCGATCATGGTACAGAAGTAAGTGTGATTACATCCAATTTTAGAGCTATTATGGATGAAGAAACGTTGACCAGTACATATGATGAGCGGCTTGGTGGAACTTGGTGGGAAAAGGTACAGATCGGTTTAGGAATGATAGGCTTAGCTGCACCAATTAGTTATTACCACAAACTTTCGACAGTTTACTTTTCTGCTAACCAAAATCCTTCATACTTGCAGGCAGCCGGATCACACCCGCAAATTGATAGCCGAATTCATTGGGGTTCCCATGAATTTAGAGTTATTCACCAAGGATATGCATTAACAAGGCATGAGAAACTAACGATATTAAGTTATCATATAAATAAGTACGATTCTACCTTGCAGTTACATGTATGCACGAAATCGGAGGATCACCATAACTGCTCTACGTGTGACCAATGTTATTGGACAATCCTATCGCTACTAGTCGAAGGAATCGATCCCTCGGAACATGGATTCGAAAAAATTGACGCAGCGAAGTTAACGGATATTCGTATGGATCTGGAACAACGGGAATTCTTTTCGCCACTCCATGTACATCAGTATAATGATATTCGAAAGAATGCGACACGTAAGTTAGACAATTTACCGGAGTACACAGTCAAATTTTTCACATGGTTTGAGAACTTTAACTTGAATCAGGTAGATCGCAAAACCAAGTATAAGGAAATGTGGTTCGTGTATAAGAAAAAACTTAAAAATAAAATCCAGAAATCAGAAAAGAAGGCAGACGATTGGAAGTGATTTTTTTGATGATGTGTTTTGTTGATTTGGGCGCAAAAATCAGGGATAAGGGCGCATAAATTAAGAACAAACTATCAAACAGTTAAGCAAGCCCAAAATAAAGGGTGTACCTATGAATGGGTACACCCTTATCTCATCATAAACTAGCATTTCGTACGATATTTTCCATTAATGTCGTATTGGGATAGTTTACCTCATGGTACTTGTTAATTGTTTTTTCATAGTCATAAGATACCTTATGGATCGTCGGTCGGATGCTGCCGCCGTCTAGATCAACGGTTGCATAGGAAGCTTTTGTAACTCCGTCAAAAGGTAGGCCAACACTTCCAAGGTTCATTATCGTTTTGCCGTTAATGAATCGAGTATAGGCTTTATGTATATGGCCGTACAGGTAGACGTCCGCTTGGTGCGCTGTCATAAGTTGTGCCTCGATCTCTGTATCTTCCGTATGCGGTAGTACGACATCAAATAAACTGGTAGGCGTTGCATGAAAAGCATGAAAGGCAACACCTTGTTCTTCAAATTTGAGCTCTGTTGGTAAGTTTGATAAATACTCAATATCTGCTTGATTTAATTGTGCGACTGTCCAATCTCTTTCTTTGTTCATCATTTCTAAGGCTTGATCAGGTACTTCTCCTTGATTAACACCACGAACAACCCACTCATCTGCATTTCCTTTTATGACTGTTGCATCGAGTTGTTGGATTAATTGTAATACGCGATTAGGTTCAGGACCACGATATGCAAGGTCACCTAAGACGAAGATTTTATCTACTTGGTTTTCAGTTATATCTTCTAAAACAGCATCTAATGCATGCGCATTTCCATGAATATCAGAAAGGAAAGCAAGTTTCATTTCGATCACCCCTAAGCCTAATTTTCTCTATCATACCATGACCCAGAAGTGGGACAAAGGGAGAGGGGTAATCCGGAGCATTATTCATAAGTACAAAAAAAGGACGGAGAATTTATCTCCGCCCGAGCGTCCCGAACAAGTCTATTCTTCCACTGTGCCTCTATTCCGCTTATTTAGAATGAGCAAAGTGCAATAAAGGATGATGGAAATGACGATTGAAATTGCTGAAGTTAGATAGATGTAATTATAGCCGAACAAGAAGGCTATTTGTCCAAAGGCTACCGCGCCAATTCCAACTCCTAGGTCAAAGGATGAGAAGAATGTGGCATTGGCCATCCCTTTTCGGTGGGAGGGTGCTTTGTTGACTGCCCAAGCTTGTAAGGCTGGTTGAATGCTTCCGAATCCAAGTCCATAAAGTCCAGCAGCAATAAATAAGACCATTGCATTTGGTAGCCAGAACAATAAGAACATAGCAGTTAGGATCATAATAGTACCAGGTAGGAAAACAACGATATGTCCTTTTAAGTCATATAACTTACCTGCAAAGGACCTGGAGACCATCAAGAATATGGCAAAGATTAGAAAATACGTTTCAATCCCCTCAATGCCTTCTTGTGCAGTATATAGCGGTAGAAATGAAGCAATTCCACCAAAGGTTACCGTAATAAAAAACAGTAACATCGAAGGTTGAAGTGCACTTTTTTCAAAAATATCAAATTTCACCGTGGCTGTTTTATGTGCTGCCTGTTCTACTTTTTTGTATTTAATTTGTGAGGATAAGATAACAGCTACGAGTCCGAGAGCAGCACAGATTAAAAACAGTTGGCTAAAAGTAATGTAGCCAACAAGTGTTAAACCTAAAGAAGGACCAAATGCGAGCGCTATATTACCTGAAAGACCGAAGTATCCCATTCCTTCTCCACGGCGTTTAGCAGGAATTAAGTCTGTAGCGATCGTACCGGTTGCCGTAGTGGAAAGTCCCCAACCTATCCCTTGCACCATACGCATGAGAAATAAAAATACGATAGACGCAATAAATCCGTAGGAGCCCACAGATAAAACAAAAATAGCAAGGCCGGTCATATATACGAATTGTCTTCCTTTTGATTCCAAAGCATGCCCTGCATATGGACGGAAAATCAATGCGGAAAAAGTAAAAATACCAGTGATGACACCAATTAATTGATCACTACCACCAAGGTGTTGAACGAACAATGGAAGTGTAGGTAAAGTCATCTGAAAACCTAGGAAAATAAAAAAGTTTGCCACACAAATGAGGGCAAAGTCTTTTGTCCAAATCTTTTCCTTTTTCATATAGCTAGTGTCTAATGATTGATCAGTCATGAAGTTCTCCTTTCTTTCGACTATCGAAATATATTATACAGAATAAAAAGGCGTCTGTCACTATATGAGAATAGAACAGACACCTAATAAGTAATTACATAGAGTGTTAGCATTTATTAAATATCTTGCGCATACCTGTCATCAGGGATCTTATTTAACATGACATACAAGCTAACGTTTGATGATCCGCTGTTAACAAATGATAGGAGTTCATCACCAGCAACTAGTATGACATCATTAGGAGAGCCCTGCACTTCTTTTTCATCGATCGTAAATACACCTTTTCCTTGTAAAACTTGAATATATACATGGGAGCCTGGATGTGTATGTGCTGGTAACGCTTGTCCAGGCATAAAGTTTAAGCTAAAAGAAGTACTTTGCCCTTCTTTGAAAACGATTCTTTTCGTAAATCTTTCTTCATTAAATTCTATAAAATCTAATAGGTGTTGTTTTTTCATGTGACACCCTTCCCTTCACGAATGGAATGAGTTACTTAAGTGAAAGTAACTCTTAGATCTATTATAATCCTTCGACTAGGGCGATGAAGTGAGGGAAATCACGGCAAAGGAGAGTTTGGTTAACGGATAAGATAGAGGGAGGGGACAACCTACCTAATAACCTACTTATCTTGCAATTCTTTCTTGATGTACTCAATCCCCTCGGGACTTAATACGATTTTTCCATCACAAAAAGTTTGGTTTTCAGGTTTTACTTCACCGGTAATCTGACATGCAAGATTCGATCTGAATTTACGTAGTATAATCTTATCTTCTTCCGTAAAAATTTCTAATGGATCTTTTTCATGAATATTCAGCACGGTTCTTAATTCCTTTGGTATTACCACTCTTCCTAATGGATCGACATTCCTTACCATACCTGTACTTTTCATCATTAAAACCTCCAATTCAACTGTTTAATTTTGGTATAATTATAACATATATTGGTTCTATTTCCTTTTATTAACTTGCTTAAACATGTAAATATAGGTATTTTGAAAAAATGAGGGATAGAGTTGTTGTTAAAGTGATAAGGGTTAAGCAATTAAGCGGAAAAAAAGCAAGCAAGAGCCCGAAAAACGAACTCTTGCCGTCATGTAGATTAATCAAATAATACGCTAACAGATTTTTGCTCATATACACGGACAATTGCGTCTGCAATGAGTGGAGCGATTGTAAGCTGGGTAATTTTATCAATTTGTTTTTCTTCTGGAAGCGCAATACTGTTTGTTGTTACTAATTCTTTTAGTTGTGATTTCTCTATTTTTTCAATGGCTTGTCCAGAAAGAACAGGGTGTGTACAACATGCATAAACTTCCCTTGCACCATGCTCTATTAAGGCATTTGTACCATTCGTGATTCTATTGCCAGTGTCAACAATATCATCAATGATAATTGCAATTTTATTTTCGACATCCCCAACGATATTCACTTCGCCAGCATCGCCTTCTCTTGGTCCACGTTTGTCGATGATAGCGATAGGGGCTTTCAGACGGTCAGCCAATTGTCTTGCTCGAATAACACTACCATGATCCGGTGATACCACCACTACATCTTGTAAGTTTTTCTCCATAAAATGTCTTGATAGTATTGGAATACCTAAGAGTTGATCTACTGGGATATTGAAAAAACCTTGTGTTTGAGGTGCATGTAGATCAACCGTAATAACACGATCTGCACCTGCTTTTTGGATTAGGTCAGCAACCAATTTTGCGGTAATTGGTTCACGTGGTTGTGCTTTTCGGTCTTGGCGTGCATAACCATAATAAGGAATAACAACGTTTATGGTGTTCACTGATGCCCTTTTAAGGGAATCGATCATGATTAATAATTCCATAATGTTTTGGTTAATTGGATGACTCGTAGATTGGATAACAAATACATCACAACCTCTGACGCTTTCTTCGATATTCATCTGTATTTCGCCATCACTAAAGGTTCTGACAGAGCTTTCTCCAACATCGATTCCGATATGTATCGCTATTTCCTTTGCTAGTTCAGGGTTTGAACTTAACGACAATACTTTTAATTTTGAGCCTTGATAAACACTTGACACAGGTAACCCTCCTAAAGAGCCAAACTACTTTTCCACTTTGTTCGTCGACAAATTATATCATATACTTTTTAGTTTAAAACAAAAAAGTATGGATTGCTAGCAAACTGTACTTACTTCTTTAGTATTGTGTTTCTTTCTATTAATATAATTTCGAACTCGACATAAAATATTACAGTATTACCAAATAACTTATAAAAGGACAACTTATTAATGGAGGTTTTTTCCTGTCGAAATATACCTTTTTCAAAAGACTGTACTGACAGGATATGGTATAATCTAAAACGGGAATTATAACCTAGTATATTCAAAATATGCTATTTTTAATAGGTTGAAATTACACATAGGTAAATGAAAATAAAAAAACATATGCGGAGGTGCGCAAATGAGTTGGCAAGAGCAATATGAGAAATGGAAGAATTATGATCAGTTAGAGGCTGAGTTAAAAGACCAGCTAACAACGATAGAAGATAATGAAAAAAAACTGGAAGATAGCTTTTATAAAGAGTTGGAGTTTGGTACTGGAGGCATGCGTGGAGAGATTGGTCCTGGCTCCAACCGAATGAATATTTACACGATACGTAAGGCAACGGAAGGATTGGCTCGTTACATAGAAGAACAAGGCGAAGTAGCCAAATCAAGAGGGGTTGTCATTGCTTATGACTCTCGATTTAAATCGCCAGAATTTGCAATGGAGACAGCAAAAACGTTGGGTGCGCATGGAATCCAAGCGTACCTATTCGAATCACTTCGTCCAACACCGGAATTGTCGTTTGCTGTACGTTACTTACATGCTGTTAGCGGAATTGTAATCACAGCTAGTCATAATCCACCAGAATACAACGGCTATAAAGTATATGGAGAAGATGGTGGTCAGTTACCACCAGCTGCAGCAGATGCATTAATTGAAAAAGTACAAGAAGTGGACAACGAGTTATTAGTTGAAGTAGCAGATGAGGAAGCATTGTCAGAAACGGGTTTACTCCAAATAATCGGAGAAAAAATTGATCAGGCTTATTTGGAGCAATTAAAAACAATTGTAGTTAATCCAGATGTAATTGAGCAAGTGCGTAATGACTTTAAAATTGTATTCACACCACTACATGGTACTGGAAATATTCCTGTGCGAGATGGCTTAAAGGCAATTGGATTTAAGCATGTAGACGTTGTGAAAGAACAAGAATTACCTGATCCTAATTTTTCTACTGTATCGTCTCCGAATCCAGAGGAGCATGCAGCTTTCGAATTAGCAATCGAATATGGCAAAAAACAAGATGCAGATATTTTACTCGGTACAGACCCAGACGCAGACCGCGTTGGTGTTGCGGTTAAAAATGATCAAGGTGAATACCAGGTGTTAACGGGTAATCAAGTGGGAGCATTAATGCTGCATTATCTCATTACCGAAAAGAAACGCAAGGGTGAACTAAAAGATCATGCTACCGTGTTAAAAACAATTGTTACTTCTGAAATTGGGCGAGATATCGCTACAGCACATGGCCTGGATACGATTGATACATTAACAGGATTTAAATTTATTGGTGAGAAAATTAAAGAATTTGAAGAGACTGGTGAGAAAAGCTTTTTATTTGGTTATGAAGAAAGCTATGGTTACCTGATCAGTGACTTTGTTCGCGACAAGGATGCAGTTCAATCTTGTTTAATGGCAGCAGAGGTTGCAGCTTATTATAAATCAAAAGGGATGAGCCTTTTTGAAGGGTTGCATGCGATTTTTGAAGAATACGGCTTTTACTTTGAAGCACTTGAATCTTTAACGTTAAAAGGAAAAGATGGTGCAGAACAAATTGAATCAATGCTCGCAAATTTCCGAACTAATCCACCAAAAGAAGTTGGTGGCATCCAAATTACAGAGCTTGAGGATTATAAAGCTAGTACGAGAAATATAATGGCTACAGGAGATGTGGAAACAATCACATTGCCAAAATCAAATGTATTAAAGTATAAGTTAGCAGATGGATCATGGTTTTGTTTACGCCCATCAGGTACGGAGCCGAAAATTAAGTTTTACTTCGGCGTGAAAGGTAGTACGTTTGAGGAAAGCCAGACGCAGTTAAGCGCGCTAAAACAAGGTGTTATGAAACGCGTAAATGAATTGGTAAGTGAATAAGATAATGAGATATTTAGGACCCCGGTGTTCATTCACCGGGGTTTTTGCATTTTTTGGATTGTTTGGAGCAAGTGGATCGATCTTAAAAAGTAAGGTGGGGAGCGGGCGCATAAACCAGTTGTTTAGGCAAATATAGCGCATATATGAGATTTCAGGCGCATAAATCAAGGGGGAAGGCGCATATATCATCAAAAAATTTCTTTGCAATAGAAGTTAATTTCTTTTCCATTTTCCATTCTATGTCTACGCGTTTTATCATATATAGGTTGTATAAGCCCTCTTCTAAGACTGAACGGGAAAATATATAAAAACGAACAGGGAAGGAAGTAACCTATGTATTGTGAGTCTTGTGGTAAACAGGTGGAAAAAAGTGAAACGACATGCGCAAGTTGTGGAGCTAAGGTAACAAAACTTGGTGAAGCAATAGCTAGAGAAAGACAAATGCAGCCACAAATACAACCTTCATCAAAAGCTTCTAGTAAAGGAATTGTTTTTGTTGTACTAGGATGGTTGTTTTTTATTATTTCCTTATTGATTCTTCCTGTGCTTTTTGGAGCAATCGTGTTCATGATGGGATTGGCTGTCTATCAACAACGCAATCAGATGCATGGGGTAGTGCTCATGGCGCTTGCTGTGATGGTAATTATTCTAGGATTTTTATAATAGTCTAATATAAAAAAACCAACCTCTTCTATCTAAAGAAATGGTTGGTTTTATAATAGATTACAATTCTTCGCCTTCACCTGATAATAATTTCATCTGGTCATTTTCATATCCAACCAAATAAGTAACCTTATAATTGCTTACCACGATTTCTCCATCTACTCGTTCTTCAGCGGAAATACTAGCATCAACTTGAATAATTCCATCTTTCACTTTAGCTGAAATTCCCTCCATATTTACAGACACCGTATTTAGATAGCCTTTTCTGAATGATTCATAAGGTGTATTGGTTTGCCAGGAGCTTCCGAGCAATGAATAAGCTGTAATGTAATCTTGGTAATTTAAGTTTTCATAAAAATACTCAACAAGATACATGGCCATTTCTGTATCGTTGTATTCCTCATATCCTTCATCAAAGCCGTAATCTTCCGAAGTTTGATTAATTGATGGAAGGTTTTCCATTGGTGATTCAGACCACCCTTTTACGAGTGCAATTACATTTGCAATAGGAATGCTAAAACCAATGGCGCCTTGATTGGCACCTGCTGAGTTAATCCCGACCACTTCTCCAGTCTTCGCATTCACGAGTGGACCACCACTATTTCCAGGTGCAATCGGTGCAGAAATTTGGTACACGTCTTCATATTGATATGGTGGAATATCTAAGTCGCGATTTACACCACTTATGATTCCAGTTGTTACTGTGTTTTCTAGTCCTAAAGGATTTCCAAGTGCAAGGATTTCGTCTCCAATCTCGGCTTGTTGTTGATTAATCGCTAAGGGTGCTATTCCTTTCAACCCATTAACGCGAACAACGGCAACATCCGTATCCTCACTAATGCCAATTACGGTTCCGGGATATTCTTTTGCATCAGCGGTTTTAACTGTAACTTCCTTCGCACCAGCTACCACATGAGCATTCGTGATTACATCGCCTTGGTTATTATATAGAAATCCAGAGCCTAACGAACCATCCGTTAATTCTATTTTGACAACAAGCTTTTGTGATTCATGAATGATCTGCTTTAAGTCTTTTGGTTCAACTAGAGCCTCTGCTGGTTCTTGTTCACTTGCAAGAATGGTTGACGCTAAGTGCAGCTGGTTCGGAACATGGTCTTGAATCAAATAAAAAGTATAAATGCCAGCGCCAATCACTATTAGAGTAGCTATGATGCTGAAAATCCAATATTTTTTCATTCACTTTTCACTTCCTTAATCGAGATACCACGTGATATCATCAATTTCAATCGTTGCATCTTCAGAAACGTGATACATAAAATCTTCAAACGTGCCTGTTTCTCCTGGTCCTATATAATACGGATAGACACTCGTGAAACTGTCCGTTATATAAGCACCTTCTGCATCGTAGATCGTATAGTAGATTGTCACTTCATTTATCTCTGTGGTTGCGACGTTTTTGATCTCTCCGGAAAAATAAAAATCACCATATTCATCGATGTGAGATTCAAATGAAAGTACTTCTACAGCGGCTGTTCGATTGTGTAAATCTTCTTGTGCAGCTACTTCCATTGCTTGTTCTAACCGCTCTTGTTCCGCAGTTTCAAAAGCTGTCTGCTCTTGGTCAATCTTCTCTAAAAATGCTAATAGCTTTTCATCATCCGTTGCATAGGATAATGCTTCATTGATGATCGATCTAGCATCTGAGAATTGGTTGTTATCTAGAGCAGTAGTTGCACGTCCACTACTAATCTTTACAATCTTGTTTATAATTTGTTTTTTTACCGCAGCAGCCTCTTCGGATGATAGGGTTGCTAACGTATTTAGCTTTGCTGCTAAAGCGTCAACCGTCGTTAATTCATCTAGTTCTTGTTTTATTTTTCCTACCGTTATCGTGACTTCGATTGTTGTAAGCTCGGGATGAATAGGTTCAAATAAAGGTCCAACCGCTGTTTGTAGTTTTTCTTTAAAAGATGTAAGTAGCTCTTCTGCATCTGAGAAGTTTTGTTTCTTTACAGTCTTTTGTATGGTTTCTAGTTCCTCTAAAAATGAAGATACTCGCTCAATTTCTTCGAGGTCTTGTCCTAGGACTGCATAATTAGGGCGTAAATCTATTGCATTTACAAGCGACTCTTCCGCAGTTTCATAGTCTCCCTGTAAGGCCGCAGCTTCCGCCGATTTTTGGAACGCCAATACCTCATCATTTACATTTAATTGATGTATATAAAAGTATATTAATCCTGCGCAAATACATACTAGACTTACAATGGGCAGGAAGGTTGCGATCCAAAAACCAACCCCTTTTTTCAGTTTTTGCTTGGACCGAATAACCCTTTCTTGTGGTTCTTCAGGTGTTTTTGAGCTGATTTCCGATTGACTTTCTATATGATTATCCTCTGACTCTATCATATCGTTTGATTGATCAATTTGGGCACCGCAACTCGAACAAAACTTTGCAGATTCGGTGATTTTCTCTCCACATTGATGACAAAACATTCTATGCCCTCCTTAACTAGAAAAATATGTCGATTTCGATTTAACTAGTGTACTTATCATATCGTATTTATGTCGATTTTTGTGCATGAACAGAAAAAAAGTCATTAGAAAATATAGCAAATTTTGTCGAGGGTGTAAACGAAGGGACGGTTCTTTTGTTTCCAAAAATGGAAACAAAAGAACCGTCCGAGACCAGTGAAAAAGTCTACGACTTACCCCTAATTCATAAAACACATTAGAATTTAATATTTTTTATCACTTTCAAATAAAAAAGACCCTCTAAATGGTATAATTAGTACGCTGATACCAAAACCATTAGGGGGTCTTTTTTATGCTTCGACAACAGCCAAAGCAATTTAGTTTTCATTCTGTATTATACAATAAAATTCCTGATAATCATATCCTAAAAGCGATATCTAAGGTCGTAGATTTTAGTTTTATTAATATTCTCCTTGAAGATACATACTGTAAAGATTTTGGTCGTCCTGCCAAAGAACCAGAAATGATGTGTAAGTTACTTTTTCTTCAACACTTATATAATTTGTCTGACGAAAAAATGGAAGTGGAAGCTAGTCTAAATTTAGCTTTTTTGTATTTTCTGGGCCTTGATCC
>NZ_JAOALK010000061.1 GCF_025154055.1 Aquibacillus koreensis
CGGAGGAAAAATACGAGACTCCTGTGGGAAAGGAACAGTCTGAAGACCCCGCAGTGAGCGCTCTTTGCGAATGAGGAGGCTGAGGCGTTCCCCACAAAAGGAATCTGAACTTAGAAAAAGCCATGGGTTAAGGCTTTTTCGTGATTCCTCCTAGGAAAGCAAGTGTTTTTCCGTAGCGGCGTATTACCACTCATCTAATAAAGACCGTAAGGAAGTAATGAAATTGTTTACTGCACAGTATGGATCTACTATGAATATAAGAGAGTAATTATAATTTAATGAAAATCCAACTAGAAAACCGACTTCCCTAAAAGAAAGTCGGTTTTTGTTAGAGCTTGAGTTCCCCCATACGAAGAAGCTCTACTACAGCCTGTGAACGCCCCTTAACACCCAATTTTTGCATCGCATTTGAAATATGGTTCCTGACAGTCTTTTGTGAAATAAACAATTCCTGGGCTATTTCCTTTGTTGTTTTATCCTGTACTAAAAGTTCAAATACTTCTTTTTCACGTTTTGTTAATAGTTGCTTCGGCTTGTAGTCATTATCCTTCAAGTCTTAACCCCTCCTTGCTGTCTTTAGAGATGCATTTTGAAGGGTATTTATTTAGTCATGTTATTGTATGTATTACTTTAGTATTGCGTGCTATGATTATAGTATAAATTTATTCGTTTAATACACCAACAAAAGCATTATTGAATGAGCGTAATTTTTTAACAATGCAAATCAAGTATGCAATGTTATGGTGAAAGATATATACTTAACATATAGAGCCTAAATGAATAGGATAGATAACTAGAAGCATCATGAAACCTGCTACATGTTTTATATGTTATGATTTGGTTAGTATCTTGTGCAGGATGGATTGACAAAAACGGTATAACTAAAATATATTTAAGTGCGAAGATAACGAGGAGGAACTCGAATTGCAAGAAGTTACATCGACACCGGTCATTGCTGAGATAGAGAAAGAGTTAAGATATATAGCTGGAATTGTAAAACAAAAAGGTCGTGAAATACTAAATAATTATCCGATAACAATGCCGCAGTTTATTGCTTTACAATGGTTATTAGAAGACGGAGATTTAACTATTGGTGAGTTATCAAACAAAATAAACTTGGCATTTAGTACAACGACTGACCTCATAGATCGAATGGAAAGAAATGAACTTGTAGAGCGAGTTCGAGATAATAAAGATCGCAGGGTCGTTCGTATTCATTTGCTAGAAAAAGGCAAATTTATCATTCATGAGGTTATTAAAAAGCGTCAGGAATATTTGGGTGAAGTACTTGAAGATGTATCAGCTGAAGATATTAACTCACTTTATTCTGTTCTTACTTTATTACATGATCAAATGAAACTGGTTGGAGAGAAATAACAACATGACAAAGAGGGGTTTTCAATGGATCAACCGATCGGAGTAATAGATTCGGGGGTTGGGGGACTTACTGTAGCTAGCGAGCTAATGCGTCAGCTACCAAAAGAAGAATTGATTTATCTTGGTGATACGTTACGTTGTCCCTATGGCCCAAGACCGAAAGAAGAAATCATCCAATACACATGGGAAATGGTTGAATTTTTGTTGAGAAAAAACATAAAAATATTAGTAGTTGCATGTAACACTGCTACTGCTTTTACGTTGGATCAACTTCGTCAAGAATTACCGATACCTGTGATAGGGGTAATTCAACCCGGAGCTAGATCTGCGATTAAAATGTCGCAAAATATGCGAATTGGTGTTATAGGAACAGAAGGAACGATTCAAAGTAAGGCTTATCCAAAAGCTTTACAAAATATTAACTCTTCGATCCGTGTAAATGATTTAGCCTGTCCTCGCTTTGTACCAATGGTTGAAAGTGGTGTATTATCTGGACCTGAAGCTTATAAAGTGGTGTATGAGTCGTTAAAACCGCTAAAAGATAAAAATCACATCGATACATTAATTCTCGGTTGTACACATTATCCTTTACTCCGTGATACAATCCAAGAGGTGATGGGGGAACATGTACAAATCATTTCTTCTGGAGAAGAGACTGCCCGTGAAGTAAGTACGATAATGGGCTACCAGAAAAAGTTATACAACGGTGATCGAGTTCCACACCATCAATTCTATACGACTGGACGTGTAGAAGTATTTAGGTCAATAGCGAATATTTGGTTAGATCAACCGATAGATATATTAGAAAATGCTAAATTAACAATAAACTAATGAAGTGTGCTCATGCGCACTTCTTTTTTTATGGATTTGTAAATATACGTATGAAGAGAATGGAACTGACTTTTTCAATTATTAATTCCATTGTAAAAAAAAGAAGCTAATCAGTTGATATGCCTTTTCTTCTTCAACTATCCTACGAATTTTTATAAAAAATTCGTTTGTGCTTGGTCTATTTTGTTTTATAGCTCGTATATATAGTAGTACAAACCATCGTAGGAGGGAAAAGCATGAAGAAACATTCGCTTTGGATTTATATGGGGATAATTAGTATAAGTCTTATATTATTATCAGGATGCGGACTTTTTCAAGGAGAGCAGACGTTAGAAGAAGTAGATGCTCCCCCTGAAGAGGCAAGTTATACAGATGATTTAGATGAGGCAACTGATGGGGAAACAGATGGAGAAACAGAGGGAGAAAATGAAGATGCTGGTACGGACGAGGGAACAGAAGCTGGTGAAGAAGCTGAAGTAGTAGAAACTGTAGAGAGACAACTATATTTATTAGATTCAAACGGGATGATTGTACCGCAAACAGTAGAGTTGCCTAAAGATAAAGAGGTTGCAAAACAAACGCTTGAGTACTTAGTAAAAGGTGGACCAGTTACAGAGCTTCTGCCAAATGGGTTCCAAGCTGTTCTTCCAACAGGTACGGAAATTATAGGGTTGAATATTGAAGAGGACGGGACTTTAGTGGTTGATGTGTCAGAGGAATTTTCAAACTATCGCCCTGAAGATGAAAAGAAGATTATTGAAGCAATGACATTTACTTTAACACAGTTTGATAATGTAGAGCGAATAACGTTATGGATTAATGGCCATGAACAAGAGGTTATGCCTGTAAACGGAACGCCGATTTCTGAAGGGTATTCAAGAGCAAATGGAATTAACATTTATCAAGCTGGTGCGGTTGATTTAATGGATAGTAAAGCGGTTACGCTTTACTATCCAACGCAACATAACGATCAATTTTATCATGTGCCGGTAACACAACACATTGAAATGGACGAGAGTGATTCATACCAGTCTATTGTACAAGCATTAATTGAAGGACCTTCTTTAGACTTAGATTTGTTAAACGTGTTTAACGCAGGCGTAACATTAATGGAGGATCCAGAATATACGGATGGTATTTTAAAGCTAAGTTTTAATGAGAACATTTTGGACAACTTAGAAGAGGGTTCTATATCCAATGAAGTCATGGAAACATTGGTACTCACTTTAACAGAACAACCGGGTGTAGACGGCATTGATGTGATGGTTGAGAACTTAGAAGAGGTATTTAACGAAGATGGTGTACCATATTCTGAACCGGTAACAAGAGATATGTTTGTTCCAACAGGAAGTATGTAATATAGTGTAAAAAACAGGAGGCTGGTATTCCAGTCTCTTTTTTGTAATTGAAAATCGGACTGCATCACTTAACTGTGGTGAAAAAAACAAGGTATGAAGTTATATAACTAGGTAAAAATATGTTAGGATTAAATAAGAATGAGGAGGAATATAGATATGAGAAATGATGAGAGAAAAATAGATGAGTTAAGGCCAATCGAAATACATACAGATTATATAAAACATCCGGAAGGTTCTGTGTTAATTACAGTGGGTGAAACGAAAGTTATTTGTAACGCTAGTATAGAGGATCGTGTACCTCCATTCATGCGTGGGCAAGGCAAGGGTTGGATCACTGCTGAGTATTCTATGTTACCAAGAGCAACAGAACAAAGAAACATCAGAGAATCATCAAAAGGTAAAGTATCGGGTCGTACGATGGAGATCCAACGTTTAATTGGAAGAGCCTTACGAGCAGTAGTTGATTTAGACAAGATTGGTGAAAGAACAGTCTGGATTGATTGTGATGTCATTCAAGCAGATGGTGGGACGAGAACTGCTTCCATTACTGGTGCATTTGTAGCCTTAGTACTTGCGTTTGGTTCATTGATAGACAAAAAAGCACTTAGTGCCATGCCAGTAACTGATTATTTAGCTGCTACCTCTGTTGGAATTCTTCCAGATGGGTCTGCGGTATTAGATTTAAAATATGAAGAAGATGCAAAAGCGCATGTAGACATGAACGTCGTTATGACGGGTGAAGGTAAATTTGTTGAGATACAAGGAACTGGAGAAGAAGCTACTTTTTCACCAGAGCAATTACAGGTAATGTTGGATTTAGCTAATCAAGGAATACAGAATCTATTTGAGAAGCAGAAGGATGCTATTGGTAAATGGTCAAGTTCAATTGGGACTTCGAAAAGATAAGATTTAAATAGGAGCATGATGATGCAAAAGTTAATAATCGCAACGAAAAATAAAGGTAAAATGAAGGATTTTAATCAATTATTCTCGAAATATGGCATTGAGGTATTGTCACTATTAGATTTGGAAGAGGACATCCCTGATATAGAAGAAACTGGTGATACGTTTGAAGAAAATGCAGCAATTAAAGCGGAAGTGATTGCGAAAAAGTTTCATCTTCCAGTACTCGCAGACGATTCCGGATTAGAAGTGGATGCCCTTGGTGGTGAACCTGGTGTTTATTCGGCAAGATATGCGGGTACGCATAAGGATGACAATGATAATTTACATAAAGTATTAGAAAAAATGACTGGTGTTAAGGAAGAAAAACGAACAGCTCGTTTTGTTTGTGTTTTAGCATTAGCACAACCGGAAAAGGCTACTATTTATAAACGAGGCGAGTGCGAAGGGCATATTGGTGTTGAACCAGTAGGAGAAAACGGGTTTGGATATGATCCGATTTTTATACCTAATAATTATAATAAAACAATGGCTGAACTAACATCCGAAGAGAAAAATCAAATTAGCCATCGTAGAAATGCATTGATTCAGTTGGAAGAATGGATAAAGGAGAATTAGAGAGAGGGATTTTATGCCAAAGGTCTTGATTATGAGTGATAGTCATGGTCTTAGAAAAGAAGTAGCCATGATTAAAGATAGACACAAAGATAGTGTGGATCAGGTTATTCATTGTGGTGATTCAGAGTTAGATATGGATGCTCCTGAATTATATGATTTTATGAAAGTAGCTGGTAACTGTGATATTGATGGTCGTTATCCCAATGAAATAGACTTTTCTGTACAGGACTTAACATTCTTTGTAACCCATGGCCATTTATTTCAAGTGAAGACTACGTTAATGCCATTATCTTACCGAGCTGAAGAGTTGGGTGCGAATGTTATCTGTTTTGGTCATTCTCACATTGCTGGAGCAGAAGTTGTGAAAGGAAGACTATTTATTAATCCCGGTAGTGTCAGGCTGCCAAGAGGGCGCAAAGAGCCAACATACGCCATTCTATCTTGGGAAGCAAAACAAGATGTGACTGTGGATTTTTATGATGTTTCTGGAGACAAAATAGAGGAAATGACATATCAAGCAGCTTTATAATTGGGCATGAGCTTTGAAGGAGTAATTTCAGTCAAAGCTCATGCATCATTTTTTACTTTTTTTGCGATATATTATTGACAATATTAACCTGGATAAGTATAATGAATCTTGTCTGTTGCTAAGGATAGTCATAAGAATTTAGTAAACGCAGAGACATATTTAAAATATGCGGGTGTAGTTTAGTGGTAAAACCTCAGCCTTCCAAGCTGATGTCGAGGGTTCGATTCCCTTCACCCGCTCCAAATGTCCCAGTAGCTCAGCTGGATAGAGCAACAGCCTTCTAAGCTGTGGGTCGGGAGTTCGAATCTCTCCTGGGACGCTTACATTCGAAAGGGATCCAACTTATTTTTAAGTTGGGTCCCTTTCTCGTTATATTACCTTTTCTTATTTTTTGATTGATGATAAAAAGTAAGGTAAGCTAACAATGTACATAAAAATTGCTCTAACAAGGAATGGTTTGACTTGAAATCACAGGAAAATAACCTAATTATATTTCCGACATGGAAATCATCATTAGAAAAGAAAAGTAAAGAAGCGCTTGAAGAAAAAAGATATCAAGATGCGTTAGATTATTTAGAGAAACTAAGTGAATATGATGTGAATTCGCACGAAGTATTAACAGGTAAGCTTATTTGCTTAATGGAATTAGGAGAGCAAGAAAAAGCGGAACTGTTGGGTGAAGAATTACTTTCACTGAAGAATGAACATTTTTATGAGTACTTACATATTTATGCAACGCTTTTATTCCAAGCTAGTAAGTATGATGAGGCGATTGACTTACTAGAAGTAGAAATTGGGTTGGAGACTGTTCCGGAGCCTTTACAAACACAACTTCAACAAGTTTGTGACATAAGCAAAAAGTTATCGGACGATCGAAAAGAGGAACAAGCATCTGTCTTATTAGTAAAACTAAAGCGTGCTGTCCAAGACCAGGAACCGGTGACACAATGGAGATTGCTTGAAAAATTACGATCAATTTATAGTACAACTGAAAGTGAATTACTTACAAAGATGTTAGTGGATAAAACGATTCAGCCAGTTGTAAAAACTGCTATTATTCTGTTATACCAAGCACAAAATATCGATGCTAGTATAGAGTTGGAAAAATTCGGTCAATCCATAACAATTAATCCATCTGAACTAAGTGAAATAAGTAACCACAAAGCAGTTGAATATATTATGAGTGGATTAGAAGAGGTAGAGCAGGAAAACCCTACTTTATTTGAATTAATTAAAGAATTGATGTACCGTTATGTGTATGTGAGATATCCAATAATGCCCACCCAGAAAGAATGTGGGTATATTACGGAAGCATTGAAGTTATTGGGGTATGAGTATTTACAAATGCAACGCAATGATAGTACAATGACTCAAATAGACCCTGAAGTAACGCACTACATAGAAGAAATTATCGCCAGTGAGAAGGAATACTTTTCAATTATTCAAGATTAAAATGGCAATAAATGGTCAATGTTAGTAGCAATCAGACTCGTTAGTTGTTATTGTTGAAAGGAACGGCGATTATGTTATAATAAGATGGTTGTAATAAGCGTTCGGCCTCGTATAATGATTGTACAATGAATGAACGTCTAACATAGTAATATAGATTTTGGAGGGAATTAGTATGACAGCAAAATGGGAAAAACAAGAAGGCAATGAAGGCCTTTTAACTGTTGAAGTTGATGCTGAGAAATTTGACACTGCATTGGATAAGGCTTTTAAGAAAGTAGTTAAACAAGTCCAAGTACCAGGATTCCGTAAAGGAAAAGTACCACGTGGATTGTTTGAACAACGTTTCGGCGTAGAATCTTTATATCAAGATGCAGTAGACATTATTCTACCGGAAGAGTACACGAATGCTATTGATGAAACTGGTATTGACCCTGTTGATCAACCAGAAATCGACGTTACTCAAATCGAAAAAGGTAAAAACTTTATCTTCACTGCTAAAGTAACGGTTAAGCCAGAAGTTAAACTTGGTGAATACAAAGGCTTAGAAGTAGAAGTAGAAAGTGTTGAAGTAACAGACGAAGATGTTGATAACGAGTTAAAACAACAGCAAGAACGCCAAGCTGAATTGGTTGTAAAAGAAGAAGGCGCTATTGCAGAAGGCGATACAGTCGTAATCGACTTTGAAGGTTTCGTAGATGGTGAAGCATTTGAAGGTGGAAAAGCAGAGAATCACTCATTAGAAATCGGTTCTGGCTCTTTCATTCCAGGTTTTGAAGAACAGCTTGTAGGCAAAGAAACTGGTGTTGATACAGAAGTGGAAGTTACATTCCCTGAAGAATATCATGCAGAAGAACTTGCTGGTAAAGCGGCTACTTTCAAAGTAAAGATTCACGAAATCAAAACAAAAGAATTGCCAGAACTTGACGATGAGTTTGCAAAAGATGTCGACGAAGAAGTAGAATCTTTAGATGAATTAAAGAAGAAAATTAGAGAGCGTCTTGAAAACCAAAAAGCAACAGATGCAGATAACAAAAAGCGTGAATCTCTAATTGAACAAGCTTCAGACAATGCAGAAGTAGAAGTTCCAGAAGCAATGGTGAAGAATGAATTAGACCGTATGCTTCAAGAATTCGAACAAAGACTTCAAATGCAAGGTATGACAATGGATATGTATTACCAATTCTCTGGTCAAGATCAAGATGCGTTAAAAGAGCAAATGAAAGAAGATGCTGGAAAGCGTGTAAAAACTAACTTGACTCTAGAAGCAATTGTAAATGCAGAAAACATTGAAGCAACAGAAGAAGATGTGAATAAAGAGTTAGAATCCATGGCATCTATGTATCAAACGGACGTTGATCAATTGGTTCAAATGTTAGGCGGAAATACAGGTGCGATTAAAGAAGATCTTAAGTTCAAGAAAGCTATTGACTTCTTAGCTGAACATAGTAAAACTAAATAACACACAGACTATAAATAAGACAAGGCGCGAATCATCGTGCCTTGTCTTCTCTAAATATTCTTTTACGCTTAAATAGTTATATTCTATTTTTTCTAAAATAGAATAACTTATAGGCCGAAAACATACTGTTTGACTTTTAAAGAACTTTATACATAATTAAGTGTACCTATCCAATATTTCTCTATATGTATGCCAGAAATATTTTTTGGGTAGTTTATTCAGAACAAGAGTTGGAAAAGATGATTAGGAGTGTTAATACATAAAGTGATAAGGTTTTTTACTTTGTTATCACACCCTAATCTGATATTATGAGCTAAAGAAAGATTAGAGATAACATAATTGTATGATTTCTTCCTATCATATAGATACTTTTAATTTGAGGGGTGAAATGAATGTATAAATTTAATGAAGAAAAAGGGCAACTTAAGTGTTCATTTTGTGGTAAGAGCCAAGACCAAGTAAGAAAGTTAGTCGCTGGTCCAGGTGTATATATATGTGATGAATGTATTGAACTCTGTACGGAAATTGTGGAGGAAGAGCTTGGGAATGAGGAAGAAGTAGAGTTTAAAGATATTCCGAAGCCACAAGAAATTTGTGAAATCCTAAATGATTATGTTATTGGGCAAGAAAAAGCAAAGAAAAACTTATCTGTTGCAGTATATAATCACTATAAACGTATTAACTCACCTAAAAGCAATGATGACGTAGAACTTTCTAAGAGTAATATCGCAATGATCGGACCAACAGGTAGCGGTAAAACCTTATTGGCACAAACATTAGCGAGAATTTTAAACGTACCTTTTGCAATTGCAGATGCAACTTCACTTACTGAAGCTGGTTATGTCGGTGAGGATGTTGAAAATATCCTTCTTAAATTAATCCAAGCTGCAGATTATGATGTGGAAAAGGCAGAAAAGGGCATCATTTATATTGATGAGATTGACAAAGTAGCTCGTAAATCAGAAAATCCTTCGATCACACGTGATGTTTCAGGTGAGGGTGTACAACAAGCACTTCTTAAAATTCTAGAGGGAACTGTAGCAAGTGTACCGCCACAGGGTGGTCGTAAGCATCCTCATCAAGAATTTATTCAAATTGATACAACTAACGTATTATTTATCTGTGGTGGAGCATTTGACGGCATCGAACAAATTATTAAACGCCGACTAGGTAAAAAAGTAATTGGTTTTGGAGCAGAAGAAGCGAACGAAGATTTGGATAAAGCAACACTATTATCAAAAGTGTTACCAGAAGATTTGCTTCGTTTTGGATTAATTCCAGAATTTATCGGTCGTCTACCAGTAATTGGTGCGCTTGAGCCATTAGATGAAGAAGCACTTGTAGAAATTTTAACGAAGCCAAAAAATGCTTTAGTTAAACAATATGAAAAACTATTCCAAATTGATAATGCAGAACTAGAATTCGAAGAAGAAGCTCTTATTGAAATTGCGAAAAAAGCAATTGAAAGAAAAACAGGAGCACGTGGTCTACGTTCCATTATTGAAAGTATCATGTTAGACGTTATGTTCGAAATTCCGTCTCGAGATGATATTGAAAAAGTAATCATTACGAAAGACACTGTATTACTTGAAAATGGAAGACCGAAATTAGTATTACAGGATGGTACTGTAAAAGACGAAAATAAAGAATCACCTAAGGAAAGTGCTTAAAACTTAAAATGCATGAAAAATCCCTTGTTATGATATAGCAAGGGATTTTTCTTACTTAAATAATAGTCTCTGTCTATTGTTGCCAAGGATGAAAAACAATAGAATTTATCCTCCTATATATGGTTTAGTATGTTTAATTGCGGAAATACTAACGAGTATCTTACATATAAACATGGAGGTACAACATGAATCTTGTTAGTATTGTAGTAATTATTCAACTATTCTTTGGAATAGTCATTGGGCTATATTTTTGGAATTTATTAAAAAACCAGCGCGCAAATAAAAATACAATTGAAAAAGAATCAGAAAAAGAAATGGAAAAGTTGAGAGAAATGAAGAAGATAGGTCTAACTGCGCCTTTATCTGAACGTATTAGACCAAAAAGCTTATCAGATGTTGTAGGTCAAGAAGATGGAATTGAAGCATTACGTGCAGCAATCTGTAGTGGCAATCCGCAACACGTTATTATATATGGCCCCCCTGGGGTAGGTAAAACAGCAGCTGCAAGAATCGTACTGGAAGAGGCTAAGCGTAATGCTAATTCTCCATTTAGGACGACAGCTCCATTTATTGAACTGGATGCTACTACTGCTCGATTTGATGAACGAGGCGTTGCAGATCCATTAATCGGCTCTGTACATGACCCTATTTATCAAGGGGCTGGTGCGATGGGACAAGCAGGAATTCCGCAGCCAAAACGCGGGGCTGTTTCCAATGCACATGGTGGTGTGTTGTTTATCGATGAAATTGGAGAATTGCATCCAATTCAGATGAATAAATTACTTAAAGTATTGGAAGATAGAAAAGTATTGTATGAGAGCGCGTATTATAGTGAAGAGAATAAAAATATCCCTACACATATTCATCAAATTTTCCAAGATGGTCTACCTGCAGATTTTAGATTAATTGGCGCAACAACACGGATGCCTGAAGAGATACCACCAGCCATACGTTCTAGATGTTTGGAAGTCTATTTTAGAGAATTAGAACCGGAAGAGATTACAACAGTTGCAACCAAGGCAAGCGATAAGATTAAGTGTGAGGTTGAACCAAATGCACTAAAAGTGTTATCGGAATATGCTAGGAATGGAAGAGAATCTGTTAATATGATTCAAATTGCAGCTAGTATTTCTAAAAGACAAGGAAGAGACCAAATATCACAAGCAGATATGGAATGGGTTGTGGAGTCTGGTCGCATGAGCCCAAGACTAAAACCGATGATTCCTCTAAAAAGCCGAATAGGTAAAGTAAACGGGTTAGCGGTACAAGGCCCAAGTACTGGACATATTCTCGCCATAGAAATTATGGTGTTACCAAGTCTTGGTGATGGTAAAATAACGATTACAGGGATCGCAGAAGAAGAGACGATCGGGAATCAATCAAAATCCATTAAAAGAAAAAGTATGGCGCGAGGATCGATTGAAAATGTTACCACATTGTTACGGTACTTAGGTGTGCCTGCACATGAATATGATGTACATGTTAATTTTCCAGGTGGAATACCAGTAGATGGACCATCAGCAGGACTTGCAATGGCAGTTGGTATTTATTCAAGTATTCAAAAAGTACCAGTAAGACATGATATTGCGATGACAGGCGAAATTAGTTTGCACGGGGAAGTAATGCCTATTGGTGGTGTTTTAACCAAAATTAAGGCAGCAAAGCAGGCGGGAGCAAAGCAAGTTGTTATTCCTAAGGCGAATTATCAAGCTATTTGTGCAAAAATAACTGGAATTGAAATTATCGCTGTTGAAACTTTTAAAGAGGCATTGACCTATGTATTAGAAGGCGATCATGTTAAAGTTAAACCTTCTAACCAATATAGAATCGATCAATCTTCATAAGTTTAATTGGAACATTTGCGCGTATAGTTTTACAAAGTAAAGACTTTTCTTTAAAATTTAAGCAATGAATTCTTTATCAGATGGAATTTGTGTTGGCATAGTAAATGCATCTTATTCTGCATTTATATTTTGGAGGTGCAAAAATGGCAGAAATAAATAAAATACAAATCCCACTTCTTCCGCTAAGGGGGATTCTTGTTTTTCCTACCATGGTACTACACTTAGATGTTGGTAGAGATAAATCTGTGAATGCTTTAGAAAAAGCAATGATGGATGATCATAAGATTTTTTTAGCAGCACAAAAAGAAAGCGCCTTAGATGAACCAGGCGCAAAGGATATATACCGTATCGGAACTTTAGCAAAAGTGAAACAGATGTTAAAGTTACCAAACGGAACCATTCGTGTTCTTGTAGAAGGCGTTCATCGTGCCGAGATCGTTCAATTTTTGGAAGAGGAAGAACAATTCTTGGTTGAAGTGCAAGAATTTGAAGAAGTGCACGGCAATAAAAATGAAGAAGCTGCACTTATGCGCTCCCTGCTAGATCAATTTGAGCAATACATAAAAGTATCGAAGAAAATCAGTCAGGAAACATTTGCGACTGTTACGGATATCGATGAGCCAGGGCGGTTGGCTGATATAATTTCTTCTCACTTGTCATTAAAGTTAAAAGACAAACAAGAACTACTGGAAACAGAGGACGTAAAAAAACGACTACAACGTTTGATAAATTTTATAACAAATGAAAGAGAAGTATTGAATTTAGAGAAAAAAATTGGGCAACGTGTCAAAAAGTCCATGGAAAAAACGCAAAAAGAATATTATTTAAGAGAGCAAATGAAAGCCATTCAAAAAGAATTGGGTGACAAAGACGGCAAGTCAGGTGAGGTTGCTCAACTTAGAGAAAAAGTGGAAAAGTCTGGTATGCCAGAACGTATCACTAAAGTGGCTTTTAAAGAACTAGATCGATATGAGAAGGTACCACAAAGTTCAGCAGAAAGCTCGGTTATTCGTAATTATATTGAGTGGTTATTAAATTTACCTTGGACAACGGAAACCGAAGACAATCTAGATATCAATCATGCGGAAAAGACATTGGACGAGGACCATTATGGTTTGGAAAAGGTAAAAGAGCGTGTTCTAGAATATTTAGCCGTTCAACAACTAACACAATCTTTAAAGGGTCCAATACTTTGCTTAGTAGGTCCTCCAGGAGTAGGGAAAACATCATTAGCCAAATCGATTGCCCGGGCAATAAATCGTAAGTTTGTTCGTATCTCATTGGGCGGTGTAAGAGATGAAGCTGAAATCAGAGGTCACCGCAGAACTTATGTGGGGGCTATGCCAGGTAGAATTATTCAAGGAATGAAAAAAGCAGAAACGATTAACCCTGTTTTCTTGCTTGATGAAATCGATAAGATGGCAAGTGATTTCCGTGGGGATCCTTCCTCAGCAATGTTAGAGGTATTGGATCCAGAGCAAAATAGTACGTTTAGTGACCACTTCATTGAAGAGACATATGACCTGTCTAAAGTAATGTTTATTGCTACAGCAAATAATTTAGGATCTATACCTGGGCCTCTTTTAGATCGTATGGAAGTTATTTCTATCGCTGGGTACACAGAGCTTGAGAAATTATATATTTGTAAGGAACATTTGTTACCTAAACAGATAAAAGAAAATGGACTATCAAAAGGGCAGTTACAATTACGCGATGAAGCATTAGTCAAACTAATACGGATGTACACGCGTGAAGCGGGCGTTCGTGGCTTAGAGAGACAATTAGCTTCCTTATGTCGTAAAGCCGCAAAAATTATCGTGTCTGAAAATAAGAAAAAAGTGGTCATTACGGAGAAGCAACTGGAAACAATGTTAGGAAAGCCGAGATTCAGATATGGTATGATGGAGCAAGAAGATCAAGTTGGTGCAGCAACCGGTTTAGCATACACTGCAGCAGGAGGAGATACCTTATCTATAGAGGTTAGTCTTTCACCAGGGAAAGGAAAGCTAATCCTCACAGGTAAACTAGGAGATGTCATGAAAGAGTCTGCACAAGCTGCATTTAGTTATATTCGCTCTCGGGCAAATGAACTAAATATAGATCCGGATTTTCATGAAAAAAATGACATCCATATTCACGTTCCAGAGGGGGCTACACCGAAGGACGGCCCATCTGCAGGTATAACAATGGCTACGGCACTTGTTTCTGCTTTAACAGGTAGAGCAGTGAAAAAAGAGGTCGGAATGACCGGTGAGATTACACTTAGAGGAAGAGTGCTTCCAATTGGTGGATTAAAAGAAAAATCATTAAGTGCACACCGAGCTGGCATTTCCACGATTATACTACCAGCTGATAACGAAAAGGATTTAGAAGAAATTCCTGATAGTATTAAAAATGAATTGAACTTTATTTTAGTTGAACATTTAGATAAAGTATTAGAGCATGCTTTAGTGGGGGAGAAACATGAAAGTAACTAGTGCTGAGATTGTGATTAGCGCAGTCTCGAAAAAACAATATCCACCTGGTCATCTTCCGGAAATAGCATTAGCAGGAAGATCGAATGTAGGGAAATCTTCTTTTATTAATAAGATGATTAATCGTAAGAGTCTAGCAAGGACTTCATCAAAACCAGGAAAAACGCAAACACTTAATTTTTATATTATCAATGACGTTTTTCATTTTGTTGATGTTCCTGGTTATGGTTATGCCAAAGTATCGAAAAAGGAAAGAGAAGCTTGGGGAAAAATGCTGGAAGAATATTTCATCGAACGTGAAAATCTAAAAGCAGCTGCCCTTATTGTAGATATAAGACATAAACCAACTGTGGATGATGTGGCAATGTATGAATTTCTTAAGCATTATGACTTGCCAGTTATTATCATAGCCACTAAACTTGATAAAATCGCAAAGAATAAGAGAGAAAGTCATATAAGACAAACTAGAATGGGATTAGATTTAGACCCAGATGACATCATCATTCCTTTTTCATCAGAAACAGGTGAAGGTAAAGACGTAGCATGGAGAGCAGTTGAGCATTATATCAAGCAATAAAAAAAAGCAACCAGTGGTTGCTTTTTTTAATGATCTTTAGGTGCTATTTTGCATAGTAGATACAAAATGCGGCGTAACGATCATAGTCTCTTTTGAGCTTGGCGGCTAAGAGATCCGTTATTTTCATAAAATCTTAGCCTTTATGATTTTAACGGCTACCTGAGCCCTTATTTGCCTTGATTTTATTGATTTCGAAGGCGTTTAGTGAAAATAGCGTACTGTATAGCCGATCAGATGGAAAATCGGCCCAAAATAGGTAAATAAGGTCTCTCACAGCCGCTTAAAAATTGTATTCCCAAATTTTGTGGCGCATTCTATACATTTGCGAATAATTAACGTTACTTTCCTTTTTTAAATAGTATAAACCCACCAATAACAATGAGTAATACAGGCCAAAATTGCTCTATGATGCGTCTGAATGGATCCATCCAGGAAAACCAAGCTAGTTGTTCAGGTAAAAGAATAACACCGAGACCGATTACTAAGAATAGTATAGCAGGGAATAATCCGGATTTTGTTTTATGATATGTAATGAAAAATGCAAAGGACAAGATTAATGGATACATACCCCAATGATCTATCCAAAAAGAATAATAGGCAAGTCCGTGAAAATGGAGACCAAGACCAATCATAATCGCCCCGGGGAATAAATTTTTGTAATCTTTGGTAATATAACTATAAATAAGAAAAACAAGTCCTAAAATAATAAGTAGTGTTGTCCATGAATAGAAGTTAGTAAAAATAGGTAATCTTAATTGTTGAATGAAGAAATAGGCGCCAATTGCAATCAACACAAATCCGATAAAAGTATATTGTCTTTTCATGTTTCCTCCTAGATTAAAATAATTATTAACTAGTATTGATTTCTTGATTGTACAAACTTAATATGTTAAAGTACTTTTATGAATAAAGGCAGTGGCTACGTGACAGGTACAATTTTATCATAGATTGTCATAGAAATTTCGAAAAATAGTCAAATATCACTTCTGTTCTCGTGTTATAATAGGACAGGTATGGATTTCAGGCCATGTTTTGGGGGTAGATATTGTGCATATACTAGTGGTGGGTATAAATTATAGAACCACCCCTGTAGAAATTAGGGAGAAGCTCACATTTCAAGAAGATCAAATTGTTGAAGCGATGAAAGCTTTAAACAATGAAAAGAGTATCTTAGAAAATGTGATTATTTCAACATGCAATCGTACAGAGATATATGCGGTTGTAGACCAACTTCATACAGGGCGTTATTATATAAAAAGATTTTTAGCCGAGTGGTTTCATATAGATAAAGATTTATTCTCCGCACACCTTTCATTCTATGAGAATGATGGTGCAGTGGAACATTTGTTCAGGGTTACAAGTGGTTTGGATTCCATGGTTGTTGGTGAAACACAAATACTTGGACAGATGAAACATGTGTTTCAACTTGCGCAACAAACAAAAACAACTGGTACGGTTTATAACGAGTTATTTAAACAAGCGATTACGTTTGCAAAGCGTGTACACAAAGAGACAGAAATTGGCGAAAATGCTGTTTCCGTTAGTTACGCTGCAGTCGAATTAGCCAAAAAAATATTTAATGATATTTCTAGCAAACATGTAGTAATTCTGGGTGCTGGAAAAATGGGTGAACTAGCTGCCAAGAACTTACAAGGTTCAGGTGTTAGTAAAGTAACAGTTTTAAACCGCACTTTTGAAAAAGCAGTAACACTTGCCAAGCAATTTAGTGGTGAGGCTAAAAGACTGGATGAATTGTCAGAAACGTTAAAGGGAGCAGATATTTTAATCAGTTCTACAGGCGCAGACAATTACGTCTTAACAAAAGAAACGCTTGAAAAGATTCATAAACAGCGAAAAGGGCGTCCGTTATTCTTAGTGGACATTGCTGTGCCAAGAGATTTAGACCCTGAACTAGGTAAATTAGAAAATGTGTTCTTATATGATATAGATGATCTACAAGGAATCGTTGATGCAAATGTGAAGGCTCGTAAAGAAGCATCAGCAGAAATAGAGTTAATGATTGAAAGTGAAATTGTACTATTTAAAGAATGGTTACAAACGTTAGGTGTTGTACCTGTAATCTCTGCTCTAAGAGAACATGCTTTATCTATTCAAGCTGAAACAATGAAAAGCATCGAACGTAAAATGCCTGACTTAACAGACCGAGAAAGAAAGGTCCTTAGTAAGCATACGAAAAGCATCATTAATCAGTTATTAAAACAACCGATCCTACAGGCAAAGGAAATAGCTGCAGAACCTAATTCTGAAGAGTCGCTACAAATGTTTATGCGTATATTCGGTATTGAAGATATGGTGCAGGAAGAGTTAAAAAAACAAGATCCTGATAAAGTAATCTCATTTGAGAAAAGTGGGGTCATTCCATTCTCATCACTAAAAAATGTATCAACACGTTAATCGTACAACCTTTATGAGGAAAGGATTTCACTATGCTTGAAATAGGATGGCTAGTTGAACTTATCTTAATTATATATGGAATAAGTGTGATGGGATATTTTATTGACTTTATACAACATAACCGGAAGGTGAATCGACTTGCCTTCTGGTTACTTACTATGGTTTGGGTTCTACAAACCATTTTTTTAATTTATCAATTCTTTTCAAAAGCTAATTTCCCCGTGTTGTCCGTCAATGAAGGGTTATTTTTTTATGCTTGGATCTTAGTAACCTTTTCTTTAATTATGAATCACTTTTTAAAAGTTGATTTTTTAGTTTTTTTTACAAATGTCCTTGGATTTTTTATGGTGGTATTGCATATTGCGATTACTTCAGGAAATGAAGGTGGAGTTCGTGGGGAAGCAATTGTTGGAGAGATATTAATCGCTCACATTACCCTTGCGATGCTATCTTATGGATTCTTCACGCTTTCGTTTGTATTTTCAGTCATGTTTCTACTACAATATAGATTATTGAAGCAGAAAATAGGTTACAAGTGGTTGAAAAGATTTGGTGACCTAGAACGTCTTGATCAATGGTCGTTTCAAACAATAAAAATTGCCTTACCAACCCTATTGCTATCTATGATATTAGGAATCGTATGGGCGTATTCATCTGGAGCGGAGTTTTATTGGTACGATATAAAAACGGTAGGTTCTATTATTGTATTTATTGTTTATAGTATCTATCTATCTTTACGACTAGGAGCCCGATATCAGGGGAAATCGATATCGTTATTTAATACAGCAGCTTTTCTCTTCTTGTTAATTAATTATTTCCTATTTAGTACATTATCAAAATTTCATATATAAGAATGGTTCAGGAGGATAAATCAATGAGAAAAATAGTAATTGGATCAAGAAAAAGTAACTTAGCACTTACACAAACAGATTGGGTAATTGATCAATTGAAAAAGTCCGGAGCTCCATATGAGTTTGAAGTGAAAAAGATTGTCACAAAAGGTGATAAGATTTTAGATGTTACCTTATCAAAGGTTGGTGGCAAGGGATTATTTGTAAAAGAAATTGAACAAGCAATGTATGACCATGAAATTGATATGGCTGTACACAGCATGAAAGATATGCCTGCAGAAGTGGCAGAAGGATTAATGATTGGCGCTATCCCTGTAAGAGAAGATCACCGCGATGCATTTATCTCGAATGGTAACGTTGCGCTTAAAGATCTACCAAGTGGTGCAATTGTAGGTACAAGTAGTTTACGTAGAGGTTCTCAAATTTTAGCAGTAAGACCGGATCTTGAAATAAAATGGATTCGAGGAAATATTGATACAAGACTTAAAAAGTTAAAAGAAGAAAATTATGATGCGATTGTTCTTGCTGCTGCAGGACTGATTCGTGTAGGCTGGGGCGATGATCTTGTCACGGAATACCTTGAGCCTGAAGTATGTGTACCAGCAGTAGGTCAAGGAGCACTAGCGATCGAATGTCGTGAAGATGATACAGAATTATTAGACGTATTAGCAAAAATTAATCATGACTATACAATCAGAACAGTAACTGCGGAACGTAAATTCCTTCACCTATTAAATGGTGGTTGCCAAGTACCAATTGGTGGCTATGCTTATTTAGATGGCGAAGAAATTGTATTAACTGCATTAGTGGGTACACCTGATGGGAAGACAATCTTAAAAGAAGTTGTACGTGGTACGGATCCGGAAGCAGTAGGTAAAGAAGCTGCAGATCGATTAAAACAACAAGGTGCACAAAAGATTGTTGATGATGCAAAAGAGGAGCTTGACAAGTAATGTCTCGACCATTATCAGGAAAAAGAATCCTTGTCACACGTGCGAAAGAACAGACGAAGGAGTTTTCTGAAAAAATGAAAGAAGTCGGTGCAATTCCCGTAGTTGTGCCGCTTCTCCATATTCGTCCAACGTATAGCAATGACAATCGTGTTATATTTCAAAACCTTCACGATTTTACATGGATTTTTTTCACAAGTGCGAATGGCGTGAAATTTTTCTTTCAACAGTTATACGAATACGGATTTGATAAGAACTGGTTATCGCCATTACAGATAGCGGTAGTTGGTGATAAAACTGAAATGATGTTAAACCACTACGGTTGTACGGCTGAATTTAAGCCTCGTGATTTTAGTGGAGAAGCAATGATGGAGGAATTTTTAAAGGATGACCGAAGCAACGAACGGATCGTTTTAGCTTGCGGAAATCGTTCGCGACAAGAAATTCCTTGTGCACTTGAGCAACATGACATATTTTACAAAAGATTAATCACATATGAGACACTAATTAACGCAGATGATTCTACGTTACTTGAGGAATACATAGCTAGTGGTGAAATAGATATATTCACTTTTACTAGTCCATCAGCAGTAGAGGCACTTCATCGTCTAATAAATACAACGCTATTTGAAAAAATTGCACGAGAGCATTTATGTGTATGCATTGGTTCCACAACCGAAAAAAAGGCACTTGAACTCGGGTTGAAGCAAGTGTTGGTTCCGGATACATTTACGATTGAAGGTATGCTACAGGTGCTAATTGATTATTATAAGGCGAAAGGATAAGGTGAAAAGATGAAAGAACTTTTATTCCAAAGACATCGTAGACTGCGCTCATCTGAAAGCATGAGAGCAATGGTAAGAGAAACGCAACTTTCGACAGACGACTTAATTTATCCTATTTTTGTTGTGGAAGGGAATAATATTAAAAACGAGGTAGGTTCGATGCCTGGTGTGTATCAGGTTTCCTTAGACCACCTATCTGTGGAATTGGAAGAACTAGTTGATTTAGGAATCCGATCCGTTCTATTATTTGGTGTTCCAAAAGATAAAGATGAGGTAGGCACACAAGCTTATTGTGAAACTGGTATTGTCCAGGAAGCAATTCGTAAGATTAAAAAAGAATTCCCTGAAATGCTTACAGTAGCTGATACTTGCTTATGTGAGTACACTTCGCATGGGCACTGTGGTGTGATTAAAGATGGTGACGTCTTAAATGACGAGTCCCTAGAATTAATTGTACAAACAGCAGTATCACAGGCTAAGGCGGGAGCGGACATTATTGCTCCATCTAATATGATGGATGGATTTGTAGCAGCAATTCGCAAAGGATTGGATGAAGCGGGTTTTGTAAATATACCAATCATGTCCTATGCCGTTAAATATGCTTCTGCTTTTTATGGTCCATTTCGAGATGCAGCAGGAAGCGCACCACAATTTGGCGATCGCAAAACGTATCAGATGGACCCAGCAAATCGTTTAGAGGCTTTACGCGAAGCAGAGTCCGATGTTCGTGAAGGAGCAGACTTTTTAATCGTGAAACCAGCTCTGTCATACATGGATATTATGAGAGATGTTAAAAATAACTTCCATGTTCCGGTTGTTGCTTATAATGTTAGTGGTGAATATGCAATGGTAAAAGCAGCAGCACAAAATGGGTGGATTGATGAGAAAAGAATTGTTTTGGAAAAATTAACATCGATGAAACGTGCAGGAGCAGATATTATTATTACATACGCTGCAAAAGATGTAGCAAGATGGTTGAGTGAATAAAAAAAGAAGGGATGATGACCGTGGCAAATTATCAAAACTCGATGGATGCATATAAAGAAGCCGTTGATCTTATGCCTGGTGGTGTCAATTCACCTGTACGTGCATTTAAATCGGTGGGAATGAACCCGATTTTTATGGAACGAGGCAAAGGATCAAAGATTTTTGATATTGATGGAAATGAATACATTGATTATGTCCTAAGTTGGGGTCCACTTATCTTAGGTCATGCGGATAATCGTGTGGTATCGAAACTAAAAGAAGTTGCAGAAAATGGGACAAGCTTTGGTGCCCCAACTTTATTAGAGAATAAATTGGCGAAGCTAGTTATTGACCGTGTTCCATCGATAGAAATGGTGAGAATGGTTAACTCCGGTACAGAGGCAACAATGAGCGCGCTTCGTTTAGCGCGTGGTTATACTGGTCGAGATAAGATCCTAAAATTTGAAGGTAATTATCATGGACATGGTGATTCTTTATTGATTAAAGCTGGATCTGGAGTCGCAACGCTTGGATTACCAGATAGTCCTGGTGTACCTGAATCAGTTGCTAAAAATACAATCACTGTACCTTACAACGATATGGAAAGCGTGCGCTATGCGTTTGAACAATTTGGTGATGATTTAGCAGCAGTCATTGTAGAACCAGTTTCAGGTAATATGGGAGTAGTTCCACCAAAAGACAACTTCCTACAACAATTACGTGATATTACCGAACAAAATGGAACTGTCCTTATTTTTGACGAGGTAATGACCGGTTTCCGTGTTGGGTATAACTGTGCCCAAGGTCATTTTGGCGTAACGCCTGACCTTACTTGTCTTGGAAAAGTAATTGGTGGCGGTTTACCAGTTGGAGCATACGGTGGTAAACGCGAAATTATGGAAAGAGTAGCTCCTGTTGGTGATATCTATCAAGCGGGTACACTTTCTGGGAATCCACTAGCAATGACTGCAGGGTACGAAACGCTTGTAGCACTCGATAAAGAGGCATATGAGCAAATAAACAAGCAAGCAGACCGCCTAGTAGAAGGCTACCAACAAGCTGCTGAAGAATTTAATGTACCACTACAAGTAAATCGGGCAGGCTCTATGGTTGGCTTCTTCTTTAACAGTGAAGAAGTATTTAACTACGAAACTGCAAGTAAATCAAATTTAGATCATTTTGCTAGTTATTACCGAACAATGGCAGACGAAGGTGTATTTTTACCACCATCTCAATTTGAAGGATTATTTTTATCCACTGCGCATACAGATGAAGATGTTGAAAAAACCATCGCAGCAGTTCGTACTGCTTTTGCTAAACTATCAAAATAAATAATATGTAAACCTCCCGCATAACATGATATGCGGGAGGTTTTTTCGTCTATACAAGGTTCTGAAGGTATTTATTAATACATAGTAATCATAAACTGTGCAGCAATTTCTCGACCCGCTTCACAAGTGAAATTGGCTCCCTTTCCGAGGAGGAATCACGAAAAATCCCAGAACCCGGATTTTTCTAAGTTCAGATTCCTCTTGCGGGCACGGCCTCAACTAACTCAGTCACAGATGTTTTGGTGGGCCGAGTAACCGCAGGCCCAAAGTGCGTTCCTGAGTGGATCTTCGGCTCGCGCTGTTCCCGCAGGATAAGGAATGCTTCAGAGAATCTACATCGCACGAAGGAAATGCGATCTTCATTTCCGAGGAGTGTCGCCAATTTCACTTGTTTCGCTAGTAACAGTAATAAAAAGTTATTGTCTATACTACTAATTTTAAGTGTAAGTCCAAACAACTGTAAGTAAAGTACATAAAATTGTAGTTCTTTCTCTTAAGAAGAGGGATGTAACCTAGATTCCATTAGGCTAGTGGAGGAAATACACGTAGACTCCTGTGGGATCTGCGAGACAGGCGAGACCCTGCAGGAGCAAAGCGACGAAGCGGCTCGGCGCTCGCCCCACGGAAAGCGGAGTGTATTTCCGGAACGGTAGAGCAGTATTATCATCTTTAGTTACTGTACAGTATGGATCTACTACGAAATATATTTATTTCTTAAGTACAAAAAATGCTTACTGCAACAAATAGGGATGGTTTCAAGCTTCTTTGCATATTTTAGAAATTTTTTCATATATTTGAGTTGAGGACAATGTACGAATAGCTTGTTGATTTTGAGGGGAGGAATTCGTCTTGACCTATGGAGATGAATCAGTGTTTACTTTTGACTTAAACGAGTCGTTGTGGTTTAAAAGAGGACAGGAAGTGGATGAGATCATGGGAATCTCACTTGAACCTGAGATATCTATTCAAGAATTTGATGATTTTGTCTCTGTTCGTGGTGTCATTGAACTTAAAGGGGAGTATTTCCAGGTAAAAAATGAATTGATTGAAGATGAAGAGCAGATTTTGTCATTAAGGGATCATCCTTCGCAACGTACAGTTGACCGTGTAGAAAGCTATGAAGATGGTGTGAATGAATTCTTTCATAACTTTCCTGTAGAAGTTACGATACCAAAGTACCGAATCGATAGTTTAGATGACGTCTTAGTGGGTATCGATTCTTTTGACTACGAATTACCGGAAAATAGTCAATTAATCTTGCACGCTACAATTGGAATCCACGGGGTAAAAGAAGATGTGCCTAATCGCTATGAATCTGGGGTAGATGATGAGGAAGATGATTTGCCAACACAACCTTTAGAAGATAGCTTTTCGTTTGATGTGAAAGATTCTGAGGAAGAAGATAGCTCTGAACACTTAGATCTATTAAATGAAGAGGCAAGACCATCGCTTCATGATGAGTCAGAAGCAGAACCCGAGCCGGAACTTTTATCAGAGGTCGAGAAAGAGCCTGAACTAGAAGCAGAATCGAGACCAGAACCGGAACTTGAGCAAGAATCAGAACCTGAAGCTGAACCTGAACCTGAAGCCAAAACGGAGCCAAAGGCAGAAAAAGAAAGATGGAAACATAAGAAATCGCAATCTCTTGCTGAGTTTTTTGGGAGTTCAGTAGAGAAGAAGATCCATGCAGAAGAAGATGCAGTAGAATCACCAGGGTATGAATCAAGTGAATCAAGTTTCATATCATTTTCTTCCCAAGCATCAGATGATGGTGATTATGACGAATCTGTGGAATCAAGAGAAGGAAAAGTAGAAACGGATTATCTGATAAATATTTTTGCTGACAAAGAAGAAGAAAACAACTATTCTCGCCTGAGAATATATATTGTACAGGAAGAGGATACATTAGATTCGATTGCAGAGCGCTACCATCTATCACCAATGCATATTTCAACAACAAACAAACTAGAATCTGATGATCTTGCAGAAGGACAAATCTTAAATATACCAATTAGAGAAAAAAGTAAATAAAGGTTATGTGTAAAGGAAATTAGGAGAAATCAGTTTAATAGACGAAGAGCTTGAGGTAAAGTTAGCGTGTGAGATAAAGCTTTTACTAATCCGTTTATTAAGGGAATGATAAGAAATTATCCCGTTACAAGTACTCCTAACACGAAAAACATGTAATCCCTTGCCACACAAAAGTGACAAGGGATTTTATTTTAATGAGGATAGAACTATTATAGTGATTTTCTGAGCTTATCTTTGCTAAAAGGAAGGTGTCCTATGATTCCCACCATTATGAGGCTTTCCTCACATCGTTGATTATAGCACAGATTGTTTCATTTCTATTTTTGGAGTTGATATAAATGACAAATGTGAAGCGCTTATTACAAGCTTATCAAATTAAACCCACAGAAATCACCTCTATTACGAAGCGCTTATATAAAATTCAAAGCCATCAATATACATTTGCGTTAAAACGTGCAAGCATTCCCCGCGATCGATTGAATATATGGCAAAAAGTTTATCAGATGGGTAATCAACATCAACTTTCTTCTATTTTGCCCGTGTATTTAACAAAAAAAATTCAAATTTATGAAGAGCACGAGAAAGAAATTTATTACCTAACGCCTTGGAAAGAAAAAAAAGAAAGTGATGAACCGTCACATGAAATTGAATCCTTTTATCGTTCTATCGGAAAAGTGCATAACCAAACAAAAAAAGAGCAAACTGTTCAAGTTGATCAACTTGAACAATTTGTCTCTAAAGAAAAGCAACTAATAGTACAGTACCGTCAAAAATTACTTCGCTACGTAGAAAGATTTGAAAAGAAGCACTATATGTCTCCATTTGAGTTAAGAGTGTGTATGCAATATAGGGATTTAGATTACCTATTTCGTCAGATCGACTACTGGTATGATTACTATTTAGAGGATATCACGCAGGAAAAGATTGCATTCTTATCATTATGCCATGGTAATTTACGTCGATCCCACCTTATCTATCAAAGCAGTGAGACATATTTTGTGAATTGGGAACATGCCTTCTTAGGAAGTTCAATGAATGATTTAGCTGGTTACTATTATAATGAATTTAAATACCATGACTGTTATTTAAGTGACATGATGGAGTCATTCTCTGTTTATGAAAAATATAATTCCCTTCTACAAAGCGAAAGAAGCTTATTAGCTGTTATCCTTTTGAATCCTAAGTCCTATGTTCATCTAATTGAAAGATATGCAAAAGGGAACTTATCAAGCATAGAACCTTTTCAAATCCGTAGATTAGAGTATAACTATCGTCGGCTCATGCATGGTTTAAGTTTCCAAGATTTTCTATATCGCACAAGGGAAGCGATAAAAGAAAAAGAAATGGAGTCTACTGACTAAATCCATTCCAGGAAAAATGCTAGATATAAACCAATAAAAATACCGAGTAATAAGACATCAAAGGTAGTCGGAAAAAATATAGTTCTAAGTCCTTGGAAAATGACGATTGGTAGTAAGCATCTTTCTATCACTAATAACCAATATCTCAGCCAAGGCGGAAGTCGATAACGGTAATATCGTGCCATCGTTACACCCCTTTGTAATTAAAATTTATAGGATAAAAGTAACCAAGCGCCAGTTTTTCTCTAGGGCGCTTTTTCTCTTTTGTAACCGCTTTTGGTGTATTGTATGTCGATTAGGCAAGATGGTGCATAAAAAACTACATCTTATTTACATCTAATGCTCAGTAGATGTAAAATGCGAAGTTATTTTAAAACGTTTATTAAAAGCTAGGTTAACGCGTAAGAAAGAGTTGGATTCGAACGCGTCAGAGAGCGAGCCATGAGATAACACGTAAGAAAGAGTTGGATTCGAACGCGTCAGGGAGCGAGCCATGAGATAACACGTAAGAAAGAGTTGGATTCGAACGCCTCAGGGAGCGAGCCATGAGTTAACACGTAAGAAAGAGTTGGATTCGAACACGTCAGAGAGCGAGCCTTGAGTTCACGCGTTAGAAAGAGGTGCAGTCCATAAGCTAACGCTTAAGAAAGTAGAGCTTCCTACAAAGTCAGAGTTGACTCTGAAAGAGCTTGTTCAATTACCATTTGATTATTCAGTAATATTTAGCTAAGTTACTTACGTCGAAGTTTATGCGAACAGTGCCATAGTACCCTTGGCAGAAAAATCAATTACATAGGAAAAAATAATAAATCTATTGACTTATTTATGTTTTTTTGGATAAAATAGCAACTATACAAATGCTCTATTGTCTAAAATAACATGGATAAATGCAGTGAAGAGGAAGAGTACAGGATAAATACCTTTAGAGAGGGAAATCATCAGCTGAAAGATTTCCTAGGATCGTTTGTTTTGGAATGTCGCCTTGGATGCAGCTTCTTTGAACATGAAGTAGAAGAAGCCGGTAACAATACCGTTAATTATTTTGAGTGTACCTCCACATTTTTGTGTGAAAGTGTGTAGGTGAACAAAGGTGGTACCACGGAAATAATCCTTTTCGTCCTTTACGGATGAAGAGGTTTTTTTGTTGTCTACAGACTACGCCATCCAAGTTCTTGTTATTTTAGTTGTTGATAAAGGAGGAAGATGAAATGGAAGAAAATAAAGAAATATCTTTACCCCCAAAATATGATCCAACCGCAGTAGAAAAGGGTAGGTACGATTATTGGGTGAACGGTAAATTTTTTGAAGCAGAACGTGATGAAAAGAAAAAACCTTTTACCATTGTGATCCCGCCACCTAACGTAACGGGTAAGCTTCATATCGGTCACGCGTGGGATACAACATTGCAGGATATTATCACGAGAATTAAGCGTATGCAAGGCTACGATGTACTGTATCTTCCAGGTATGGACCATGCAGGAATTGCAACGCAAGCAAAGGTAGAAGCGAAACTACGTGAGCAAGGCGTTAGTAGGTATGACCTTGGGAGAGAGAAATTCCTGGAGAAAGCGTGGGAATGGAAGGATGAATATGCTGCATTTATCCGTGCGCAGTGGGAAAAGTTAGGGTTAGGTTTAGACTATTCTCGTGAACGTTTTACCCTAGATGAAGGGTTATCTGATGCGGTTAAAGAAGTTTTTGTTAAGCTATATGAAAAAGGGCTTATCTACCGTGGTGAATATATAATCAACTGGGATCCAGCGACGAAAACAGCATTATCTGACATCGAAGTTATTCATGAAGAAGTACAAGGGCATTTCTATCATATGAAATATCCGCTTAAGGATGGCGAAGGTCACATTGAAGTAGCCACTACTCGTCCAGAGACGATGCTAGGTGATTCGGCTGTTGCTGTTCATCCTGAAGATGACCGTTATAAGCATTTAATCGGTAAAAAAGTAATACTTCCGATTGTAGGAAGAGAAATTGAAATTGTAGCAGATGACTACGTTGATATCGAATTTGGATCTGGTGCCGTTAAAATTACACCAGCACATGATCCAAATGACTTTGAAATTGGTAACCGTCATAACCTAGAGCGAATTCTAGTAATGAATGAAGACGGAACAATGAATGCTAAAGCTGGAAAGTATAAAGACATGGACCGTTTTGAATGCCGAAAACAAATCGTGAAAGACTTACAAGACCAAGGTGTACTTTTCAAAATTGAAGAGCACATGCACTCGGTAGGTCACTCAGAAAGAAGTGGAGCAGTAGTTGAGCCATATCTTTCTACACAATGGTTTGTTAACATGCAACCACTAGCGGATGCAGCAGTTGAATTGCAAAAACAAGATGATGATACAAAGGTTCACTTTGTTCCGGATCGTTTTGAAAATACGTATTTACGTTGGATGGAGAATACGCGCGATTGGTGTATTTCTCGTCAACTATGGTGGGGTCACCGCATTCCTGCATGGTACCATAAAGAAACAGGTGAAGTGTACGTTGGTAAAGAAGAACCTGCTGACCTTGAAAATTGGGAACAGGATAATGACGTATTAGACACATGGTTCTCCTCTGCATTATGGCCTTTCTCTACATTAAATTGGCCAGATACAGATAACGAAGAGTTCAAACACTTCTTCCCGACCAATGTACTTGTAACAGGTTATGACATTATTGGATTCTGGGTTTCTCGTATGATTTTCCAATCACTTGAATTCAATGATATCCGTCCATTCGAAGATGTTTTAATTCACGGATTAGTTCGTGATGCGGAAGGCCGTAAGATGAGTAAATCACTTGGTAACGGTGTCGACCCAATGGATGTTATTGAAAAGTATGGCGCTGACTCCTTACGTTATTTCTTATCTACGGGTTCAACTCCAGGTCAAGACTTGCGCTTCCAATGGGAAAAAGTAGAATCTACATGGAATTTTGCTAATAAAATTTGGAACGCTTCTCGATTCGTTATTATGAATCTAGAAGATTTAAAGTACGAAGACATTGATTTAACTGGTGAAAAATCAGTTGCGGATAAATGGATTCTAACGCGTCTAAATGAAACAATCGAACAAGTGAACAGAAACGTAGATAAATATGAGTTTGGTGAAGCTGGAAGACATTTATACAATTTCATCTGGGATGACTTCTGTGACTGGTATATCGAAATGGCAAAACTTCCGCTATATGGGGAAGACGAGACTGCAAAACATACAACTAGATCTGTGTTAGCGTATGTATTAGATAACACGATGCGCATGTTGCATCCGTTTATGCCATTTGTGACAGAAGAAATCTGGCAACATTTACCTCATGAGGGTGAGTCGATTACAAGAGCATCTTGGCCTGAAATTAGAAAAGATCTGCATGACACACAAGCAGCTAATGAAATGCAACAATTAGTAGCGATTATCCGCGCAGTAAGAAACATTCGCGCAGAAGTTGACACGCCAATGTCTAAAGAAATCCAACTTCTGATTCAAGCGAAAGATGACAGGACTGTTAGCCAGTTGGAACAGAATCGTCATTATTTAGAACGTTTCTGTAATCCAAGTGAGTTGACGATTGCAACGGAAGTGAAAGCGCCGGAAAAAGCAATGTCAGCAGTTATTACGGGAGCAGAATTATTCTTACCGCTTGAAGGTTTAATTGATGTCGATAAAGAAGTTGCGAGACTAAATGCTGAGTTAGAGAAACTGAACAAAGAAGTAGATCGAGTACAGAAGAAGCTATCTAATGAAGGCTTTGTAAGTAAAGCACCTGAGAAAGTAGTAGAAGAAGAAAAACAAAAAGAAAAAGATTATATCGAAAAACGGTCAAAGGTTGAAGCGAGAATAAAAGAGCTTCAGTCATAAGAGTAAAGAAAAAAACGTGGAACATAATTTGTTCCACGTTTTTGTTGTTATTAACAAAATTTCCTAGATGTGTTATCTTTGCACTATGCGTATTTTCCATAGGAGGGGAATTATGGAAGAAAAAACGTTACAGAAATTAAGAACCACATTGCTCTATATCTTTATTATTTTATTATCCTTGCTGATTGCTTATGTTCTTGTATATCCAATAGGTTTCCTGCCGAGTGGTTATCAGATGATTTCTCAGGGAGAGCAATCCATAACATTACAACATAATAACATAATAGGTCTTGAAGAAAAAATGATTGTTTTTAACCCAAAAGATCACGAATGGCAACTTGGTTACGTGGTTGATTCGTTAGAAAATCAGAAGTTCTTTCTAGTAATGTTTTTAACGACAGTTTTTGTATCATTCGTCCTGTTCTTATATCGAATGAATAAAGGGGAAACCCTAAAACAATCATTTTTAAAAAGCGGAATGATTTCTACAATTTTCACGTTACTATCTTATATACAAGCAATTCATGGTATCGAAAAATATGTGCTTTAATCTAGCGTTCTAACTATATAGTCGATCATATAATCCGCAACGTTAATCCCTGTTGATTGATAGGTTCCTTGAATATGGGCATTCGAATTTACTTCACAAATAATCGGTTGACTATTTGGACCAAACAATAGATCTACACCTGCAAATGAAGCTTCGACCGCTTTTGCCGCTGCTAGCGCTAGGCTTATTTCTTGCTCAGTAGGTTGATAAGCTTCTGTCGTTCCTCCTACAGCAACATTCGCTCGAAAATCATTTTTCGCTGTTCGAATCATGGAAGCCACTACTTGATCTCCCACTACATTTAGTCGTATATCTCTTCCATAACTAGAAGAAATATATTCTTGGATAACAAAAGGCCTGTCTTCTAAAGCTTGAATCAGTGCAAACAGTGCTTGTCTAGAGTGAATTAGATACACTTGTTCACCAAAGGAACCATAGGCTTCCTTTACAACCATCGGATATTCTAGCTCACGTTCAATCGCTAAATAGCTAGTTGTGTCTATTTCTTTTACACCAGGAAAAATTTTCGGTGCTATAATCGTTTTCGGAATAGGTAATTTGTGTTTAGCCAAATGTTGATAGGTAGTTATTTTATTGTCACAAATATCAATACACTTCGAAGAGTTGAAAACAGGTATCCCCAATTGTTCTAACTGTTTAGCTAATGCGATATCTTTGTCTAAAAACAGAACAAAATCTGGTTGAGCTTCATGTGCTTGCTTCAAGAGATGACTGCCTTGGCTATCGATCATAGAAAGCATAGCATTATTTTTTACTACGTTGATCTTTATATTTTTCTTGGTAGCGGCTTCTTTTATCCATTCTGCGTAGGATAAAAATTTACTGCTAGGTAAATGACCGTTATAAATAACCCATCCTTGCATCATATGTTTTCCTCCATATTGCTTACATAAATTAATATTTTGCTATATAATGTTTGCATTCTTATTTTTTAGTCTAAAAAAGGTAGGTTGACACTATGTTCACTACTATAAAGGAAGTACATGATTTTTTACAATCTAGAAGTAAGCTAGGTATTAGATTAGGTTTAAGTCGAATGGAGATGATGCTTGATTTTTTCCATCGACCTGAAAAACGGTTAAAAGTAGTTCATCTAGCAGGGACGAACGGAAAAGGTTCCACGTTAACTTTTATGAAACAAACGTTATTGGAAGCGAATTACCGAGTAGGAACGTTTACTTCTCCTAGTCTTACGAGTATAAATGAACAAATTCAACTAAATGACCAAGCGATTGATGACGAGCACATGCTTGAAATGGTCAATCGTCTTATACCAATCATACAAGAACTAGATGAGCGGGACGATGGTCCAACTGAATTTGAAATAGTCGTTATGATTGCCATCTTGTATTTTGTGGACAAGGTAGATATAGCATTAATCGAAACTGGTATGGGCGGTAGAGAGGATTCAACGAATTGCCTCACACCACTGCTATCCATTATAACGAATATTGGACTGGACCATAAGCAGTTTTTAGGTGATTCCTATGAAAAAATAGCCTATGAAAAAGCTGGAATTATAAAAAAAGATGTGCCTGTAATTGTTGGGGATGTGAACGAATCATCATTAACTGTAATAAAAAATTATGCAACAAGTCTACAAGCACCGATCTTTCACTACCAAATAGACTATAATTCTTCGCAACAACAACTAAAAGAAGATAAAACGCAAACCTTTTTGTTTACGAGCGTAAACGAGGAAATACCTTTAACTATCACAATGTTAGGAAAGCATCAAATAAAAAATGCAACGATTGCTTGCAAGGCGCTCATGCAACTGAATGATCTTGGATTTCCTTTTTCTATAACGGAATTGCAAAAAGGATTTCAAAAGGCTATGATTCCTGGTAGATTTGAAAAAGTATGTGACAATCCGATTGTCTATGTAGATGGAGCACATAATACTGAAGGAATTGCTACTTTTATTGATACCGTGCAGTCCTATTTTCCAAATGAAAGCAAGCAACTCTTATTCGCGGCGTTTAAGGACAAGCCATTAGAAGAGATGATCAACCAAATGGATGCTACGTTTGATCACATCGTATTTACTAGTTTCGAACATAAACGTGCGGCGGGCGCTGCAACGCTATATGATTTGTCTAAACACAACAATAAAGTGGTAGAGTCTGACTGGAAACAAGCAATTACAAAGTATGTGACATCAAATCAGGAGCATCAAGTGCATTTTATTACAGGATCTTTAGCTTACATTGGATTGGTACGCCGTTTATTTTTGTAAATTTTTTGAAAATATGATATATTCTTTCTATCTTTTTTGTTTAGAAGCTAACCTGGGGAGGGGGGAGAAGTATGGTGCCAAAAAGTAAACAAATTGCGTTATGGATTGCTTGGGTTTGTATTTGGCCTGCTTCTTTAACTCTGATTTATTTTCAGTGGCCACACCAATTTGGGGATGATCAATTAGCCATTCTATCTTTTGGATTGATTATGTGTATTGTCGCTTTCTTTCCATTGATTGTGAATAAAACACCTATTTTCTTTGTTCATGGCATAGGTTTTGCCGTATTTTTGAACTATGGTTTATTTGTAGAAATATTGTTAACTCAATTTGCGATATTGGTAGTTTTGTACAGAGTTCGAGTAGGCAGAAAAGATTTGTATCGAATTCCGCTGAACATGCTCATGTTCCTTTTTGTATCGATCATGTCTGCTTATGTTTACTTGCTTCTTGGAGGTAGGATAGGTTCGATCTATTTACTGCGATTAGATGAACTAATACCAATTGCTGGTTATGTGTTAACCGTTTTCATATCTAACCATATTCTATTGTATGCTTTTAGGCGTGTGATTTTTGAACAAAAGCCGAAGTTGGTGGACAAAAGCTTATGGTGGGAATTTATCACTACGATAGTGGTTCTACCAGTTGGATTTGTGTTGTATATGATGTATCAAGATTTTGGCATTTTTGGTATTTACTTTGTTGGTTTACCTTTTATTAGTATTTCGATTATTTTGATGCTTTATCATTCAAGTAATAGTATCAATTACTATTTACAACAAACAAGTGAGATTGGACATCAGTTAACGGCAGAGCTCGAAGTGAATGAAGTGATCGATCTGTTCGTGGAAAGAGTTACAAAATTACTACCAGTTGATTATACGTTTGTATATGATGTAGTCGATGATGACCATTTACAGCTGATTCGATTTTATGACGTCGAACAGAAGCTAGATTTTCCTGAAAAAGATCAATTAAAGAAAAATGAATCGATAAGCGGCACAGCATGGGCAACGAATAAAGTGGTAAATTACCATACAAAAAAAGACTGGAAACACCTCAAAGATGTGTATTTGCCATTGCAAGGGGAGAGTGTTATCTCCTTCCCAATTGAAAGAAAAAATAAGACAGTTGCTGTGATTACGTTATTATCACAGCAGAAAAGAGCGTTTGAAAAATCACAGTATATGATTTTAGATATACTTAAAAACCACTTTGCAGTAGCACTGGAAAATGCAAAAAATTATGAAAAAACGAAGAATCAGAGTGAAAGAGACCAATTAACGGATTTATATAATTATCGCTTTTTTGAAGACTATCTTGAAAAGTACTTTTATGATATGAAGCAGGCAAAACGTACTGAGACTATTTCATTAATTCTACTTGATCTTGATCGCTTTAAATCGATTAATGATACATACGGTCACCAAAGTGGCAATGAGATATTAAAAGGCTTGGCTCAGCTTTTACAGCAAGTAGTTTGTGATAAAGGTGTTTTGGCTCGTTTTGGGGGAGAAGAATTTGTTATATTACTTCCTGGATATAATCAATTGCAAACGTTAATTCTAGCGGAGACAATAAGAAATGCGATTGAAAGAGAAACCTTCACGTTAACTCAACACATATTAGAAGATGACTGTCCAATTGAGATTCATGTCACAGCTAGTATAGGTGTTGCTACTTATCCTGACAACTGTGAGGACCCATATGATTTAATTAGACATGCGGATCGCGCAATGTATGTAGGGGCGAAGCAAAGGGGAAGGAATAAAGTAGCGGTTTACGAGAATTAATATTTTGACGAATAAGTTCGACATATGAAGTCGTAATATAGAGGCGACCTAAGCAATGCACTAGCTGCTCAGGTTGCTTTTTTCTATTGCTTTTTAGATAAGTAATTTACATAGGAGGTAAACAGTCCTATACTATAAATAGACACTAACGAAAAATTCAGACAAATAATGGAATTAATGGGAAAAAAGGATGATTAGATATGAAAAGTAAGATAAAATTGCTTTCTTCATCAAAAGGACTAACCTTAATAGAGATCCTTGCTTCTATTACTATTTTGTCAATAATTGTTGTCACTTTTTTGACTTTTTTCATTCAATCTGCTCGTACGAATACGGTATCGGAGGATATTATGGATGCTACGTATGTGGCACAGACGCAGATGGAGGAGATTTATAATTTGAGTAAATCACCTTATGAAGATGCCATAACTAGTTTGACTTCCAAGGGTACACATACAGAAAATAATGGGATAGATAAATTTCAGATAGTTAACGAGACTTACAAAATTCAGTTGCAATTAAAACAGACTGATACGAATCTACCAAATTTGAAGGATGTATTGGTTAAGGTTTATGATAATTCAAACGGTCGATTAGGTGCACAGATGGAAACAAAAATTTCATGGGAGAATTAGAGGGTGTTCAGTGTGCTTGAAAATGAAAGAGGAGTAACTATAGTAGAACTATTAGGTGCCTTAGCGTTAATGTCAATTGTCATTCTTCTGATTAGTTCAGTACATTTATTTGGTCAAAAACAGTTTGTAAATCAATCGGAGGATATAGAAAATATGTCAAATGTTCGGTTGGTTATTGCGACGATCTCTAAAGATCTAAGAAGTGCTGACCCAACTCAATTAAGCTCACCTAATTCCCAAACACTTATCATTAATGATAAGGAATATGCTTTTTCTAATTCATTAAAACAAATGCTTCAAAATAATGTAAAACTTGCTAATAATATTGATAAGTTTGAAGTTAAATTGGAAGAAAATGATACGAAAATAAATTTAGAAGTTGAAAGTGTAAAGGATCAACATGGCAATACAGCATCGTTATCTACAGTAATTTATATTAGAGAGTAGGTGGATCGATGAAGCAAAGAGTCAGCCGTTTACAGAGGCAACTAAATTCCGAATCCGGAGTTACATTAGTAATGGTACTTATGGTATTAATGGTGCTATCGGTTTTAGGTGTTAGCTTAATAACTGTTGCACTTGGTAATACAAGATTAGCATCAGTTGAACGAGAGTATGAAGGCACTTATTATATAGCGGAGGCTGGAGCAACATACAGACTAGCAAAGGTAGAAACCTCTGTAAAAGGTTACTATGATCAAATGCCTTCCGAACACAGTTTTTATGATGCATTAGAGAGAGAAATAATTGGAAGTAAGCCGTATAGTGATTTTGAACCAGTTATGGGAAACCAACCAGAAGCAATGATTCAGATACAAAAAGTATCAAATGATAATCCGAGGAAATATAAAATCACATCTACAGGAAATATAGGTAACCGAGAAAGAACTGTAGAACAGTTCTTCACTATTAATTGGCAATCAAAAGGGGGTCTGAATGCCCCAAGCAATATGGGAGTGTACACAGACACTACGATTAAATTATTTGGGAGTGCATCGATAACTGGTAATGTAGGTACGAATTCTGACAGAGCTAACTCAGTGGAGTTAGATGGTGGTGCATATATTAACAATGGTGTTATTCATGTCCCAGAAAGTGCTACTAATAAAGCTGTCAAAGCTCCAGAATATATGAAAAAACCAGATAGAGAACATCCAATTCCTGAAACAGTAGCCAAACAACCATCTCGATTAGAATTACCACCATTTCCAGACTTCCCTGCGTATGCTTTACCTCCAGATAAGGAAATTGTTAAAACAGAACACGAAAAACATAAAGTGATTCTGGATGGGAATTTAAGAATTAATAACTATTTGGCAGAGAATTATACATTGCAATTACATTCAGATACTACTTTTAAAGAAATAATAATTGACCAGAACTTGACTGTGAATATTGACACAATGGGAAAGGATAAAGCTATTGTAGTGGATCACTTAAATGTAACAAATGGACACATTAATATAGTTGGAGGTGGCACTCTAACTATTTATGTTCGGGATAATATCACGATGAATTCTGGAAGTACGATTAACAAAAATGGGTCTGTAAATGATCTTGTTATTTTATTAAAGGGGGGAAGTTCTCCTAATACCCGAAAGGAATTAGTACTTGGAGGGAGTCAGGTTATCAAGGGTTCTATTTTTGCTGAAGATGCAAATATAACATTTACTAGTGGTGGAGGTTTTCAAGGCCATATATTAACAGGCGGAACTCGTGTGAAGCTTGATGGAGGAGTAAGAAGCGGTTCACTAATATTTGCACCGAATGCTGATTTCCGATTGGAAAATGGAGCAAAGGTAATTGGATCTGTTATTTCTAATTCCTACTATGGGGATGGAGATACAAACACTACATTTGAAGAAGTAGATATTAGTAATTTACCATTTATTTCAAGTGGTGACATACCAGATAATTTGTTGGACCCTAGTGCTCCAAAAGAAACAAATTAGATATTATCTATCCTAGGAGGATTTATATGGCTGTCAGAAATAAAAAGAAACTAGGTGACTTATTAAAAGAATCTGGAGTACTAACTGAAGAGCAAATCGTCGAGGCCCTTCAAAAAAAGAAGAATGGTCAAAAGCTTGGAGACGCGCTTCTTGAACAAGGTTACATCACCGAACAACAATTACTAGAAGTACTAGAGATCCATTTGGATATTCCAAGTGTGTCCTTATACCGTTATCCAATAGACAAAGATCTAATGCAGTTAGTTTCAAAAGAAGTTGCTAGAAGACAACTGTTGATTCCTTTAACCCAAAAAGAAAACGTCATTACTGTTGCGATGAATGATCCTATGGATTACTTTGCAATTGATGATTTGGAACTATCTACAGGTTTTGTCGTGAAACCAGTCATCGCTTCTAAGGATGATATTCTGCAATCGATTAATAAATATTATGATTCGAATGAGCCTGATGAAGCGGAACAAGAAGAAATGTATGATGATGCTCCAGCAATTCGAATCATGGATCAAATCTTGCAAACCGGTGTGCACTTAAGAGCAAGTGATATCCACATCGATCCAAATGAAGTGAACTTAACCATTCGTTACCGTGTGGATGGGGTTTTGCGAACGGAAAGAACGATACCAAAACGATTACAAAACTCCCTAATTGCTAGAACGAAGATCTTATCTAACCTAAATATCACCGAAACAAGGTTACCGCAGGACGGACGAATAAGGTTGACTGTTGATGAAAAGCCGATTGATTTACGGATCTCAACCTTACCTACTGTATTTGGGGAAAAAGTAGTTATTCGTATTTTAGATTTAAGTAATATTTTTAAACGTTTGACTGATCTAGATTTTAGTCAAGATAATCTAGTCCAATTTGAAAAGCTAATAGAAAACCCAGCTGGATTAATTTTGTTAACAGGTCCAACAGGATCGGGGAAAACGTCGACGCTTTATGCCTCTATTAATAAATTGAATCGTGAGGATGTTAACATAATCACTGTTGAGGATCCAGTAGAGTATCAACTAGACGGGATTAATCAGGTACAAGTAAATAATGCAGTTGGACTGACCTTTGCTGCGGGTTTACGTTCGATTTTAAGACAAGACCCTAATATTATCATGGTTGGGGAGATTCGAGACCGGGAAACTGCTGAAATTGCTGTTCGGTCAGCTTTAACTGGTCATTTAGTATTTAGTACCTTGCACACAAATAGTGCTGTAGCGGCTATTCCTAGATTATTTGATATGGAAGTAGAGCCATATCTGGTTGTTTCTTCCTTGTCTGGTATTATGGCCCAACGTCTAGTGAAGAAAGTGTGTAAGGATTGCAAACAAACCAGAGAAGCTACATTGATGGAAAAAACGCTATTTGAAAAGCGCGGATTAAAATTAGATCATATCCATGAAGGTGCTGGCTGTAATAGCTGTAAAGGTACAGGCTATAAAGGAAGAATGGCGATCCATGAACTACTCGTGATTGACGATAAAATCCGTCATATGATGATGAACAATAATTCGATTACAGATATTAAGACGTATATTCGCGAAAATGGTATGAAGTTCTTAATTGATGATGGACTGATTAAGGTCCAACAAGGATTAACAACGATGGAAGAAGTATTGCGTGTTGCTGCAGATGATTAGGGGGAAATGATGATGCAATTTGAAGCTATATTACGGGCCGCATATGAAAGAAATGCGTCTGATATTCACTTAACAGTTGGTACACCTCCTGTACTAAGAATAAACGGAGATTTGCAATCATTCGGTGATCAAGATTTACGCCCAGAAGATACAGAACAAATGGCCAAGAGTATCTTAACGGACGCTGTCTGGCAACAATTGCAGAACAAAAGGGAAGTAGACTTGTCTTACGGTATTTCTGGGGTTTCTCGTTTTCGTATCAATGTGTTTCACCAAAGAGGTTGTATTTCATTGGCAATACGGATCGTACCAAAGGACATACCAAACCTAGAAAAATTGCAACTTCCTCCAGTTTTAAAGCAGATTGCTGAGAGTACACAAGGGCTAGTTCTTGTAACAGGCCCAACTGGTAGCGGGAAGAGTACGACGCTTGCAGCGATGATTGACTATATGAACAATCATATGAATAAACACATCATCACCTTAGAGGATCCTATTGAATATATCCATTCACATCGGAAGTGTATTATCGACCAACGAGAAGTTGGCTTTGATACGATGAATTTTCAAAATGGCTTACGAGCATGCCTCAGACAAGACCCGGATGTGATTTTAGTAGGGGAGATGCGTGATTTAGAAACAATTTCTACTGCAATCACTGCTGCCGAAACTGGGCACCTCGTCCTTGGAACATTGCACACAACAGATGCTGCATCCACAATGGATCGAATAATCGATGTGTTTCCAGCCCATCAAAAAGGGCAAATCAGAATCCAACTTGCTAGCGTCCTAGAAGCAATTGTGTCTCAACGTTTATTCCAAACTGCAGATAAACGAGGAAGAGTAGCTGCTACGGAAGTATTAATTAATACATCAGCTATTAAAAATCTAATTCGAAATGAAAAAATGCACCAAATTCCAAATACAATGCAAACAGCGAAAGAACAAGGCATGCATACGATGACGATGGATATTAAGAAGTTAGTACGCCAAGGATCTATCCTTGAAGAACAAGCCCTCCCATACTTAAAAGGAAGAGGGTGAGGTAGTGCCCTATTTTCGTTACAAAGGTAGAAGTGTAGCAGGAAAAGCACAGTCAGGTAAAATAGATGCAGATACAAAACATGAGGCAATTGCGAAACTAAAAAGAGATGGTATTACTGTATTTAAGATCGAAAAGCTAAACAGTGTTTTATACAAAGATATAAATATTGGGAAAACAATTAAAAACCGTGACTTTGTTATTTTCTTAAGGCAGTTTGCTACATTAATAGATGCAGGTATCTCATTAGTTGAAACAACAAGTATCCTTCAAGACCAAACTACGAATAAATTCTTAAAAAAAGCATTGGAAGATATAGAAGAAGATTTGGAAGAAGGTGTACCGCTTTCTGAAGCGTTAGAAAAACAGCCAAAGCTATTTCCAGAGCTGTTGGTTAGTATGATTAATGCTGGAGAGATAAGTGGTAACTTAGACGATATTCTAGATAACATGGCGAGTTATTACGAGAAGCAATATCAACTAAAACAAAAGATTGTTACAGCATTGACTTATCCAATCGTGATTGGTGTGATTTCTGTTTTTATAACGATCTTTTTATTAGCATTTATAGTTCCGGTTTTTACAGATATGCTTAGTTCTTTTGGTCAAGATATACCAGCATACACTGCGTTTATATTAAGTCTAAGTGGTGTTGTACAAGCTTTCTGGTGGTTAATTATATTAGTGTTTATTCTTCTGTTTTTTGTTTATAAATTTCTTGAACGTAAGCCAACTTATGCATTTTTATTTGATACGATTAAATTAAGAATACCTGTTTTTGGCGGGTTTATTCAAAAGTCACTGTTAGCCAGAATGACGCAGACATTAAGTTCGTTATTAAATAGTTCAGTTCCCATTTTGCAATCCGTTGACATTACAGAACGAGTTATTGCTAATAGAGTGATTAAGGGTGTATTAAAAGAAAGTAAAGTTGCATTGGAACAAGGTGAATCTCTAGCAAGCCCGATGATCGCTCACTGGGTATTTCCAAAGCTAGTAACACAAATGATCGCTGTCGGAGAACGAACAGGCTCTCTAGATGCGATGTTAAAAAAGGTGTCTGATTTTTATGAACAAGAATTGGACGAGGCTTCAGACAAGCTGAAGTCACTAGTGGAACCAATCATGATTGTGTTTCTAGCCGTTGTTGTTGGGGCGATTGTAATGGCCATCGTTATACCAATGTTTTCATTATTTGAGAACATCTAGGATTAGGAAAAAAGTTATAGACACGTTTCGAGTTTATAGTATAATGGGTATAGTAAGAGTAAGTTGAAAGAACACTGAGAGAACAAACAGAATGCTATGAATGATTATCTATATTTTGGGCACTTGGATAATCAGGAGCAAGTAGTGCAACCGGCTGACATCATGAGGATACTTACTTTGTGTTGTGAGTCATTTTTATTTTACACATTTTTTTTGAGGGGGAAAATTCGATGTTGCAAAAATTAAGAAACAAGTTACAAAGTGAAAAAGGTTTTACGTTGGTTGAGTTGCTTGCAGTTATTGTTATTTTGGGGATTATTGTAGCGATTGCGGTACCGGCTATTGGAAGTATTATAAACAAGGCTGAAAGTGATGCATCTGATAGGGAAAAAGATATGATAGTTGAAGCAGCTAGGTTAGCATTTGCTTCTGGTGCAGAATTTTCAGAAGATGGTTATGTAACAGTAACTGAATTAACTGATAATGATTATTTAGAAGAACAAACTGACGCTGATAATCCACTACCTACAGGATATGTATCTTTATCAGATGGACAATACACTTTTAATACCGGAGATGTACCTGCCGTACAATAATAAGATTTAAATTTGTTAACACATGAGATCCCTCCCCGAGGGATCTCTCTACATAATCTAACCAAAAACTAGGAGAACACAACATGCAAATTCTCTACCTCATCTATTTCTTTATCATAGGTACGGTTTTCGGATCTTTTTATAATGTTGTTGGGTTACGTGTGCCCAAGAAGCAGATGTTTCAGTCAGAGCGCTCGTATTGTCCTCATTGCCGTCATACCCTTTCTTGGTATGAACTCATCCCAGTATTTTCATACATCATCCAACGCGGTAAGTGTCGTCACTGTAAAGCAAAAATCTCGATGATCTATCCTTTGGTAGAGCTATTTACAGGTTTCTTTTTTGCATATAGCTTTTATGTGTTTGGCTTTCAGTTCGAACTTATCACTGCATTATTTCTTACTTCTCTTTTAGCAATCATCATAGTTTCTGACCTTAAGTACATGCTAATACCAAATCAAGTCTTACTATTTTTTCTACCATTTTTAATTGTTTGTCGAATTTTTAGTCCATTAGATCCATGGTGGTCACCTATTGTTGGTGCGCTTATTGGCTATCTATTACTTGCCTTGATCATTATTGTGAGTCGTGGTGGTATGGGTGGAGGAGATATGAAATTATTTGGGGTATTAGGTATCGTGCTTGGCTATAAAGGTGTGCTATTAGCCTTCTTTTTTTCTACCCTCTATGGCACAGTTATCGGCGCAATACTGCTTAGTTTGAAAATAGTAGAACGTAAAAAGCCGATTCCATTTGGTCCTTTTATCGTGTTCGGAAGTCTTACAGCATACTTCTTTGGAGATGCTTTGGTCCATTGGTACGTTTCAACCTTTTTTTATACGTTAAAAAATATTTAGCTGTTAAGCGTAATTAACATAGTGAAAAAATGTAATGTATCGAGTATAAGAAAACGAACTCAATCATTAAGGACGAGCGAGTGCGAGTTTTTCTAAGGTAGGTGAAAGCAATCATGAAAAAGCAAGTTAATCTTATTATCAAAGATCGTGTGATCCGTTATATGGTTTCTAAATCTGAATCCGTTGAAGGTGTGATGGATTATGGAGAATTCTATTTAGACACAGATATTATTGACGATGGGAAAGTAGCGAATCCAGAACGATTCGCCCTTATATTGGAGAAACTTGTACGAAAAAAAAGATGGAAAGGTAAACAGCTAGCTTTCTGTGTGCCGGATGCCTTTGTAACGATTAGAGAGCAACTAGTTCCAAAAGAATTTACGAAAGAAGAAATGAAAAGCTACATTAATATGGAGCTTGAAGAAAGTATCAGATTACCGTTTTCTGATCCTGTCATGGATTTTGTCGTGATTGGAGAAGAGAATAATCAGTCAAAAATTTTATTGTTTGCATATCCGAAAGAGCGAATGAAAGAATTCATCGATACTTTTATACAAGTAGGGTTGAAACCGGTGATCGCTGACTTATCCTCCCTTTCTGTTTATCGTCTTTATTTTCAATTAGATCTTGCAAGTACGGAGGAACATTTATTATCCGTTCAGTGGGGAAAAGATGCGATCGTATTGACCGCATTTAATAAAAACAAACCTGTTTTTACAAGATATATCAAATCGACGTTGAATAAAAATGGTTGGAAGTGGAGAGCAGAAGATAATGACCTGTACTGGAATGGTGAGGTAGAAGAACTAGATCAAGTGAAAGAAGAACAGCTTGTCACCATTGAGCGATTTATGGATTTCTATCAGTATTCGGTTATGGATGGGACTAATCAAATAACAAAAATCGTACTTTCTGGCGATTTTCCTGAACTGGACAATATAAAACAAGAGATGGAAGAACGCTTTAATTTAAAGGTGGAAACAATGGAACAGGCCTTAAAAGATAAAATGAAACTTCCTTCCAGGTATTTAGATGTATTAGGGTTGGCTATTAAAAATAGGTAAGTTCATTATCTTTTTTCAAGATAGATTCTAAGGATAAGGGGAACAAAAAGATGGTGGAGATTAATTTTCTAGAAACGAAAAAAAGGAATCTGACTCCTTATATATTGGCATTATTGTTTCTCCTCCTCTTACTTGGTGCTGCCTTTATTTTATATTGGCAAATGGTTAATTATGAAGAACAAGTAGCTATCCTAGAAGAGAAGCGAGATGCGAACATCGCGTTACAAACAGAGATCAGGAGTGTTGAGGCGTTACAGGCACAAAGAAACACGCTAAAAAATCAAGTGGATCAGTTGGAAACGACACGATATCCTACGTTATCATTGTTAGATCAAATGATTGGATTACTTCCGGATAATGTTTACTTTGAATCTTATACTTTTTCTATTCAAGACGGTCTTTATTTGGATATTCGTGTCGACGATGTTGAACAAGTTGCAGCTTATTCATTTGCCCTTGAATCGGAAGACTTTGTAAATCATGTCGAGATTTCTCAAATTACGAACCAAGATGCCACAAGCTATATCGCATCGATGTATGTGGAAATGGACGAACAAGTGTTATTGGAGGTGGCTCAAACAAATGACAATTAGATGGAGTCGCCTTCACTCGCTTTTACTCATTTTAGTCATTGTCCTAGCAGTTGGAATCTTTGTTGCTGGCTATATGGGCTTTATTCAACCATTGGAAGAGCAAGTTATAGATATCCAAGACGAGATTGATCTGCAGGAACAATTGATTGCAAATGCAGAGAATAATAATGAGTCGCTAGACAGTTCTACTAATCTACAATTACAGTTACCAATAGACAAACAAACTGATCAAATGCTCGTTAGGTTAAAAGAAATACAAGAAGTCTCCAATAGTAGCATTAACCAATACACCATCGAACATCGTTCAACCGGGAATGAAGCAACAGATGCGGAGTCCGCCAATGATCAAACTAGTGCGATACCGAATAATGTTGGTTCGATTTATTACCAATTACAGGTTACATCAGGTAATTATCAACAAATGTATCAGTTTTTAAACGAATTAAGAGAAATGGACCGAATCGTATCGATAGATTCACTACAATTTGGACCTAATACAAATGAGAATTTTGACTTTTCCGTTTCATTTACGGCCTATTATAGTCCTACATTAAATGGATTACGGATAGAGGCACCTACATTTGAATATGAACCATCGGCAGCTAAAGAGACACCGTTTCCTGAATAAGGTGTCTTTTTGTTGTGCAGTTTTATGCTATATTTGCTATGTCTTGTTGAAAAGTCGGTTTTTGCTTTTGACAAAACTCGCCTTACTTTTCATTTTTATTGTGATAGAGTAGAACAAACTCTAGTAGAAGCGAGGGAATGAAGTGGACAAGCAGACGAAGATTTCTGTTCGAATGAACGGAAAAGAAACGACCATACAGGATAATAAGACTACGAAACAAGATCCATGGCCTAATGCCTATCAGCAACAAGCTGCTGCTTTAGATAATAAGTATGATCCAGATGACTTGATAGAGTTCGAGAAAAATCACTCTTCAGATGATCAAGCAGATGATTGGTATAAGAACATAAATGTACGGAAAAAACAAAAGAAAATCCCCCCCGTTGTAAAAGTATTTGCAGTATCAGCTGTATCAGCGATTCTAGTTGGTGTTACAATAGGATTTATTATGTTGGGCATGTTTGTTGGGATCGATAATGGGGGAGAAGCCGTTAATGGTGTAGCGTCTGTTCCGGCAGATGGGGATACGTCAACTGCAGCTCCTGATACCGAGAACAGTCCAGTTACAGGTGATGCAACAGAAACGGTTACTTATTCAGCACAACCTTTATCAGCCATCTTCGTGCAAGGTGGTGCCTACTCGTCTGTCGAATCAGCTGAGGCAGCGCAGCAAGGTTTCCTTAGCAGTGGTTACCCAGCGGTAGTTTGGGAAAAAGATGGGTGGCATCGCGTAATTATGCATGTAAGTAATAGCCAAGCGACTGTCGACCAACAGATTTCTTCATTTCAAAGTGAAGGACTAGAAACCATTGACAAAGCCTGGACGACGGAACAAACAGATGTACAGCTCCCATCTAGTGAAGCGGAATGGTTAGAATCTTTTCCGGAGCTATGGACGACTGCGATCACTGGTGAAATTACGATAGAATCTTGGGATGAATGGGTATCATCTTATCCTGAAGACAGCAGTACAACTGTTCAAGCGCTACAAGCAGAAGCAAAAGGATTAATAGAAGCAATTAATAGTGATCAATCTACGCAAAGTTCTTTACTGAAAATGTGGAAACTATATGCCGATATTGGTAAAGAATAAGTAGGGCAAAATATCCTACTTATTCTTTTTTTGTGAAAAAAGTAGGATAGAATTTAAATTTGTTAAAAGAGAACGTGCATTTTCTACTATAAAAAACGACATAAAATAAATTTTTCTCGATTTGTTCTATCTAAAAGGTAGGAGTAAACTACACATATAGGAAGGTGTTTTTTAAATGAATCAACTCATTCTAGCATCGGGTTCACCAAGAAGAAAGGAGCTACTAGAGCAAGTAGGAATTCCGTGTATCGTTAGGAAATCTGACTTCGATGAGTCAACGGTGACAGAAAGTGATCCAAAGAAATTAGTAGAAACGCTAGCGGTAGAAAAGGGGAATACGATAGATCTACAAGCAGACCAAATAGTTTTGGCTGCAGATACCGTTGTTAGCTACAAACAAAAGGTACTAACGAAGCCGGAAAATGAAGCGGATGCACTAGCGATGCTAAAAGATTTAAATGGTAATCAGCACCACGTTTACACCGGGGTTATGATCCGTTCGACAACGAAGCAGGTGGTCTTTTCGACTTGTACGACTGTGCAATTTTTACAGTTGACTGAGGATGAATTAAACAAATACATCGCTTCGGGAGAGCCTTTTGATAAAGCTGGAGGCTATGGGATTCAAGGGAAAGGTGCTTTTTTAGTGAAAGAAATAAAAGGAGATTATTATAGTGTGGTAGGACTTCCGATCTCTGCTGTTGTTCAATTGTTAAAAGAATTTGGGGTTTATCCAGTATTTAATTGAAGAATAAAGCTTGGAGGTGTTTCTATGTCAAGAACGAGTATAAGTATGAAACATGTACCAAAACAGGACCGTCCACGGGAGAGATTATTAGAACTCGGGCCGGGACATGTATCGAATCAGGAGCTATTAGCTATTTTGTTGGGCACAGGTTCGAAAGAGGAGTCGGTACAAGTATTAGCAGAGCGCGTGTTAATGCATTTTGATGGGTTAAATCTACTCCGGGAATCTACGATTGAGGAGCTAACAGCAATCAAAGGAATTGGTTCTGTGAAAGGTGTGTTGATTTTGGCGGCAATTGAACTTGGCAAACGGATGCAGAAATATAAGCCCCAGGAAAAATACGTCATCAGAAGTCCAGAAGATGGTGCGGATTATGTGATGGAAGAGATGCGAATATTAAAACAGGAACATTTTGTTGTTTTATTTTTGAATACAAAGAATCAAGTAATCCATAGACAAACGATCTTTATTGGAAGCCTAAATGCGTCGATTGTTCACCCTAGAGAAATATTTCGAGAAGCTGTAAAAAGGTCGGCAGCCTCTATTATCTGTGCACATAATCACCCTTCCGGAGACCCCTCTCCCTCTCAAGAAGATATCCATGTAACGAAAAGACTATTAGAATGTGGTAAAATGATAGGTATTGAAGTACTTGATCATTTAGTTATTGGTGACCATAAATTTGTTTCGTTAAAGGAAAAAGGGTATTTATAGTACTATTCTTTTTGTACTTTTTCTCGTATAATCAAATTAACGCTTTTAATAAAGTCGGCGCCATTTCTCAAGGTAAACTTGTAGTTGGCGCTTCTTCTCATTATCGTTTGACGGTAAAAGCGAATCACATAGTCTATTGTGACTACATTATAGAGGATTTCGTACATATTACCATTTTGATACTAATTTAAAAGAAAACTGGTAATGAAGAGAAAAAGACATAATCATTTACGTATGCACCTTTTTATGTGATTTAACATAGTATAATTGTTCACTATTGCAAACACTACAAAAGGACAAGCCCATACGGTCGTTTTCTGAAAATTAAACGTATGTATAGCCCTATAGCATAATACTATAATACATGGATAAGTTTTTTGGGGAAAGGGAGATTTATTTTGGCTAGATTTAGTTTATCGCAAGATTTAGGTATAGATTTAGGTACAGCGAATACGCTTGTATATGTTCGAGGTAAAGGAATTGTCGTTCGTGAGCCCTCTGTTGTTGCTAAAAATAGGACAACTGGTGAAATACAAGCAGTTGGAAGCGAAGCAAGAAATATGATTGGTAGAACGCCAGGGAATATTTCTGTTATTAGACCGATGAAAGATGGTGTCATTGCAGATTATGATACAACTGCAGCAATGATGAAATATTATATTAAACAAGCGCAAAAGAATCGTTCTTCTTTTGCAAGAAAACCTAACGTGATGGTATGTGTGCCTTCTGGGATTACTATGGTGGAAGAGCGTGCCGTTATTGATGCGACGAAACAAGCAGGAGCAAAGGATGCATTCCCAATTGCAGAGCCTTTTGCAGCTGCGATTGGTGCGGGGTTGCCAGTATGGGAGCCAACAGGAAGTATGATCGTGGATATCGGTGGCGGTACGACAGAGGTAGCTATTATTTCATTAGGTGGGATTGTGACAAGCCAATCAATTCGTACAGCAGGCGATGATATGGATGATTCAATCATTCAGTACATTCGCAAAAAATACAATCTAATGATTGGCGAACGGTCTGCTGAATCCATTAAAATGGATATTGGGTCTGCAGGAATGTTATACATGAAAGACGAAATGGATATTAGGGGTAGAGATTTATTAACTGGTTTGCCAAAAACGATTACTATTTCTGCAGAGGAAGTAGCCATTTCCTTGAAAGATACGGTGACTGCGATCATTGATGCAGTGAAAAATACGCTTGAAAAATCTCCACCAGAATTAGCGGCAGATATCATGGATCGAGGCATTGTATTATCAGGAGGTGGTGCTTTGCTTAAAGGACTGGATCAAATTTTGAGTGATGAGACGAATATGCCAGTTTTTGTTGCAGAAGAACCGCTGGATAGTGTAGCAATCGGTACTGGTAAATCTCTAGACTATATGCAACATTTCAAGTCAAATCCAAATGTATCCACTCGTTCCACAATGGAATAAGCAGGTGTATTGATTATGTTATTTTTTCGTAGAAAACGTCTATTTATTATTCTCATAGGCTTTATTATATTAGTTGGTTCCATTGGTTTTTCGCTTCGAGACAGAGAGGAATTAACGACGGTAGAAGAGTTTCTGCATGATGCTGTTGGTTGGTTTCAAGGAGTTGTGCATCAACCTGTCGAATTCACAACAACATTAGTTTCGAACATAAATGAGTTAAAACACATTTATGAAGAAAACCAAGTGTTAAAGACACGCTTGTCCCAATATAATTTGTTGTTACATGAAGTGAAAGAGCTTAGGAAAGAGAATGATGAATTATACAGTGTTTTAGGGAAGACAGAATCGGAGTCTTTAAATGAATTTATCCCAATCCAAGCATCTGTTATTGCTCGCAGTAAAGAGCAATGGTTTAAAATGATAACGATCAACAAAGGTGAGCAGGATGGTGTGGAGACGAATATGGCCGTCATTACAGGAGAAGGAATGGTAGGTAAGATTTATTCTAGTTCGCAATTTACTTCCTCTGTTCTCTTATTAAATGGCTTTGATCGTTCTAACCGAATTTCGGTTGTTGTCGACGCAGAGGAAACGGATAAAGACCCAACAGGATTCATTGTAGGGTATGATGAAGAAGCAGAAACCCTCTTATTAGAATTAGATGAATATGATGTTGAAGTTAGTGAAGGGGAGTTAGTTGTATCCTCTGGGCTAGGTGGGGTATTTCCAAAAGGACTAGAAATAGGTACAATAGAGGAAGTGGCACCGGACAAGTATGGATTAACGAAAGTTGCGCATGTATCTCCTTCAGCTGATTTATATAACTTTGGCCACGTGATCGTCGTGGACCGTCAGGCAACCATACCATCAGAAGTGGAAAGTGAACCTGAGGAGGGAGAAGAATAATGCAAAGATTCTATCTCCCTTCTTTCGTATTATTGATGTTAATTTTAGAAGGTGTTGCGTTAGACTTTCTTCCGCAATTTTTAATGGATAAAGATTTGTTAATTGTCCCACACTGGATGCTGCTATTTCTAGTGTTAATAGCGATTTATTATGATTTTGAAAACACGTATTATGCAGTACTGTATGCAGTCATATTTGGGTTAATGATTGATATTGTAAGCACAAGTGTAATTGGTGTGTACATGTTTATTTATGCGCTTGTGATCTATATTATTCATGGATTGAGAAAAGTTTTACATACAAACTATCTTGTCGCATTCCTCCTCGCTGTTTTGGATGTTATAATGGTCGATATTGGCGTCTACATTATTTACTTTTTTATCGGAATTAACCATATGCAGTGGAACGAATACATGTCCGTGCGTTTAGTACCTACATTAATTGGAAATATGATATTCTTTATCCTGCTCTATCCGATTTTTAAAGGAAAGTTAATGAAATGGTCTAGTGATCGTTTTGATTCAAAAAGAGTCTAAGTTGGTTAGACGATTCTGTATGTAAAGGAAAAGTTAAAAATTATTTTGGGGTGAGCCTATCGTGATAGTCAACAAGCAATTGATAACGATCAAAGGTACTCGAGAGGGTCTTACATTATATATAGATGATTCGTGTTCATTTAGTGATATGCTTAAAGAACTAGATCAAGTACTTTCCACTAAATACACAGATAAGGATGAGCCTATGATTACGGTTACCATTCAGCTTGGTAATCGCTATTTACATAAAGAGCAAGAAGAAGAGCTTCGTGAAGTAATCCGCAGAAAAAATAAACTAGTAGTGCAATCAATTGAATCCAATGTAATACTAAAGAAACAGGCACTGGATTGGATGGAAGATAGTGAAATAAAAACAATTACAAAGATTGTCCGTTCTGGTCAAGTGCTTGAGGTGACAGGTGATTTATTACTAGTTGGAGATGTTAATCCTGGTGCGAAAATAGTTGCGACGGGAAATATATTTGTTCTAGGTAGTTTAAGGGGAGTTGCCCATGCGGGGGTAGATGGAAACAGGGACGCAGTAATCGTGGCATCGTATATGGAACCTAGTCAGCTTCGCATAGCAGATTACATAAGTCGATCTCCAGATTATGAATCAGAGGGTGTTTCGATGGAATGCGGTTTTATTGATGGGGCTAAATCGAAGATCGTTATTGATCGTCTTCAAGTTCTTTCGCAAAAACGACCGGATCTTAACGGGTTTGAAAGGAGAATTTTACATGGGTGAGGCAATTGTAATAACGTCAGGTAAAGGTGGAGTTGGTAAAACAACTACAACTGCAAACTTAGGTACAGCTTTAGCTCTTTTAGAAAAAAAGGTTTGTTTAGTCGATACGGATATTGGACTACGAAATTTAGATGTTATTATGGGCCTAGAGAACCGTATCATTTATGATATCGTCGACGTAGCTAAAGGAAGATGTAAGTTAAAGCAAGCATTAATTGTGGATAAGCGTTTTGAATGTTTGTATTTATTGCCTGCTGCTCAAACAAGTGACAAGTCAGAGTTAAGTCCAGAGGCAATGGTAGAAATTGTTGCAGAATTGAAACAAGAGTTTGATTATATATTAATCGACTGTCCGGCAGGTATTGAGCAAGGGTACAAAAATGCAGTCGCTGGTGCAGATAAGGCATTAGTTATTACAACACCAGAAAAATCTAGTGTTCGTGATGCAGATAGAATAATAGGTTTGTTGGAACAAGAGTCTGTGGAGCCGCCAAACCTGATTGTGAACAGAATTAGAAATCATATGGTTAAAAATGGCGATATGCTAGATATTGATGATATTGTCCAAATATTATCGATTGATTTAATAGGTATTGTTGCTGACGATGATGAAGTAATTAAAGCTTCGAACCATGGTGAGCCGGTAGCCTTCCAACCGAACACAAGGGCATCGATTGCCTATCGGAATATTGCGAGAAGAATTTTAGGTGAATCCGTTCCATTGCTATCACTAGAAGATGACAAGGGTATGTTTTCAAAGATGAAGAAGTTCTTCGGAATGCGCTCTTAATTATATATAAGCCTTAACCCTCTAACACTTTGTTAGGGGGTTTTTATATGAATCTATTTTTTTCTTTTCATATCGCATATCCAATCCCATTACTTCATAGAATTGAATTAACAATCTAAAAAATAGCCAAGCTGTGTGGTGCTTCAAACCGTTAAGCAGACGTGACATGCTATTGGTTTAGTAGCCAGTATTTTATATGGAAAGGACACTCAGCCTCAGGCAGGGCTTGAAGTGGACAAGGAATCTGTCCCTCTGTCCTAAATATGGAGTAAAGGAATGTGAAGTGATGAAAAGAGATCTTAGTCAAGTGCGAAGAAATATTGAAAAACGAAAAAGAGAGAGGAAAGTTGGAGCTGGAGCTGGATCAGGTAATGCAAAACAAGCAAGGTTTTCATCCATTGCATTTCCTCAAGATGAAGAGCGGCATGGATATATGCCGGTTTCTGATGAAGTCGGTACGAATAAGAACGTAAAAGATACCTTTATTGCCTCCTTTGTCATGAAAAGTACGCTTGCTGCAATTCTTTTCTTTGGAGTCGCGATCCTAGTTCGGATGGATGGTGGATTTTTAGAAAAACCGAAACAGTGGACAAGTAATGCATTAACAGAGGAGTTTCCTTTTGCAACTGTTAATCATTGGTATCAAGAAAAATTTGGCTACCCATTAGCATTAACGCCAAATCCAAATAGCGAGGATGTATTAACGCCTGCGCTTCCTGTTAACGGAACGCTTAGCCAAACATTTCAGGTGAACGGGCAAGGAATTATGATTACAGCTGATGAAGACCAGAGTGTGCGTGCAATGGAAAAAGGCATTGTCATTTTTGCTGGGAATAATAAAGAAACAAATAAAACTGTAATTATTCAGCACGCAGATAAAAGCAATACTGTTTATGGAAATTTAACAGATATTAATGTATATCAATATCAGTCAGTAACAAGCAATGAAGTGATTGGACAATTCAAACCATCGGAAAGCTCTGCAAAGGCCGTTTATTTTGCGATAGAAAAGGATAACCAATATCTTGATCCAATACAGGTGATGCAAGTTGACGAACGTCCTTAGACATCTTCCACCTTTGTATATACATCCAATCCTTTGGTTTTTTATTTTAGTATCTGTATTCACAGGTACTTTTATGGAATTATCGATAATTTTACTTATTGTCCTGATCCATGAATGTGGTCATTATTTTGCTGCTAAATATTACGAATGGAGAATTAGAAGAATAAATTTATGGATATTTGGTGGGGTAATGGAAACAGATGAACATGCAAGTAAACCGATGAAACAAGAATTAATCGTCACATTAGCGGGACCACTCCAACACATCTGGATTTATGGTTTACTTTTTGTTTGTGCAGAATATAGTTTGTTGCCATTTGCCGTGATTGATTTAGCATTAAAGTACAATACAACTATTCTACTGTTTAATTTATTGCCGATATGGCCATTAGATGGTGGAAAAATTCTATTACTTTTATATTCCTCATTTCTACCTTACCGAAGGGCACTAGGAACGATGCTTATTAGTTCATCGATCATATGTATGTTTACGCTCTTGTTGATATCGATGAACTTTTCCTTTACTTTAAGTGCCTTTCTTTTAATTGGTTTTATTTTGTGGGAGAATCGACTAGAATGGAAACGAAGGTATTATACCTTTATTCGTTTCTTGTTGAAACGACACGTAGATAAACCAAGTCCAAAAAAAATTAGACCGATTGTTGTTGATCCTGATACATCTCTTATGAGGATTTTTTCTTTGTTCAGACGTAATTATCGTCACCGCATACATGTGAAGTGTAATGGAAAGCAGCCTGTATTGTTGGATGAGGAAGCTTGTTTAAGAGCGTACTTTAAATTAAAACAGTATCAGACAACAGCAGGAGAGATGATCGGTAATCGTGACTAAGAAATGAGGAAGGCAATGAAGTCCATTTACATACAAACAGTAACAACAGAGCGCTTAGGTATAATTGTGGAGAACCAAACGGTGGAAGAGCTCGTTATTGACCGTCCAACGGCAAGTACCCAAGTAGGAAATATCTACTTGGCAAAAGTGGTGAAAATAGAAAAGGGCTTGCAAGCAGCCTTTGTTGATATTGGGCATGCGAAGCTTGGTTTTTTACAAAAAAATGAATTGCCCCAGTCGAAAGTAGACAAAACGATAGGCATAGAATCGATCATCACGGAAGGGCAACACCTATTCGTTCAAATCCAAAAGGATGCTTATGGTGATAAAGGTGCACGATTATCAGCAAATATTACCCTTCCAGGAATGGATATCGTTTATTTGCCTTATGGTAATTATGTTGCCGTTTCGAAAAAACTTGGGGATGAAGATCGTCATTCGCTAAGGCATCATTTTAAGCATTTAATTACGGAGCGTGAAGGAGCAATTATTCGAACTTCTGCAAAAGGTAAAACGTTATCAGATGTAGAGAACCAATATAAGCAACTCCGGGACCAATGGCAAACATTGATGCGCATTGCTAAAAGTAGCAAAGTACCAGCTTGTATCTATAACGACGATCCGATTCTAGACCGTTTTATTCGAAAATTTAACCCGGCTACGATTGGTGCCATTTATGTGTCTGATGTCAATGACGCAAATAGGATACGAGAGCAGTTTCCTATAGTAAGTTCTGTTGTGAAATGGGTTAAAAAAATAGAAGATTTACTACCAAAAACAATTGATCAAATTATGGATGATGTCAGCAATCCAATTGTAAAAGCAAGCGGAGGCGTCGAGTTGCAAATAGAGCAAACAGAGGCACTAACGGTTGTTGATGTGAACACCGCCGGATATACTGGAAAGACGAATAAAGAAGAAACCATCTTGAAGGCAAATCGAAGTGCGGCAATTGCGATCGCCCAGCAGATTAGACTCCGAAATATAGCCGGTATTATTATTATTGATTTTATTAGTATGAAAACACAGCAACAAAAAGATGAAGTAATAGCCGTGCTGAAAAAAGAGCTGTTTAAGGATCCAGTTAGAACGGAAATCTATGGGTTTACGGCACTAGGATTATTAGAAATGACGAGGAAACGAGAGTCGCCTGCGCTTGCTGAGTTATTATTAGATCAGGTCAATAAGCCAAAGCTATCAACGACAACCTCTACGTTTTTATTAGAACATGAACTAATGCGATATCAAGACCAAGATGCCGAAGCATTATTAATCGATGTCCATCCAAGCATATATAAACAGTTTAAAGAGAATATAAACCAAGAAAAATTGAAAAACGCTTTATCCCAAGCTATCTATTTGCATAAAACAAATGGTGTGCAGAGTTATCATGTCAAATTAGTCGGAAGTACATCATTAATTACAGAACAAATAGCGACATATCCTCCAAATAACATTGACAAACTATGATAATTCATGATAACATCAATACGTTATTCATCGTAGCACCCGTTGCTACAACCGCACAGAACAGGTCTTAAGCTACAACAGTGGCACCTGAATGGCGAGTCTTAGTCTAAGAGGAGGTGCAGAAGCATGTACGCAATTATTGAAACTGGTGGTAAACAACTAAAAGTTGAAGAAGGACAAGAAATCTTTGTTGAGAAACTAGAAGGTGAAGAAGGTTCTTCCGTTACTTTTGATAAAGTGCTTTTTGTTGGTGGTGACGACGTAAAAGTTGGCGCTCCATACGTTGACGGTGCTAGTGTAACGGCTAAAGTTGAAAAACAAGGTCGTCAAAAGAAAATCACTGTCATGAAGTTTAAAGCTAAGAAAAACTACCATCGTAAACAAGGTCATCGTCAGCCTTACACAAAACTTACAATTGAAAAAATCAATGGTTAAGGTTTGGTATGGATGATTCGAGTGACTATTAAACGCAATAATAATCAACGTATTGATGCTTTTGAACTGAGTGGCCATGCAGAGAGTGGCCCAGCCGGTCATGATTTAGTTTGTGCCGGTGTCTCAGCAGTCTCTTTTGGAGCTGTAAATGCAGTGATAAAGCTTTGTGAGATCGAACCTATTATTGATCAAGGCGGTGAAGGTGGTTACTTACACGTGAAACTTCCTGAAGGTTTAGATGCGGATGTGCAAACAAAAGCATCATTACTTTTAGAAGGTATGTACGTGTCCTTAGAAACCATTGCGCGCGACTATGGTCAATATATATCCATCTCTGAAAAATAAGGAGGTGCAATACCAATGTTACGTCTAGATTTACAATTCTTCGCATCTAAAAAAGGTGTAGGTAGTACAAAAAACGGTCGTGATTCAGAATCAAAACGTTTAGGCGCTAAACGTGCTGATGGCCAATTCGTTTCTGGTGGGTCTATTCTTTACCGTCAACGCGGGACAAAGATTTACCCAGGTGAAAACGTTGGTCGTGGTGGCGACGATACACTATTTGCTAAAATTGATGGTGTAGTTAAATTCGAACGCCTTGGACGCGATCGCAAAAAAGTGAGCGTGTACCCAGTAGCTCAAGAAGCTTAAGTATAAAAGACTCTAGCCAAATGGTTAGAGTCTTTTTTGTATGGTGGGTGAAGATGGGTGTGGATACTGAAATAGTGTTTGTTTTGGTAGAATAAATGGAAATGTGGCTGAATTATTGTGTGTAGTTACTGAATTAACCGTGAAACTTACTGAATTAAGCTGAAAACTCGCTGAATCAGGTTAAACAACTTTATTCGAGAGGTGAGCTAGCTAGAAAAAGCTATATTTATTTATCAGATACTGAATTAGGTGATGTTTCCACTGAATAAATGGAAAAGATACTGATTTATAGTGAAAACATACTGAATTAATTATCAAACTCACTGAATTACACGCAAAAGTCACTGAATCAGCCAAACAAACACAACACAGGATAATTAATTACCGTCTACAATTGTAGAATATCAAAGAAAAAGACAGAAAATATCAAAAGTTTGTATCGCTTCGGTTTCTCTATTACTATGTTTTTTGCTATAATTTGCTTAATGCTTTTAGGGGGCGAAACGACATGATGAAAGAGGAAGAGACGGTAAATATTTTAAGACATTATCGACATGATTGGATGAATCAAGTGCAACTTTTAATGGGTTATGCGTCGATGGGGAAGTTGGACAAGGTCCAAGACAAGCTACGTGAGTCTGTTGAAAGTGCAGAAAGAGAACGAAAGCTTCAAAACCTAAACATACCTAGGACTACCATTTGGTTAATGAGCTTTAACTGGCACTATGATAACTTTAGAATAGAATATAATGTAGAAACAGAAGATAAAGAACAATCGATTAATGATCAACTTTTACATAGCCAATTTCTTGGCATAATGGATGTATTTTCTAAGTATGGAATGAAATTTGAATTGTATCATGGTACAATTACTATTCGTCCATCTATGCAAATAAAAGGTGCGGAAATTAATCTTTCTTTTTCTGGTGCATTTGAACAAATAGATCGTTTAAAACAAGCAATAATAGAAAAAGATGATAAATATAAACTAAAAATAGAGCAATTATCTAACGGAACTTATGCATGTAATATATCGTGGATATGTAGCTAAAGAGGTGACATATAATGTTTGTCGATCAGGTGAAAGTATATGTAAAAGGTGGAGACGGTGGAAATGGTCTCGTTGCCTTTCGAAGAGAAAAATATGTACCAATGGGTGGTCCCGCTGGTGGTGACGGAGGAAACGGTGGAGATGTCGTTTTTGAAGTAGATGAAGGGCTTAATACGTTAATGGATTTCCGTTATCAAAGGCACTTCAAAGCAAAACGCGGTGAGAACGGAATGAGTAAAGGCCAGCATGGAAAAAATTCAGAGCCAATGGTTCTTGCTGTACCTCCAGGGACAACTGTTCGTGATGATGAAACAGGAGAAGTATTAGCTGATTTACTTGAGCACGGCCAACAAGCGGTTATTGCCAGAGGTGGTCGTGGTGGTAGAGGAAATATCCGGTTTGCTACTGCAAAGAATCCTGCACCAGAATTAGCGGAGAATGGTGAACCTGGTGAAGAGAGAGATATCCAAATTGAATTGAAACTTATCGCAGATGTTGGATTGGTAGGTTTCCCTAGTGTTGGAAAATCAACACTACTGTCTGTTGTTAGTGCTGCAAGACCAAAAATTGCAGATTATCATTTCACAACATTAGCACCAAACTTAGGGGTAGTGGAAACGGAAGACCAGCGTAGTTTTGTGTTAGCTGACTTACCTGGATTAATTGAAGGTGCACACGAGGGCGTTGGGTTAGGTCATCAATTCTTACGTCATGTGGAGAGAACACGTGTGATTGTCCATGTTCTTGATATGGCTGCAACAGAAGGTCGAGACCCGTATGAAGATTTTGTTAAGATCAATAAAGAGCTAGAAGAATATGATCAAACGTTAATGGAACGTCCACAAATAATCGTAGCGAATAAAATGGATTTACCGGAGGCGGAAGATCAACTAGAAATGTTTAAAGAACAACTAGAGGAAGATTATCCAATATATCCAATTTCTACATTTACAAGACAAGGCGTTCGAGATCTTTTGTTTGCAATAGCAGATAAACTTGCATCTATTCCGAAGCGTGCGAAAACAATTGAAGAGAAGCAAGAACGTGTCATGTACCGTCACCAAGAAGAGAGACAAGGATTTTTCGTTACACGCGATCCAGATGGCGCCTTTGTTTTATCAGGTTATAAATTAGAGAAGCTATTTAAAATGACAGATTTCACTAGAGATGAAACAGTTCGAAGGTTTGCTAGACAACTGAGAGGTATGGGTATTGATGAAGCGTTGAGAGAAAAAGGGGCAAAAGACGGCGATACCGTCCGCTTACTTGATTATGAATTTGAGTTTATTGAATAGGATTAAAATGGCGATCTAAAAGGGGATTGAGAGATGGCTGAAAAAGAGGAGAAGTTTTATTTAGTCCGGAGTGATTTTCTTCCTGAGTCAATGCGAAAGACAATTGAAGCGAAAGAGCTAATTGAACGTAACAAAGTTGGCTCCGTGAATGATGCTGTTAAACGAGTTGGTTTATCTCGTAGTGCTTTTTATAAGTATCGAGATGCAGTATTTCCTTTTCAAGCAATGGTGAAAGAAAGGATGATCACCCTCTTCTTTCACCTTGAAGATCGTACTGGCACGTTGTCGAACTTACTTACTACGGTTGCCGGTGCTGGAGGGAATATTCTAACAATCCACCAAACCATCCCATTACAAGGAAAAGCGAATGTAACGATTTCTTTAAATACAGCAGGGATGACGATGGAGATTGAGGGATTGATTCAGCAGTTAAAAAAGCTTGATTTTGTTGATAAAGTGGAAATCTTAAGTTCCGGTGCTTAGACAGGGGGAGAAGGAAGTGACAAAGAAAATTGGTTATCTTGGTCCAAGGGGGACATTTACGAAAATAGCAGTCGATGCCATTTTTAATGGAGAAGATAAGGAAAGCTATACAACGATTCCGGAGTGCATTGATGCATTAGATGCTGGAGAAGTTACCTATGGTGTTCTTCCGCTCGAAAATGCAATTGAGGGTACTGTTAATGTGACGTTAGATTATCTAATTGAAAAAAAGGATATAAAGATCATTAGTGAAGTGATTGTTCCGATTCGTCAACATCTAATGGTACATCCATCGCAAGCGGAAACCTGGCGAGATATCGAGACGATCTATTCGCACCCACATGCGATTGCACAATGTCACCATTTTCTTCATAACGATATGAAACATGTAAAAGCTGAATCGGTATCCTCCACAGGAGCTGCAGCTAAATATGTTAGCGAACACCCTGAATTACACATAGGCGCAATAGCTAATCATCTAGCTGCGGAAGAATATGGTTTGTCCATTGTGAAAAAAGATATTCATGACTTTACAAACAATCACACGAGGTTTGTTGTTTTACATAAACAGAGCTCTGAGCTTCTCTCCAAGCGATTAGAGGTCAAGGGTCATAAGACATCCTTAATCATTACTTTACCGTCTGATCACCCTGGTGCGCTTCACCAAGTGCTTTCTGCATTTGCTTGGCGAAAAGTAAACTTATCGAAGATTGAATCAAGACCTATGAAAACTGGTCTAGGAAATTATTACTTCCTAATTGATGTGGAGCAGAAAATGGATGATGTCCTGATTCCGAATACGATTGCAGAGCTTGAGTCGTTGGGATGTTCTGTAGATGTGCTTGGAAGCTATCCATACTTTTTATTGAATGGTATTTCCGTGCACGCTTAAATAATAATTTCGAAGTGTTTCATGAGAGCGTTCATGGGGCACTTTTTTTGTGCAAAAAGATACAGGATTGCTAGTGCTCTTCATGCATAAAAGTCTATCAAAAGGCAAAGTCTATGGTACAACTGATAGATAAAAGGAGTGTTAGAAGTGCGAGCGATGTTTCTTTGTATAACTGCTACTGTGATGTTTCTTTCAATATCACCAAGTATGCAGAGTACCATTCAGGTTACGCAGGCAGAAGAGGTCCCTTCTTATGCAAAATGGGGTAGGTTAGCGGTCAAAACTGCGATAGATAAATATCCTAATGCCAAACTTATTGACTATGAATACCAAGGTAGTCATCGTAGAAAAACTTCTACTGTAGAAAAGTTTAAATTGTGGCTAAAAGAAGATAAGAAGGAATTCGGATTAATTGTTTCGATCGAGTATGATATCGCAACGGAAGAAACTATGGATATAAAGATAACTGAGACTAAAAAGTAAAATATAATTACTATAAACTTGAACCATGCACCTCGTAGGTAATTTATGCGGGAGAGCTTATTATCCGAGGTTCGGGCGTAAAAGGGCGCATATAATTGGGTTTCGGGCACATATATTCGAGAACAGGCGCATATATCCCAGAATTAGCCGCATAACTTCAAACAATAAAAGCTCCATATGCCGTAGGCTAATCCCATAAAGCAAAAAAGACAACAAGCTGCCTTGTTGTCTTTTGTCTATTAAGCGTCTATTGCTAGGCCTGCTTTACATAGTGATTGGTAGGCTAACTCTAGTTTTTCTTCAGAATCTGCTTCGAGCGTGTGTAGATGAATGCCATTTGTTAATTCCAACAGGTAGACTGCTTTTGTCTCCTCCACTTGTTTGATAAAATGGTCCACTTCACTTCGATTGCTAACCATAATCGATGCTTCTAAGTCACCGTAAACAGGATGTTCAATGAATACATTTTTTACAGTAACGCCATGGTCTACCATTAAATAAAGTTCTTTTCTTGTTTCTTCGCGCGTATGATTACATGCGACAACACGTTCATATGCTTTGTTATTGGTTGGAGCCATAAACATATACCCTTGACTCGTAGCAATAATTGGTTCATTTTTGGCTTTTAGTAAAGAGATATCTTGTACAATAACCTGCCGGCTAACGTTGGTCATTGTTGCTAATTCTCCTCCTGTAATCGGCCTGTTTTTTTCTTTTAACCACTGTAGAATTTTATTACGGCGATTTTCTCCTGAAACTTTTCTATTATCACGCATCGTTTCGGATCCTTTCATACAAGAATCAATCCTATCACTTTATTAATAATGACTAATTATATTTTGGCATACTTTCGCAGCTTTTTCCAGATCGGCTTGTTCAGTGGATTTTCCAAGTGATAATCGGATTAGCCTTTTTGCTTCGTCTGCGGATTTGCCGAGGGCAAGAATGGTTCGCGATGGCTCTTGGTGGCCAATACTACATGCACTACCTGTGGAAATCGCAATACCAGCTCTATTGAATTCAAGCATCGCATAATCTCCCTTTACCCGGTCAAGTAGCAAGCTTATTATATGTGGCATTTGTTGATCAAACGTCAACACTTCTGCGGCTATATCTCGCTTGACTACTTCCGATACAAACAGATCACGTAGCACCTTTATTCTTTGGTATTCTTTCTCCATATAAGGTGCATTCTCCTGCATAGCTGCAATAAACGCGGCCACACCTGCTACATCTGTTGTTCCGGGTTTTACATTTGTTGGTTGATACAAGACCAGATTTGGGTTTAGATAGATCGCTCCCACCCCTTTTGGACCATAGTTTTTGTGACTTGAAATAGAAATACTATCTAAGTTACATGCTTTTACACTAATTGGAATCTTGCCGAATGTTTGTACACAATCACTATGGAATAGGACATCATGCTTGTGTAAAAAATCGCCAATCTCCTTTAACGATTGAATAGCGCCTATTTCTGAATTGGCGTGTTGGATGGAAACCAAAACGGTTTCGGATGTTATCGCTTGTTGTATATGTTGGATGTCCACTTGAGCCTTTTTATCGATTCCGAGATATGTGACGGTATAACCGTGTTCTTTTTCTAATTGATTGAAGTAGTTAAATAAAGAAGAATGCTCGATTGCAGTTGTAATAATATGCTTTCCTTTATTTTGGGATGCTTTTAATAAGTTTTGGATTGCTAGCATATTGGATTCTGTCCCACCACTTGTGAAAAAAATTCCATTGGATGGTGCTTCGATAAATTTTGCTAGTTCTATTTTACATTGCGTTACGATATCTTTGGATGAAGTTCCAAGGTCATGTAGGCTATTTGCGTTTCCAAAATAGTTTTTGGATACTTCACTATACACCTGTAAAGCTTGTGTACTCATTGGTGTTGTTGCAGCATAATCTAAATAAATCATCATGCAAAATCCTTTCTTTTACGTTCCTCATCTAACCCCAAATTCATCATACATGACAAAAAAGGTCTTGTCATCTGTAAATATATATGTAAATATAGGTGTAAAGACACTTGGGATAGGTGTGATAAAGCATCATGAAAAGTATCATTATTATTGGTAGTGGTTTAGCGGCTTTAACTGCGGCTACACGATTTAGTAGAACCTATAATGTGATTGTTTTAACAAAGGGGAAAATAGATAATACGAATTCTAGGAGAGCGCAAGGTGGTATCGCCGCGACCATATCGCCACATGACCATTGGAAGTTTCATTATCAAGATACGATGGTGGCAGGCTGTTATTACAATGATAAACAGGCAGTAAAAACACTCGTGCAAAAGGGTTCCGATTACATTCAACAATTGATCGACAGTGGTCTCACATTTGATTGTGATTCACATGGTCAATTATTACTTGGCAAGGAAGGTGCGCATCAAAAACGGAGAATTATCCATGCCGGTGGTGACGCAACCGGAAAAGTAATGATGGATTTCATGAAGAAGCAAATCAATGATCAGGTGGTTGTGAAGGAAGAGCATGCGGTGTTAGATCTCATTATTGAAGATAATCGATGTATAGGTGTAATTGCGTGTAAGCAACAAAAAGAACTACAGACGTATTACGCAGACCATGTGATTTTAGCAACGGGAGGCTGTGGAGGGTTGTTTCAAGTTAACTCTAATGATTCTTCTGTTGTTGGCGAGGGTCTTGCTTTAGCTTTTCGTGCTGGTGCGGAGGTAAGTGATTTAGAATTTATTCAATTTCATCCAACCATGTTATACGTAAATAAACGAAATTATGGATTAGTTTCGGAAGCAGTAAGAGGAGAAGGAGCTATCTTAATTAATAATAATGGTCATCACATCATGAATGGTGTTCACCCACTGAAAGACTTAGCTCCAAGAGATGTTGTGGCAAGAGCGATAGAAAGAGAAATCAGTCAAGGACATGAGGTGTATCTTGATATTTCGATGATCGACCAATTTGAAAATAGATTTCCAACGGTTACATCATTATGTGAACAAGCACACATAGATGTAAAAGAGGCTAAAATTCCAGTTGCTCCAGGCGCTCACTTTTTAATGGGGGGCGTTAAAACGAACACGGTGGGTGCAACGAGTGTAAATGGGTTGTATGCAATCGGAGAGGTAGCATGTAGTGGCGTGCATGGGGCAAATCGTTTAGCGAGTAACTCCCTATTAGAGGGGATCGTATTTTCGAACCTATTAGCGAACCACTTAATTAATAAGGATTCACCACCAGTGAAGAAACCATTTACACCTAAACAATATAATCTGACTACTCCTAAACACAGAAGTCTTCCAACGATAGAGGAAATTCAACAGACGATGACAACATGTGTGGGAATAGAACGTTCAGAGGAAGGTCTATTACGGGCAAAGCACTGGATCGAACAGTTTAATTTTCAAGACTATACTAGAAGTAAAATAGAAGCTTATACCATTGAGCAAATAAAGACAATAAATGTATTAACTACTTGTTGGTTAATTGTTACTTCTGCTTTGATGCGAACGGAAAGCAGGGGCGCTCATTTTCGAAGCGACTATCCATTGACAGATCATGAGCATTGGAGCAAGCAAATTATTCGGCATGTGTCCGAATTTCAAAGACAAAGAGAGATGATAGGGGTAGCGGAATGAATCTATTAAAGATGCGAAAGCAACTACAGGATTTTTTACTAGAAGATATTGGAGATCATGATCTAACTAGTAATACGATTTTTTCAGAAAATCAGTTTGGGGAAGGTACGTTTACTGCAAAAGCAAAAGGCGTGCTAGCAGGGGCACAAATCATTACTGAAACATATCGATTACTACATCCAGAGATACAAGTCACTTTATTTAAAAATGATGGTGACAACTTGGAAAAGGGTGATGTGATTGCAACGGTTCAGGGGCCGGTAAGGGATTTGCTAACAGGGGAAAGAGTCATACTGAACCTAATGCAACGAATGAGTGGCATTGCTACGTTAACAAAAGAAGCGGTGACACGTTTACATGCAGGCCATACGAAAATATGCGACACGAGAAAAACAACGCCTGGCTTACGCATGTTTGAGAAATACGCAGTTACGTGTGGTGGTGGCTACAATCACCGATTCGGATTATATGATGGCGTTATGATTAAAGATAATCATATTGCTTTTTGTGGATCGATTACAGAAGCAGTCAAGAAAGTACGAGAACAAGTAGGACATATGGTGAAAATTGAAGTGGAAACCGAAAGCAAGGAACAAGTGCTAGAAGCTGTGGAGGCTGGCGCAGATGTTATTATGCTCGACAATCAAACGCCGGAGCAAGTGAAGCAGTTAGTGCCTCTGATTCCAAACACGATCATATCAGAGGCATCTGGAAACATAAACCTTACAAATATTGCGGAATATGGTACTTGCCAGGTTGATTACATCTCATTAGGTCTTTTAACTCACTCCGCAACAGCCTTAGATATTAGTCTCGACGTAATTTATGAGGGGGAGAAGAAATGAATATTTTAGAAGCATTGAAAACGAATCAGAATGACATGCCTGCATCGTATAAGGACCTTTCTGCTGATGAAATGGAAAGAAGAGTACGAGAAATTAAGCAAAAGTTCGGTAAACGTTTGTTTATCCCAGGTCACCATTATCAAAAAGATGAAGTCATACAGTTTGCGAATGAAACTGGAGATTCCTTGCAATTAGCCCAAGTTTCAGCAGAGAACAAAGAAGCAGAATTCATTGTGTTTTGTGGTGTGCATTTTATGGCAGAAACGGCAGACATATTAACCGACGAAAACCAAAAAGTGATTTTACCTGATATGCGAGCAGGTTGTTCGATGGCAGACATGGCAGATATTGATCAAACAGAACGCAGCTGGGAGAAGCTTCAAAGCACGTTTGGTGACACGATCTTACCTTTAACCTATGTAAATTCAACGGCAGCGATTAAGTCGTTTGTAGGAAAAAATGGCGGTGCTACAGTGACGTCTTCCAATGCGAAGAAAATGGTTTCATGGGCGTTTACACAAAAAGAGCGGATATTATTTTTACCAGACCAGCACTTAGGGAGAAATACGGCTTATGACTTAGGTGTTCCACTTGATAAAATGGCGGTTTGGAACCCGATAACAGATACATTAGAATATGAGGGTGATAATGTAGAAGATATTGTCGTCATCCTTTGGAAAGGTCACTGTTCTGTTCATGAAAATTTCACAGTGAAAAATATCGAGCAAATTAGAGAAGAAAAGCCAGATATGAACATCCTAGTACATCCGGAGTGTAGTAGGGAAGTGGTCGCTTTATCTGACTATGCAGGCTCAACCAAATATATTATTGACATGATTAAACAAGCACCAAAGGGAAGCAAATGGGCAATAGGAACGGAAATGAATTTAGTGAAACGCTTGATCGATAACAATCCTGACAAAGAGATTGTTTCGCTAAATCCATACATGTGTCCTTGTTTAACGATGAATCGAATTGACCTTCCACATTTATTATGGACGTTAGAAGAATTAGAGCAAGGAAATGTCGTAAATCAAATCGCGGTAGATGAAACAACTGCTAAATATGCAACACTTGCACTTGATAAAATGTTACAGAATGTATAATTGATGAATTAATGAGGCGCTGGATTTGATTCTGGCGTCTTTTTTGCGAGGATACTGAATAACGTGTCGTTCTAACTGAATTAATCAAAAAGATACGGAATAGCATGTCGTTTTCACTGAATAATCATGAAAACCTACTGAATAACGTGTCGCATTCACTGAATCGTGTAATTATTATCAGCTTAAATCACAAAAAATAAGCTTATCCTACAAAATAATATTCAACTTTTTGGGTTATTCGCATATGTTGATAGTGAATTATTCTGTTATTAGCCTACAAGCAGATGCAATTAATATAGAAGGGAGTTTCAACATTGAAAATTCATGTAGTCCAAAAAGGTGAAACATTATGGAAGATTGCTCAAAAGTATGGGGTAGACTTTGAAGAATTAAAGCAAATGAATTCGCATCTTTCCAATCCAGATATGATTATGCCAGGAATGAAAATTAAGGTGCCTACTACAACAAAGCAGGTGAAAAAAGAACAACCAACGGATAAGGAGATGAAAAAATATCCGGCAAAGAAAGAAACGCAAAAACCGTATAAGGACACTTCACCGAAACCACAACCAGTGATGAAGGAGGATGATTACAAGAAACCTTCGAAGGAAAAGAAAAGCCTGCCAACAATGCCGACAATGGAACAGCAAATAGAGAATTATCCTACATCAGTAAATATGCCAAAAATGCCTCACTTTGAACTAGAGAAAAATGAATATAATATAGACGTCGATCAAACAAATATTGACCAGGAGAAGACGACAGTGAACCAGTTCACACAAGCAGCTCCAACCAAGCAGGTAAAACAACCACACTATATGCCACAACAACCAATGATGCCAGTAAATTACTATCATCCAATGCCACATTGTATTGAGCAACCTAAGCCTTGTGGTAAGGGGCAAATGATGCCTTATGCCATGCAACAACCAACTCACGCTTACCAACATGGATACGTAAACCCAGGATATGAGCAAGTGCAACCAACACAAGCGTATATGCCACCGATGTATGGAAATGTTCAACCGACACAAGAGCACGTGCAACCAACAATGCCATTCAATCAGGATTCATTAATGGAGTCTTCTTCTAGTTTAGAAATGCCACAAATGCCAGAGAACTTAGCGGGTGTTTATGAACAAGAGTACCCAACAGAAAATGCACAATATCCAAATTACGGTGTAGCAAATGTACCGTCAATGTATGGGCAAGGAAACGTTCCTGCACACCCATATACACACGGGTATGGTCAAATGACACCGTCTTATGGTCAAGGTCCAGTTCCCGGACATCACCAAGTTCAGGTGCCGTACGCTATGTCAAATCATGGTACGCATCAACAAGCACCAGGCGTAGCGCCATTTGGTTTCCCGCAACCCGGTTATGGCTATCCGCAACAACCTGGGATGACGCCAGGATACGGTAACCCTAATCTTTATACTCGTGATACGAATGACAACGAACGTGAATAGTAACAAGTTTCGAGACGATTCTATCCTGAATCGTCTCGCTTCCTTTTTGTATCATGAAGGTGGACTAATCGTTACACAAGTCAAGCAGATTAAAGATCGCGTATTTAAAGTTTGGACGAACGAGGGAGAGTCATTGATATTAAAAGGGAAGCCTTCCCTTACTGGATTGGTACAGCAATGGGACTTTTTTCAGGAAATAGAAAGTGCATTTATTTGTAAATTCACCCCTTTTCCAAACGGTAAACGAATGCTCCATGGATTAGGGTTTTACTGGGTAATCACCCCTTTTATAGAAGGGGAGCAAATGTGTTTTGACAAGCCTGAGGATCGGCACGATGTGTTGGAAGTATTGAAATTATTTCACAAGGATGCAGAAGGTATTGAACTGCCTAATCCAATTCTCAGGCAACCTCTTTATGCAAGGTGGAATGGACGTATAGAAAAATTAGAAAAAATGAGACCTCTAATGCAGCAATTGGGTTACCACGCTTTTTATAAAGATTTATTGTACATGACACATCACAAGTTAAATCGTTTCAAGGCGATAGATTGGCACTTGTTTGAAGCGGATGCAGTTGAAAAATTAAAGTGGATTCATGGCGATGTTGCTTCACATAATTTTATTAGAGGAATAAACGGAAAAGTATATATGATTGATTTTGATTTATTATCCTTATCTCCACCGATATATGAATATATACAATTAGGCCAGCGTTTTTTACCATCCTTAACTTGGGATGTATCATCACTCATGTCCTACTGTATTTGGGAAGACGAACAAATGATACAAACATGGTTATTGGGTATTACCGTCCCTTCTGATTTGATTCGAGACCTGTGGTATTTTATAAATGGAAATAGAAACGTAAAAGAAATTGACAGTTATTTAGACAGATTAACGAATAGTTGGTATCATAGGCTTGAATTTGTCGAACATGTAGAAGAAATGCTAAGATAATATATTATACTGGAAGGGGACCTTATCCAATGAAAGAAAAAGTAGACAAACTCGTCAAATGGTTACAACAACAAATCAAAGAATCTGGTGTTAAAGGACTAGTAGTTGGTGTGAGTGGTGGAATTGATTCGGCGGTAGTTACCAATCTTATTAAAAGAGCTGCACCTGAGCAATCGTTAGGGGTTATTTTACCTTGTAAAAGTAATCCAGAAGACATGGAACATGCAAAAAAGGTAATTGAACGTGCTGGTATTTCATCTGTAACCGTTGACTTGACGGAGACGCATAACGTGTTATTCTCGACGATACAACAGGAGTTAGAAGCAAGCAACCTGTTAAATGAAGATCAACAAAAGATCGCAGACGCCAATCTAAGAGCTCGCTTACGAATGAGTACGTTATATACAATAGCAACCAATCACCAATATATAGTAGTAGGAACGGATAATGCTGCAGAATGGTACACCGGTTATTTCACCAAATTTGGTGATGGTGGAGTGGATTTGGTTCCGCTTGTTCACTTAACCAAAGGTGAAGTGCGTGAAATGGCAATCTACTTGGATGTTCCTGAAGAGGTAATTAACAAGCAACCAAGTGCTGGGTTGTGGGAAGGCCAAACGGATGAAAATGAAATGGGAACTAGTTATGATATGATTGATCGCTACATTCGAGGAGAAGAAATTCCCCAAAAAGATAAAGAGATTATTGATCGTATGCATAAAAATACGGCTCACAAGCGTGAAATGGCAAGAGGCCCGGAACAGTTCTAGTAGATCAATATCGTGTATAAAAATGCCTTCCTTACTCATTCTATAAGTAAGGGAGGTTTTTTTATGAAAAAGTTAATTATATACCTCGTAATCGGATTGCTTTGCTCCACTGTTTTAGTTGGTTGTCTCGTGAAAGAAGGAGCCCAAAATGACAATATTGGTGGAAATGATGATTTACAGGACGATTACCCAATCGCTTACAATACACAGCAAGAAGAAGCCGAGCGAAATGGTACAAATGTAAACAATCCGCCAGAGCGAAATCGAGAACATTACTTAGAAGGGTTTACAACAGGCTTAAAAAAACCAGATAATCAAAACACGAAATACACGGAACAGTTTTATAATGAAGAATCGCAAAAAGTTTCTGAAGCAGTAAATAAGATCGAAGCTGTTTCCATAACACAAGTATTTTCTACGGAAGATCAAATTTTTGTATCACCGCTACTAGAACAAACGGAATATAAAGATCAAGATGATGTGGACCGAATCGTAGAGCAGGTGCGAAAACAAGTGCGACAAATAGTGCCCGATAAAGAAATAGTTATTTATACAGACGACATTTATTGGAATGAAATGCGTAATATCAATGCTCGTAATGTAGAGAATCCTGATGAAGCTAGAGATTATATTCAAGATTTTATCGATAATTTTAATCAGTAAACAAAAACCCTTTGTAAAGCAAGGTGAATCCCTTGATACAAAGGGTTTTGCATGTCGCTTTAAAGGGACAAAGTGTCTGTGCTATAGTATACCATGTGTTTTAATCAAGTAACTCAATTAGTACCGAATCTGATTTGGTTTATGTTTTTCACATAAAGGGTTGATTGGAGATTAGATGTAGCAATCAACTAGCATCAAAATAATGGAGAGGGGAATCGATAGTGGCAGGGCATTCGAAGTGGAAAAATATTCAGAAACGTAAAAATGCACAGGATGCTAAACGCGGAAAAATTTTTATGAAAATGGCCAAAGATATCTATGTAGCTGCAAAACAAGGCGGTGGAGATTTGGAAATGAACCCACCATTACGGCTAGCAGTTGATAAGGCGAAAGCAAATAACATGCCAAATGATAATATAGACCGTGCGATCAAAAAGGCTACAGGAGATTTAGACGGGACACAATATGAAGAGTTAACGTATGAAGGGTATGGCCCTGGTGGTGTAGCTGTGATGGTTGAAGTGTTGACAGATAATAAAAATAGGACAGCATCAGAACTTCGCAATGCTTTTAACAAAAATGGTGGGAATCTTGGCGAAAATGGTTGTGTTGCTTTTATGTTTGATCGTAAAGGTTATCTTGTTATCGAAAAAGAATCCACAGATGCAGATGAAGATACGCTTCTGCTCGAAGCAATTGAAGCCGGTGCAGAAGAGATGGAAACATCAGAAGACATTTATGAAATTTATACCGATATCGAAAGTTTTAATGATGTTCGAGATCAATTACGCGAACATGGTTTTGCATTAGATACTGCAGAATTAACAATGATCCCACAAACCATGACTTCTCTACAAGAAAATGATGAGAATACAATGCTAAAGTTAATTGATACACTAGAAGACATTGAAGACGTGCAGGAAGTCTATCACAATTTAGAAATAAGTTAATTATAGGAATAAGAACAGTTCATCCTACCACAAAACTTTGGTAATGATGAACTGTTTTTCATTATGGAAAAGGTGAAATATATTGTCAAATTTTAGCCACAATAACGACCGTTGTAACGGCAATAAATTGGTATAATGTGTGTTGTAGAAGTAAATTCTTAGAAGAAGGTGCTTGTTATGGCAGCGAATCAAAGTGTTGAAGATTTAGCAAGGTTAGGTAATAGTAAGGATTGGGTAGAAGCAATAAAGTTGTTAAATGGATTTAAAAATGACGAGAATCACTACTTTGTTACTTACAAGAAAGAGAATGACTCCAACGAACATGAATTTCAGTTTAATAAAGTGACTAAAGTAGATGATGAAACGTATTTAGTTGCATTCCATAAAGAAGATTATGATCGAGGAATTCGTTATTATACTGGTGAGGATATCAAACTTGACCGATTTGAAATAGTAAATGTACAAATAGTTGACCCAAGCACATATGATATTGTAGTATTTACCGACTAATTTTAGTCGGTTCTTTTTTTGTCCAAACATTAACCCTATTCCCTGATCATAAGTTTTTTCTTCATAGAATTAGACACATTTTATACATAATTCTGGTGAAATAGCAAAACCTCATGGATAGAAATTACTATAATTGGTCAAACTTATTATATAGCTTTATAGATAAGTAATTAATTATGTTTACATGGGGTGAAAAGTAATGAAGAAACACATGTTCCTTTTCGTTTTGTCTGTATCAATCGTATTTGGCGGGTTAGGATTATCTAGTTTAGTTCAAGCAGATGATCACGTAAAGAAGTCGGTGGCGGTTAGTCAGAATAAAGAGGATATGGTACAACAGCAATCTTTAGAAATACAAGTTACACTACAGAAACATTATATAGATGGCAGAGTATCCGAAGAAACGCATACAGAAACAATTGGAGCTATGGAAGATTTTTGGGCTTACTATCATGATTGGCAAGTAGTTACTCAAGAGCAGGGCGAAATTGTTTTTAAAAAGCAAGTTTCTGATATTTCTCCTTATTTAAAAGACAGAGGCTATTTTGGTCTTAGTGATGATATACTTACCATATTTGATGGTAAGCCTGGTCACGAACAAGTCATTCAATCGTTTTACCAGATTGATACGAGTGAATTAGAGAGCTACCAAGCAGACCAATTAAACGAAGGTATTAAAATCGACTCTAAAGAGGTTTACGAATATGTTTTAGAAGCATATCGTGAAATGACCCCTTCCAAATCCGTTAGCAGCTAACCTAACCATAACTTGGTTAGGTTTTTTTATTATCTCATCGTTGTATGGACAGAGTATTATATAAACTCCGCAGCAACTATCCGACCCGCTTCACAAGTGAAATTGGCTCCCTTTCCGAGGAGGAATCACGAAAAGTCCCAGAACCCGGATTTTTCTAAGTTCAGATTCCTCTTGCGGGCACGGCCTCAGCTAACTCAGTAGCAGATGTTTTGGTGGGCCGAGTAACCGCAGGCCCAAAGAACGCTCCTGAGTGGATCTTCGGCTCGCGCTGTTCCCGCAGGAGTGTCGCCATTCTCACTTGTTACGCTAGTAACTGCATCTTGTATATGTATTACCCAGTGATACAAGAAAGGAACTTAAAAATTGCTAATAAACACTGACAAGATGAACTTACTTTTAATACTTATATATAAGCTAGTGGAGGAAATATACGTAGACTCCTGTGGGGTTTGCGAGACAGGCGAGACCCTGCAGGAGCAAGGGCACTACAACGAATAAGCTACTCTGTTCCCTTGCGCCGAGGAATTAGTCATCTTTGAGTTACTAGCAGACGCAGGCGCACATCTTTTTACGACGAAGCGGCTCGGCGCTCGCCCCACGGAAAGCGGAGTGTATTTCCGGAACGGTAGAGCAATATTTCCATTTTTAGTTACTCGGATTTTATTTCAATACAGAAACAAGAAAAGCTAAAGTAGAGGGAATTAAAAATAAAAATCGATTGGTATTATACGAACATACGCTTCTGTGATAAAATAATAGAGATACACATGAGAAAGCTTATGTATGAGTGAGTTAGGGGAGAATTGGATGATTGCTTACATAAAAGGAAAGCTAGAATTAATAAATGAACAAGCTGTAGTAGTAGAAGCAAATGGAGTTGGCTATGAGATTATCTGTGCGAATCCTTTTGCTTTTCAAGATAACATTGGTGAAAATGTGCTCATTTATACGTATCACCATGTACGTGAAGATGCACAGATTTTGTATGGCTTTAAGAAGTCAGAGGAGAAAGTCTTATTTTCAAAGATTCTAAACGTGTCAGGGATTGGACCTAAAGGAGCTTTATCGATTCTTGGTACCAGTGATGTACAAGGATTTGTTGTTGCGATTGAAGAAGAGGATGAGAAGTTTTTGACGTCTTTTCCTGGTGTAGGGAAAAAGACCGCCAGACAAATGATCTTAGATTTAAAAGGGAAGTTACCAGTTTTGTTTAATGTGACTAACTTTGAAGGGTCAAACGAACAAAACTTATTCAAACAAGATGCAAACCCTCAAGCATTAGAGGAAGCATCGGAAGCATTAAAATCATTGGGCTATTCAGATAGAGAAATTAAAAGTATTCTTCCAGCACTGAAGAAGGAAACGGATGCTAATGCAGATGAATTAATTCGAAAAGGCTTAGCATTAATGATGCAAAAATAAAGGGGTGACATAAATGGAAGATCGTATGATATCGAGTGAATTACATGATGAAGATGTATCCATCGAGCAAAGTTTGCGCCCCGAAAACCTAAAACAATATATTGGACAAGAAAAAGCGAAGCAAAACTTAAGTATCTTTATTGAAGCAGCAAAGCTTCGTAATGAACCATTAGATCATGTGTTGTTATATGGCCCGCCAGGTTTAGGGAAAACAACGATGGCTTCGATCATCGCAAATGAGATGGGGGTACAGTTTAGAACTACTTCAGGGCCTGCCATAGAAAGGGCCGGGGATTTAGCCGCTATATTATCTTCACTTGAAGCAGGTGATGTTCTTTTTATCGATGAAATCCATCGATTACCTCGTTCCGTAGAGGAAATCTTGTATCCTGCGATGGAAGATTTTTGTTTAGATATTGTGATCGGAACAGGCCCAAGTGCAAGATCTGTTCGTTTAGACTTGCCACCATTCACATTGGTTGGTGCTACGACCCGGGCTGGTTTACTTACAGCACCACTCAGAGACCGGTTTGGTGTTTTGAGTCGTCTAGAATTTTATAATACAAAAGATTTGTGCTCGATCGTAGAAAGAACATCAGAAATTTTTCATGTTTCGATTTACAAAGATGCAGCAACGGAAATTGCAAGAAGATCCCGTGGAACGCCAAGGATTGCAAATCGGTTGTTAAAGCGAGTCAGAGATATATCCCAAGTCAAAGGTGAGACAGAAATTACAGTTGAAACAACAAGAATGGCTTTAGAAATGCTTCAGGTTGACCCTGCGGGGCTTGATCACATTGATCATAAATTGCTCTTAGGTATTATGGATGGATTCAGTGGCGGACCAGTAGGGTTGGATACGATTGCTGCAACGATTGGGGAAGAATCACAGACAATAGAAGATGTGTATGAACCCTATTTATTGCAAATGGGGTTTATACAAAGGACTCCAAGGGGAAGGCTAGTTACGAGAAAAGCATATGAACATTTTAATCGTGAGGTGCCAGAAGCTTGACTGGAATTGGGAAAATCTTTATTGTTGTAGGGGTTGTATTTATTATAATCGGCTTGATATGGGGAATATTTGGAAAGTTACCTGGTGATATTAGTATAAAGAAGGGGAATTTTTCATTTCATTTTCCTATTATGACGTCTATCGTTGTTAGTATTATTTTATCTGTACTATTTTATCTTATTGGTAAATTTCGCTAAGTTGTTTAGTTGAGAAGTTAGGAGATTATCATGGACATAAAAGATTTTGATTTTGACTTACCTGAAAGGTTAATTGCACAAACCCCTTTAACGGATCGGACATCTTCTCGTCTGTTAATTTTAGATCGAGAAAAACAAACGATGGACCATAAACACTTTTCAAATATTATAGATTACCTAGAACCAGGTGATTGCCTCGTATTGAATGATACACGTGTCCTACCAGCAAGGTTATATGGAAGTAAAGAAGACACAGGTGGTAAAGTAGAAGTTTTACTATTACACCAACAAGAAGGCGATATTTGGGAAGTTCTTGTAAAACCCGCTAAGCGGATTAAAGAAGGAACAGTAATCACATTTGGAGACGGAAAGCTAACCGCGACTTGTATTGATGTGCAGGAGCACGGCGGCCGAATTCTACGATTTGATTATCAAGGGATTTTTCTAGAAGTTTTAAATGAACTCGGGGAAATGCCACTTCCACCATATATAAAAGAACAGTTACCAGATAAAGAACGCTACCAAACGGTTTATGCAAAAGAGGAAGGATCTGCGGCAGCTCCAACGGCAGGGCTTCATTTTACAAGAGAATTGTTACAGCAAATACAAGACAAAGGGGTAGAGCTTGCCTTTATCACCTTACACGTAGGATTGGGTACATTTCGTCCTGTAAGTGTTGATAGTATTGAAGAACATGATATGCACGCAGAGTTATATCACATGACTCAAGAAACAGCGGAACAGTTAAATAAGGTAAAAGAACAAGGTGGTAGGATCATCTCTGTTGGTACGACATCCACGCGTACATTAGAGACAATCGCTAGAGACCATGATGGGGAACTTGTGGCTGCTAGTGGGTGGACAGATATCTTTATTTATCCTCCGTACACGTTTAAAGCAATCGATGGCTTAATCACTAATTTTCATTTACCAAAATCAACGCTTATCATGTTAGTCAGTGCTTTTGCGGGACAATCTTTTGTATTAGATGCGTACCGCGAGGCTGTGAAACAGGAATATCGTTTCTTTAGTTTTGGAGATGCTATGTTTATTAAGTAATATATTTGTCAAAAAATAAGGATAGATAGAAAGGGTATTAGAATGCCAGCAATTACCTATGAATTAATTAAGACTTGTAAACAAACAGGTGCGCGTTTAGGAAAAGTACATACACCACATGGTTCATTTGAGACGCCTATTTTCATGCCTGTTGGAACACTTGCTACAGTGAAAACAATGAGCCCGGAAGAATTGGAACAGATGAATGCTAAAATCATTCTTTCCAACACGTATCACTTATGGCTAAGACCTGGTGAGGATATTATTCAAGAAGCTGGTGGCCTCCATAAATTTATGAATTGGGATGGAGCCATATTAACGGATTCTGGTGGGTTTCAGGTATTTAGTTTAAGTGATTTAAGGCAAATTGAAGAAGAAGGTGTCCACTTTAGAAATCATATTAGTGGGGAAAAACTTTTCTTATCACCGGAAAAAGCGATGCACATTCAAAATGCGCTTGGGTCTGATATTATGATGGCATTTGATGAATGTCCACCATATCCAGCGGAACATAAGTATATGAAGGATTCTGTGGAACGTACAAGCAGATGGGCGGAGCGTTGTCTAGAAGCGCACAACAGAACCGACGTGCAAGGTTTATTTGGCATTGTACAAGGTGGAGAATATGAAGATCTACGTCGCCAGAGTGCAAAAGATCTAACGTCCATGGATTTTGCGGGGTATGCCGTTGGTGGATTATCGGTTGGTGAACCAAAAGATGTGATGAATCGCGTATTAGACTTTACAACTCCTTTATTACCAACGGATAAAGCTCGTTACTTAATGGGCGTTGGATCTCCGGATTCGTTGATTGATGGTGCCATAAGAGGAATTGATATGTTCGACTGTGTTTTACCGACGAGAATCGCAAGAAATGGTACGTGTATGACTTCGCAAGGTAGATTGGTTGTTCGAAATGCGAAATACGCACGTGACTTTTCACCAATAGACCCTAATTGTGACTGTCATACGTGTAAAAATTATTCAAGAGCGTACATTCGTCACCTAGTAAAAGCAAATGAAACATTCGGTTTTAGACTTACTACTTATCATAATCTTCATTTTCTGTTAAAATTAATGGAGCAAGTCCGAGAAGCTATAAGAGAAGATCGACTTGGCGATTTCAGAGAAGCATTCTTTGAACAATATGGGTTTAATAAACCTAATGCTAAAAACTTCTAAGAAGGAGGGGTTACTTTGGAAACTTTAGTTGGTTTAGCACCAATATTATTGATGTTCGTTATTTTTTACTTCCTATTAATCAGGCCGCAACAAAAGAAACAAAAGCAAACAAGACAAATGCAAGCTGAATTGCAAAAGGGAGATAAGATCATCACAATCGGTGGATTTCATGGAACAGTTCACGCTATAGACGAAGATACACTTGTATTGACTGCGCAAGACGGTTCAAAACTTACATACGATCGCTCGGCTGTAAGAGAAGTATTAAATAGAGACTAATAAAAAAGCTGTCATCACTGAATGTATATCATGCATTCAGTGTGACAGCTTTCTTTATTAGTTACATGTTGCGCTCAAAAAGGACCCCAAATTGGTTTATCTGCTCTCCTGATTTGAACTCATATTAACGCCCATCACACCACCAAATAGAGCAGCAAGTAAGAACCCACCATGATGTAGCAATTGTGCTAAGGAAAAGCCACTGCTATATCCTAAGTATTGATAGAGTAGGATAAACAGTGTAAAGCCTAAGCCTGTTAATCCTCCTAGTATCCAACCTTTCTCTTTCCCTTTTAACCCAGCAACTAGTCCACCTACAAATAAAGCGATTAAACTTATAACAAGTGTCGTCCAACTAAGTGTTGAGGCACCTAAAGAAGTGAACCGTAATAACATTGCAAGAATTAGACTTGCAAGCAACATCACTCCAAACACAACAACCCAACCCCATAGTAATGCAATAATTCGTGATTGTGCCAAGTCATTCCCTCCCTGTTTGTCCATTTGTATCATTTTATTCTAATTTTTTTTGAATAGAATAAAATAATTTAAACTCCGTTGAATACATTTAAAGATATAGGGAGTTTTGTCCAGACATGGACTAACTTGATGCGCTTGTTTGTTTCGGTAATTGGAATAAGCAGGCTATATATTTGTTGGGGAAGGGGACAAGGTATGTCTGCTACCATTGCGATCGTTATCTTTATCATAAGCTACATATTTATCGTTTCAGAGAAAGTAAATCAAGCGTTAGTTGCCCTTTCCGGCGGTGTGTTGCTGTTGTTAACAGGTGTGTACGAATGGAATGATGCATTTACGAATTATATTGATTGGAATACAGTTGCATTATTATTTTCGATGATGGTACTCGTGTCCATAACGAAAAAAACGGGTTTATTTGAATATATTGCCATTACATTCGCTCAAAAAGTTAAAGGGGCACCAATTCCACTACTTATCGGTTGTGCGATCTTGACTGCGATTGGTTCAGCCTTATTGGATAATGTAACGACAGTGTTATTGTTTGTACCGATTATTCTAACACTAACAAAGTTACTTCAATTGCCGTCGTTTCCGTATTTATTGGTCATTATCTTCAGTTCTAATATTGGTGGAACAGCTACCTTAATTGGAGATCCGCCGAACATTATGATCGGTCAAGCCGTAGAACATCTTACCTTCTTATCTTTTATAACGAATTTAGGCCCTATTGTTGCGATTATTTTTACCGTAATGTTAGTAGTCGTTGTATTCTTATTTCGAAAACAACTCGTTCAACATGATAAATTCTCGGATCAATTAATGAAAATGGATGGGTCTGAATACTTAAAGAAAACGCCGATGCTTTACCAATCTGTCACTGTTTTATCGTTAACGATCATAGGGTTTTTACTGCATCCAATTGTACATGTCGATCTAACCACGGTAGCTGTTTGTGGGGCACTATTGTTGTTATTGTTAACGGAGAGAGAAGTTAGTTCTGAAAAAATATTTGAAGAAGTGGAATGGGTCACGCTATTCTTTTTCATTGGTTTATTCATGCTAGTTGGCGGATTGGAAGAGGTTGGAGCAATTGATGAGTTAGCGAAAGGTATTATGTGGATGACAGAAGGGGATCTTCCATTCACAGCAATTTTAATTTTATGGACTTCAGGATTATTTTCTCAAATAATTAATAATATTCCTTTTGTAGCAGCAATGATTCCTGTCATCAATGAATTTCAAGCATACGGAATGGCGAATTTAGATCCATTATGGTGGTCTTTAGCTTTAGGGGCGTGCTTAGGTGGAAATGGAACGTTAATAGGAGCTTCCGCGAACGTGGTTGTTGCAGGACTTGCGGAGGGGCAAGGACAACGAATTTCTTTTCTTAAATTTTTATTATATGGGATTCCACTTGTGCTATTATCCTTACTTCTTACGTCTATTTACGTCTATTTACGATATTTATTGCCTTTTCAAGAAGTGTTGTAAGTAGCATAAGTTGTGTTGCGATAGGAGATAATAAAGGTAAATCCCTGTCGTAAGGAAGTGGCACATTTGGAGTTAGAAATAGGGAAAATTATCTTTCGAACCATCCTTACCTATATCCTTGTAGTGATTCTATTTAGAATGATGGGCAAAAGAGAAATCGGCGAGTTAAGTTTGCTGGATATTGTTATTTTTATTATGGTCGCTGAAATGGCAGTATTTTCTATTGAAGATCCGAGTAGTACAATTTGGCATGCTATTATTCCTATGATCGTTTTGTTGTTAATACAAAGATTAACGGCGTGGCTTTCCTTAAAGAGTTTTTTCTTCAGAGACTGGTTTGAGGGAAAGCCATCTGTTATTATTTCAAAAGGTAAGATCGATGAATATGAGATGAAAAAACAACGGTATAACTTTAGTGACCTCATGCAACAATTAAGAGAAAACGGTACAAAGAGCATTCAAGATGTAGAATTTGCGATATTAGAAGCATCAGGTAAGTTATCGATTTTTGAAAAAGATAATACACAACAAGCCATTTCACCAGATGGATATGTAGTTCCGTTAATTCTTGATGGGAAAATACAAAAAGAATCTCTAATAAAAATTAATCAATCTGAGCTTTGGCTGGAGGAAGAGTTGAAGAAACGAGGGTACATGTCTATTAAGTCTATTTCATTCTGTTCCTTAGATAGTAATGAACAGTGGTACATTGATGTGAAAGATGAACAAAGATAAAGATAAGTGAGGCACTGAATCTGTTAGCGCAGATATCAGTGCCTTTATTTTAATGTAAGAGAAAACTAAAAACGCGCGACATGGACTGTCGCACGCTGTTTTCTACTTAAACAAACTTTTTGAAAAATGGAATTTGCTCCAACTCTTCTTTTGAAATAAGCTTAAGTAAGAATAATAAGAAGATATAGACTACGGTTAGACTAAGTAATAATGCTAAAAAAACAGGAAGGTTCTGATGATAATTGACAAACACATTCTTAAAAATGGAACCAGCCCACCAAGTTAAACCTAATAAGGAAGCCATTTTCATTACTTCTACAAGTGGAATACGGAAAGAAATAACTTTCATCAATGTGACTAAATGAAGAACCGTTCCTAATAAAACACCAACTGACATCGCAAGCGCAGCACCCATGATCCCAAATTCATCATTTGTAGCTAATACGATTAAAAAAATAAATTTTACGACTGTACTAATAATGCTGTTCCACATTGCTGGTTTTGCATAATCTAATGCTTGAAGCGAGGCATTTAATGGAAACTGTATATATAAAAGTAAGAAAAAAGGTGCCATTAAAACTAAAAATTTACTCGCGCCATCTGTACCATACATGTAAGATAGAATGGGGGAAGCAAATAAAGTTAGTACAATCGTTGCAAGTGCACCTGATGCAAATGAAATTCTTATCGCTTGATGAATTCGATAGTGGATCAATCTTTTGTTATTTCTGGCATCCGCTTCACTTATATTCGGGACTAGAGCGACTGCTAAGGAATGCGTGATGAAAGTTGGTAAAAATAATAATGGTAATGCATATCCAGTTAGTTCACCGTATTGTTTTGTGGCAACGGCTGTTTGAAGTCCGGCTATGGCTAAACTCTGCGCGACTAAGATTGGCTCTAGGAAGTTAGAGATAGAACCTACTAAACGACTGCCTGTACTAGGAAGAGCAATAGACATGAGCTCTTTCAACGTGCTTTTGCCTGTTTGGATATATTTTAAAATATTGTATCTAAGTTTGATCCGCTTCTTAGTCTTAAACATGTAGAGCATAAACATGAGTGAGCAAAACTCACCGATGATGACGGATATCATCGCTCCGGCAGCTGCAAATTCTATTCCATATGGTAAGAATAGATTCACCAAAAATGCAACACAGGAAATCCGCACGATCTGTTCAATTACCTGTGCATAACTTTGTGGTTTCATATTCTGGCGACCTTGGAAGTAACCTTTAATAACAGATGATATGGCACTGATTGGAACCATGGGGCTTATAGCTAGTAATGGTAGAAGTGTTCTACTATCCGTCAATAGCGTATTTGCAACAAATGGTGCAAAGGCAATCATCCCTATCGTGAAAAAGATACTTAGTGTTCCTGTAATGGATAAAGAAATGATTAGAATTCTTTTTATTTTTTTTGTATCGCCATAGGCTTCTGCTTCAGCAACTCGTTTTGAAATTGCAATCGGTAACCCGAATTGAGATAACGTATAGATCAAAAACAGAGTAGGCAATGCCATATTATAAAGGCCAATACCTTCTTCACCCATAATTCTTGCGACCACAATCCTGTTTACAAATCCTAGGAATCTTGTAATCATTCCTGCTAGAATTAGAATTAATGTTCCTTGTAAAAATGTTTGTTTGGTCACATTGACCGACCTGCCTTCTCAAAAAATTAAAATTCATATACAATGATGTATATGCGAATAGATTGGGCAAGCATGACAAGCTTTCATAAATTATTAAGGGAATAAAGAGGGGGCAATCAAATGATAGTGACAAAGCGTGCAAGTGAATGGAAAAAAATGTTGGTCCCAGTATTAGATAGTAAAGTAGATGAATTTAAATTGTTAGGGTATTCACGTACGACCGTAGACGATATTTGGAATTGCTTAACACAAAAGGTGTGGAAGGGTGACCCGGATAAACGATTACACGAAGTAACGCAAGATATCTTTCATTTAAGCTCCAATATATATATGAGCTATTTAACCATTCACGCGTATAAAGATGATGAAGGTTTAATGGCGTCAATCGCTGCGTTAACAGAATCAAAAGAATCGTAGTTTTTGTGACGTACATTGACAGGAGCATCTATTCGTTTCATAATAATTTAGTACTAAAATTTATTACTATTAATAAGAAGCACTCAATCTACAAGCACTCTATGGTTTTGGCTAATAGTTATATAGTTAATTTTTACAGGTTTTCAATTATATGCCTATTTGTCTGATTTAATCATTACATATCGTTATAGTGGATAGAGTAAAGGAGGCAATTCACCATGGTGAAACGAGGTAGGATCGTTGCCTTTTTTCTAATCGTACTAGTATTTGCAGGAACGATTGGGACAACGATTACTGGTATTACGAAAGACATGAAGTTAGGTCTAGATCTACAAGGTGGCTTTGAAATCCTATATGAAGCAACTCCAGTAGATGAAAATGAAGAAATTACTTCAGAAGCGCTAGAGCATACGGTTGAAATGTTAAGGCATCGTGTGGATGTTCTAGGTGTTAGTGAACCAAACTTTAGTATTGAAGGGGAAGATCGAATCCGTGTTCAACTTGCGGGTGTAGATGATCAAACAGAAGCACAGGAGCTCTTATCAACTGCTGCAAGATTATCCTTTCGTGATGTCAATGATAAAGAATATCTAGATGGTTCAGACATCGATGCTAATAGTGCTAGACAGGATTTTGATCCACAAACGAATCAACCAATCGTAACCGTGGAATTTAAAGATGCATCTGCTTTTGGGGATGTTACGCGAGAAATATATGAGAATGATGACTTGCTGAATCGACTCGTAATTTGGATGGATTATGAAGAAGGTGACTCTTATTTAGCAGAAGCTAAAAAAGCGGATCCAAAATATGTTTCTGCACCTGGATTTAGCGAAGTAATTAATTCACCAAGTGTCATGATTGAAGGCGGATTCACTATTGATGAAGCAAAACAATTAGCAGACATATTAAATGCAGGTTCCCTACCTGTTAATTTAGAAGAGCAATACTCTAACTCTGTTGGTGCCCAGTTTGGTTTACAAGCAATGGATAAGACGATCTTTGCTGGCGCACTTGGTGTTGGACTGATCTTCTTATTTATGATTGTCTATTATCGTTTACCAGGTATCATCGCAACCGTTACATTAAGTATATATATTTACCTTATTCTATTAGTGTTTGAATTGATGCAAGGTGTGCTAACTTTACCAGGGATTGCAGCATTGATTCTTGGGGTTGGTATGGCAGTAGATGCCAATATTATTACCTATGAAAGAATTAAAGAAGAGCTTAAAGAAGGTAAGAGTGTAAAAGCAGCATTTAAATCGGGTAGCAGTAACTCGATCTCAACGATTGTAGATGCGAATATTACGACGTTAATTGCTGCAACGGTGCTATTTATTTTTGGTACAAGCTCTGTTAAAGGCTTCGCAACCTTATTAATTGTAAGTATTTTACTAAGCTTTGTTACTGCCGTGTTTGGTTCAAGACTATTCTTAGGACTTTGGGTTAACAGTGGGGTATTGAACAAGCGAAAAGGTTGGTTTGGCGTTAAACAGTCAGACATCAAAGATATCGCAGTTAACGAGGAAGTAGAACCAACTGTTTTTGGAAAACAATTTGATTTTGTAAATAATCGCAAGAAATATTTTGCTATTTCGATTGCACTAGTAGTAGCCGGGATCATATGTCTAAGTATTTTCCGACTTAATCTAGGCATTGATTTTGTTTCTGGTTCGCGTGTAGAAGTTTCCTCTGATCAGCCACTGACGGTTGAAGAAATTGAAGAAGGATACGAAGCACTAAATCTTGAACCGAGCAGTAAAATTGTATTATCAGGTGACAACAATAATATTGCAGTTGCTCGTTTTGGTGATGATTTGGATCAAGAAACAGTAACAGAAATCCGAGCTTATTTTAACGAAAAGTATGGATCTGATCCGAATATAAGTACTGTTTCACCAACGGTAGGTAAGGAGTTAGCTAAAAATGCGCTCTTAGCAGTATTATATGCCTCTATTGGTATTATCATTTATGTCACCTTGCGTTTCGAGTTTTACTTTGCGTTGACGGCAATTATTGCTTTACTACACGATGCTTTCTTTATCTTAGCGTTGTTTAGTATTACAAGGTTAGAATTTGATATCACCATAATTGCAGCTATCTTAACAATTGTCGGGTATTCGATTAACGATACGATCGTTACCTTTGACCGGATTAGGGAAAACTTAAAACGGAAGAAAAAAATCAAATCGTTTGCTGAGCTTGCACAGATTATTAATAAGAGCTTAATGCAGACATTAGGTAGAAGTATTAATACCGTAATTACAGTTGTATTTGCAGCGGTTATGTTATTAGTGTTCGGTGCATCACCAATTACTAATTTCTCTTTCGCATTAGTTGTCGGCTTAATTGCTGGTACGTATTCTTCCTTGTTTATCGCAGCACAGTTGTGGCTGATCTGGCGTGGTAAGAATATTAAAGACAATCCAATTGTATTTGAAGAAAAGAAACGTAATGACGGTCCACAAGTATAAGCATTCTCCCCTTGTTATCTATAACAAGGGGATTTTGTGTATATAATAAGTATGTTAACCCCTATAAATCGACATAGTCTGCTAAGTCCTTTATAATGACAAGAAAAGGTGACTGTGAGGAGGTACATGTATGAAAGGGCAAACATACATCATATTAGCACTTGTTTTTGCAGTAATCGTTGCTATTTTTGCTGTAATAAACGTCGAACCCGTAGAAGTGAACTATTTGTTTGGTACAGGTAACTCACCCTTAATTTTAGTTATCCTGGTTTCTGTCTTAATGGGTGGAATAATTACGGCCTCAGTTGGAATTGTTCGTTTATTTAAGCTTCAAAGAGAGATTCGACTCTTGAAACAAGAAAACCTTAAACTACAAGAAAATAGTGGTAATGATGTTGATGAGAGTAAATCAAATGAGGAAAAAACGTTGTCCCCTAGTCAAATTGGGCAAAGTTCTGGTGAATAATTGGAATGAAATTCTGTTTGCTCCCCCTGACTCACTTATGTATAATAAGTGAGTCAGGGGTGAATTTATGTTACAAAGCCAATCAAATTGGAAATTTACATATAAAGAAGCTATAGGGGAAGGTTCGGACCTAGAGCAACAATCTTTATCTTCATTAACAGAGCGATTATTAATGCAACGAGGAATTACGTCGAGTGAAGAGGTAGAGAAATTTCTACATCCTTCGTTAGATAACTTAATCGATCCATCCCATTTACATGACATCGATAAAGCTGCAGAACGTGTTCATCTTGCGATCGAGCGAGGAGAGAAAATACTTGTTTTCGGTGATTATGATGCGGATGGTGTTAGTTCTACAAGTGTACTAATGGAAGCACTACGCGAATTGCATGCTATGTGTGACTTTTATATACCTAATCGCTTTACGGAAGGCTATGGACCAAATGAAAAAGCATTTCGAGAAGCGCACCAATCTGGATATCAGTTAATTATTACTGTTGATAATGGTATTGCTGCGTTTGAAGAGGCAGATCTTGCAAAAGAATTAGGTATCGACCTAATCATCACAGATCATCATGAAGTACAAGAAAAACTGCCGAATGCATTTGCGATTATACACCCTAAGTGTTCGGATAATTATGCATTCAAAGAGCTAGCTGGAGTTGGTGTAGCCTTTAAATTTGCAGAACGATTATTAGGGTATTTTCCTAATCATCTTTTGGACTTGGTTGTCATTGGTACGATTGCAGACTTAGTACCATTAGTCAGTGAAAATAGAATACTCGCCTACCATGGTTTAAAGGCTTTAACAAACTCGAAAAGACCGGGTGTACAAGCATTAAAAAAGATTTGCAAAATCGATGGCAAGGTAACGGAAGAGGATATCGGTTTTCTGATTGGACCTCGTCTAAATGCAGTCGGTCGATTACAGGATGCAGATCCTGCGGTAGATCTATTGCTAACAGATGATCCTGATGAAGCAGAAGAGCTTGCTTCGTTTATACAAGAGTTGAATCAAGAAAGACAGAAGATCGTATCTGACATTACAAAAGAAGCAGAGCAACTAGTAAAAGATGAATCAGAAGGTAATGAATGTGTGATTGTTGTTGCGAAAGAAGGTTGGAATGAAGGTGTATTAGGCATCGTTGCATCAAAACTAGTTCGAACATACCAGAAGCCAGCGATCGTTCTATCCATCAACGAAGAAAAGGGACATGCAAAAGGTTCAGCTAGAAGTATTGATGCATTTGATTTGTTTTCGAACTGTATGCAAATAAAGGACACGTTTATTCATTTTGGAGGCCATGCACAAGCGGCAGGAATGACCTTAGCAAAAGAGAATGTAACTGTCCTACGTCAAAAGCTAAACCAAATGGCATCTGACAGTCTAACAGATGCCGACTATAAGCAAAGTTTATTAGTGGATGCTACGATTAAACACGAGGAGTTAGATGTTAATTTAGTAAAAGAGATAGAAAAGCTTGCTCCTTTTGGAATGGGTAATCCTAAACCACTATTTCATATTCAATCACCCATGAAAGAAATAAGACAGATTGGTAGTCAACAAAATCATCTGAAGATTATGTTTCATGAAGATCAACACGTATTGGACGGTATCGGCTTTGGAATGGGAGATGTTTATCCATTCATTGCACCCCATTCCATTATTGATGCCGTTGGCGAACTACAAGTTAATGAATGGAATGGGATGAAAAAAGTTCAATTATTATTAAAGGATCTTGCTGTTTCAGAATGGCAACTCTTTGATTATAGAGGCTCTAAACGTTGGCATAATCAACTAAGTCATACATCCTATGACACGACACTTGCGGTGAGCTTTCAGGCCTATGACCAACATAATCTTCCTGTTGAAAGTAATTACTTTTCTTTTGTTGATCGTAATATTAAAGAGTTAAATGGGTTAACAATAAAAGAACTCATACTATTAGATTTACCAACTACACTAGAACAATTAGATGACATGTTACAGGTAACAAAGCCAGAACGAATATATGCGTGTTATCAAGTTAATGATAGTCAGTTTTTTAGTTCGGTTCCAAATAGAGAGGACTTCAAATGGTTTTATGCGATGTTAATAAAGCGAAAGCAGTTTGATCTGAAGAAGGATACACCTAAACTGGCAAACCATAAGGGTTGGAAGCCAGAAAAAATAAAATTCATTATCGATGTGTTTTCTGAATTAGATTTTGTTAGAATAGAAAATAACACAATACTACCAAATGCAAATCCTTCAAAAAAGGATCTGACGGAGTCAACAACCTATCAACATAAATTGCATCAATCTGATATAGAGGCAAAACTATATTATACGAATTATCATGAATTGAAAAGCTGGATGAGCCGTAATATGGATGAGGTTAGTTCGGTTAAGGAGGAAGTAAGTTATGGATTATAAAAAGTACATTACTGTAGTTGAAGATTGGCCAAAAGAGGGTGTCAGGTTTAAAGATATTACAACGCTTATGGATAATGGTCCTGCATATAAATCAGCTGTTGATGAGATTGTTACTTATGCAAAAGAGAGAGATATAGATCTTGTAGTAGGTCCAGAAGCAAGAGGATTTATTGTAGGGTGTCCTGTTTCCTATGCGTTAGAGATTGGTTTTGCACCTGTTCGTAAAGAAGGTAAACTACCTAGAGAAGTTGTAAAAGTAGATTACGGCTTAGAATATGGAACAAATGTACTAACCATTCATAAAGATGCAATCAAACCAGGGCAACGTGTCCTTATTACGGACGACTTATTAGCAACAGGTGGAACAATTGAAGCAACGATTAAGTTAGTAGAAGAGTTGGGCGGAATTGTAGTTGGTTGTGCTTTCTTAATCGAGCTAACTTATCTGCATGGCCGTGATAAATTAGAAGGTTATGACGTATTAACATTAATGGAATATTAATAATAGGGAAAGGAGTGCTCTTTTAAAAAGGGTACTCCTTATTTTCCAATAATGATGTGTGCCCATGTGTAACCAATTTCATGTTGTGCATTTCAAGTAAAGAGCTGTTCACTTTAACAAGATAAGAACTTTTTCTTTACATTTTCGTTACTTTTTTCAATACTATAAGAAAGCAGTTCTCATAATCATATTATATTTATTCTATAGAGTAGAAAAAACTGTCCATTTCTAAATGAACAGTGTTAAAGAGGGACAAAGGTGATAAGATGTCGAAGGATAATATTCTAACAGCAGAAGATGTAATAGAGCAGGCTTCTCAGTACCTTTCTAAAGAAGATACTGATTTTATTAGTCGCGCCTACAAGTTTGCTGAACAAGCACACCATGGACAATTCCGTAAGTCTGGAGAACCTTATATAATACACCCAATCCAAGTTGCGGGTATTTTAGTTCATTTAGAATTGGATCCAGAAACAATTGCTGGTGGCTTTTTACATGATGTTGTGGAAGATACAGAAGTAACAATTGAACAAATTCAGGAAGCATTTAATAGTGAAGTAGCAATGTTGGTAGACGGCGTTACAAAGCTTGGAAAAATAAAATATAAGTCTAAAGAAGCGCAACAAGCAGAAAACCATCGTAAAATGTTTGTGGCGATGGCGAAGGATATTCGTGTCATTCTAATCAAACTAGCTGATCGACTTCATAACATGCGTACATTAAAACACCTTCCATCAGAAAAGCAACGTAGAATTTCAAATGAGACATTAGAAATTTTTGCTCCTCTCGCACATCGTTTAGGTATTTCAACGATCAAATGGGAATTAGAAGATACTGCGTTAAGGTATCTTAACCCACAACAATACTATCGTATTGTCCATCTCATGAAGCAGAAACGTGAAGAACGGGAGCATTATATTGAGGATGTCATGCAAGAAGTCCAAAATCAGTTAGAAGACGTTAAAATTGAAGCGGATTTCTCTGGACGACCTAAACACCTTTATAGTATATATCGCAAAATGGTCTTGCAGAACAAGCAATTTAATGAAATATATGACCTTCTTGCTGTGCGGATTATTGTGAATAGTATTAAAGATTGCTATGCCGTGCTTGGTATTATTCATACGTGTTGGAAACCGATGCCTGGTAGGTTCAAAGATTATATTGCAATGCCTAAGCCAAACTTATACCAATCCTTGCATACAACAGTTATTGGACCCAAAGGCGCACCACTAGAAGTCCAAATACGAACGAAAGAAATGCATGAAATAGCTGAGTTTGGGATCGCAGCCCACTGGGCATATAAAGAAGGAAAACAAATTGATAAAAACAAATTAAATTCAGAAGAAAAACTAGCTTGGTTCCGTGAAATTATTGAATGGCAAAGTGAGACACATGATGCAGAAGAATTTATGGAATCCTTAAAAGTGGACTTATTTTCTGACATGGTCTATGTGTTCACTCCTAAAGGAGATGTGATTGAACTCCCAGCCGGATCAGTACCACTCGATTTCGCCTATAAAATTCACACAGAAGTTGGGAACCAAACAATAGGTGCGCGAATAAACGGAAAGATGGAACCACTAGATTATCAACTGAAGAATGGCGATATCGTAGAAGTTATGACATCGAAACATTCGTATGGTCCATCTCAGGATTGGTTGAAGATTACCCAAACATCGCAGGCTAAGAATAAGATAAAACAGTTTTTCAAAAAGCAGCGTCGTGATGAAAATATTATCAAAGGGAAAGAAATGGTAGAAAAGGAAGTCCGAGTGAGTGGCTATGAACCTAAAGATGTATTCACGACTGAAAATATTAAAAAAGTGGCAGAGAAGTTTAATTTTACGAATGAAGAAGACATGTATGCAGCTGTTGGCTATCAAGGTATAACGGCTTCTCAAATAGCAACAAGACTAACAGAAAAAATTAGGAAAGAAAAAGAAGTTCAAGACTTAGAAAAGTCACTAGAAGGTGTAAAAAGTAGTGAATTCAAGTCACCATCCAGTCATAAAAGAGATTCAGGTGTAAAGGTAGAAGGTGTGGATAATCTACTTGTTCGACTATCAAAATGTTGTAATCCTGTGCCTGGAGATGATATTTCAGGTTACATTACAAAAGGTAGAGGTGTTTCTGTGCACCGTGTAGATTGCCCGAACATTCAAACGGATGAGGCTCAAGAACGAATCCTCCATGTAGAATGGGAAAATTCTGATACCCAGACAAAACAATACCATGTCGATCTCGAAATATCTGGTTACGATCGTAGAGGTTTGCTTAATGATGTATTGCAAGCTGTTAACGAAACAAAGACAAATATCATTGCAGTAAATGGAAAATCCGACCGAAATAAAATGGCTCTTATTCATATAACCATCTTAATTCATAATTTAAGTCATTTAAGAAGAATTGTAGATAGGTTAAAGCAGATTAAGGACGTTTATACGGTCGAAAGAATGTTGCAGTAGTAGAAGGAGGGGTGCTAATCATGAGAGCGGTTATTCAACGAGCAAAGGACGCCTCCGTAACGGTAAACAATGAAGTCATTGGCGAGATAAAAAATGGGCTCGTTGTTTTACTTGGTGTAACACATGAAGATTCATTAGAAGACGCAAAGTATTTAGTTAATAAAATTGTACACCTCCGCATTTTTGAGGATGACATGCAAAAAATGAATTTGTCTTTAAAAGACGTTCAGGGGAGTATCTTATCAATCTCCCAGTTTACACTCTACGGGGATTGTAAAAAAGGAAGAAGACCCAACTTTATGCAAGCAGCCAAGCCTGAACCTGCTAATGAATTGTACAAGCAGTTTAATGCGCTAATAGAAGCGGAAGAAATTGAAGTACAAACTGGTGCTTTTGGTGAGATGATGGATGTGCAATTAACGAATGTAGGTCCTGTTACATTAATCCTGGATAGTGAAGATCGGAAGTAAAGATGAACGGCTCAGTAAATCACACTGAGCCGTTTTTTTAATATTTCGATTCTATTACTTTGTGGCATATAATCAATATACTGCGCAGCAACTTCCTTACGGTCTTTTGGGGATGAGTGCTAGATTTCCGCTGCGGAAAAACACTCGCTTTCCGTGGGGAACGCTTCAGCTTCCTCGCTCGCAAAGAGCGCTCACTGCGGGATCTTCAGACTGTTCCTTTCC
>NZ_JAOALK010000062.1 GCF_025154055.1 Aquibacillus koreensis
TTAAGAGTGCGAACTACATCAGTCGGAGAAACGGTCGGTTTTGTAGAGATGAATAAATGAATATGATCTGGCATGATTTCCATTTCCTTTATTTCATATCCGTATCGTTCACTGATAATCCGAAGGATTCCCCTTAATTCTAATTCTATTTTTTCGTTAAGTACGTTAAATCGAAATTTTGGACACCAAATGATGTGATATTGGATAAGAAACTTACAATGATTTAATCTATTATACTCACTCATCATTTCACCTAATTTTTGTATCTTATTTTCTTTTCTACTTACAAACATTTTACCACATAGGAATGTATGTTCTCAATCTATATTTTTGTTCACCAAACAAAAAATCGCTCAAGTAGAGCAGTCTAAGAACTGCCCCTTGAGCGAAGCCCTTACATCCACGGGGCAATCCCGCGTGGTTTTACGGGCTATTTCTATAACAATTCCCCACTTCAAGAAAATTCATCTGATAATAAACTATACTTATCCCACAAATATATTTTAACATAAAATTCCAAAAAATATTATTGATATTAAGAAGAAAACTAATGCCAATTAAATAAAAATAAGCAGCCTATCTTTTTAATAGACTGCTTTACTTCATTTATTTTCTTTCATCCAAAGCCTTTTTGGCAGCTCGTTGCTCCGCTTCCTTTTTCGTTCTACCAATCCCGACACCAGCAATTTCTGAGTTAATCAGAACCTGAGCTACAAACTCTCGATTGTGTGCAGGACCTTTTTCTTCAACGATTGTATATTCTACAATACTCTTTTTATCACGTTGAACAAATTCTTGCAATTGACTTTTGTAATCCATCGCATGCGAAAAAGCACCTTTACTGATCTTAGGATAAACATACTTTTCAAGAAAGTGGATAACTTCATCGTAACCTTGATCAAGATAAAGTGCACCAATGAATGATTCAAAAACATCTGCTAATAACGCAGGTCTATTTCTTCCACCAGTCATCTCTTCACCTTTACCTAGTAAAATGTAGTTACTAAAGTTTATATCGTTGGCAAAATTAACTAATGATGGTTCACACACGATGGAAGCTCTAAATTTTGTTAGCTCTCCCTCGGCCATATCTGGAAATTCACGATATAAATATTGAGATACACCAAGTTCTAATACTGCATCCCCAAGAAACTCCAATCGCTCGTTATCAGAAAAATCTTTTTTTCGATGCTCATTCACATAGGATGAATGGGTGAATGCTTGTTTTAATAAATCTTCATTTTGAAATTGAATGCTCAAATGTTGTTGTAACTGTTTAAAGCTCATCTGTCTCGCCACCTAACTCTTCGGTAAATCACCGGCAATTATATAAGGGAAGCCTCGCTAAATGCGAGACTTCCTTCATAAAAATGCTAAATGATAGAATGAATAATGGAAATATATTAAGATTTGCTGTCTATGTAATTCACAGCATCACCAACTGTTCCAATTTTTTCAGCATCCTCATCAGCAATCTCCATGTCAAACTCATCTTCAAGTTCCATAACAAGCTCAACTACGTCAAGTGAGTCTGCTTCTAAGTCATCTTTAAAAGAAGCTTCCATTGTTACTTTAGACTCTTCTACGTCTAAACGATCAACAACAATCTTCTTTACACGCTCAAAAGTTTCTGCCATCGCAAATTCACCTCCTTTCAAATATATAAAGCGTAGGCGACTGTACAGGTCCGACTGGATAAGCAAGATTCACGGAAAGGCAATGTTCTAATGCCTTGTAGTGGATATTGCTTATCTCAGCGAGGACCTAGGAGCCGTAGCTAGATTTCATATAAAGCATAGGCGACTGTTTAGGTCTCGCCTGCAAAGATTTACATAATCATACCGCCATCCACATGAATAGTTTGACCAGTAATATAGTTGGCATCCTCAGAAGCTAAGAATCGGACCACTTTCGCTACGTCTTCCCCTTTTCCAAGTTTAGCCAGAGGTATTAGTGCCATCATCGATTCGCGTTGCTCCTCCGTTAATTGGTCCGTCATATCTGTTTCAATGAACCCGGGCGCAATTGCATTCACCAAAATATTTCTAGTTGCCAATTCTTTTGCGGTCGTTTTCGTAAGTCCAATCACACCAGCTTTTGCTGCCACATAGTTAGCTTGACCAGGATTACCACTTACACCGACAACAGAAGCGATATTAATAATTCTTCCGCTTCTTTGCTTCATCATTTGTCTTGTTACACCTTTTGTACAAAGGAAAACGCCTTTTAAGTTTGTTTGGATCACTTCATCAAACTCTTCTACTTTCATTCTCATAAGCAAATTATCACGCGTAATCCCAGCATTATTAACCAAAATATCTAGGCTTCCAAATTCAGTTACTACTGCTTTAACCATGTCTTTCACTTCAGATTCATCTGCAACGTTCGCTTTAATTTTCATTGCCGCTGAACCTAGACGCTGAATCTCTTCAACAACTTGCTGCGCTTTTGCTTCACTTCCTGCATAATTTACTGCAACTTTTGCACCTTGCCTCGCTAACTCTAATGCAATCGCCTTTCCAATACCTCGTGAAGCGCCAGTAACTAGTGCCACTTTTCCTTGTAACATTAGGATTCCTCCTTATACCAGTCGATAAACAGTTGTAGTGATTCAGGATCTTGAATCGTAAAAGTTTTCGTTCTTCTGTTTACTTTCTTTACTAATCCTGTAAGCACTTTTCCATTCCCTACTTCTACAATCGCATCAAGTTCATCTTGTAATAAATGCTCAATTGTTTCCTCAAAACGAACTGGTGAATACAACTGCTGTATTAGTAAGTCTTTTATTTCATCGTAGCTTTTCACTTGATTCGCTGTCACATTTGCATAAACAGGAATATTTGCATCTACTAAATTCACTTGCTCCAAAGCTTCTGCAAATTGTTCAGCAGCAGCCTTCATCAATCTTGAATGAAATGGCCCGCTAACATTTAAAAGGATAACTCTTTTTGCTCCTGCTTCTTTCAAAGATTCTGAAATGGTCTCTATACCATTTTTTGTACCAGAAATTACAATTTGACCAGGACAATTTAGGTTAGCAATATCCACAACTTCATCTAAAAGATTTACAGAATGAATGACTTTTTCGATCTCATCTCTTGAAAGTCCTAACACTGCAGCCATTGCCCCTTGACCTTTTGGATAAGCTTTCTCCATTAATCTTCCTCTTGTTTGCACTAAAGGAAGCGCTTCTTCTAGAGATATAGCCCCTGAAGCAACCAATGCACTATATTCACCTAAACTATGTCCCGCTGTAACAACTGGATAAATACCTTCATCATTTAAGGCTTGATTTATTACAGCACTAGTTAACAATAATGCCGGTTGTGCATTTTCTGTATTAGTTAGTTCCTCGACAGGACCCTCAAACATTAAAGTCGTTAGTGTAGTATCAAGCAGTTCATCTGCCTGTTCGAATGATCTTCTTGCACTTTCATAGTTTTCATACATACCTTTCCCCATACCAACTTCTTGCGAGCCTTGACCCGGGAAAATAAAGGCTACTCTTTTCATTCTATTCCTCCTCTTTTATTAATTGGAGAGAATCAACTGTGTTTTCAATTGTCTCTGTCACATTGTTTTCTACCATATGACAAGCTTGTTTAATGGCACTAAAAATAGCGCGAGCATTAGATGAACCATGTGCTTTTATTACAGGTGATGCAAGACCAAATAATCCAGCACCGCCATACTCTGAATAATCCAGTTGATTTTTCAAACCTCTTAAATCATTTTTAACTAGTCCAGCGGCTAGTTTCGTTTTTAAGCTAGACATGAATGTTTGCTTAATCATAGAAAACATGGTCAGGGCCGTACCTTCAATTGTCTTTAAAGCAACATTGCCAGTGAATCCATCCGTAACAACAACATCTGCAACCCCATTGAGTAAATCACGAGCTTCGACATTACCTACAAAATGAATCGGTGCATCTTTTAATAAATCAAAGGCTTTCTTCGTTAAGTCATTGCCTTTACCGTCTTCTGTACCTACATTTAATAGCCCTACCCGAGGTCTGGTAACCCCTCTAACCTTTTCCGTGTAGATGGATCCCATAATCGCATATTGCAATAGATGCTGTGGTTTCGCATCTACATTAGCTCCTACATCAAGTAGCAAGAATCCAGTTCCATCTTGGGTAGGCAATGTTGGACTCAGAGCAGGTCGATCAATGCCTTTCATTCTACCTACAATAAACAATCCAGCACTCATTAAGGCTCCTGTGTTCCCAGCAGAGATACAAGCATCTGCACGCTTTTCTTTTACTTCATTTGCCATTAACACTAAAGAGGCATTTTTTTTGCGCCTGACAGCTCGAACAGGCTCGTCCTCTCCAGTGATCATCTCTGTAGTATGGATCACTTCAATGTTAGACGTGTTTGTTAAATATTTAGAAATTTGATTTTCATCACCAATTAGTGTTATTTGTAAATCTTTTATGTTATCCACTGCCTCCATTGCACCTAATACTACTTCTTTTGGTGCATGGTCTCCGCCCATTGCATCAATCGCGATCCTCATCCGTCACAACTCCTTTTTGTTGATTTGAACGAAACATTTGGAACATACCTGAGAAGACTTTTTCGTTTTCAACGTAACTATCAACCTTTACAGATGTTCTTCCTTTTTCATCTGCGCCTTCTACTTTTGCTTTAGCAACTACTCGTTCTCCTTCTTTTACTTGTCGAGTAAACTTAATCTCAGCACCTGCAGTTAATGCTAATTCATCGTTAATGACTGCAACCGCTAAAGAGTTTGCTTGGGCAAAAAGATGATGACCTCGGGCTATATTATTTCTTGAAAATACATGTTCATGATTAATATCGAGAATAGAGATAGCGCGCCTGTCTAATTCCAAATCAATCACTTCACCTATAACTTCATCTATATGTAATGCTTTCACCGTTTCATTCCATTGAGAAGTAGCCACTGACTTAATTCGTTCCCTTAACTCAGGAATGGAAAGTTCCATTCGATCTAATCGAATCGTCTGGATACTAACTTCAAATTTCTTTGCTAGTTCTTCATCCGTAATAAAAGGCATTTCTTCAATTGTGGTTTTAAGTAACTCTTGTCGATTCTTTTTATTTCTTTTCATTTATCACACCGTCCATCTATGCCTTTATCTTTTATGGATATATTCACATAGTTCATTCCATTAATTTAAGACTAGGTACTAATAGTAATATATAATACCAATAGAGAATATGCAAGCAGATACTAATCTAATGTTTCTCCATGAAAGACTACTTCACTTTCTAGTAGTTGATATAACTTGGCATATAGAGGATCTATTTCCAAAATTCCTTGAGAAATTATTTTTTGCGCATCACTCCGGGCTGTTTCTAATGCACGATAATCATGTACGACGTCTGCCACTTTAAATTCTGGTAATCCACTTTGCTTACTTCCAAAGAAATCACCAGGCCCTCTTAGTTGTAAATCCTGCTCTGACAATTCAAATCCATTTGTCGTCTCTGTCATAATTCTCATTCTTTCTTTTCCTACATCACCCTTTGGATCGGCCAACAAAATACAGTAACTTTGGCTAGACCCACGTCCAACTCGTCCCCTAAGTTGATGCAACTGTGATAATCCAAATCTTTCAGCATCATAAATTACCATAACCGTCGCATTTGGAACATTTACTCCCACTTCTACAACAGTAGTTGATACTAATACTTGTACTTCATTTTTAGCAAACTGTTGCATCACTGCTTCTTTTTCATCGGCATGTAACCTTCCATGCATAAGACCTACTTTAATAGTTGGTTCATAAGTAGCTTGCAATTGATGATATAAATCAACTGCATTTTGAATATCTAATTTATCAGATTCCTCAATCAACGGACATATGACATAAGCTTGATGACCTTGATTCACTTCTTTTTCGATAAAATCAAGGACGCGATCGAGCATGGATTCTTTCGCCCAATATGTTTTTACTTCTTTTCGTCCTTTAGGCATTTCATTAATGATTGAAACGTCCATATCTCCAAAAGTTGTGATAGCAAGCGTTCTCGGGATTGGTGTTGCTGTCATAAATAAAACATCAGGATTGATACCTTTATCTCGTAAGGTTTTTCTTTGCTTTACACCAAAACGGTGTTGCTCATCCACAATTACTGTACCCAAATTCGGAAATACAACTTCATCCTGAATTAAAGCATGTGTACCTATAATAATATCTGCTTCACGCTTCTTTATTTTTTCCAGTACTTCTTTCCTCTTCTTCCCCTTAATCGATCCAGTTAATAAAACCACTTGTGCAACTTCATCAAATAGCTCTAGTAAAGAAGAATAGTGTTGCTCTGCTAAGATTTCGGTAGGCACCATTAATGCACCTTGTTTACCGGCTGTTACAGAGGCAAATAAACTTATCGCAGCAACTGCTGTTTTCCCTGAACCTACATCGCCTTGTAATAAACGATTCATGCGATTAGGTGACTGCATGTCTCGCAAAATTTCACTCAGTGATTGTTTCTGAGCATTTGTGAGTTGAAATGGTAATGTTGAAATAAAATATTCCACTTTATTCTTATCATAATTTTGTGTATTTCCTTTTGTAGCCTCTCGATTTCGTTTTCTTAGTAATTGCATTTTCAACTGAAATAGCAAAAATTCTTCATAGATAAACCTTCGTTTGGCATGTTTTAATGTTTGGAAATTGGTAGGATAATGCATTTGTTTTAATGCCTCAGCTCTTAGAGGCAATTTGTAAGCTTGCAAATATGTATCAGGAAGAATTTCTTCTACTTGATCCCCGTATTGTTGGATCGCTTGGGCAATAACCTTTTTAAGTTGTCTATTCGTAACAGTACCCTTTAGCGGATAAATTGGTTGAATAGGGTCCTGCGTCTTGGCGTTTCCTTTTTTATAATTACTGATCGTTATTTGTAGACGGTGTTGATCCCATTTCCCTGTCAACGTGACTACGTCACCATCTTGCATTTGTTTTTTTGCAAATGCCCGATTAAACATTACACCTTTCACAATAGTATGTTCAACTTGACAATTAACAACTAACCTTGATTTTTTTCTTCCATAAAAAGTAAGGGAAGGTTCTCCAATTACCTTCCCTTCAATCGTTACTTTTTCACCATTTGCCAGTTCGCTTAAAGGCTTGGTTTCGTAATTATCATAACGAAACGGTAAATAAAACAACAAATCATATATCGTGCTAATTCCCATTTCTACAAGGGATTCATACAACTTGTCACCAATTCCTTTAACATTTATCACGGACTCATTTAACAATGTGTATCACTCTTTCTCATCTTGGCTTCCATAGATTTTCCTAGCCAATGCTTGACCAGTAGGAGTAGCCGCTAATCCTCCTTCTGCTGTTTCTCTTAAAGCAGTTGGCATAGAACGACCAATACGGTACATCGCACCAATTACCTCATCACAAGGAATTTTACTTTTTATGCCTGCCAAAGCCATATCTGCTGATACAATTGCATTAGAAGCTCCCGCAGCATTTCTTTTTACACAAGGAACTTCTACTAAGCCTGCAACAGGATCACAAACAAGGCCAAGCATATTTTTTAAAGTAATAGCAAATGCCTCTGCACTTTGTTCTGGTGTACCTCCTGCCATTTCAACTACAGCAGCAGAAGCCATCGCTGCTGCAGATCCCACTTCCGCTTGGCAACCGCCTGCCGCTCCAGAAATAAAAGCATTATTGGCAACCACAAAACCAAACGCACCTGATGTGAATAGGAATCGAATCATTTGCTCTCTAGTTGGATTTAATCGTTCTTTCACAGCGAATAATGCACCAGGTACACACCCCGCACTTCCCGCTGTTGGTGTCGCACATATGGTTCCCATTGCAGCATTAACTTCATTTGTCGCAACTGCTTTACTTACAGCATCTAATAGTAATGTTCCCGATAACGTTTCATTTTCTTGCATATATTTCTGCAGTAGTACAGCGTCTCCACCTGTAAGACCCGAGTGTGACTTTACACCTTTGAGACCGTCTTCAATTGCTTTTTCCATGACCTGTAGATTTTTTTCCATACGGTCAACGATTTCTTCTCTCGATTTATCATGAACTTCCATCTCTTGTCTAATCATTACTTCCGAAATAGATAACTTCTCTTCTTTTGTGATTTCCAATAATTCAGCTACATTACGGAACAAATTGTCCCCTCCTTATGTCTGACAAAGTTGTGTGTATCACTAACGATTACTCTACAATTTTAGCAATTTGAAGGATATGATCTGCCCTTTTCAACTCTTCTTCAACATGCTCGTCTATATTTTGATCAATTTCAATGATCATGATAGCTTCTTTCCCAACATCTTTACGGGATACTTCCATCCGTCCAATGTTCACTTCATGTTTCGCTAATATTTGCGTAATGGAAGCAATTGCGCCAAATCTGTCATTATGCATTACTAATATAGCTGGGTGGTTTCCTGATAGATGAAGTTCAAATCCATTCAACTCCGTAATTTCTACCTTTCCTCCACCAATCGATATACCTACTAACTCCATATTACCCTCTTTGTCCCCTATTTTAACACGTGCTGTATTTGGATGTTCTGTAGAAGCTTCATCTTCATGAAACCTAACTTTAATCCCTTTTTCTTTCGCTGTTATTAGGGAATTTTGGATTCTAGTATCATCTGTATCGTAATCTAGAATCCCTCCAATTATTGCAACATCCGTTCCATGCCCTCTATACGTTTTAGCAAAGGAACCATACAGATAGATTTCGACCCATTCAGGTTGCCTGCCAAATAGAGTTCTAGCTGCTCTCCCAATTCTTGCCGCACCTGCTGTGTGAGAACTAGAAGGGCCAATCATAACCGGACCAATAATATCAAAAACAGATTTATACTTCATTCGTAATCACCTCGTTGTTACCTTTAATTATAACGATTAACCCTGTAAAAAAGAAGTGTTATCCCTTATTTCTAAACTATTAGAAAGTTACAAAAAAACGCACAACTTAATCAAAATTACGGATAATATATAAACTCTGTCGTAGGGAATAAATCATTGAGATTACCAATATAACGCCGTTCCGGCAGAATACTTCGCTTTCCGCGGGCACGGCCTCAGCCTCCTCGTGGAAGGGCGCCACTGCGGGGTCTTCACCTCGCGCTGTTCCCGCAGGAGTCTTCGTATTCTGCCTCCACTGTTTTTTGCTTTCTACTCATTGATTTTTTTGAAAAAATGATACAAAAATAATACATCTAGCAATTATATTTTAAAATGAACGCCATTACTAGGTTAATATGTATCATTATTTTGAAGCTGTTAGTAGCGGATCGAGTGAAATTGGCGACACTCCTGCGGGAACAGCGCGAGCCGAAGATCCACTCAGAAGCGAACTTCCTTCTGAGTTAGCTGAGGCCGTGCCCGCAAGAGGAATCTGCACTTAGAAAAATCCGGGTTCTGGGATTTTTCGTGATTCCTCCTCGGAAAGGGAGCCAATTTCACTCGAGGAGCGGGTGGGTTAGTTACGACAGAGTTTACATCTACTGTGTAATAAGCAAATTTATTCAAATAAGCAGCAAAAAGAAAGAAGCTCCATCCATTTGGATAGAGCTTCGTTAGAATTGTTTTATTCAATAGAAAAGATATAAGAATATATTGGTTGATTTCCTTTGTGAACTTCAAGTTCAATATCTTCAAAGTTTTCTTCGATAAAGCTTTCGATTTGTTTCACTTCTTCATCGCTAGCTTCTTCCCCTTGAAGAATCGTTATGATTTCATCCTCATCGGTAATCATGTCGGATAACAAGTCTTTAATTACTTTTAGCTTATCCTTATCGTTTACCTTTATCTTTCCATCTGCTAGCCCCATAAAATTACCATTCTTAATGGTCATTCCATCAATTTGAGTGTCACGAACAGCGTAAGTAACTTGTCCCGTTTTCACTTGTTGGCTAGCCTCTATCATGTTTTGTTTATTTTCCTCAAGTTTCGCTTGTGGGTGGAATGCCAAGAGTGCACTCATTCCTTGTGGGATTGTTTTAGTTGGAACAACTACAACATTATCGTCCGAGAGTTCCGCAGCTTGCTCTGCAGCCATGATAATATTTTTGTTATTCGGCAAGACAACAATATTATGCGCATTTGCTTCATTGATTGCATCTGTAATATCTTGTGTACTTGGATTCATTGTTTGTCCACCTTGAATCACTACTGTTGCACCTAGACTTTCTAGTAATTCTTTTAAGCCTTCACCCATTGCTACGGACACAACCGCATAATCTGTCTTTTCTTTAGGTGTTTTCGTCTTTTTTTCTTTGTCCCCTACGATTGAAGTGTGTTGTTCTCTCATATTTTCAACTTTAATATTAATAAAGCTTCCAAAGCGTTGACCTAGATTTAGCACTTCACCAGGATTCTCAACATGAACATGCACTTTTACAATTTCATCATCTGATACAACAAGTAAAGAATCACCGAATTCACTTAATTCATTTCTAAAGGATTCTTCATCATATGGATGTTTCTTTAATTTATCTTCTTCAAATTTGACCATAATCTCTGTACAGTAGCCAAATTCTATATCTTCTGTATTCATAAAGTCCTGTGCTAATTTATGGTGTTCTGCACTTACCATATCCTTCATATCAACTGAACTCTCTGAAGACTCAGGTAACTCTTCACCTTTTAATGATGCTAAGAACCCTTCATAAATGGTAACAAGCCCTTGGCCACCACTATCGACTACACCAACCTCTTTAAGAACTGGCAATAAATCTGGAGTCCTTTTCAAGGATACTTTGGATGCGTCTAACACCCCCTCCATAAATGTAATCATGTCATCTGTATTTCCAGCTAATTCAACGGCTTTTTTTGCAGTGTCCTTAGCTACTGTTAAAATAGTTCCTTCTACCGGTTTTATAACAGCCTTATAGGCAGTGTTTACACCAACATCTAGCCCATGAGCAAAATCTTTTGTTGTTAGTTTTTTCTTACCTTCTACACCTTTGGCAAATCCTCGGAATAATTGAGAAAGGATAACACCTGAATTACCTCTAGCACCCATTAACAGACCTTTTGCTAATGCTTGAGCAACATCTGTTACTTGATCAGGATTGGCAGTTTTAACTTCATTCGCTCCTGAAGTCATAGATAAATTCATATTTGTCCCCGTATCACCATCTGGTACAGGGAATACATTTAAAGCATCAATCATGCTTGCATTATTCGTTAAATGGTTAGCCCCAGCTAGTACCATTTGTGCGAAAGTATTTCCATCTAACAAATTTACTTTCACTTTGAACTTCCTCCTTCTTAGACAGGACGTAATTCCATAATATCCTGCACTTCTTCTAGATGATTCAATACATTCTATATTTGGTTTAAGTATATAAAAGCATTAATCTTGTAAAACACGAACACCTTGAATATATATGTTTACAGAGCGGATGTTTAATCCCAGTGTTTTATCTAATGTGTATTTCACCTGTGATTGTACATTATGTGCTACTTCGGAAATTTTTGTGCCATAGCTCACTATAATATACATATCAATATGTATATCTTCTCCATCTTGTCTTACCACAACACCTTTTGAGAAATTTTCCTTACGAAGAATTTCAGCAATACCGTCTCTTAGTTGATTTTTTGAAGCCATACCCACAATCCCATAACATTCGATAGCTGCGCCACCTGCTACGGTTGAGATCACTTCATTAGTAATAGTTACGTGGCCATCTTTTGTAGTCAATTCAATGGACATAACAAATCCTCCTTGGAACTATCTTAAATTTAAAGTTATTTTACTATAACAATGAAAAATATGAAAGCAGTTTCAATTGCCATTCGTTTTGAGCTACCTTAATAACAGTACACATAGTAACATGCTAACCATGTCAACCTATTTTATAATATTGAATTTGGAAATGACTTTCTCGTACACGGTCTCAAGGTAAAACCCCTTTATACAATGGACGAAAACTACTCATCTGTCAAGTAAGTTTTCTTGATATTCACTCCATTAGCTTATAAATGTTATAAAATAGTGAAACAAATGTCCGAAATATAGTGTTACTAAAACAATATTGCATTATTTTGTCTCCTATGATAAATTATATTAGTATGTAAAGAGATACATGTTAGGTAGGAGGGAATTATTATGGGACGTACATGTGTTGTAACTGGACGCAAAACGAAAGCTGGAAACGCTCGTTCACACGCGATGAATGCTAATAAACGTAACTGGAAAGCTAACGTACAAAAAGTACGCATTTTGGTTGACGGTAAACCAAAGCGTGTATATGTTTCTGCTCGTGCTTTAAAATCAGGTAAAGTAGAACGAGTATAATTAGCTATAGCCAACCAATGAAAAAAGCACCCAAGAGGGTGCTTTTTTGCGTCTTCGTACCTTTTTTCCCACACTTTTCAATAGTGGGCATTAAACTTTGTTAATCCTTTTTAAATGATCCCATTATTACACGTACAAATCCACCTAAGAACCTTGGGAGTTTAAAGGTATAAAATTTCATGAGAACCCCTCCTCTTTTCAGCATAGCAGAAGAACACTTCACATTATCCTATGATAGAAAAGCTAAATAAGTACATATCAACTCTTTATAACTATTTGTATGTCATAATTAAATAAAAAAGTACCATTTTAACAAATAAACAGTTATATGTGCTAAAAAGAGTCTAAAATAAGTAATCTTTATTAATATATCTATAGTAAAAAGAAAGACAAGATATTCCTATTTTCTATATTTATTCAATGTTCATATAAAAATGGGTATTAAAAAAGGTTGCCATATAGTGACAACCCTTTTTTTGATATCAAGCATTTCGGATTTCTTCTATTGCTAACTTTCTATCTGCTTGGTTAAATACAGCACTTCCAGCAACTAAAACATCTACGCCTGCTTCTTTACACAATCTGGCGGTGGATGTATTAACGCCTCCATCCACTTCAATTTCAAAGTCTAGCTGATCTTCTCGTCTCCATGTAGCAGCTTTTTTTACTTTCGTTAACACTTCTGGTATGAAGGATTGCCCTCCAAATCCAGGATTAACGGTCATAAATAAAACTAAATCTACATCTGGCAGGATCGGGCGAATCATTTCTACTGGTGTTGCAGGATTAATTACAACACCAGCTTTTATTCCTGCAGCTTTAATTGCATGGATCGTGCGATGTAAATGACGACAGGTCTCTACGTGTACAGTTAAAATATCTGCCCCCGCTTTCACAAAAGAAGAAATATATTGATCTGGGTCTTCTATCATTAAATGTACATCTAATGGTAATTTGGTGACAGGACGTATCGCTTCCACCACAAGTGGACCGATTGTTATATTTGGCACAAAATGTCCATCCATCACATCCACATGAATGTAATCTGCCCCACCTTTTTCGACATCTATTATTTCATTTTGCAAGTTAGCAAAATCAGCTGACAGAATAGAAGGTGCAATTTTTGTCATGAATTAATACCTCGGCTTTCTATTTTGAATCTCCTCAAAAAACTGTAAATAATGTTCATATCTATAGGTTGGGATCTCTTCCTTCCCTACAGCTTCTTTTACCGCACACTTCGGTTCTTTATTATGCATGCATCCTCTAAATTTACAATGTTCCATTCTTTCTCGCATCTCTGGAAAACAAGCAGGTAAATCCTCAAGCTCTAAGTCGTTGAAATCTAATGAACTAAAACCTGGTGTGTCCGCAACTAGGCCACCATTGATTTCAATCAACTCCACGTGACGTGTCGTATGCTTTCCTCTTCCTAGACTTTCAGAAATAACATTCGTTTCCAAAGACAATAGCGGATTAAACGCATTTAAAATAGACGATTTCCCAACACCTGATTGACCAGCTATAACAGAGATCTTATCTTTAAAGAAATCCTTAGCTTGATCAAAATCATCTGTTTGTTTTGTCGATAACATTTGAACAGGATAGCCGATCTTTTTGTAATCCTCTTCATATTGTTGAATACCTTCTAATTTGCCTTCTTTAATCGTATCCATTTTAGTAATAAAGATAACAGGGTCAATCCCCTTGGACTCCACAAGCACTAAAAACCTGTCAAGCAGTAAAGCACTAAAGTCAGGTTCAGCTGCTGACACAACGATCACTGCTTGATCAATATTGGCAATAGGCGGACGCACCAATTCATTCTTTCGAGGTTTAACATCTAATATATATCCTTCGCCAGGATTACTTTCCTCGAACAGAACTTCATCACCTACAAGAGGATTAATTTTGTTCTTTCTAAATACTCCTCTACCTCTACATTGGTAACGAGCGTCTCCACTTTGCACATAATAAAATCCACTTAACGCCTTTACAATTTTACCTTCTGGCATCCATTCACTCATCCTCCACGTCTTCAAATTTAACTATTTTTTCGTACAAAAGTTCACCGTCTCGCAAAATTCTATATTGCGCTACATCATTCGGATTAATGTATAAGACAAGGTTGAAAACAGTGTCCTCCGTAATTTCACGTTGAATATACGGCTCAAGTCCATCCTCATTCGCATCCTCAACATAGATCGTTATTTCTTGTGGTTCAGGTCCAGTGGGTTCATTGTTATTTTCATCTGGATTGTCCACGGTGTCGTTGTTTGTATCATCCTCAACTGTTCTACCTGTGTATGGTACAGTAACTGGTAGTTCATGCGTAACAGGCGGTTTTTCCTCTGGCCCCAAAGATAATACAATCTCTACAACGGCGTTTTCTTCAACCTCTGTACCTGCTTCAGGAGATTGTCTGATCACAAAACCTTCTCTAACCTCATCATGATGTTCTTCATCTATTTTTGCCCCAAGTTTTTTATCCTTTAAGTAACTTGTTACAGCCGATTCTCTCCATTCAAAAAAATTAATTAACTCTACCATTTTGGGTCCTTTACTTATCGTAAATATGACACTGGTTTCTTCGGGTATAATTTGTTCACCAGGTTCTGGTTGCTCCTGAGCTATTATTTGACCTTCTGGTTCATCCGAATTTTCTTCGTTATACGTTATATCTGTATAGCCTTTTTGAATTAGTAAGCTTCTTACTTGACTATAATCTTCTCCGACATAATCTTCAAATGCAACTTTTTCTTTCCCTTTACTTGTAAAGAGGGTTACCGCATCCCCTTCTTTTACAGTCATTCCTGATTCAGGAGTCGTACTAACGACAACTCCTTCTTCAAACTCATCACTGAATACTTCCTCACTATCTACTTTCAAATTTAAGGTAGTTAATTCACTTAGCGCATCTTCATAATCCTCACCAACAACATCCGGAATATCAACATCAGCAGGTTGAAGCATACTAGGAATGATAAATAAAGCAGCTAAAAACGCACCAAATAGTACAACGAGAATTACAGATATCCATACCCATGCTTTTGCTCGTTTCTTTTTCTTTAAGTTAGGTTCTTGCTCTTTATTATTTTCATCTGTACTGTGTTTAGTATTACCAGCTTCGGTATGATGGATAAGCGTATCTTGCGTTGATTTATGTTGTTTAAATCTTTCTTCTGTGATAATTGGAATTGCCTTTGTAGCCTCACCACTATCTTCAGGAGTAACAAAGACTTCTTCATTTATTCTTTCGGGAAGCATAGCAGTACTAAGAGCTTCTTCCAATTCATAGACTGTATCATATCGATGAAAAGGATCTTTCGTTGTTGACTTTAATACGATATTCTCAACGCTCTGCGGTATTTCTGGCTTCCATCTTCTAATCGATGGTGTATTAATTTGTAAATGCTTCAAAGCAATAGAAACAGCAGATTGACCGGAAAACGGCAATCGTCCAGTTAGTAACTCAAAAAGCACGATACCTAAAGAGTAAATATCGGATTTTTTGTTGGCCATTCCACCACGAGCTTGTTCAGGGGATAAGTAATGAACAGACCCCAGAACAGAATTTGTTTGTGTTAAAGCTGTTGCACTTAAAGCAATAGCTATTCCAAAATCTGTAACTTTCACCACACCATATGGATCAATTAATATATTTTGCGGCTTGATATCTCTATGTACAATATCATTAGCATGCGCATGAGAAATAGCAGATGTTATTTGCTTCATGATATCAATTGCTTCTTGTACCTCAGCAGGACCATACGTTTGAATATATTTCTTTAAAGTCATTCCTTCGACGTATTCCATTACCATATAATATATATTATCTTCTTCCCCAACATCATAGATATTAACAATATTGGGGTGCGAAAGACTGATAGCAGATTGCGCTTCTCGATGAAACCTTGCGATGAATTCATCATCATTCGCATGTTCAAGACGGAGTACTTTAATGGCGACTTCTCGATCGAGAATGCTATCTTGTGCTAAATAGACATTCGCCATTCCTCCGCCACCAATCATCTTCTTAATCTTGTATCTTTCGTTTAGCATCCGACCCTCAAGCATTATAATTCACCCTCTTCCTGTGAATCATTGTGTTCTACTAAAACGATTGAAATATTATCTTCACCACCACGTTCATTAGCAAGTTCGATGAATTTATGCGCAGTTTCCTCTATATTTAATGATTCATCAATGTACGTATCTAGCTCAATTTCAGAAATTTTATTTGATAAGCCATCCGAACATAACAATAGCTTGTTATGTGGTTCCCATCCAATCGTTTGGATATCGACTTGAACATTTTGTTCCGTTCCTAATGCTTTTAATAGTACATTCTTTCGCGGGTGATATTCAGCATCATCTTTTGTTATTTGTCCTGAGCGAACTAGCTCGTTAACTAAGGAGTGGTCTTCTGTAACTTGTTTAAATCCTTGTGCGTTATATAAATAACAACGACTGTCACCTATATGTGCAATGGTTATAAAATCTACCGTACATATAACAGCTACTATTGTTGTTCCCATTCCTGCACAATCCTCATGTTCCTTTGCATGACCATATACAAGATGATTGGTTTCAGTAATGCACTCAGAAAGCCAGTTCTCGGCTTGATCAGGAGAAACAATTGTCGTCATTTCATTCCATTTTTCTTTTAAAGACTCTATAACCATTTGACTAGCTACATCACCAGCCTTATGTCCACCCATTCCATCAGCAATAACAGCCAATGCCTGCTGTTGCGCATTAAAGAAAAAACCACCAGCATCTTCATTATGATCTCTTACTTTACCTTTGTCGGTTAAAAAGTAACCATTCAATCTTTTCACCCCGTCTCCTCATAAAACGACATAATTCTATTTTCAGTTCCAAAGAATTATATCTAATTGGTTTTCAATCCTTTTATCTTTAAAATGGTCACACAGAAAGTTTTTACTTCTTTTTTAATCTAGTTAAGAAAAAACCATCTGTATTATAGGTTTGAGGAAATAATTGTAATCCCCATTGTGTTGATCCTATAGAGTGTTGCATATCTCCAGGTAAATCCTTAAAGAAACTTTCGTCCACTTCAAATTCTGTATGTTCGGATAAGAATTTCTCAATGACGTAATCATTCTCGTGGCGATCAACAGTACAAGTACTATATATTATTTTACCATCTTTTTTTAATAGAGAGGAAACACTTTCCAACAATTTTATCTGAATGGAAGCTAATTTATCTATATCTTCCTCACGTTTATTATATTTAATATCCGGTTTCCCTCTTAATACGCCTAATCCTGAGCAAGGTGCATCTAATAGAATTCTATCAAACGTATCCTTTTCATGATATGTATCTAACTCTCTAGAATCTGCTTGATTTGCTTGAATAATGGTAAGGTTAAGCTCCATTGCTTTTTTGGTAACAAGCTTTGCTTTCTTTTCATGCAAATCATAGGCATACACAACACCTGTGTCCTCCATTTTTTCAGCAATATGTGTTGCTTTTCCGCCAGGAGCACTACAAGCATCTAACACTGTCATACCTGGTTCTAAATCAAGCATTTCTGCTACTAACATCGAACTCTGATCTTGAACAGTTACGTAACCATCTTTAAAAAGGTTACTTTTTAAAATATTACCTTTTCGGACAATTATACCTTGACTGGAAAAAAGTGAGGCTTCTACTTCATACCCATCTTCATTAAGTTGAGTCATCGCATTTTCACGACTGATCCTTAAAGGTTGCACTCTTATGCTCATTGATTTGTGCTGTAGATTGATTTGGCACATGTCTTCTGTGACTTCATATCCATACATCTTAACCCAACGTTTAATAAGCCATAGTGGATGACTCGTTTCAATCGATAAACGCTCTTCCCGATTAGTAATTTGATCTACATTTGGTAACCCTTCTCGTTGAATTGATCTCAATATTCCGTTAACTAAGGAAGAAATTCCTTTATGCCCTTTTACTTTTGCAATCTCAACGGATTCATGAATAATTGCGTGATCAGGGACTTTATCTAGGAATTGTTTTTGGTAAATGGACATATATAATAACCATTTAACCCATGGTTCTATTTTCTTTTTACTATTTAAGTAATGAGACAAATAGTAATCAAGCGTTAGTTTTCGTTGGATAGTTCCATATACAATTTCTGTAAGAAGTGCTTCATCTCGAATACTTAGTTCTTTCTTAGCCAAAGCTTGATCAATGAGTAAGTGACTAAAGCCACCACCTTCTCCTATTCTGACTAATATTTCTAATGCTGTCTGCCTTATCATATATTTGCTATTAACCATTTTACTCTCCTAACTTTTCCCCTAACAGTATTTCATTCCCAGTTCCACGTAAAAAATCGCTAGCTGTCATCCGTTTTTTCCCTGATGGCTGCAAGCTTGTAATCTTTATTCCTTTGTTATCTCCACAACATACAACAAAACCATCATCTTCAATCCTTACAATTTCTCCTGGATTAGCAGCGAAATGTATATTCTCTTTTATTCCCCACCAAACCTTTAGCGTTTTACCTTGTAGCGTGGTGAATGCAACCGGCCAAGGATGGAGACCCCTTATATGGTTATAAATCTCAACGTGTGACTTGGTCCAATCAATTTTTTCTTGTTCTCGTTTAATGTTAGATGCGAAGGTTGCTTGACTATCCTCTTGCTTCGTACGAGTAGCCTTTTGATTAAATAATGTTGGCAATGTATCTTTTAACAGGCTAGCTCCTGCTTCAGCCAGTTTGTCATGTAGTGTTCCAACATGAGCCTCTTCTTCAATCGTCACACGCTTTTGTGTAATAATATCCCCAGCATCAAGTTTTTCTACCATATACATGATCGTAATCCCTGTTTCTTTTTTTCCTTGCAAGATCGCGTAATGGATCGGAGCACCACCTCTTAATTCAGGAAGTAAAGAAGCATGTACGTTGATACAACCATAGGCTGGTGCTTCTAGTAACTCCTTCGGTAAGATCTGGCCAAATGCAGCTGTGACAATAATGTCTGGCTTATAGTTTAAAACATGCTCAAATTCTGCTCTAATCTTCTCAGGTTGAAAGACAGGAATGTTATGTTTTAGCGCTTCCTCTTTAACTGGTGGAGGTGTTAAAACCCTTTTTCTCCCTTTGGGACGATCTGGTTGTGTCACTACCAAAACCACTTCATATTGATCTGATATTATTTGTTGCAAAACTGGAACTGCAAAATCTGGTGTACCCATAAAAACAATTCTCTTCATGATGAACCCCTCTCTACATTAGTTGATAAGGCTGTAGGTCAACTTGAATCAGCAAGTCATTTTTTTGTATATCACTTTCAAAATAAGTTAATATTTTTTTTATTATTTTTCTTTGATTCGGTTCATTTTTGTATTTTACCATGCATTGGAAACGATATCTATCTTTGACTCTAGTTAATGGTGATGGTGTTGGCCCAAGTATTCTCGTCTGTTGTGAAAGGTGCTTTTGTAATAATTGAACAATGGTTCTCGTTACTTCCATCACTTTCACTTGATTCACATGTGAAACAGTGATCAAAGTGAGGAAGTAATATGGAGGATATTGAAAAGATTTTCTCAGTTTCATTTCTTCCGAAAAGAACTGTTCATAATCATACTGGCTCGCTAATTGCACACTATAATGCTCGGGTGTGTAAGTTTGCACAACAACTTCTCCCGGTAATGCGTGCCGTCCCGCTCTTCCACTAACTTGTGTCAGCAGTTGAAATGTTTTCTCGGAAGCTCTAAAATCTGGAAGGTGTAATAAGGAATCTGCTGCTAACACCCCAACTAGTGTAACGTTCCCAAAATCGAGCCCTTTTGCAATCATCTGTGTACCTAATAGGATATCCGCTTCTTTTCTTGCAAATTGTGTGAGTAAACGTTCATGTGATCCTTTTCTTCTAGTCGTATCTACATCCATACGTATTACACGCGCTTCTGGTAATAATTCTGCTAAAGCTTCTTCTACTTTTTGTGTTCCTGTACCGAAATACCGAATGGTGTCACTCTCACATTCAGGACACATGCTTGGCATTTTTTCTTCATAAGCACAATAGTGACATTTCAATCGTTCATTTTTACGGTGATAGGTAAGTGCTATATCGCAATGTGGGCATTCTATTACATATCCACAGTCTCGACACATTACAAAAGTGGAATACCCTCTTCGATTTAAAAAAAGAACAATTTGTTCTCCTTTTTTTAATCTTTCTTCCATTGCTTCTTTTAACCTTATGGAAAACATCGTTCGATTCCCTTTATGCAATTCTTCTCGCATGTCAACTAAATCTACGGTTGGCATAGTTGCGTTATTCATTCGGTTCCCCATTGAAAGTAGGTGATATACACCTTTTTTCGCCCTCGCAAACGATTCTAATGTCGGAGTAGCACTTCCAAGCACTACCGGACAACGATGTTTTTCTCCTCTATAAATAGCTACATCTCTTGCATGATATCTAGGATGATCTTCTTGTTTATAGCTTGTTTCATGTTCTTCATCAATAATAATAATTCCGACATTTTCAAAAGGTGCAAAAATGGCAGATCTAGCTCCCACAACTACTTTTACTTGTTTCCTTTGTATTTTTCGCCACTCATCATATTTTTCGCCAGCAGATAGAGCACTGTGTAATACCGCTACCTCAGATCCAAAACGGCCTTTAAACCGCTCTACCATTTGCGGTGTTAGGGCTATTTCTGGTACAAGAACAATTGCTTCCTGCCCTTTTTCAATTACTTCTTGAATAGATTGCAAATACACTTCTGTTTTACCACTACCCGTTACCCCGTGAAGCAAAAAAACATGGTGTTCTTCATTTTCTAACGCGTTTAATATTGGTTGTATAGCTTCTTCTTGTTGATTTGTTAAGGGGAGCGGTGATGTTCTTGGATATTTACCTTTTTCATAAGGTTCACGATACACTTCTTCAAAGGATTCAAGAAGTAAACCTTGGTCTAATAACGGCTTTAAACTTGCTCGCGTTGTATTTACCTTTTTTAGTAATGTTTTTTGATTAATTGGCTTCGAATGTTCTAACAAATAATGGAGTAATTGTCGTTGCTTTGCAGCTTGTTTTGACAGATCTTCAAGTGCTTCTTCTATTAAATGTGCTTCTTTATTTAAACGAATGACAGATTGTTTTTTGATCGTTTCTCTCGATTGCACTTGGTATATTACTTCAATTAAACCATCGCGTATAGCTTTTTGAAGTTTCGCATGATTTCCCTCTCGTTCAACAAATTCATCGTACGTTATAAAATCTCGACCGGCAAATAAAGTTTTAAATTCAACAGGAATTTCATCACTAGATAAACAATGTAGTTCTTTTTTGTATTTTGCTTTTAAAACCTGTGGAAGCATTGCTTGAAACGAAGAAATATAAAAGCTTAGTGTTTCTTCTGATAGCCATTCCCCTAAATCAAGTAACTCTTCTGTTAGAACTGGTGTTACGTCCATTAAATCACTTATTTCCTTCAATCGATCAAATTCAGATTCATTCACTAAATCAAGAACAAACCCCATAATCTTTCTTGGTCCAAACGGAACAATAACACGCATTCCTTTATGGATAGATCCTTGAAACTTACTCGGTATTTTATAATCGAAAACTCGATTGGTTTGCGTTGCTGGCACATCTACAACTACTTTTGCAATATTCACTTTTCTTCATCCTTTAATTCTAAGTGAATTAGCTCCAAGATTTCCTGGGCTATGACATTTTTGGTCGCTAATGGTAAGTCCTTTTCTATTCCTTTTTTACTTACAAAGGTTACCGCGTTAGTAGAAGTTGCAAAACCAGCTCCCTCTGCTTTTACATCGTTAATGACAATTGCATCTAAATGCTTTTTCTCTAATTTCTGCTTTCCATATGTAAGTATCTCATCCGTTTCAGCTGCAAATCCCACTAAATATTGTGTTGTTTTCATTTCACCAAGGGTAAGTAAAATGTCCTTTGTTCTTTCCATATCAATAGATAGATTACCATCCGATTTCTTCATTTTTCGGTCATGTATAACAACTGGTCGATAATCAGCAACGGCAGCTGCTTTTATGACAATGTCCTGATTTGGATAGTACATACTCATCTGTTGGAACATTTCCTCTGCCGTCGTTACATCCACCCGTTTTACATTTCTAGGCGTATTTAAGCTTACTGGTCCAGCTATTAAGGTAACTTCCGCACCAAGACGTGCTGCTTCTTCCGCAAGTGCAAAACCCATTTTACCTGAAGAATGATTTGTGAAAAATCGAATCGGATCGATAGATTCTCTTGTTGGTCCTGCAGAAATTAAGATTTTCTTATCTTTCAGGCTAGGATTAATTAGATGGTTTTCGATCACATCTATAATGGTTTCTGGTTCTTCTAATCTTCCTTTGCCAACATAACCACAAGCGAGATAACCACTGCCTGGTTCAATAAACTGATAACCCCATGAGGCTATTTTATTCATATTTTCCTTTACAGCTGGGTGTGCATACATATGTACGTTCATTGCTGGAGCAATATAAACGGGAGCTCTTGTTGCCAAGAGTGTAGTGGAAAGCATATCATCCGCATTCCCATTTGCTATTTTTGCAATGATATTGGCTGTTGCAGGCGCGATTATCACTAAATCTGCCCAATCAGCAAGGTCAATGTGTGCGATTTTTTCAGGATCTTTCTCATCAAATGTATCTGTATAAACAGGGTTTCTAGATAAAGCTTGAAACGTAAGCGGAGAAACGAACTTGGTCGCGCTCTCTGTCATAATAACTTTTACATTCGCACCTTTTTGAGTAAGTTTACTCGTAAGCGCACAGGCCTTGTATGCTGCAATTCCACCCGTAACACCTAAAATAACGTTTTTTTGTTGAAGCATACGCTTATATCCCCCTTATCCATAACCTTAATCTTAAGCTTTATATGTATGTTTAATAATTTGAATTGTAGCATTTTTATAGAAGAAAACCTCGCTTGCGTCTTTGCAAGCGAGGAACTTCTGGAAAACAACGACATGTATCTCTTTACTAGTGTGCATGGCATGATGATCAAAATAGATCCAATTCAACATTTTCCTATAGAAAGTGTTCGAGAAAGTCATACCATCATAATTCTGTCAATTCGTTTACTCTTCTTCCGCAGCAATGAAAGTTAGTTTGTCAGCTTGGATCTCTTCTAAAGCAATTCCTACATATTTCACTGACTTAGGATTATCTAACTGGTGACGCTGCGTATCTTGAATTTGACGTGCACGTCTAGCTGATAAAGTAACTAATGTGTACTTAGAATTAATTTTATTTTGCAATTTATCAATTGATGGTTCTAACATCATACTCAATCAGCCTCCAATATCTTCTTGTACTGTTTAGCAACTCGCTCACGCTTGCAATGTTCGCTTCGAACAATAGATTGAACCTTGCTAACTGCCGTATCTATTTTATCATTAACAACGACATAATCATAGGCATCCATCATTTCTATTTCTTCCCGAGCAGCTAACAAGCGATTTTTAACGAGGTCTTCTGTTTCAGTGCCTCTATTTACAATTCTGTTTTTTAATTCTTCTAAACTTGGTGGAAACAGAAATATGAAGACACCTTCCGGAAAGTTTTTCTTCACTTGAAGTGCACCTTGCACTTCAATTTCCAAGAAAACATCTTTACCTTCATTTAATGTAGCTTCGACATATTCTCTTGGTGTGCCATAATAATTCCCCACATACTCGGCATATTCAAGAAGTTCATTATTTTTAATCATATCCTCAAAGGTTTGCTTTGAGCGATAGAAATAATCAACACCTTCTTGCTCTCCTTCTCTTTTTGTTCTTGTTGTCATGGAAATAGAATATTTTAAATCCGTATCCTTTTCAAAAAGAGCCTTCCTTACCGTTCCTTTACCTACCCCTGATGGACCAGATAATATAAACAAAATTCCTTTCTCATCTATCAACATATATCCTCCTAGCTATTTACTTTACTCATCAGAGATTTCATCGTGGCTAATGACACGTTGACCAACAGTCTCAGGTTGCACTGCTGATAAAACAACATGATCACTATCCGTTATGATTACAGCTCTAGTACGTCGACCATATGTAGCATCTACTAATTTATTATTGTCCCTTGCAACCGTAATAATTCGTTTAATCGGAGCAGATTCCGGTGAAACAATTGAAATAATGCGATTTGCTGAAACCACATTACCAAATCCTATGTTTATTAATCTTAAACTCATGACGGTTCCCCCTCTTGTACAGATATTTCCTGCACATAAAAAATTAGTCTTTATATTTAATAACACTTTCTAAAACTAAATGTAAAAAGTTGTTAGAAATAACTATCCTTATTCTATACAGGTTTAGACAAGTACAAACATTATTCACTAAATCCATTAATCCGTTTGTATTTTATCATTACTAGCTATTATAGTATATAGCAATCTATCTACAAAACATAATGTTATTCTACATTTTGTATTTGCTCTTTTATTTTTTCTATCTCACTTTTTAATAAAACAACCAATTCGCTATTTTTAACGTCATTTGATTTTGACCCAATTGTGTTCGTTTCTCGATGCATTTCTTGCAAGATAAAATCCAATTTTCTTCCGATCGCATCTTTTTGAGACATAGTCTGTAAAAATTGGTGCACATGGCTATGTAAACGAGTGACCTCTTCCGTAATATCACCTTTCTCAGCAAGCACTGCGATATCTTGATATAGTTTAGATTCATCCGTTACATACGATTCATCCTCTATGTAGGTTTTAATTCTTTGAATTATTCGGTCCCGATATTCTATTATAACAATATCTCTTCTTTCTCCCAACTCTTTTACTGTTTTTTCTATGAAATCTATCCTACCAGCTAAATCTTTTTTTATTTCTCTACCTTCTTCTTGTCGCATTTGTTCAACTTGTCTACATGCAGTAGTAAGCACCTTTTCAACTGAATGATACACCGTCTCATCATACTCGGATTGTTCCTGAACAGAAAAAACATCTTCTATTTTAGTTAAAACATCTACAGGAATATTACCATTAAGGTTGTATCTGCTCTTAGCCTCTTGGATCTTTTCTATGTATTGGTCCATTAGGTCCCAATTAACGAGTAAAGTACGACTTATAAGCTCCTCCCCATTCATGGTAACGAACACTTCTATCCTTCCCCTTTGAAAGAATGATTGAACAACCTTTTTTAATTTTTCTTCTAACACTAATAAAGAACGCGGCATTTTCATGGAAACATCCAAGAAGCGGTGATTCACACTTCTTATTTCAACCGCAATATTTGTTTCATTAATAATTATTTCATCCCTACCATATCCAGTCATACTTGTAACCACGCTATCACATCCATTACTTTTTTGTTCCAAAGTTATACCTTAACTATATCAAACATTGTTGCAATATGTCATTAAGAAGCAAGAGAATATGACACAAGCATTTCCTCTTAGTAATTCACATTTGATATAAACTCTGTCGTAACTAACCCACCCGCCATCTATGTTCGATTTTGGCGGCTATCTAGATCCGTTATTTGTCCGAAATCTTCGTTTATATTATTTTAGCGGCTACCAGATCCCTTATTTGCCCTTATTTCATTAATTACGTGTGCATTTTGCTGAAATAGCGTACTGTATAGCCGCTTAGATTTTAAAATCGCCTAAAATAGGAAAATAAGGGAACTCATGACCGCTTGCGTTGTATTCTCTCATCATCTTGTGTTACGACGCACTCTATAGAAACTGCGTCTCACAACGAAAATAGGCCTACGAATAAAGTAGGCCGCCTTGTAGTTATTTTTTTGTGAATCCAAATAGGACTGTTGGGATGGCACTTAATGCTAATATGAAAATCCAGTCTCTTAAAGCTAGGTCCATTGTGTTGAAAACAGTTTGTAATGGTTCAAAGTAAATGACGACTAATAACAATAGAACAGAAGAAATAACAGCCCCTACTAAATATAAATTCTGAAACGGATTTCTCGAAAAGATCGAATGCTCACTTCTACAATCGAATACATGAATTAACTGAGCCATTACTAATGTAGTAAAAGCAATGGTCTGTGCATAACGTAAGTGATCTGGATTATTTTGATATGCAGTTATAAAAGCTATTAAAGTAACTAAACCGATCATTAAGCCTCTACTCAATATTTTAAACCCAAGTCCCCTAGCAAAAATACCTTCTTTAGGATCTCTTGGTTTACGTTTCATTACATCTCCTTCTGCTTGATCCAGGCCTAACGCCATAGCAGGTAGCCCATCTGTTACTAGATTGACCCACAAAATTTGTACAGGGATTAGTGGTAGAGGCATACCTAGTAACATTGCAAATAACATGACTAATATTTCCCCTACATTGGACGCAAGTAGATAACGGATAAACTTACGAATATTTTCATATATATTTCTACCTTCTTTTATGGCAGATTTAATCGTTGCAAAGTTATCATCCAGTAGCACCAAAGCAGACGCTTCTTTCGCAACATCCGTCCCGTTATATCCCATACTCACTCCAATATCACTTGCCTTAATGGCAGGTGCATCATTTACCCCATCACCAGTCATGGCAACAACATGTCCATTTCGTTGAAAAGCTTTTACAATTTTCAGTTTATGTTCTGGGGTTACTCTAGCAAAAACATATACATCTTCAATCACGTCACTCAATTGTTCTTCCGTCATATTACTCAGTTGATGTCCTTCTAATACTTTTCCACCTTTAGGAATTAACTTTAATTGATCTGCTATGGCGTAGGCAGTTTTTGCGTGATCGCCGGTAATCATCACTGTTTTAATACCTGCTTCTCGACATTCAGCAATTGCTGCTTTTACTTCTTTTCTAGGAGGATCAATAATTCCATAAATTCCAATAAACGTAAGATCCTTTTCTAGCAACATGTCATCAAACTGTTGACCTTTCTTTAAAGGTTTAATCCCTATCGCTATTGTTCTTAACGCTTGATTCGCCATATTATTAATAGCCTGATCCATTTGTTTTTGATCACCTGTACGTAAAGGTCTTCTACCACTAGCATCAGTAACATAATTCATTCTTGGTAGTAACACATCCGGTGCACCTTTCGTAATGACAAATTGATTCTTTTGCTTATCTTCCACTACGACACTCATTCGTTTCCGATCAGAGTCAAAAGGAATTTCGTGGATAATTGTAAATTGATTTGTATCTTCTATTGTAATATTTGCTTTTCTTGCTGCAACAAGTAGCGCCCCTTCTGTTGGATCCCCATCTATCATCCAATTTCCCTTCTTTTTCATAAGCGTAGCATGGTTGCATATCGCACCATACAATAGCATGCTATCTAACGAAGGATCATCTACTTTTTTACCATCTAGTTGAAATTCTCCTTTTAAATCATACCCTTGACCTGTAACATCAAAGATGTCATTGTCTAAATAGATCTGTTTCACAGTCATTCGATTCTCTGTCATTGTCCCTGTTTTATCTGAACAAATAACAGATGCACTTCCCAACGTTTCGACAGCAGATAGTTTTCGAACAATTGCTTTTTTTCTTATCATCCTTTGTACACCTAAAGACAGCGCAACAGTAACGATGGCCGGCAAGCCCTCTGGTATAGCGGCGACAGCCAATGAAACACCTGCTAAAAACATATTATAAAGCGGATGACCTTGCCAAACGCCTACAATAACAACAAAAACAGTTAATAATAATGCGATCACAATTAATAGTTTTCCAAGCTCCGCCAATTTTCTTTCTAGTGGTGTTTGCTGTTGTTCTGTATTCACAAGTAAGTCTGCAATCTGGCCCATCGCAGTCTTCATTCCTGTCCCTACTACAACACCGATACCACTACCTCGTGTCACAAGTGTTCCCATAAAGGCCATATTTTTCTGATCAGCTGGTTCTAACCCATCTTTTGTCATTGCAGTAGCATGCTTTGATGCAGGTACAGATTCCCCTGTCAATGCAGATTCTTCTATCTCTAAGCTAGTTGATTTAATAACACGTAAATCTGCGGAAACACGATCTCCACTAGTAACCTTAATCACATCACCAACTACTAATTCACTTGAAGGAACTTTCTCCCATTTTTCATTACGCAATACATTTGCCATAGGAGCAGACAATTCTTTTAATTTCGCTAAAGATTTTTCTGCTTTTTGTTCTTGAAAAAAACCGATACATCCATTGATTAGGACAATAATCATGATTGCGATAGCATCCACATACTCACCAAGAAGACCAGAAACCAATGTAGCAGCTAATAGTACTAAAACCATAAAATCCTGGAACTGCTTAATAAAAACAAGCCACAATGGAGTCTTCTTTCCGTCATCAAAAACGTTAGGGCCAAATTTATTTAATCGATTTTCTGCATCCTTCGTTGATAGACCTTTATCAATGTCTACACCTAGCTTTTCCTGCAGTTTTTCTTCATTCCATTGGTACCAATTCATACTGCATACCTCCATGTACTCTTTCCTTCAATAGATATGTATTCAGACTCGTCCCAAAAAATGCTATAATTAGATTAGCGAGGTGATTCAAATGGCTTTTGACGGAATAGTAACCCGAGCGATTACGCACGAGCTTAGTCAATCGTTAACAACGGGTAGAATCTTAAAAATATATCAACCGACGGAAACGGAACTTATACTCACAATAAGAAGTCATGGAAAGAATAATACTCTTTTACTATCAGCGCATCCTAGTTATGCTCGTTTTCACTTAACCAAGGATACGTATCAAAACCCACAAGAACCACCAATGTTTTGTATGTTATTACGAAAACATCTCGTGGGAAGTTTTATTGAAGACATTTCCCAATATGAAAATGAAAGAATTGTTTCTATTAAAGTTAAAGGAAGAAATGAAATTGGAGACGAAACCAAAAAAACATTGATAATTGAGGTTATGGGAAAACACAGTAATATCCTGTTGATTGATCAAGAAAAGGGTCATATTTTGGACAGTATCAAGCATGTCCCACCCATGCAAAATAGAGTTCGGACAATAATGCCCGGCCAAGACTATAAACTGCCACCTGATCAAGGGAAATTGAACCCCCTCTCAGTGGACAGTGACACATTTATAAAAAAATTAGATTTTAATGCAGGTAAATTAGATAAACAATTAGTCGATACATACATGGGGTTTTCACCTGTTATCGCTAAGGAAATTATCTTTCGGGCTAAACTTGGTTCCATTGATACGTACAAAACGGTTTTCCAGGACATTCAAGAGTCTCTATTAAATCATGGTTATTCACCTGAAAGAATTGCTGGAACAAAGGAAGACTTTTACGTGTTACCACTCGAATCCGTTCAAGGAGAAAGAAAACAATTTTCATCCGTAAGTGTCATGTTAGATGATTTTTATTCTGGTAAAGCGGAACGTGACCGCGTAAAGCAACAAGCAGGAGACTTATATCGTTTCTTAAAAAATGAACGTGATAAAAATATTAGAAAGATTAAAAAGCATGAACAGACATTTACAAAAGCAGAACAAGCAGAACTTTTTCAACGCCAAGGTGAACTATTGACTGCAAATATGCATGCGATTAAACATGGTGATTCTTCCGCTACGGTCATAGACTATTATGACCCTGATCAAAAGGAAATAACGATAGAACTTAACCCTAACAAAACACCTAGTGAAAATGCACAAGCTTATTTCAAAACCTATCAAAAATTAAAAAAATCAAAGCAAATGGTTTTGCAAGAAATAGATAAAGCCAAAGTAGAAATTACCTATCTTGCAGAGCTAATTCAGCAAATTGAAGAGGCTAGAGAGCAAGATATTGAAGAAATACGCGAAGAATTAAGAGAACAAGGATATTTAAAATCAAAAAGCAAACATAAAAAGAAAAAAACAAAACCAACAAAGCCAGACCCAGAGCAGTTTTTCAGTTCAGATGGCACAGTAATTTTAGTTGGAAAAAACAACAAGCAAAATGAATTTTTAACGAATCGGATTGCTGCAAGAGATGATATTTGGTTACACACGAAAGACATCCCAGGATCGCATGTAGTCATTCGTGATAGAAACCCAAGTGAAGAGACACTATTTGAAGCCGCGCAGCTTGCAGCGAATTTTAGTAAGTCGAAAAATTCATCTTCCGTTCCAGTGGACTACACCTTAATCCGACATGTAAAAAAACCAAATGGAGCAAAACCTGGTTTCGTTACGTATGACAACCAAAAAACGTTGTACATTACTCCGAAAGTGAACTTTATAGAAAAACTAAAGAAAAAACCTGATTAAACACGGAATCAAGTAAAGGCTGAGACCTTTTACTTGATTCTTTTTTTAGATGGTTATATGATTTTTGACATTAGAGCAAATTCGCAAAAGTCGTTGCTTATTATCAGTTCACTATTGATATATACTGTGCAGTAACTATCCTACCCGCTAATCTATGGTCGATTTTGGCGGCTATGAGATCCGTTATTCGTCCGAAATCTTCGTTTATATTATTTTAGCGGTCACCAGATCCGTTATTTGCCCTTATTTCATTGATTTCGATAACATTTTATTAAAATAGCGTATCGTATGACCGTTCAGATTCAAAATTGGTCAAAAACAGGTAAATAAGGTCTCTCAAGGCCGCTTGCGTTATATGACTCTATTTTTGAGTTACGACGTAGTATATGCATACTTTGCAACAAAGCTAAAGTGACATCTCAAGTCAATCTAAATCGAAAGGATACATAATCATGGATTTATTATCAAGCTTTGAACTAAAAGGACTAAAATTAAAAAATCGTATCGTTATGTCGCCAATGTGTCAGTACTCCGTTACAGCAAAAGACGGCATTCCTAATGATTGGCATTTCTCTCATTACACAAGTCGTGCCATTGGAGGTACTGGTCTCATTATTATAGAAATGACTGATGTAGAACCAGACGGTCGTATATCAGATTATGATCTTGGTATTTGGTCGGATGACCACATTCCAGCTTTTAAACGGATTATCGATAACTGCCATAGCTATGGTGCAAAAGTCGGCATCCAAATTGCACATGCGGGTAGAAAAGCAGAAGATGCGGATCAACCTGTTTCATGTTCTGCTATCCGTTTTTCTGATCAATATAAAACACCAAGAGAATTAACAACAACTGAAGTGGAAGAACTTGTTACTAAATTCGAAGCAGGAATCAAACGGGCGATTGCAGCAGGTGTGGACACGATTGAACTTCACGGTGCTCATGGATATCTTATTCACCAATTCCAATCACCTCTTACAAATAAAAGAGAAGATAAATACGGGCAAGACAAGAGCTTATTTGGTGTAGAGATTATTGAAGCGGCCAAGCGAGTGATGCCCGAAGATATGCCACTCATCATGCGATTATCAGCAGTAGAATACGACAAAGACGGATACGACCTGAACTATGTCATTGACCTTGCCAAGCGTTATAAAGCGGCGGGTGTCGATATATTTGATGTTTCATCTGGTGGAGAAAGTATGAATGGACCAGCTAGTGCAGGACCAGGTTACCAAGTCGATTATGCTAAAGAACTGAAACAAGTATTAGATGTACCAGTTATGACGGTAGGAAGAATGGAAGATGTTGAACTAAGCAATCAAGTAGTAAAAGAAGGTCAAGTAGATTTAGTAGCAGTGGGACGCGGTATGCTAAGAAACCCATATTGGGCAAATGAAGCATCACTTGCTTTAGGTGGAAAACCATTAACTCCAAAAGCTCTAGCTGCTGGCTATAGTATATAGGACACAAAAAACCGAGAATTGCTTACCAAGCTAATTCTCGGTTTTCTTATTTGCCTTTCACTCATCTTAAGAACCGCTTTATCTTTCTTAGACCATTTTTCAAATTAGGGTATCGAAGTGGTATATCAAACTTATTTGTTTGTTTCATTATACTTTTCTTGTGTGAAAACGTGTCAAAGCTCGCTTTTCCATGATAAGCACCCATCCCACTCGCGCCAACTCCTCCAAATGGTAAGTAAGGTGAGCTAAGGTGGTAGATGGTATCATTAATACATCCACCCCCAAAAGAAATGGAAGAGATAACTTGCTGTTGCACATCACTGTTTTCAGAAAAAAGGTATAACGCAAGTGGTTTTGGATGGCTATTAATTACATGGATGATCTCGTCTACATCATCAAAATCCAACACCGGTAAAATCGGACCAAAGATCTCGTCTTCCATTACTTTATCATCCCAATTTATACCAGTTAATACGGTTGGTTCAATTACTAATGAAACCGAATCCACTTCACCACCATAAGCGATGTTATCCCTGTCTAAAAAAGACCGTAACCTGTTAAAATGTTTATCATTTACAATGTGAGTGTAATTAGTATTTTGAATAGGATTTTCACCATACAGATCTGTGATGGCTCTTTTTAACTCTTCTAAAAATTCCTTCTTTATCCGACGATTTACATATACGTAATCAGGCGCCACACACGTTTGACCAGCATTCGTAAATTTACCCCAAGCAATCCGCTTCGCTGCTAATTTTACATGTGCATCTTCATCAACAATACACGGACTTTTTCCACCCAACTCTAATGTAACTGGTGTTAAGTGTTTAGCAGCCTGCTCCATAACTATTCTCCCTACCGATGTACTACCGGTGAAAAATATATAATCAAATGGTATCTCGAGTAACGCTTGGCTCGTTTCAACTGCTCCTTCCACCACACTGACATACTCTTCTGAAAAAGTTTCAGACACTAGTTGACGCAGAACATCTGAAGTCGTAGGTGTTAACTCTGAGGGCTTTAACACTACGCAATTTCCTGCTGCGATTGCACCAATCATTGGAGCGACTGCTAATTGAAATGGATAATTCCATGGAGCGATAACCAGTGTACTTCCATAGGGCTCAGCATAGATAATACTTTTGGTGCCTATATGTGTTAAGGGCGTCTGTACTTTTTCAGGCTTTCTCCATTGTTTTATGTGATCCTTCATGAAAGATATTTCTTTATAAACTATGCCGATCTCGGTTGTATAAGTATCAAATGCAGATTTATTTAAATCTGCCTTGAGGGCATCTATAAGTTTAGACTCATATTTCTTAATCGCGGCCTTCAACTTTTCTAATGCTTGTATGCGAAAGGAAATAGACTTTGTTTTATTTGAGTAGAAAAACTGTTTTTGTTTTGCAAATAAGCTTTGGAAATCTTCCATATCTTTAACCTTCTCATCTTAGTTTTTTCAATCTACACTACGTTAAATGTAGACTAAATCCTCCAAAAAGTAAAAACATGTGAATCATAGCAATTCACATGTTTTTAGCCCAACTTATTTCGAAAATGATGCAAACAAACCGTTTCTCCATTCCAATAAATCAGCTTCTTCTGCATTTGTGATTTGATTTACTTCTACTAATTCCTTTAGCAATGTATCAAAATTAGAAATCGTCTCCATTGGCAATTGATGATTTTCAAAGTTTGCTTTCGCTTGCAAAATACCATAGCTAAAAATAGCCAACACACCAAGTACCTCTGCACCAGCTTCACGTAAAGCTAATGCGGAATTAATTGAAGATCCACCTGTTGAAATTAAATCTTCAATTACAACTACTTTTTGTCCTTCTAGTAGTGTACCTTCTATTTGATTCCCTTTCCCATGTGCTTTAGGCTTAGAGCGAACATAAACCATTGGTAAGTCTAACTTTTGTGCTACCCACGCTGCGTGAGGAATCCCAGCTGTAGCGCAACCTGCTATCACGTCAGGCTTTTCATCAAGGTTATTTATTAACTCTATAAAACCATCTGCTATTTTATCTCGTACATCTGGGAAAGACATAGTCAGACGATTATCACAGTAGATTGGGGACTTTATTCCTGACGTCCATGTAAACGATCGGTCTGGTTTAATTTGGATCGCCTTGATCTCATATAAACTTTTTGCAATTTCCTTACTTAATGACATATCCCCACTCCTCTAGTGCTTTTTCATATGCTTGTTTCGGATTTTCCGCTTGTGTAATGCTTCTACCAATGACGATGGCACTTGCACCATTCTTTTTAGCAAATGCTGGTGTTGCAATTCGTTTTTGATCATTATGTTCAGAATCTGCCAACCGAATTCCAGGTGTTACTGTTAAAAAGTTAGACGTACAAACTTCTTTTATGTTCGGCACTTCATGTGCAGAACACACCACACCGTCCGCACCATTGTCATTAGCAAGTTTTGCTAATCTCGTCACGGCTCTTTTTACTGACTCATTGACATGTAATTCATCTTGAAGGATTGTTTCGTCCATGGATGTTAATACAGTAACCGCTAATAGCTTAGGTACTTCTCCATCCCCAGTACCTTCTACTAAACCCATTTTGGCAGCATGGATCATCTCACTTCCACCAGAAGCGTGCACATTAATAAGGTCTACACCGAGTTTCGCTATGTTTTTCATCGCTTTATGAACGGTTGTCGGTATATCATGAAGCTTTAAATCTAGAAAAATAGCATGGTTACTATCTTTTAATTCTTGTATTACCTTAGGTCCTTCACGGTAAAAAAGCTCCATTCCTACTTTTACAGGTACGCCTTGTAAGTTATTACTCTGAATAAATGAATGGCTTTCTTCCCATGTTGGAAAATCAAGCGCGAGATAAACCGGTGTATGCATGCTCATGCCCCTTTCCAATTGCATCCTCAACAGAATCAAATCCATATTGCTTTAAAACGCTAGGTAAAGCTTCAATTATTTCAGGACAAACGAGTGGATTATGGAAATTAGCTGTCCCAACTGCAATAGCACTTGCACCAGCTAATAGAAATTCTAGGACATCTTCAGCGGTCATGACCCCACCCATACCAATAATCGGAATCGACACTTGTTGTTTTACTTCATAAATCATACGGATAGCAACTGGTTTAATTGCAGGGCCAGATAACCCACCTGTTTTATTCGCAAGTAATGGTTTTCTAGATGATAGGTTTATTTGCATGCCTGTTAATGTATTGATCATCGAGAGACCATCTGCTCCAGCGCTTTCTACCGCTTTCGCCATTACTCCAATATTTGAAACGTTTGGAGACAGTTTTACATATACAGGCACATGACTTGCTTCTTTCACTTGCGAAGTCACCTCAGCCGCTAATCCTGGATCTGTACCAAATTGAATCCCGCCTTCTTTTACATTCGGACAAGAGATATTTAATTCGATTGCTTGTATAGCTGTGGTACGTGTAAAAGCTTTTGTTACTTCTACATATTCCTCTACACTACTACCTGCAACGTTTGCAATGATTGGAACATCATACTTCGCTAAGAAAGGAAGTTCATTGTCGATAATGTTTTCTACACCTGGATTTTGTAACCCAATCGCATTTAACATGCCTGCAGAAGTTTCAGCTACTCTTGGTGTTGAATTTCCGTATCGTCCTTCTTTGGTCGCAGCTTTTATGATAATTGCACCAAGTTGATTTAAATCGAAAACATCACTATACTCTTTACCAAATCCAAAGCATCCAGAGGCAGGCATAATTGGATTTTTCAAGCTTAATCCTGGCAAAGTTGTAGTTAAATCGATCATAATACCACCTCTTTCGCTTCAAAAACTGGACCATCTTTACATATCTTCTTAAAGCCGTTTGGTTCACTTGTAGGTACAACACAAGCATAACAAGCACCAATGCCACAGCCCATACGTTGTTCGATGGAGATATAACCCTTTTTGTCTTCAAGTTTTTTTGAAACTGCCTTTAGCATCCCTGTTGGTCCACATGAAAAATAATAATCGTATGCAATATCTACTTGATCTAAGACGTCTGTCACATATCCCTTAAAACCATAGCTTCCATCATCTGTGACAACGTGACATGAGCCGATCTCAGAAAATTTAGACTCATAGAATACATGTTCTTCCGATTGAAAACCTATGACAGCAGTCACTTCAATACCTTTTTGTTGTAACTGTTTAGCAAGGTAATACAGAGGAGGTACTCCAATACCTCCACCAATGACTAATGCTTTTTTCATCGTTACCTTACTAATTGGATAACCCTGGCCACAAGGAACAAGTACATCAAGCTCTTGACCAACCGTATATTTACTTAGTTGATCTGTACCAGTGCCAATAATTTTAAAGATAATCGTGATTGTCTGCTCCTTCTTGTTCACATCTGCAATCGATATTGGTCTTCTTAGAAGGTTCGTGTTATTTGTCCCAACATTAATATGAACAAACTGCCCAGGTTCAGCTGTGTCGATCACAGCTGAGCCTGATAGCGTCATTTCAATTGTATCTTTAGCAATCTGTTCCTTTGCAACAATCGTCATCCATTCTTTATTTATCACAATACAACAGCCTTTCTCTCTACAACTGGCCTTGCATTAAATGTAGTTGAATCTATTACATTTACGATCGCTTGCGCTGTATCTAAACTTGTTAAACAAGCAATTCCATGCTCTACAGCTTCACGACGAATTCTAAAACCATCCGAACGTGGTTGTTTTCCTGAAGTTAGCGTATTGACAACAAATTGCACTTCACCATCTTCAATAATAGACAATACGTTATCTCCTTCAGATCCAATCTTCCCTACTTCATTTACTGGAATACCGTACTCCTCAACAAACGCAGCTGTTCCTTCCGTTGCATATAAGCGGAAACCAAGTTGATGGAACTTTTTAGCTATTGCTGCTGCTTCTGGTTTATCTTTGTCAGCCACAGTAAGTAGGACAGAACCTTCCATAGGAATTTTCAAACCAGAGGCAATCAACCCTTTGTAAAGTGCTTTCTCCAACGTTTTATCACGACCAATTGCTTCTCCTGTTGATTTCATTTCAGGCCCGAGCATTGTATCAACACTACGTAACTTTTCAAAAGAGAATACTGGTACTTTTACTGAAACCGTCTCAGGTTCTGGCAACACACCAGTTGCAAAACCTAACTCAGCAAGTGACTCACCAATAATACACTTCGTCGCAAGGTTTGCCATCGTCACCCCGGTTATTTTGCTTAAGAAAGGAATCGTTCTACTTGCTCTTGGATTTACCTCCAAGACATATACTTCATCTTTATGCACAACAAATTGAATGTTAATTAGCCCTTTGACATTTAGCCTAGATGCGATTTTTAAAGTGGTCTCCACACATTGCTGTTTTACTTCAGCTGAAATGCGTTGTGTTGGATAAACAGCAATGGAGTCGCCAGAGTGAACACCAGCACGCTCAATATGTTCCATAATTCCTGGAATAATGGTTGTTTCTCCATCACTGATCGCATCTACCTCTACTTCAATTCCAGTTAGATATTTATCAATTAGAACTGGATGTTTATGTTCGATTCGGTTTGACTTTTTCAAGTAATTGTATAGCTCTTCATCGTTATAAACGATTTCCATTTGGCTTCCACCAATAACGTAGGATGGTCGCACTAATACCGGGTAACCAATCTCATTCGCAGCATCAATCGCTTGATCTAGCTTTCGGACACTCTTCCCTTTCGGTTGAGCGATATTTAGTTCACTTAAAAGCTGTTCAAACTTGTCACGGTCTTCCGCTGTGTCAATCGCTTCAAGCGAGGTACCAAGAATCTTGACTCCTCTTCTTTCTAAGCCTTCCGCTAGATTGATAGCCGTTTGACCACCAAATTGTACAATTACACCTAAAGGCTTTTCTAAATTAACAACATGCATCACATCTTCTAGTGTTAATGGCTCAAAATACAGCTTGTCAGAAACACTAAAGTCTGTAGAAACTGTTTCTGGATTACTGTTCATAATTATAGCTTCATAGCCCGCTTCTTTAAGCGCCAGCACCGAGTGTACTGTTGCATAATCAAATTCAATTCCCTGCCCAATTCGAATTGGACCTGAACCCAGTACAATAACTTTTTGTCTGTCAGAAACAATGGATTCATTTTCTTCCTCATACGAGCTATAAAAGTAAGGAGTTTCCGATTCAAATTCAGCAGCACATGTATCTACCATTTTATAAACTGGTTGGATGTTTTCTTCTTGTCTTAAATAATAGATTTCATCCACGTCTACATCCCAAATTCGTGCGATTTGTGTATCTGAGAATCCTAATTTTTTCGCTTCTGTAAGTAACTCAACAGATCCTTTATTATGTTCTAGCACTTTTTCTAAATCAATAACTCTTTTCAATTTCGTTAGGAAAAAGCGATCGATTTTGGTTAGTTCAAAAATTTCTTCCACTGTAAGGTCTCTGCGAAGCACTTCAGCAAGTACAAAGATCCGTTCATCATCTGCCTTTACAAGTCTTTCTTTTAATTCGTCCATAGACAACTCTACTAAACTTTTTAACCAGAAGTCCTCTGAACTAATATCTAATGATCGAATACCTTTTAACATCGATTCTTCAAAGTTTCTTCCAATAGCCATAACTTCCCCTGTTGCTTTCATCTGTGTTCCAAGCGTACGATTACCAGTTGCGAATTTGTCAAACGGGAAACGCGGCAGCTTAGAAACGACATAGTCTAATGCAGGTTCGTACATCGCATATGTTGTACCTGTAATTGGGTTAATTATCTCATCTAATGTAAGTCCAATTGCTATTTTAGCAGCTATTTTGGCAATCGGATAACCTGTTGCTTTTGATGCGAGTGCTGACGAACGACTTACACGAGGGTTTACCTCAATAATGTAGTATTGGAAGCTATCTGGATCAAGTGCTAATTGCACGTTACATCCACCTTCAATTTTCAATGCACGGATAATTTTCAAGGATGCGTTTCTTAACATTTGGTATTCACGATCACTTAACGTTTGAGATGGTGCTACAACTATGGAGTCGCCTGTGTGAATTCCAACAGGATCTATGTTTTCCATGTTACACACAACGATAGCTTGGTCATTTTTATCTCTCATAACTTCGTACTCTATTTCTTTAAAACCTGCAATATTTCTTTCAATAAGACATTGGCTTACTGGAGATAAAGATAAACCGTTACGCGTAATTTCTCTTAATTCGAGTTCATTGTTACACATTCCACCACCAGTTCCACCTAAGGTGTATGCTGGTCTAACAATAAGAGGAAATCCAATTTCTCTTGAAAAATCGATCGCTTGATCTACTGTATTTACAATCATACTATCAGGAACTGGCTCATTTAATTCGTTCATAAGTGTTCTAAACTTTTCTCGGTCTTCTGCTTGTTGAATCGCATCCAGTGACGTTCCTAATAGTTCCGTATTCGTTTCTTCTAAAATCCCAGTAGCTTCTAATTGAACAGCTAAATTTAATCCTGTCTGTCCACCAAGTGTTGGAAGAATTGCGTCTGGGCGCTCTTTACGAATGATCTTGATAAGAAAGTCTACCGTTAATGGTTCCATGTAAACTGTATCTGCAACCGTATGATCCGTCATGATTGTTGCAGGGTTTGAGTTCGCTAGTATAACCGTGTAACCTTCTTCTTTTAATGATTGGCATGCTTGTGTTCCTGAATAGTCAAACTCTGCTGCTTGACCAATAACAATCGGACCAGAACCAATAACAAGAATTTTATTTATATCTGTACGCTTAGGCATGAAGTTTCCTCCTTGATTGTAGACTGGTGATTTTTAATTCGCGTTAAAAACTCATCAAATAAATGATTCGTATCTTCTGGACCCGGTGAACTTTCTGGGTGATATTGTACCGAAAAGGCTGGATACAACTTATGTTGTATTCCTTCTACTGTTTTATCATTTAATGCGATTTGCGTTAATTCTAAGTCCGTATTCGTTAGAGAATCAGCTGTAACCGCATAACCATGGTTTTGTGAAGTTAAATATGTTTTGTTTAGCAAGATATCTTTAACCGGGTGGTTGGATCCACGGTGACCAAATTTCAATTTTTCTGTATTTGCACCACAAGCTAGAGCTAAAAGTTGGTGACCTAAACAAATACCAAACACTGGTGTAGTTTTTATTATAGAACCGATCATGTCAATCGCTTCTTGTACATCTTTAGGGTTACCAGGGCCATTTGTAAGCATGACTCCGTCTGGTTTTAAGCGCAAAATGCTTTCCGCACTATAATGATAAGGTACAACCGTTACATGACAATTTCGTTTCGTTAATTCGCGTAGAATCCCGTGTTTCATACCAAAGTCAACCAGTACAATACGGTGTCCTCGTCCAGGTACTACATATGGTTTTACAGTAGATACTCTTTCTACTTGGTTTCTTAGAACAGGTGTATCATTTATTTGCTCGATAGCCTCTGGTATAGATGCTCCAGCTTCTGTAAAAATACCACGCATCGTTCCGTGTTTACGGATGATTTTTGTTAACTTTCTGGTGTCAATTCCTGCTATTCCAGGGATGTTATTTGCTTTTAAGTAACTATCCAGGCTTTCATCACTACGGAAGTTAGATGGATGATCACAGACTTCTTTAACAATAAGCCCATGAATCGAAGGCGTGATCGTCTCAAAGTCATCTCTGTTGATACCGTAATTTCCAATTAACGGATAAGTCATCGTTACAATCTGACCACAATACGACGGATCAGACAAAATTTCTTGATAGCCTGTCATACCTGTATTAAAAACTACTTCCCCAACACTTGCTTCGTTTGATCCAAATGCAATACCATTAAATACAGTGCCATCCTCAAGCACGAGTTGTCGCTTTTCCATAAGAAGCCTCCTCAAAGACGATTTTTCCTTCTACAATTGTCATTACTGGCAGTCCTTTTACATGCCATTCATGAAACGGTGTATTTTTTCCTTTTGATAAGAATGTTTCTTTATCTATCTTTATTTCTCTGTTTATATCAACCACTGTAATGTCAGCTGTAGATCCTGGCTCTAGTTTTCCATATGGCATGTTGAAAACTTCTGCTGGTTTAATAGTCATCCAGTCGATTAATTGTTTTAATGTGATTTTTCCTGTCTCAACTAAGTGTGTATGGAGTAGAGAAAAAGCTGTTTCAAAACCGTGAATGCCAAATGGTGCTAACAATAAACCTTGATTTTTCTCATCTTCCGTATGTGGTGCATGGTCTGTCGCAATAAAATCAATTGTTCCGTCTAGCAGGCCTTCTAATAAGGCTTGTTGATCATCTTCTCCTCTAAGTGGAGGGTTCATTTTATAGTTCGCATCATCAGAAACTACGCTTTTTTCATTTAATAGTAAGTGATGTGGTGTTACTTCAGCAGTTACATGGATGCCTGCTTTTTTAGCATCCCTTATTACTCTGACAGATTCTTTTGTACTTACATGACAAACGTGATAATGACAGCCTGTTGCTTCTGCGAGTAAAACATCTCTTGCAATCTGAACCGCTTCACAAATAGATGGTATTCCAGGTACATTTAAAGCTTTACTAGCTTCTCCTTCATGAATAACCCCTTTATGAATTAAAGAGTTGTCTTCACAATGTGCCACAACTGGCATCTTCAATCGGGCTGCTTCTTGCATGGCTTGCAGCATCATATCCGCTGTTTGTATGCCAACACCATCATCAGTAAAAGCAAAGGCTCCAGCCTCTTTTAATGCCTCCATATTTGTTAGTGTTTCTCCAAGTAATCTTTCTGTAATGGAAGCGTAAGGCAATACTCGCACATGTGCTGACTCCTCATTTCTTTTTACAATGCTTTTTAATGTTGTTTCGTTATCAGGAACAGGGCGGGTATTCGGCATCGAACAAATCGTTGTATAACCTCCACGCGCAGCTGATTGTGTGCCGGTTTCAATTGTTTCTTTCTTTTCGCCACCTGGCTCTCTTAAGTGAACATGCACATCAATAAAACCTGGCGTAACAAGATTACCTTTACAATCTATTAATACAGCTCCATCTCTTGATACCTTTTCACCGATTTCTTCGATGACTCCATCTCGTATAGATATCTCACAAGGTAAAAGCTGATTATCTGCTACTAACTGCTTCGCGTTGATTAAAACTGTTTTCATGCTTGATTCCTCCCTTTTCTAATAACTTTGTCATGACCGCCATGCGAGCTGCTACCCCGTTTGACATCTGTTTAAAGATCCTAGATCTCTTACATTCAACCAGTACATCATCGATCTCTACGCCTCTATTTACTGGAGCAGGATGCATGATGATTGCGTGTGATTTCATGCGATTTTCTCTTTCGATTGTGAGTCCATAATTTTCTAAGTATTCTTCTTTCGTCATTGTAGACTGATCCTCGTGTCTTTCATGTTGTATGCGTAGAAGCATAACGACATCACATGATTCAACCGCTTCATCTATGTCTAAGTAAGGGAATGGAAGACTATCATCTTGCCAATCTGGCTTACTAGATAGATAAACTTCTGCACCTAAAGTCGCTAATGCGTATGCGTTAGATCTGGCTACTCGACTATGTTTGATATCTCCAACAATCGCAACTTTTAAGCCGGTAAACTTACGATATTCTTGGTAAATGGTTAACAAATCAAGTAAACATTGTGTAGGATGCTCACCTTTTCCGTCTCCTGCGTTGATAACCGGTATATTTATTTGCTCAGCTAATTGCTGTACAGTATTATCCTCTGGATGTCTAACTACTAATAAGGAAGCACCTAATGATTCGAGTGTCTTTGCTGTGTCATACATACTTTCTCCCTTTTGAACGCTAGAAGCATCTGTCATGAAGTCGAGCACTTCTATTCCCAACTTTCTTTGGGCTACAATAAAACTCATCTTCGTTCTTGTACTAGGTTCAAAAAAAAGGTTTGCAGCAAATACTTGTTTTTGTAATGGTTCGATACCATTTTGATTAATATCATCTGCTAGTTTTATTAGCTGCAGGAGTTCATGCTCTGACAAGTTTTTCATCGACACAAAATGTTTCATATAATAGCTCCCCCTTATATGGAGGGACTGTCTCAGTAAAAGACAGTCCCTTTTATTCACATGCTATTTATAAATTATTTTTCCGTTTCCACTTCTTCATCTGCTTGGAACATACTTCCATTTCCAAATCCAGATTCTTTTCCAGGTAAAACTAAGTTTAGAACGATACCAATAATGGTTGCTAGGGCCATACCTGCTACTTCAATAGTAACTCCAGCAACGTTCACACGTACAAGTGCTCCACCAATTCCGATAACTAAGATAACTGATGAGACAATCAAATTACGCTTTTCTCCAAGATCTACCTGGTTGTCAATCAACATTCTTAATCCACTTGATGCAATGATACCGAATAGCAGGATTGATACGCCGCCCATTACAGCTGTAGGTATCGAAGCGATAACTTCAGTAATAATTCCAATAAATCCGAATGAAATCGCCAAGACCGCTGCACCACCAATAACGAATACACTGAACACACGCGTAATTGCTAGAACCCCGATATTCTCACCATATGTTGTATTTGGTGGCCCACCTAATACAGAGGCGATCATCGTTGCAACACCATCACCAAGGATTGAACGGTGTAAACCTGGTTTTTTAATAAAATTGCGACCAGCTACCTTAGATAAAACCATTTGATCCCCAATATGTTCTGCGATTGTAACGGCAGCTACCGGTACCATGATTGCAGCGATATTCAAACTCAGGACCTCAAACGGTGCGTAATGTACAAACGGAAGAACAAAATCAGGCATTAAGAAGATTGATCCAAATAAGTCCCCAACAGAACCTGCATTTGCAATTTTATCCCATGCTGCACTTACACCTGATGTATCTACAATTCCTGCAAACAAGCTAATAATATATCCTGAAACAATACCGATTAAAATAGGTATGAGTCCAAAGAAACCTTTAAAGAATAACGAACCGATAATGGTTATAGCAAGTGTTGCAATTGCGATAGCGAAATGCTTTCCGCTATAAGATCCGTCAACATTCATTGCCATATCAATCGCTGTTGGCGCAAGCCCTAAACCGATTACGATAATTACTGGTCCAACAACTATTGGTGGTAAGACTTTCATTAACCAGTCAAGTCCAAAAGCACCAATTAGTAATGCTAAAAGCCCATAAACTAAACCTGCTAAAAAGCTACCAACCATAACCCCAGGAACACCACTGGCTTCAGTGGCAACGATTATCGGTGTGATGAACGCAAAGCTTGAGCCAAGGTAAGCTGGTATTTTCCCTTTTGTAATTAATAGATAAGCTAGAGTACCTGTACCACTTGATACTAAAGCTACTGCAGGGGAAAGACCTGTTAAAAACGGTACTAAAATTGTTGCGCCAAACATTGCGAATAAGTGCTGTATGCTAAAAATAATCCATTTAGATAATTTTGGTACTTCGTTTACATCCATAACCATATTTTTTGCTGTCATTGTATTTCCTCCTCTGGTTTATCCTCTAATACTATTATCTCTTTCTTTCCAAATAAAAAACCTCTTTGCATGGTTGCAAAGAGGTAGACGTGTAGATTCATAGATTATACACGTATCCTATTTAAGCAACCTTGCAAGCCTCTCTGGACTTAATTAAAGGTTCTGTTATTATTTTTCAAATATACTAACTTGATCTTGCTCGTCTGTTTCGCCTAACTCAACGACAACAACCTCTTCTTGAGAAGTTGGAATGTTTTTACCAATGTAATCTGCACGTATTGGCAATTCTCGATGGCCGCGATCTACTAATACTGCTAATTGGATTTGCGACGGTCTTCCTTGGTCCATAATTGCGTCCATTCCAGCCCTTACAGTTCGACCAGTGTATAATACGTCATCGACAAGAATTATCTTCTTGCCTGAGATATTATCATCAATTCTTGCTTCTTTGATTGTTGGTTCAAGCGTGTTCTCTACATGTGATAAATCATCTCGATATAGGGTAATATCAATTTCTCCTATCGGGATGTTAACACCTTCAATTTCAGCAATTTTGTCTCTTAGCCTATTTGCTAAAGGAATTCCTCGTGTCTTAATCCCAACCAACATTAATCCGTCTACACCTTTGTTCTTCTCAAGGATTTCGTGAGCAATTCGTGTCAGAGCTCTTCTTATTGCTGAAGCATCTAGTACGGTTGCTTTTTTGTTCATTGCTCTTTCTCCCTTCTAAGAAAGCAAGCTGTTACCCCATTAAAAAACCCCTTTTTTCCGCGTGGAAAAAAGGGGTTGGACATACGAATACCTATGTGTCTCATCCGGTTCCTTTTCAGCCTCACGGGACTGTTCTTAAAGGGTCATATTAAACTTTCTATTAATAATTATTCCAAAAAATCGACAATATGTCAACTCATCTTTTCTAATTTCTCTAATAAATTTTCAAAATCCTCTGGTGGTGCCACTTCGAACTCCATCCATTCCCCTGTAGTTGGATGTTCAAAACCAAGCACAGTAGCATGAAGCGCTTGTCCATCAAACTCTAATGTTTTTCTCGGACCATACTTTGGATCACCAACCAAAGGGAACCCAATATACTGCATGTGCACCCTGATTTGATGCGTTCGACCTGTTTCGAGCACACACTTTACGTGCGTGAAATCATTCTCAAAACGTTTAATCACTTCAAAATGGGTTACTGCGTGCTTTCCTCCATCCACTACAGCCATCTTCTGCCTATCCTTAGGATCCCTGCCTAATGGAGCATCTATCGTGCCAACTTCGTGAGAAATGGTACCATGAACAATTGCTTCATAGGATCGTTTCACCGTTTTTTCTTTTAATTGATCTACTAAAGAAACGTGTGCTTTATCATTTTTTGCTACCATTAATAGTCCACTCGTATCCATATCAATACGATGTACAATCCCAGGCCTTAAGATACCATTGATTCCAGATAGGTCGTTGCAGTGGTACATCAAAGCATTGACAAGTGTCCCGCTACCATGACCAGCGGATGGATGGACAACCATCCCCCTTGGTTTATTGACAACGAGTACATCACTGTCTTCATAAATAATATCTAAAGGAATATTCTCTGGTATAACATCTAACACTTCTGGTTCTGGAATTTCCCAGGTAATGGTAGCACCTTTTTGACACTTATAATTACTCTTTATCGGCTCATCATCTACTTTTACCAATTGGTCTTTTATCCAGGATTGTACCTGTGATCTAGATGCATCCTCATTTAAACTTGCTAATACTTTGTCAATTCGCATGCCTTGTTCTTCTGGTTGAATTGTATGTGATAGCACTGTCATGCTTTTGATCTTCCTTTCTTTTTCTCGTCCAGGATTGTCGCAATTATTACGAGCCCAACTCCAACTACTAGCGCAGAGTCTGCGATGTTAAAGATAGGAAAGTCATAATTAAAAATGATGAAATCAAAAAAGTCTACAACTTCTTTTCGGAATAGACGATCAATAAAATTACCAATTGCTCCGCCTAATATAATTGCAAGTGCCCATCCCATTAATGCACTTTCTTTCGCGAATTTTCTTATATAATAAATAACGATAACAATGACGATCGAAGTTATTATGTAGAAAAAAAACATTTGTCCGGCTAAAATCCCCCATGCTGCACCTGTATTGCGGTGTGATGTAAGATTGAAAAATCCTTCTATTACTGTGATACTTTCACCTAATTTCATAGATGAAACAACCCACCATTTTGTTAATTGATCAATAATGATTACAACTAATGCAATTATGAAATATTGCATGCATCTTCCCCCGTTCTTTATCTTTCTACATTCTATAGCATTTTATCACAAAAGTAGGACCAATTGGAAACACCATTATGTTAAAGTCCTTATTTCTTTATCTAATCAATATAAAAACTTTATTTATTTCGAAGTAGATCCATACTGTGCAGTAATTAAAGATGATAATACTGCTCTACCGTTCCGGAAATACACTAGCATATTGGATATATACAATATAAAGATAAGTTCATTAGCGGTTTTTAATTACTTTACTTAATTCACTAATTAATACATATACAAGATGCAGTTACTAGCGTAACAAGTGAAATTGGCGACACTCCTGCGGGAACAGCACGAGCCGAAGATCCACTCAGGAGCGCACTTTGGGCCTGCGGTTACTCGGCCCACCAAAACATCTGCTCCTGAGTTAGCTGAGGCCGTGCCCGCAAGAGGAATCTGCACTTAGAAAAATCCGGGTTCTGGGATTTTTCGTGATTCCTCCTCGGAAAGGGAGCCAATTTCACTTGTGAAGCGGGTCGAGGAATTGCTGCGCAGTATATGAATTCTACGTCATACAATTACTTTATTAGAGACATAAAAAATCAACTACCTCGTAAGGTAGTTGATTTTAGATTATTCTACATCCGCATAATGTTCTTTTACAATATCTGCACAACGGGTACATAATTCAGGATATACTTCGTCCTGACCAACTGTATCCGATGCGACCCAGCAACGCTCACAAGTTTCGCCTGTATGTTTTTCTACATGAACATGAACATGTTCATATTCTTTTGCATCAGTGTGATTTTCAACAACTTGCGCTTCTGAAACGATTAATAACTGGTGTAAGTGTTCCATGTTGTTCAATAATGCTTTTGTCTTTTCATCTTTGGCAACAAGTGAAATAGATGCTTCTAATGATTTACCAATTACTTTCTCAGCACGTGCTTCTTCTAAGGCTTTTAGAATGTCGTCTCTTACATCCATAAAGTGATCCCATTTGGCTTTTAGTTCCTCTTTGCCTGCAATTTCTTTTGGTTCCGGCATATCTGTTAGTTGCACATGTGTTTCCTCTACACCTGGGATATGGCTCCATACTTCTTCTGTCGTATGGGTCAAAATTGGAGATAGTAGTTTCACAAGTGCTGTAACAATCTCATAGTACACCGTTTGAAGACTGCGACGTCTTACGTTATCTTCACCTTCAATGTACAGTACATCTTTAGCGAAATCTAAATAGAAAGAACTTAGATCAATTGAACAGAAGTTATGCACATTATGGTAGATCGTAGAAAATTCATAGTGATCATAAGCATAACGAACCTTTTCAATTAATTCTTGTAATCGCATTAACATATAACGATCTACTTCTTGCAAGTCTTGATCAGCAACTGTATGTTGTTTTGGAACGAAATCATGAAGGTTACCTAGCATAAATCGGAACGTATTACGGATTTTTCGATACCCTTCTGATGTTTGTTTAATGATGTCATCCGAAATTCTAACGTCTGCTTGGTAATCTACAGATGCTACCCACAATCGTAAAATATCGGCTCCATACTGTTTCATAATTTTTGACGGTACAACAACATTTCCAACTGATTTACTCATCTTACGTCCTTTACCATCAAGTGCAAAACCGTGGCTAATAATTGTTTCATAAGGAGCTTTTCCTGTTACTGCAACAGCAGTAGATAAGGATGAATTAAACCAACCTCTATATTGGTCAGACCCCTCTAGATAAACATCAGCTGGACGTTTAAGCTCAGGACGTTCAACTAAGACACCTTGGTGTGATGAGCCTGAATCAAACCAAACATCCATAATATCTGTCTCTTTTGTAAACGTACCATTCGGACTATGTTCAGATGTGTACCCTTCAGGCAACAAATCTTTAGCATCCCATTCAAACCAGATATTTGATCCATGCTCACGGAACAACTTAGACACATGGCTAATTGTTTCATCTGTGATAATAGGTGTACGATCCTCCCCGTAGAATACCGGAATTGGAACACCCCAAGTGCGTTGACGAGAAATACACCAATCTTCACGATCACGTACCATATTATAAAGACGAGTTTCACCCCATTTTGGATACCAATTAATGCGGTTAATCTCTGCTAAAATTTCTTCTCTAAATTGCTTAATCGAAGCAAACCACTGATTGGTCGCACGATAAATTGTTGGCTTCTTTGTTCTCCAGTCATGCGCATAAGAGTGCGTAATAAATTCTAACTTTAATAATGCACCAACCTCTTCTAACTTTTGTGTAATTTCTTTATTGGCAGCATCATAAAACATGCCTTCAAACCCTGGAGCTTCATCGGTAAAGTTACCTTTTTCGTCAACAGGGCAAAGTACTTCTAGGCCATATTGCTTTCCAACTAAGAAGTCTTCTTCCCCGTGACCTGGCGCTGTATGAACAAGCCCAGTACCACTTTCCGTTGTTACATGCTCACCAAGAATAATTAATGAATCACGCTCATAGAATGGATGTTTCGCAACTAAACGATCCGCTTCCTTACCGTTAAAGGTCTTAACTACCTCTGCATTTTCCCACTCTAGAATCTCACTAACTTTTGCTAACATTTCGTGTGCGATAATATACTTAACTTCGCCAACCTTCACAACTGCATATTCTAACTCTGGGTGTAGAGAAATTGCTAAGTTAGCTGGAATGGTCCATGGTGTTGTTGTCCAGATGATGAATTTTTCATCACCATCAAGTAGATCTTTACCATCTTTCACATCAAATGTGACATAGATAGATGCTGAACGTTTATCCATGTATTCAATTTCAGCTTCAGCAAGGGCTGATTCAGATGATGGAGACCAATAAACAGGCTTCAATCCTTTATAGATATAGCCTTTTTTAGCCATCTCTCCAAATACTTCAATTTGTGCAGCTTCGTAATCTTTGTTCAACGTGATATAAGGGTTTTCCCAATCACCGCGTACACCTAATTGTTTAAACTGTGTACGTTGATTATCAATTTGCTTTAATGCATATTCCGCACATTTTTGTCTAAATTCAGCTACTGTCATCTTTTTACGATCTACTTTTTTCTTTGCTAATGCTGACTCAATCGGTAAACCATGCGTATCCCATCCCGGTACATATGGTGCATGGAAACCTGCCATTGATTTATAACGTACAATAAAGTCTTTCAAAACCTTATTTAGCGCATGCCCCATATGGATATCACCGTTCGCATATGGTGGTCCATCATGTAATACAAAAAGAGGTTTACCTTCTGTTCTTTTTTGAACTTGCTCGTAAATCTTTTGTTCATCCCATTCCTCTTGCATTTTTGGTTCTTTATTTGGCAAATTACCACGCATTGGAAATTCTGTTTTTGGCATTAGCAGGGTTTGTTTAAAATCCATTTTATGTCCTCCTTTATTTCTTCTAAGATATGATTAACTATTACAAATTCAAGGTGCAATAGTATTTTGTGGAACAAAAAAAGCCCTTCACATCCCAAAAAGGGACGAGAAAGACTCGCGGTACCACCCTTCATAGATTACTTAAAACTAAAATGTAATCCACTCATGATTCGTAACGTGAATAAAACGTCCATTTCTACTAAGCAATTGCTTTTCGAATGGATACTTAAGGGTGATTTTCCAATCATAAACTGTACTAGGCTCCCACCATCCCTAGCTCGCTTTACCAGCTATTATCATTGTACTATCCCTTGCATTGTATTTCGTCATCATATAATTAGTTTCAACATCACTTTATGTTAATGAATTATATGTAAAACTGTTGAAAACGTCAAGTTTAATAATTATTTTCTACCTTTTCTACAGATTCATTTCTGTACTCGTCTATTTCGGTATCGAACAACCCATCCCAATCATCATTTTCAATAAGATCCAGTTGAGCTTCTACAAGCATTTTTAATCTAGTACGGAAAACTTTCGCCTGTTTTTTTAACTCTTCTACTTCAATAGAAATACGGCGAGACTTTTGTAATGCTTCGTTAATGATACGGTCAGCATTCTTTTCAGCTTCTTTTATGATCAGTTTGGATTCTTTTTGTGCGTTACCTTTTACTTCTTCTGCAGTTTCTTGCGCGATTAGAATAGATTTATTTAGCGTCGATTCTATGTTAGAAAAATGTCCTAACTTTTCATTTAACGTCTCGACTCTTTCTTTCAGTTCTTTGTTATCACGAATAACTAATTCATAATCCTTAATAACTTGATCTAAAAATTCATTTACCTCGTCTTCATCGTAACCTCGAAATCCTCGCGTAAACTCTTTATTATGAATATCCAGTGGTGTTAATGGCACAATGGCCACCTCCTTAAAGAAGTAATTTTCGATAATTGTAGTATTCAAAAGTTTCGACATAAATAATGAAAATCCTGCAAAAAATATAAATTATTTTAGTTTTTCGAATGTTATTTTCCATTTTTCTTTCTTAGAGAGGCCATGAATATCCGATAATTTAGCCCTACCTTTACCTCTTAATGAAAGAAGATCCCCTTCCTCTAATACAAAAGCTGGACTGTCAACAACACGAAAATTAACTTTTACTAGTCCCTTCTGAATAGATGCTGCCGCAATTTGTCTCGAAACATTATACATTTCTTTGACAACCACATCTAGTCTCAAAGAAGAAACAGTAGTATGACTAGATATCCATTCATCATTCTTTTCCATTATAGACGAAAAGGGCTTTTCTTCAAATGTAATTTGTGCATTTTTTATATGTGTTAGGTTCATCTTTATAAAAGGCTCTATCTCAGAAGCAACAATCACTTGGATCACCCCATTGTCCACGTATAAGTCTCCTAATTTTTTTCTTTTAATACCTAATGATAAAATGGCTCCAAGTACATCTCGATGTGATAATGAAATAAATTTAGTAGGATATGTACCCTCTAGTAATGTAATTTCAAAACGATTTTCTTCAAGCAATTCATAATAAGGTGCTAGAACTGCACGCTTTCTTTCTGCAGTTTCTCCCCCACCAACAAGATTCCAAGTGAATTCTGGATTATTACCGATAATCGTCTTAAAAATCTTTTGTTCCCTCGGGTCTAAGAAATCGCTAAGCTTCACTTGAAAGTTTCTTTCCACCTGATCTTTCCAAGACAAGACTTGGTCAATAAATGGATGCTCTTCTTTTCTAAAATGTTGATAAATATCCAATCTGATCACCTGTTCATTTATATTTAGTTGGAATACTAAAAAACTTGGCTGAACGCCAAGTTTCTCCATGCTTATAAATAAATACTTTTAACTTTTACATCAAAATTTGAAAGAACAATACCTGCAAACCGTCTACGGCAAATCTTAAAACCAATATTGCAACAATTGGAGATATATCAATCATTCCAAGTGGAGGGATGATTTTTCTAAAAGGTTCTAGGTATGGTTCACAAATACTAGATAAAAAACGCCCAAAGCTAGATTCTTTCGCACCAGGAAACCATGACATTAATATGTATGCAATTAATGCAAAACTATATATTTGCACTGCCATTGCCAGTATATTAAACAATTGTACCATGTTGTATTACCACCTTTTTTCAGTTTCTTCTTGTATTAGCATATCCGATATCGTGCCAGATACATCCACATTCTCAGGAGTGCATAAAAATGTTTGTGATCCTAATTTTTGCATTTGGCCAGATACAGCATAAATCGTGCCGCTTAAAAAGTCTATCATTTGTCTTGCGTCCCCGTGCTCTGCACGTTGTAAGTTTATAATAACAGATTTCCGATTGATAATTTGATCGGCAATTTCTTGTACTTCATTAAATGATTTAGGTTCGCAAAGGACTACTTTTGAAGAAGATTGAACAGACTTTAAACTTACGACATTTTGTTGACGCCTCTCTTTTCTTGTCTCAACAGTCGCTACCTCTGGTTCTTCTTCAATATATTCGTATTCATCATCAACAGAAAAAAATGTTTTTATTTTATTCTTAATGCTCATTTCTTCACCCTCTATCTACATCGAACCTACTAATTTAGATCCGATTCTTATGTGTGTAGCACCTTCTTCAATTGCGATTCTATAATCATTACTCATACCCATAGATAAATAATTGCAAGGAGCATGCTCCATTTTCTTTTCTTTTATTTCATCACGTAACAATCTAAGTGTCCGAAAACTATTACGAATGATATTTTCATCTTCTACAAATGGTGCCATCGTCATTAAACCAACCACTCTAATTTGATTAAAGTCTTGCAGTTGCTCAATAAAAGTATGTACTTCTTTCGAATCCAAACCATGCTTTGAATCTTCCCCACTCACATTTACTTGGACAAAACAGGAAATTGTTTTTGTTGCGCGTTTGTTAATTTCTTTTGCTAGAGATTTTCTGTCAAGAGAGTGTATATAGTCGATCTTATCAATCAAGTCTTTCACTTTTCTTGATTGTAAAGAACCGATAAAGTGCCATTTAACTTCATTCGAAGACAACGCATTATATTTCTCCATAAAACCTTCTAATCGATTTTCACCTAGTTGATGAACACCAGCATCAATTAGTTGCATTGCTCGTTCAATTGTAACATACTTTGTCACTCCAATGATGTTGACCTCTTTTGGATTTCTGTTGACTCGTTGACAAACTTCAAGTATATCTTGCTGAATAGACTGCAAATTAGCTTGTACATCCAATGGTAGTGCTCCTCCTTATTATACCTTATATCCTACAAATCCTAACATTCTCCCAGTTAACCCTTGGTCTCTACGATGAGAGAAAAACATTTGATCTTCATAAGTGCAATATTGACTTACAGCTATATTTTTTTCTTCTAACCCAAGGTCCATTAATATATCTTTATTTAATTGACGAAGATCAAGTAAATAATGACCGTTCGTTTTTCGTGTAACAACGTTCGGTTTGTATGAGTCTGGTATATGATCTATAACATTTTTATCTACTTCATATGCATGCTTACCTATACACGGGCCAATAACAACCATAACATCTCTCAGATGTGAACCTTGTTCTACCAAAGAATTAATCACTTGCACAACGATTTGGTTAACTGTCCCTCTCCACCCTGCATGAGCAATTCCTATCCAACCAGTCTTAGGATCAAAGAAGTAAACTGGAACACAATCAGCAAACATAGCTGTACATAACAACCCTTTTTCGTTAGTGATTAAGCCGTCCACGCCGGATATGGAGTCGATTTGGTTCTTGGCACCCCTACCAGCATCCTGATCACTTACAATAGCAACAGAAGTGCCATGTGTTTGTTGTCCCATCACCCATTTTTCGAGGGGGATTTGTAATTGCCGAGAAATTATTTGTCTATTTACCAATACATCTTCATGATTATCAGGCACATGAAAGCCAAGATTCATAGAACGGAATGGTGCACTACTAACTCCCCCATGTCTAGTAGTAATACCTGCAATTAATTGCTCATTCAACTTGGTCCATTCATTTATTATAAGTAAGTCACGTTCATCTGCTTTTTCAAAAGGTTCCATGCATGAATCTCCTCTTTATTTTCCACTATTTTAACACAAAATTCGGCTTAATTCCTGCCAAGATCTTATTTTACTTGAGGATCTTGATATCCAGAGAAGAGTCTAGGGTGGTCAGCCTTTTTCACAAGGATCACATCTGACCCAATTGTTACAATATTTTCCCATGGTATCGTTATTTCCTCTTCTTTGCCGAATAAACCCATCATCTTACCTTTTGCTCCTATAATTAAATAAATAATCTTACCTTTATCCACATCAATTTCAAGGTCTGTAATATTACCTAGCTTTCTTCCATCTTCAATCATTATAATATCTTTAATCTGTAAGTCAGAAAGAGTTATCATACAATCACCGCCTTTATATTACTATATGCATAAAGGTTTGTATATTTCTTAATTATAAAAATTCCTAATCGAAATTCATCTCTTCCAATTAAAATAATAACTAAAGGAAAAGGCTGAGCTTTTGCATATGTGATATAAAATGCGAAGTAACTATAGCAGCTGGTAATCTATGGTCGGTTTTGGCGGCTATGAGATCCGTTATTTGTCCGAAATCTTCGTTTATATTATTTTAGCGGCTACCAGATCCCTTATTCGCCCTGATTTCATTGATTACGTGGGCAATTTGCTAAAATAGCGTACTGTATAGCCGCTTAGATTTTAAATTGGCATAAAATAGGAAAATAAGGGCTCTCATAGCCGCTCAGGTGTCTAAGGAAATCTTGGCGGTCATGAGATCCGTTATTTGGCTATTATTTAATATTACTAAATTTTCGAGGTCACCAGATCCATTATTTGCCCTAATTTTATTTATTTTGATGGCATATTGTTAAAATTGTGTACTGTACGACCGCTCAGATTCAAAATTGGCCAACAACAGGAAAATAAGGTACCTCATGACTGCTTGCGTTGTATTCACGCATTACCCTTGGTGTGTTACGACGCACACTATGGACACAGTGTAATAAAACAAAAAAAGCCTTAAAAGGCTTTTTTTGTTTTATTCGAACATCTCTTTATTCATTTCTTGGATAGCTGCTTTTTCTAGACGAGAAACTTGCGCTTGAGAAATTCCTATCTCTTCCGCTACCTCCATTTGTGTTTTTCCTTGGAAGAAGCGCTTATTCAGAATCATTTTTTCTCTTTCATTTAGACGGTGCATACCTTCTTTTAAAGATAATTTATCAAGCCAATCTGAATCTTTGTCGTTTTCATCACTCAATTGGTCCATAACGAAAATCGGATCTCCACCGTCATTATAAATAGGTTCAAATAACGATACAGGGTCCTGAATAGCATCCATTGCAAAAACTATATCTGAATGGGGAACACCCATTTCTTTTGCTATTTCCATCGGTGTAGGATCCTTTGACGTTTTACTAATTAATCTTTCTCTAACTTGTAATGCTTTGTATGCTATGTCTCTTAAGGAGCGAGAAACTCTTATAGGATTGTTGTCTCTTAAGTACCTTCTTATTTCCCCAATAATCATAGGGACTGCATAAGTTGAGAATTTAACATTTTGGCCTAAATCAAAATTATCAATTGACTTCATTAGTCCGATACAACCAACTTGAAACAAATCGTCCCCATACTCACCACGATTGTTAAAACGTTGAATAACACTTAGAACTAAACGCAAATTGCCATTAACTAATGTTTCTCTAGCAGCAATGTCACCATCTTGCATTTGTTTAAACAACTTTCTCATTTCATCGTTTTTTAATACAGGTAATTTAGAGGTATCTACTCCACAAATCTCTACTTTATGTCTTGTCATTTTCTACCCTCCTGGTTGGAGATGCTATTCATGGAACAGTATCACCACCATGGAGGGTTTTTATGCAGAAGACTTATTCACTTACATCGATTAAAAATGATCTAAGTATTGATATGTGAAGGGTTAAACCATTTTATTAAATTCTTTTTTTAATCGACGAATGATCTTCTTCTCTAAACGAGAAATATAGGACTGAGAAATGCCTAACATATCAGCTACATCCTTTTGAGTCTTTTCTTCATCTCCTATAAGACCAAATCGCAATTCCATAATTTGTTTTTCACGATCATTTAGTTGCTCTAGAGCTTTTCTCAACAAGTTTTTGTCTACGTTTGCTTCTATATCTTTTATGGTAATGTCATCATCGGTGCCTAGCACATCAGATAACAATAATTCATTACCATCCCAATCAATATTTAATGGCTCATCAAAAGATATTTCAGATTTTGTTTTGTTGTTTTTTCTAAGATACATTAGAATTTCATTTTCAATACATCTAGAAGCATATGTTGCTAGCTTGATCTTCTTTTCTGGATTAAAAGTATTAATTGCTTTAATAAGGCCGATGGTTCCAATACTTATTAAGTCCTCAATGTTAATTCCAGTATTTTCAAACTTTCGAGCAATATAAACAACTAATCTAAGATTTCTTTCTATTAGCATAGCTCTTGCTGCTTTATCTCCAACTGGTAGCCGCTTCAGTAGTTCTGCCTCTTCTTCCTTCGATAATGGTGGAGGTAAAGCTTCATTACCACCTATGTAATATATTTCATCTGTTTTCAAACCTAACTTTATTAAAACCTTGTACCACCATAATTGAAACTTTAACTTCCATTTGCTCATCTGTTATCTCTCCTTTATCTCTTAATTATGCGGAAGTTGCTACCGAATGCTTAAAAATGTAGGGGTGCAAAAGGCAATGATAACTGCCATCAGGTGATAATTCCCCAAATTGAACACCGATTAAGACTTTTGATGTGGATATTTGTTTGTCTTCAAAGTTTACTAGAATTCTGTCCGGTTTTAGTACAATCATGAAGGTACGGCTACCATTCACACCCTGATAAGGAACAATTTGAATACTGTGTTCCCACTTACTTGGAATCGTATCAAAGTCTAGTTGTTCCTGTGCCATTTCTAGTTGTTTAAGCTCTTCTGATGATAGCCATTTCAACATAAATTGTTGATCACAAATAATAACTGGCTTTTGACTCAGTGGATCTAGTAGCTGATTTCCACTATCCATATAACCTGTCGTTGCATTACTTTCTCCTTGCAAAACTATTGTAACTTCATATAGTTGCTCTTGTTTAAATTTTTCCAATGCATGCTTGTCCATCCTTACCTTTGTGAACCACCAGACAAGTGGAAAACCAATAAACACAAATAACCAGCTTACTTGATCGCCATATCCAGTTTGAAATGTCAACAGACCATTTTCTGATGCTGTTATTTGTCGTCCGAGCATAAAATGTAGTCCAACCAATCCACCTCCGAGTGCAAATGAAATAAAATAGAAAGTCAATATTTTTTTTAAGAATTTTCGGATATTTCTAAATCCAAAAGCACAAAGTACAATCAATATTGAGTACATAGCTTTCCCAATCGGAGTTGTAACAAACGAGTCAGGAAGAAATAAAGTAATAGGTACCAAAATAGAAGCAACCATAGCACCGAACATAACTTGAAGCTGCTTGGATGGTTCTCTTGTCACTAGTTGTGTTAAAAGTAGGATCATCCAGTCTAACAAAAAGTTTAATAGCCAAACAGCATCTAAATAAATTGTCACTTTTTTCTCCCTTTCACGACTTACGATAGGATTTGTTGCTAGTATAGCGAAAGTAAACTCAGAAGTCTGTCATATTTTGTGCTTTATATACAACTAATTTTCAGAAGTTATTAGTGAATTTGTCATTTATTTTTTCAAGGAATAAGCTCAAACACTAACAAAGCAAGTCATATCAAGGGATTGCAAGTTTTTTATTCTAATGTGACGATAAAAGCCTACTAGCATGATTATTAGTAAAATAATTAAAACAATTCACATGTACTAGGTATAAAAAGTGAGGTAACTTTGACCTCACAGGAGATTAAGAATTGAAAAGAAAGATTGTTTTGAGCTGATCAAAGAAAATATATTAAAATATGTACCGAAGTAATTACATTTTTCTATATAAAAAAACAGGTGAAGACTTCACCTGTTTTTTTACTTATTTTGTATTTATCTTCTTCGATTTCTATTTCGTAAAAATGTTGGTATATCCAATGTGTCTTCTTCTTGTTTTACTGTTTGTTGCGTAGTTGTTTCTCTTGAAGGCTCTTCACGTCTGTTGCCAGTAGATGCTTGTTTCGTGCTTGCTACCGGTCTCTGTTTTGGTTGTTTCGCGTTTACTTGAGACTCATCAAAGCCAGTCGCAATTACTGTAACAACGATCTCATCTTTTAATTCTTCATTAATTACAGAGCCGAAAATAACGTTTACCTCTTGGTCAGCTGCTGAGGTAACAATGTCTGCAGCTTCTTGTACTTCATATAAGCTTAAGTTTGTTCCACCTGTAATGTTCATTAACACGCCATGTGCCCCATCAATAGATGTCTCTAGTAAAGGAGAAGAGATTGCCTTTTTGGCTGCCTCTGTGGCCCTACTTTCACCTGTTGCTACACCTATACCCATTAATGCTGAACCTTTATCTGACATAATTGTTTTCACATCGGCAAAGTCGACGTTTATTAGACCAGGCACAGCAATTAAATCAGAAATACCTTGTACACCTTGACGAAGTACATTATCAGCTTCACGGAAAGCTTCAAGCATCGGTGTATTTTTATCTACAATCTCTAGTAAACGATCATTTGGGATTACAATAAGCGTATCCACACTTGATTTTAATCCATCAATACCAGAAACTGCTTGCGTTGAACGCTTACGTCCTTCAAATGTAAAAGGTCTTGTTACTACACCAACAGTTAACGCTCCTAATTCTTTGGCAACTTGTGCAATCACTGGTGCAGCACCAGTTCCTGTTCCACCGCCCATTCCAGCAGTAACGAATACCATGTCAGCACCCTTTAAGACCTCTTCTAACTGTTCTTTACTTTCTTCAGCAGCTTTGCGACCAACCTCAGGATTAGCTCCTGCCCCTAACCCTCGTGTTAATTTTGTACCAATTTGCATTTTCACTTCAGCTTTTGAAAGATTTAGCGCTTGTGCATCTGTATTTACTGCAATAAATTCAACACCTTGAACACCATGCTCAATCATTCGATTCACTGCGTTACTTCCGCCACCACCTACACCGATTACTTTTATCGTCGCTAGCTGGTCCATATTTGTATCAAACTCTAACATTTTTTAGTTCCTCCTAATTTGCCAGTTTACAAGATTCATTGAAGTTATGATTTAATCTGTTAGAGGTTGTCCAAAAGTTACATATAAGAAGCAAAAAGTTTCTTGAACGACCAACTTCTACACCATTTGGCAACGCCAATCGGATAAAAATAGATTGTCCAATAGAGCTTCTATTACGTAGTCAGTTTGAACACACACTTCTAGGAAAGCTTGTTCAATCAAAGAAATACTTGAACAAATTCGCTATTCCAGATTCTTTTTTCTTACTTTGAGTTGGTTGCTTTTCACTTACTTTTCTTTTTTGTTTTGTTGAATTAACAGCTACATTACTCTCAGCAACAGTAACAGCCTGAGACAATTGTTTTCCTTGGATTTTAGCATTTCTATACGCGAATTTTAAAATACCTACACCAGATGTGAATTGTGATTCCCTTACACCTATGTAATCAGGAAATGCGATACGGACATTAGCATGGAATAAGTCTTGTGCTAGATCAAGTGCACCAGGCATACTCACACAACCACCTGTTAACACGTACCCACCAGCAAGTTCACTGAATCCCATTTTTCTAATTTCTCGTTCCGCATAGGCAAAGATTTCTTCTAGTCTTGCTTCAATCATATCAGAAATTTGCAGCTGATTAAATGTTTGCTTTTTATTACTTCCTATAATGGATACTTCAAAAGTCTCTTCTTCCCTAGCTTCATCGTAAAATGCATGTCCATGATTCACTTTTAAGTCTTCTGCCTCTTCCGATGAAGTTCTTAAGCCAATTGATAAGTCCTTGGTGATATTGTCACCACCTAATGGAATAATACTAGTGGAAACTAAGTGATCATTTTCAAAAATAGAAATTGTGGTGCTTCCACCGCCAACATCTATTAATGCTACACCTAGGTTTTTTTCATCCTTTGACAACGCGATTGAACCTGATGCCAATGGTTGGAGACAAATATCTAGCACTTCCAAGTTTGCTCTTTCCACACATTTTAGAATATTATGTAACATTGTTTTTGAGCTGGTAATGATGGTTCCTTCCATTTCAAGACGAACACCAATCATTCCGCGTGGATCATTAATTTCATCCAATCCATCAACGATAAACTGTTTTGGAATAACATCAATAATTTCCCGTTCAGGAGGGATCGAGACAACTTGGGCTGCGTCAATTACTCTTTTAACATCTTCATTGCCAATTTCCCTATTGTCACTAGAAACAGCGACGACTCCATGACATGGTTGCAATTGAACATGGTTTCCATTAACACCAACAATCACTCTATCGATTTGCATGTTTACCATTCTCTCAGCCTGTTCAACTGCTGTTTTAATAGATTGAACTGTTTGATCTATATCGACGATGGCACCTTTTTTCATTCCATTTGACTTAGCTGTGCCAACTCCTATAATGTTCAAGGAATCGTTTAAAACTTCACCAATAATCACTTTAATTTTTGATGTACCTATATCCAGGCTGACTAATATTTCATTGTTGTTCAAAGAGGCACCTCCTAATTTAAGGCATCTGAATAGTTCAAATATTATCGGATAATTGACCTAATTACAATCAATTTTGAATAATATATTGCATTTTGTATTAATTACCATAAAACTCAGTATACCTGCTTCTAATATATTTTTAAAATTTTTTAACTGATTTACATTATTCTACAGAAAACGACGATTTTCCTCTTATTTTCTTTACTTTTTTTGATTTTTCTTTTCAGTAGATTTATCTATTACAATTCTACGTATAATTGCTATATTTTGGAACAGTCTAACCCCAAAGGCAAATACTGCTGCAAGATAAAGGTCAATTCCTAATTGAACTCCTAAAAACGCTAGTAAAGCAGCTAAACCAATATTGAAGAAAAAACCCGAGATAAACACTTTTTCATCGAACTTCTTCTCTAAGTGGGCACGAATTCCTCCAAATAGCGTATCAAAAGCAGCAAGAACAGCAATCGATAAATAATTCGAGTATTGATCTGGGACCGTTATATTAGTTAATAATCCTAATGCAAGTCCAACTACCAAAAATAAAGCCGGTAGCCACATTATTCTTCACCCACTTCTTCTAGCTCGTACACTTCTATTCCTTCTAGGTTGATATTACCTTCAAATTTAGGTAAATCTAATTGATTATCTATTTCTAATTTTAATTCTAAATCTTCAATAGCAAACTCATCTCTTGATTGGCTTACTTCTAAATGATTAAGTAACCTCTCTGGATTATTAGCCAATACTTTTATTTCAATCGGCAGGCTTGGTATTGCACGATTATTCACGTATGTTTTTCCATTGACATAACGAATAGGTGATATATTTATAATTCGTTCATTTCCAACAGCAATATCGGTAGCTCCATAATTGTTTAGTTCATTAACGAGTCGATTAAGAAGCTCTGGTGATAATTCAGGGAATTGTTGCTCTGTCTGCATATCATAGATAATTGGTTCTACCCTGATTCGAACACCTTTTCCTGAGCGGCTTTTTAATCCAGCTTTTTCTTCTAATTCTTCAATTGAAGTCGTTAGAGCTTCTATTTGTTCTTGTTCAGACATTGCTTCATATTGTTCCTTCATTTCTACTGTTTCCGCTATTTTTTTATATAGCTCCTGCTGTTGCTTTTGCTCCACCTGCAATTGTGATCGTATTTCCCACAGGTCTCTTGTATCTCTTTCTGTTGGTTCTTTCGTTGATTGAAACTGAATAGCAACTAAGAAACCAACAAATGCACAAATAATTGATATCGTAACTTTCTTTTTGACCCGCACTACTATCACCTTTCTTAACTAGCTAACCCTTGCTCTCATTTCTATATCCTTTTTCTTCTCAATCTCTACCTCAATATTATCACTAAGAAGTATGTCCACCACACCATTGGTTAAATTCAAACTTACATCTAATACCTCGGGATCACCAATAGCAGCGATTGTAAAAGGAGCAGGATGTGGAACACCATCCACTGACACAACTGGGCCTACACAAGAAATGAAGGAATCTTTGTAGATCCGTTGTCCATTAATGGAAATAGCTTTTGCTCCTGCACTAAATAATTCGTTAATTACTAGATGCATATGTCTATCATGCACAATATACTGGTTTGCATTTTCCTCAGTAGGTATATAATCAGAATCTCGCAAAGTTACTTGCATTCCTTTACCTTTTATCGGTAATTCTCCAGTTAGCATCTGCAATTGTTTTTTTAATTCTACATAATCACCCAGTGTTTCCTCCTGTTTACCTAGCTCTTCTTCAAGAAGTTGAATTTCTTGTCTGTTACTACTAAGTTCCATTCGTAACTCTCGGTTTTTTTCCTCAAGGTTTATCAACTGTTGACGATAAAAATAATCCTTCTCCCATTCTGAATCAGATAATTGAATAATTTGGGATTCATTTTTCGTTTGCTGATAGCTATAAGTAAGTAAGAAACCAAAAACAAGAAAGACCAACGACCAAATAACATGTCTACCCTTCAGTTTCATCCTTGTTCTCCTCTTCTATATCGGAACTTGATTCATTTGTATATGGATCAAAGACTGCTCCACCTACTCCAATACGTATAATCCCTTTACTTCCTTGTTCTAACTGAGAAGTAATGGAGGGATAGACCTTCATTGACTTTGAAAAGTTTCGAATCGATGCCTCTACTTCATATCCATCATTCATAAATACTAATACTTTATATGGATTACCCTCGGTTGGTTGCCATATGATTTCAGAAATAAGGTTACTAATTGGATTAGGTAACAAAATAAGCTCTTCTGCCAACTCTTGCAAATAAGTTGATGTAGAAAAACCTGTTAAAAATGGAGCATCAGCTTTCACCGAACCCATCGGATGAGATGCTAGCCTTTCACCATTTTCTAACAATGGAAAATACTCTCCTTGTTGCTCAATATAACCGACCATTTCATATTCTAAAACGTCAATATTGATAGTTGTAGGGAATGACCTTGAGACAGTAACATTTTTTATTTGAGGATGTTGCTGTATAGTTTGTTCTATTTCTCCAAGATTTACACTCCAAATATTCTCGTCATGTGTAATTCCGCTTAATCCTTTAATTTCTTCTTCCTCTATGTATTTGTAACCCGTAACATTAATATGTTGGACATTACTAAGGGGAGATTGTAAATAGACGACAATTGAGATTAGAATAAAAAAAATCGATAAATAAAATATTAACCTTCTATTCGCTTTTTTCTTTCTTGCTTGTTTTAATTTAGGAATTCTATCTTCAATAGATACGACTTTTTTCTGACCCATCTCCTAATTCTTCCCTTTTTATTATAATATACCTTCTGCATTATCTTTAAAAATGAGAAGTGTATTTCAACAACACCTATTTACAAGCACATGAATTATTTATCACTTGTAATTACATATCGCAGCAAAAAATTAAACTCTACATGTATAAAAATAAGCAAACGGCATCAAAAATGCCGTTTGTTCTATTAATATAGATTATATCATATTTTTACACTTATCGTGCTTTATTTGTCTATTACATGAATATTTTTTTAAGCGTGTCAATACGCACAATTCACACTTGTAAAAGTGAATAAATTAATCCTAAATTGTTTCTATCAAATTAAAAAGATATCGTAAGTGCACAAGGTAGTTATAAAAAAGAGAAAGCTACATTCACATAAAAATGAATGTAGCATGTTTGATCGTCTAAAAAATAACGTAATTAGAAAAACAATAAAGTATATTGAAGTAATCATTAGACTAAGCATATAAGTAAATCCCTTTGAAACTCAATTTATAGCCTAGCATACCTACTGATATTCAATAAAATCCCAATTGAAAGTAATGTCAACGTTAGTGATGAGCCACCATAGCTTAAAAATGGTAAGGTTATGCCTGTGACTGGTATTAAGCCAATAACAACACTAATATTAATCATTACTTGAAGTGAGATCATCCCAACAATACCTAGTCCTAATAGACTTCCAAATGTATCTGGCGCACCAAGCGCGACACGTATACCTCTCCAAAGCAATAAAAGAAAAAGTAATAAGACGAACGTGCCACCAATAAAACCTAGTTCTTCTGCTAGGATTGCAAAGATAAAGTCATTATGTGGTTCAGGTAAATAGAAAAATTTTTGCAAGCTTTGTCCTAATCCCAAGCCCATTAATCCTCCTGGCCCAATTGCATACAGAGACTGGATGATCTGAAACCCATTCCCTAGAGGATCTTCCCAAGGATTAAGAAAGGCAGTAATTCGATTAATCCGGTATGGAGCTGAAATAATTAACCCCAAAAAACCAATCAAGCCTAAGATACCTAGACCAACAAAATGAGATATTTTTGCACCAGCTACAAAAATCATGATTAAACATGTTAATACAAGCACTACCCCTGTACCAAGGTCAGGTTGTAACATGATTAAACCAAAAGCAACAAATACAAGTAGAAGTGATGGAAGAAACCCTTTTTTAAATGACGTAATATACTTTTGATTTGAAGCTAGATATGTAGACAAAAAGATAATCAAACCTAGTTTCATAAACTCTGCTGGTTGAATACTAAAAGCCCCTACGCCAATCCAGCTTCTGGCACCACCTCTTACCATACCAATTCCAGGAATTAAAACTCCTATCAATAATATAAAACAAATAAGAAGGATAGGCTTGGCATACGTCTTCCACGTTAAGTAAGGTATATTCATTACAACAATCATCGCGATTATACCTAACGTTGCAAAAAGCAACTGTCTTTTTGCAAAATAAAACGTGTCATTAAATTTGTAATCAGCCCAGATTGCGGAAGCACTATAAACCATTACAACTCCTATAATTAGTAGTGAAAAGATCGCTATGGTTAATAGCATGTCCGGCTTATTCTTCAACATTGCTTTCGATCTAAACAAAAAAACACCCCATTTCCCAAACATTGGAACGTGGGGCTTTTATTTATCGGCCATTCATCAACAAAGGAAGAATGACGACATGTTTACTACACCTATCATCTAGTTTCTTTTAAACGGTGCTCTTGATCACTTAAATAGTTGAAACTGCAAAATTCACAAAGCCAATGCAGCGTTTGCTATCTAAGCAATTGAACAATGTTTAAAAGAGATTGTACATCTAGCATAGTAAAACAAGCCCCTACTTTAATGTATGCACCGCTTCTATAAACATGTCTCCTCTTTCTTCAAATGTGCGATATTGATCCCAACTCGCACAAGCAGGTGATAAAAGGATAACATCATTTTCGTTAGAAAGCTGATATGCTCTTTGAACGGCATGTTTTACATTATCGACTAATTCAGCCTTTTCTATTCCTATTTGTTCTGCTAACTCCATTAACTTTTCTGCAGTTTCCCCAAAAACAACCATTGCCTTTACTTGTTTTAAGTAAGGGATTAAGTCGTCGAAATCATTACCACGATCTAATCCACCAGCTAATAAAATAGTCGGTTGATCAAATGATGATAGTGCTTTGGATGTTGCTAATACGTTTGTTGCTTTAGAATCATTATAGAATAATCTACCTTTTATATTTTCAACAAACTGTAAACGATGTCTAACACCTGTGAATGTTGTAAGCACTTGATGGATTGCTTCCTTCGTTGCACCATTTAACATAGCAGCACTTACTGCAGCTAAAATATTTTCTAAGTTATGTTGACCCACAAGAGCTATTTCTTCTAGCAAAATTATTTGTTCATCGCGAAAATATAGATGAGTCTGATCACACCAAGCACCATTTCCCACCTTTTCTTTTGTACTAAATGGTACTTTTGTCGCTTTTGCTGGTTGACACATATCCACTACTTTCTTATCATCCAGATTGTACACAAGAAAATCTTCTGACGTTTGATTCATAAAAATGTTAGCTTTCGCATTTTTATAATTATCAAAGGTTTCATGGTAATCCAAATGTGCTTCAAATAAGTTTAATACTACAGCTGTAGTTGGTTTAAACTTCTGAACGCCTAACAATTGAAACGAGGACAATTCAATAACCATCGTTTCATTTTGTTGTAATTGCTCAGCTACTTCAATGGCGACTGTTCCAATATTACCCGCAATCTTCACTTGTTGTTTACTATGATTCAGCATTTCATAGATTAAAGTAGTAGTGGTTGTTTTCCCGTTAGAGCCAGTAATTCCAACAAGGGAATTAGAAGCGAGTTGTCCAGCGAGCTCCACTTCGGTTAAGATCGGTATTTTTCTTCTTTCTGCTTCTTGAACTATAATATTGCTATACGGAATTCCAGGATTTTTCACTAACACATCAATTCCATCTAAAACATGTAATGGATGTCCACCAGTAATGACTTCTACGCCTAATTGTTGTAATTCCTCTACTATTGGATCATTTAGTTCTGTTTTTAAATCATTTACCCTTACTCGTTTGCCACTCTTAACTAAAACTTTGGTAGCGGCAGTTCCACTTTTTGCTAATCCCAAAACCAACACATGTTGGTAAGGAAAATCAATTAATTGATTCAAAGTATCCACACCTCTATATAAATACCGAGCGCTGCAAAGATAAGTCCTACAAGCCAAAAAGTACTAACGACTCTCCACTCTGACCATCCCATCAATTCATAGTGATGATGAAGGGGGCTCATTTTAAACACGCGCTTCCCAGTAGTTTTAAATGAAATTACTTGAATAATAACAGAAAGTGTTTCTAAAACAAAAACACCACCGATAATAATAAGCAAAACTTCCAACTTCGTTAAAATAGCAACTGCTGCAATGGCTCCACCTAATGCAAGGGAACCTGTATCGCCCATAAACACTTTAGCAGGATGCGCATTAAAGACGAGAAAACCTAAAAGAGACCCAACCACTGCTAATGAAAAAATCGTGATCTCAAACTGCGGAATCCCATACCATGCAAGAATGCCAAAAGCACCAAAAGCAATTGCTGCAGTTCCTGCCAATAGACCATCTAAACCGTCAGTTAAATTCACTGCGTTAGACGCACCGACTAACATAAATATAATTAATATTGCATATCCCCAACCTAAATCCCAACTAAGATCTGTTCCCGGAATATGAATAACGGTAGAAAAATCATGTTGACGTAAGATAATATAAAATATAATTGCAATTACAATTTGCCCAAGCATTTTTTGTCTAGAAGTTAATCCTAAATTACGTTTAAGCACTACTTTTATAAAATCATCAAGAAATCCTAATAACCCATAACCTAAAAGTACGAGTAATAACACTACTACTTCAAAGTTTAAAGAACCCGTAGATAATTTTGATGTCATAATCAATGTAGTAATGGTTACACTTAATAAGATCATTACTCCACCCATTGTTGGAGTACCCATTTTTTTCATATGTGACTTTGGACCTTCTTCTCTAATACTTTGTCCAAACTTTAGCCTTCTTAAAAACGGGATAAAAATAGGCGACAAAAGGACGGTAATTAAGAATGCAATTGCCATTGTTATTAGTAATACGTAATCGCTCACTATTGTTTCCTCCTTTACTACGATAAACCCGTCCGTTTCAAATTTAATTAATCAACTAACTGTTCGATCAAGGATTCGAACTTCATGCCTCTTGATGCTTTTAATAAAATGACTGTTCCTTTGTCTAGAAAAGCTTGTATTTCATTAACTAATGCTTCCTTAGATGTAAAATGTTGTCCATGCACCTGAAGTTGTTGTTTTGCTAGTTCATCCGTAATTTCCTTTGAATCTTGACCAATCGTGAACACATAATCAACCTCATCCGTTATAGCTTCTGCAACTGTTCGATGCAATCGTTTGGAATGTTCACCCATCTCAAACATATCCCCTAAGATCAACACTTTTCTTTGATAGGATTGCATTTGTTTAACTATTTCAATGGATGCCTTCATGGAGGTCGGAGAAGCGTTATAAGCGTCATTTATTATCGTGACACCATTTATTCCTTGAATGATTTCAAATCGCATACCAGTGAGCTCTAAATTTACAAGCGAACGTTTAATTTTCTCTATAGGCACCTGTAATCTTATAGCTATTTCGATTGCCATTGAGGCATTCTTGACATTATGTTTCCCTAACATCTGAAGTCGAAATGGCGTATCATTTAATGTAAACAAAGATGACGAGACAGTCATGTCGAAATCTTTAATAACATGGTCATTTCCATCTTTAAATCCGATTGTTTTAATATTTTCTTTATCATGTAAATTATCTAAAAGTGGTTCATCCCCATCTATAAATAAAAGACCACCTTTTTTTAAGCCCGCCATTATTTCTAATTTTGCTTGAGCAATACCTTGTCTAGATCCTAAGTATTCGATGTGAGATTCACCAATATTTGTAATCACCGCATAATCCGGTTTCGCGATATTGGACAATAATTCTATCTCACCAAAATGATTCATTCCCATTTCCAATACAAGTACTTCGGTATCAGCTTCCATTGACAAAATTGTTAAAGGAAGTCCGATATGATTATTAAAATTACCTTTTGTTCGGAATGTCTTATATGTTGTTTGCATGACAGTACCTATTAAGTCTTTTGTCGTTGTTTTACCATTGGATCCTGTTACGCCAATTACGATCGGATTTACCACCTTGCGATATTCATGTGCTAAAGCTTGTAAAGCTTGCAAAGAATCCTCAACATAATAAACAGGAAAATCTGTTGGCAAAAAAGCTGGTAATTCCTTATTTCGTTCCCAAATGGTAGCTACTGCACCATTATTAAACGCATCTTTAATAAAATCATGACCGTCGAAGTTCTCACCTTTTAAAGGAATAAATAATGACTTATCCCCCTTTTTTCTACTGTCAGTCGTCACTTCCTTGATCGGTAAGGAATCGTTCACAACACCTTTTGTATTTGGGAATACTTGTGTTAAAAAGTTTGTAGTAAATAACATATATTAATCTCCTCATACCCTTTCGAACCTGAAAAATACACCATAGGATTCGAAGTTAATCCTTTATTATTGAGGGTTACGTTTTAAAATCGCATGCTTTGCTTCTTTTCTATCATCAAATGAAAGGACTTCATCACCAATTATTTGGTATGTTTCATGTCCTTTTCCCGCTATTAACACAATATCGTTTTCTCTGGCTATTTCTATACTATGATTGATCGCATCTTTTCTATTCAGAATTACCTTAAAGTTTTCCTGGTTCATACCGTTTATCATATCATTTATGATTTCTTCAGGGTCTTCTGATCTAGGATTATCAGATGTAAAAATAGCCATGTCTGCATATTTAGCTGCGATCTTAGCCATCAGTGGACGTTTCGTTTTATCGCGGTCACCACCACACCCAACTACTACATAAACATTTCCTTTAGCAAACGAGCGAATCGTAGTAAGAACATTCTCCAACGAATCGGGAGTATGAGCATAATCCACTATAACACCATATGACTGACCTTCACTAACCGGTTCAAATCGTCCATTTACACCTGTAGTTTCTTCCAAGGCGTCTTTAATCGTTGATAGCGGAACGCCTGAACAAATAGCAGCTGTGGCAGATGCAAGCATATTATATATACTAAATCGGCCCATTAATTTACTCTTAATCGTTATTTTGCCATCAGGTGTATTTAACGTAAACTTTGATCCATTGGCATCTAAGGTTATATTAGAAGCAGTAATGTCAGCTCTCGAATCAATGGCAAAGGTAACTACGGCTTGTGCTGTACTTTTTATAATAAAATCGCTATGCACATCGTCTTTATTCACAACCGCAAATTTAGATTTCGACCCATGGTAACTATTTCCTAATTGTGAAAATAGTAGGCTTTTTGCGTGCAAATAAGATTCCATACTATCATGGTAATCTAGATGATCTTGACTAAGATTCGTAAAGATAGCAATATCGTAATCGCATCCGTACACTCTCCCTAAATCCAGTGCATGGGAGGAGACCTCCATAAATACAGTCTCCACCTTTTCATTTACCATATGGCTAAAATTGCTTTGTAAAAATAAAGACTCTGGTGTTGTATTTTTAACATCAAAGGTCTCTTCACCAATCTTCATTTGGATTGTACCAATTAATGCCGTTTTGTGTTTATGTTTTTTAAATATATCATCTAATAAGTATGTGACGGACGTTTTACCATTCGTTCCTGTGATGCCAATCAGTCGCAAGTCTCTTGTTGGATATTGATAAAAGTGATTAGCAACCATCGCCAATGCTCTTTTTGTATCACTCACAACAATTAACGGTACATGTACATCCAGATCTTTTTCAGCTAATACTGCAACTGCCCCATTATTAATCGCTTGATCCGCGTAATTATGCCCATCCACGGTAAAGCCTTTGAGGCAAACAAATATATTTCCTGGCTCCACTTTTCTGTGATCAATAGCAATGCCAGAAATGTCTAGGTCATCCATTGATGAATTTGATTTATGATAGAAAATGGAAGAGATTTCAGAAAGCTTCATTACACACACATCCTAACTCTAAGTCAATAGCATGTGACATATTACCATATTGACTAATCTATAGCCATATATTTTTTCACATACCTTTCCTATTATAACAGAACTTGTTTGTGTCAGCATTTAATTATTCGTTTTCTGCACCATTTTCTTCTTCTCTTTTGTCTTTATTGTTTTTATCGCCAAGATATATCCTTACTTCTTCTCCCTGTTCGATCTTTACTCCTGCTTTTGGCATCTGATCTACGATATAATCTCCAGTGCCATTTGACTCAATTGATAAATTAATTAGATACTTTTGTAAATCGTTTTTAGAAAGTCCAATTAAATCTGGAACCTCTACTAATGGTTGATCAGGCCACTTATAGTCTTTTTCCAATCCATCTTCACGTGGCTCTACACCAAGGGCCCGCAAACTATCTCCTATAATATTCCCTACGATTGGGGCTGCAACCACACCACCAAACTGAATCGTATTTTTCGGATTGTCTATTGCTAGATATACGACGATCTCAGGATCATCCGCTGGTGCAAAGCCAATGAATGAAACGATATGATTATTACTCATGTACTTCCCGTCTTCCCCCACCTTTTGGGCAGTACCTGTCTTACCACCAACTCGGTATCCTTCTACATAGGCCCCTCTACCGGTACCTTTGGCAACCACACTTTCCAATGCTTCTCTTATTTCTGCTGAAGTGTCCTCTGAGATAACCCGATCTTTAACTTTAGGTTCCGCCTTTTCTAACACTTCATTTGTAATAGGATTAACCCACTCGTCCGCTACATAAGGTTCATACAAATATCCACCATTTACAGCTGCAGACACCGCCATAACTTGTTGGATTGGTGTAACTGATACCCCTTGACCGAAAGAAGTAGTTGCTAATTCTACCGGGCCAACCTGATCCAGATTAAACAGAATACCATTTGCTTCTCCTTGTAAGTCAATCCCTGTCTTATTACCGAAACCAAAGTTGTCAATATAGGAAAATAACTTTTCTTTTCCTAACTCTTGACCTAAAGAAACAAATCCGGGGTTACAAGAGTTTTGCACAACTTCTAAGAATGTTTGATGACCGTGACCGCCACTTTTCCAACAATGTAACGTTGCTCCTCCAACTTCAATCGCTCCATTGTCCGTAAATTCATCCTCGTGTAAATCTACAATGCTTTCCTCTAAAGCTGCAGCTAGTGTAATTATCTTAAATGTCGAACCCGGCTCATACGTTTTCCATATTGGTAAATTTCGATTGTAAACATCTGGATCTACACTTTGATAATCTTCCGGATCAAAGTTTGGCCGAGATGACATCGCTAATACGCCACCAGTGTCTGGGTCCACAGCAATAGCTAAAGCACCATCCGGATTATATTTAGATTCTGCCAGATCTAATTCTCGTTCAATTATAGTCTGCACCCTAGAGTCTATGGTCAATTTTAAATTATTGCCATCTACTGGTGGGTCATATACATCAGCCATATCTGGCATCCGTTTCCCCTTTGCATCTGAAAAATAAGACAAGCTACCTTTTTCACCTTTAAGTTTTTCATCATAATACAGCTCTAATCCCATTAGCCCCTGGTTATCAATGCCACTAAAACCTAGTACATGAGATAAATAATCACCATTAGGATAATGTCGTTTAGAATCCTCGGCTATATATACACCATCCATACCTAATGTTTGGATTAGCTCTGCTTTTTCCTCTGAAATTTTTCTACCTTCCTTAAGCCGTACATTTATTTCCTGTTGCGTAATTTTTTTATACGCTTCATCCACCGGCATATCTAAGATTTCCGCTAATGATTCCGCAACTTTTTGTGGTTCCTTTATTTGACGAGGAACGACCATGACAGTTGGCGCTGATACGTTTTCTGCGAGCACTTCTCCATTCTTGTCCAAAATTTTTCCGCGTTCTGGCTCGAATGTAATGTCACGACTCCATGACGCTTTTGCTCGCTCTAACAATTCATCCCCAATTACAAATTGGACATAACCTAAACGAACTGATATCGTTGCAAAAATAAAAATCCCCAAAAAAAATACAGTGACTAACCGTTTTCTCATTGTTACATTGGATACACGCTTCATAGTACATCTCCTTACTCACAGGTATGCTTGTATCCAATATATGTGAAAAATAAACGATTAGAACACTGTATAGTTTAACCTAGTTTTTTATGGCACATCCTCTACGGAAGTTGAATCTGTTTCCTTATTGTCTTCTATCTCTTCATCAACACTACTTGAAATAGACGTATTTGGTGAAGAGAACTCAGCCATTAAGTAATCATTAGCCATCACTTCTGTACCAGCATCAATGCTTTGCGCATTTGCAAATCCGCTCCCTATCACCTCTAAATCTAACTCAAGAAGGTCACTAAGCTTTAATACATCTCTCAAAGACCAACCAATAATATCCGGCATTTTTGGTGCATCGGTAATGATTAACACACGCTCATTCGGTAATATTTTTTGATCTTCGGCTACACTTGTTTTCACTACTTCGTTCCCATCTCCAATAACCGTTACGACTATACCCTTTTCTTCCAATTGCATTTTTGCATCTTGTACACTACCTCCCACTAATTTAGGGGCAGTTATTGTATGAATCGGTTCATGTGAATCTTTATCAGGATCAATATTCAAATAGTGCAAACTGTTTTCCATGACATTTTTAAAAATAAAAGAAACAGGTGCCGATCCTGATTCATAGTTTTCTAAATCTAAGTCTGGTTGTTTCACAGATACATACATGATTAATTGTGGGTCATCTTTTGGAGCCATTCCCAGAAATGAAAAGATATAGTTTTCATCGCCTTTCAAATATGCGCTTCCAGGGTATAGGTTTTCTGTATCAGGTATTTGGGCTGTACCAGTTTTCCCCGCTACCGAATAATCACTTAAATTATAGACATTATGACCTGTTCCATTTTCTGAAGTAATAACTGTTTCTAAAGTATCTAATACTTTCTTAGAAGTTTGTTCTGATATAGGATTTCCAACCACCTCTGGCGAATGTTCCTCAATCACTTTACCCGTCTTAGAGTCTACTACCTTAGAAACGACGAAAGGCTGAACCATATCACCCTTATTCGTAATCGCTGATGCAGCCTTTACTAGTTGAATTGGAGTAGTAGTTGTTCCTTGTCCGTAAGAGGTCGTTAGCTTTTCAATCGGCCAGTCGTATAAAATCCTACCTGCCTGCTCTCCTGGTAAATCAATTCCTGATTCTTGATCAAAATCAAACGCGTTAAGATAATCAAGAAACGTCTCTGTCCCCATCTTTTCCCAAACTAGTTTTGATACAGCAACATTCGAGGAACGTTGAATTCCTTCTTCATAGGAAATCTCTCCCCATGTTGTCTTCCAATCATGAAGTGGGTATGTTATTTCATCTATCTTATAAGAGCCCGATTTATATCGTTCGTTCGGATCATAAACCCCTTCTTCAATCGCAGCTGCTAAAGTAAAGACCTTCATCGTAGAGCCAGGTTCAAACGGTGTTGATATAACATCATTATACCAATTTGCAACCTCACCTATTTGATTTGGATTATAACTTGGTCGGTTACTCATTGCTAATACTTCTCCAGTCTTTGCGTCCATTACAACGGCAGTCATTCTTTCTGGAGCATATTGATCTTCCACTTGTGTCATAGAGTCTTCAAGTATCGTCTGTATTTTTTGATCAATGGTTAAATAAATATCTTTACCATCTTCCGCTTGTTGAACCATTTCCTTAGAATCTAGCAATTTAACATTATACTTATCACGTTGATAGGAGATCGAGCCATTTTTACCTACTAGTTGTTCATTAAACTGATTCTCTATACCTGTAATTCCCTCAACAAAAGTTTTCGTTTCTCCGTCTTCGTTCTCAATCACTTTCTGTTGAGCAAACCCTATGATATGGGAGGCGAACATACCATTAGGATAAAAACGTTTCGATTCTTTCATCAACTGTATTCCCGGTATATTTTTAGCGTCAATCTCTTCTTTCATTTCTTGGCTTAAAGCTTGTCCATTTTTTCCGAACTCAACTTGGAATCGCTCGTTCTCTATACCAAATTCAATTCTTTCTAGCACCTCATTCGACTCCATGCCAATCAAGGGCGCTAGAGTATCCGCTGTATCACGAGGATCAGCTAATTCAAGATCTTCTGACTCAGAAGACGCGTAATAGACATCCCTTAGAATTGCTTGTACCCTGTACGTAGCTCGATCTTGCGCTAAAACCATACCATTTCTATCATAAATGGTACCTCTTTGTGCTTCGATCTCATATGTATTCGTACGTCTCTTATCTGCCCAATCTTGCAAAAACACACCTTCTACTTCGCCAGTACCCTGTATGTATAAAAAACGACCAGATACGGTTAAAAACATGACCACAAAAAGAAGCATTATCACTGCAGACATCACATGTGTAGCTTTGTTTTTTTTCACCTCTTATCGCCGTCCTTTAGTTTGCCAATTCAGTTGCTTGTTTCACTTGTGTATTTTGAACTTTCAGACCATTTTCTTTCGCTATTCGAAGAATTCGATCAGGATTACTATATTCCTTCACCTTGTGTTCTAGATTTTCATTATTGGTCTGTTGTTGTTGTACTTGACTTTCTAATTGTTGCACCTGTCTATTTAATGCATCTGTCGAAGAACTGAACGAAACAGTAAACATTAAAACAGCTATCGAAATAACACCAAAAAGAAAATAAATAAATTTCTCACCAGGTGTAATCCAACGTTTATGTACTTTAACCTTTACCTTTTCTTGCTCGGTTCTTCTAGTAGGGTTTGTATGTTGTTCTTGCCATGATTGTTGCCAACTTCTTGCTTCACTGGTATTCATACTTTATTCCACCCTTCCTGATACAAAAATTTAGGATCCCAAGGTTTTAATTTCTCGACAATACGCAACTTGGCTGATCTCGAACGTCGATTCAACTCTAATTCCTCTTCCGTTGGTATAATTGGTTTTCTATTAATCATTTTAAAAGGAGCTTTACTTTCTTCAGGAATTATCGGTATGTTTCTTGGTAACGGAGGTGTTGTACTCCACTTTTTAAAAGCTTGCTTACATAACCGATCTTCTAGAGAGTGGAAAGTAATGACCGCTATTCGACCACCCACATCCACAACTTCTGCAGCTTGATGTAACACATCATAAAAAGCTTGCAACTCATCATTTACTGCTATTCGCACCGCTTGAAAAATTCGTTTTCCTGGATGCCCACCTTTCCGTCTGGCGGGAGCTGGAATCGCTTCTTTAATAATATCGACAAGATCATAGGTTGTTTTAATTTCCTTGGTCGCTCTTGCTTGTTCAATTTTTCGAGCGATCTGTTTAGAGAAGTTTTCTTCTCCATAACGGAAAAATATTCGAACCAAATCCTCATAAGACCAGCTATTAATAACATCATAAGCAGTCAAAGATTGTGATTGATCCATCCTCATATCTAATGGAGCATCATGTTGATAACTAAAGCCTCTTTCTGCTTGATCTAACTGAGGAGACGAAACGCCTAAATCAAAAACAATTCCATCAATTTGATCAATTTCATATTCTTCTAATTTTTCTTTCAAATAACGAAAGTTCGAATGGATATAAATAATTTTTTCTTTGTAATCAGAGAGTCTGTCTTGCGCAGCTTTTATTGCATGCTCATCTTGATCAAATGCAATTAGTAGACCACCCTCACCTAGATGTTTCGCTATCATTTCAGAATGGCCGCCGCCACCAAGCGTACAGTCAACATATGTACCATCCGGTTTTACATTTAATCCTTCAACCGTTTCTTGTTTTAAAACTGTAAAGTGTTCAAACATTTTTTCACCTACCACCTGCAATTTTCTTAGTTGTTACTTAAATATCAAAGTCCAGCATATTTTCAGCGATTTCAGCAAATGATTCTTCAGAAGCATCGAAGTAATTTTCCCATTCGCTATTAGCCCAAAATTCAATTCTGTTGGAAACACCTATTACTACACATTCCTTTTCAAGGAAGGCATATTTTCTGAGTGGTGCTGGAATGTTTATTCTACCCTGTTTATCAACTTCACATTCAACAGCTCCAGAGAAGAAAAATCTTGTAAAAGCACGTGCATCTTTTTTTGTCAAAGGAAGTTTTTTTAGCTTCTCTTCTAAAAGGCGCCATTCATTCATGGGGTACGCAAACAAACATTGATCTAATCCTCTTGTGAGGACAAACATGTCGCCAAGGCCCTCTCGAAATTTTGCAGGGACAATAATGCGACCTTTTGTGTCAATATTATGTTGAAATTCACCCATGAACATAGAGACCGCCCCACTTTCTTTTTCTATCTTACCACAATCCCCCACCTTTCACCACTCATTTTTAAATATTTTCCATTATTTTGATAATTCCCAATGCATACTAGCAATAACTATGATCTTCACACACAAAAACCCCTTGTTGAAATGCCTTCAACAAGGGGTTTTCCTCCCAAAACATTCTATATATATAAAATTGTGGGACAAAGTGGTGGACAATCAATCCGATTTATAGATATACCACATAATGCTCTTCAGTCATCGTATATGGTTGCTCTAATAGCTCTTGTATCACTCTAAAACCATAACGGTTTAAGTAGGGTACGATATTCCAACAACGCTCTTGTAAGCCCCCATCTGGATTTAGAGCTAGTTGAATTCGCTCAAAATCACGAATTGTATGCTCGTGTTTATCTTTGATTGATTTTAATAACTCGTCTTGCAAGAAACGAACATCATTCATAAGATAAAGTAGATTTTTTTCCGCTAATTGACCTAGGTCTGGACTAAGGGATTTAGCAAGCTCTCTTAAGGGACGATGGGCTCTTTCAATCGAATCTGCAACCTGATCCGCAATGCCATCAATAGAGGGGTACGTTTGCGAACGCAACCAATTTCCTTTTTCTAAATCGACGCCATTATTGATTACCGATTCCACTTCTAACGATCGTTTTTTGACTTTCTTTTCAATCGAATGATCCACGAATGTCATTGAAATTCGCGGAAGAACTGGTGGCATTTTCAAACCCATTGCATGGAATACAGGCTTTAATACTGACCAATACCCTACTTCACCAGGTCCCCCAAGAAAAGCTAAGCTTGGAAATAACATTTCTTGCATTAAAGGTCGAGTTATCACATTATTACTCAATAATTCTGGAGTTTGGGTTGCGATTTCAATCATTTGATCCGTTGTAAATTCACACTCACGATGCTTCCCAACCCAATTCCCATCAACTGACCTCGTAAGAAGAATTCTTTCACCATCCTTATGATAAAACAAATGCGCATCATGTTCTTCCACTTCAACAGATATCGAGTAACCTGAGTTCCGGACTTGATGCTGCATTTGATAAGCACCTTTACTAATCTCTGGTTGTTTCTCAATCATTACCTTAAAGAAAGAACTCTCCGCTTGTCTAACTAGATGATCCCCTGAATCTATTAATACAAGCCCTTCCTTTTGAAAAAGATGATAAATAAACGAAGCAAAGAAGTCTACATATGTAGTTGCGTTTTGTAAAATGCCCTGCAACAGTTCATGTAGATCATTGGTATGTACTGTTTCATCCAAATCTTTAAAAACATCTTTTAACCAGTTGCTAGTAACGACCTTATCTAATTGCAACATAGAGACTGACTTTTTCTCATTTACTTGGTGATTTATCTTCAACTTCCTCATACCATCATGACGACCCGTCATAATATGATTTATTTCAGCAAAGTCATGATCTTCGCCAGCGATCCAAAAAACAGGTATAACCGGTATGTTTAACTCCTTTTCTTTCTCCCTTGCAAAGTGGATAATAGAAACAATTTTATGTATTGTATATAAGGGTCCTGTTAATAAACCTGCTTGCTGACCACCTATTACAACAACACTACTATCATCTTTCAACCTCTCAATATTCTCAAAGGTAGAATCAGGAGCATTCCATTTTTGATTTAATTGAAATAAAAGCCTTGTAAGTTCACTCCTATTAAACGACCTTTGATTCAAGTCATCTACCCTTTGTTTGTATGTATCAGCGTTATATGGTAAATAATCAAATTTATTGATTATATCTGGTTTACTTAAATAATAATCGGTAAGCAACTTATTCTTTTTATGTAATTTGATCGGGTCGATCCACATGGACTACTTCTCCTTTTCTAATCATAGATAGGCAATGAACCGTGAAAGAGAGTCATTACATTCTACAATGGGGATAGCAAATAATATGGTACATCGCTTATTTTACATAATTCTAAGCAAAAATTCACATATTATGTTTACACACCCATGATACTCACACTCAACCCTACTATCATTAACACGAAACTTCCTATAAAAAACACAATAAATAAAAATCGCCAGTACACCTTAAATACCTTTCGAAAGATAACTTCTCCACTTCGTTTCCACTGAATAACAATCGCGATACTTAAAAATAACAAAATAAAAATTACTATAATTCCTAAATAATGATCACCAAATATTGTATGTAGGATTATTCCAACAGCAAATATATATAAAATCGTTGTATAATTTACAGCAAAATGGATAGCTCTCCATTTATTCTTAAACATTTTTATAGCTATAAAATACAGGAGAACCGTAGTTATAAATGGGAAGGTAACTACGGCCCCAATAACATTACTAATGATAGTTATCACCTTTAACTTCCCTCCTCTTGGATATACTGCAACGCATTTACTGCATTATATACAAAGGATAAATTCGGAAGGGAAGACTTTGCATGCTTTAACAAGTATCCGATGATACTTTCAATTTCTGTTTGTCTGTTATAGAAAATATCTTCTTTCATAGAGGAATTGTTTTCTTTAGTTAAATCAATTATCGTTTTCACATTGCGCCATTCTCTTTTCTGATCAAAACCTAAAACCACACAAACCTCATTACATATTGATTGTGCCAAACTTTCTAAATAAGGATTAGTTAAAATCTCGCCATTTTTGACTTGAAATATACTAGTAATTGTATTTATCACTGCGTTTACTACTAATTTTTCACCGAGCATCTTGTACCAATTATTTTGCTCTTTAAATGGAAATGCAGGATGATCTATCACTCGTACTAACCTAATTAAGCTATCCCTCTCACCGTTTAGACTAGCCAAATTTATCTTCCCAAACCCAGTGTGGTGAACGGAACAATGATTCTTTTTCATGGCCCCATGTTCACATGTACCAACAATTATATCTTGTTCTAGTTGATATGATTGTAGGTCATCCACATGTCCCATTCCATTTTGCAAAAAAATAGTTGGTGCTTCAATTGCCTTAATGGCATGAATTACACTTGCTAATTGATAACTTTTAACACACACAAAAACATAGTCCTGTTCCTTATATTCATGAAAAAAAAGAGCGGTAACCTTGGTTGGCCTTTCACCAACCAAGTGTACTCCCTGATTATTTATTTCATCCTTTTGCTCTTTATTTCGTACATAAATTGTAATATCATGTCCAAGTCGGGATAGATATGTAGAAACTAACAAACCTATTGCTCCTCCACCGATAACTCCAATTTTCATTAGATAACACCTCTTTGTATGTCACTATTCTGCTTCTATTACGTTTTGGATTATCCTAATAAATCATAAAGCATTCAGGAGAAGTAAGTCTAGTCTTAAAACGACAAAATCTTAGACATGGTCTATTTAACATTAAAACAACCCTTGTTGACTTCTTTTCTGTCATCAAGGGTCATCCAACTCAATATCTATTTTGTTAACGATTTACGTTCATCCTCGTGATCTACCCAACGCCATAATTGACCCATTTCCTTCCATGCTTCTTCATAGCGTTTTAATTGTTGCTTCAACTCTCTTATCTCATCGTGTAATAGTTGCACCTGGGATTGATCAACTTGGTCTCTGTCATTAGAATAACTAACTTTCATTTGTTTTAATAGTGAGATAGCGGCATCTAATGTTCCTTCTTCGCGCACATCTTCCTCAACGTACGTCTTGTCTATCATTGGTTCTGTTTGTTGTTTTCTATCTTTCTTAGCTAATTCAATGGCTTTTTGGTATTGTTTTCGGATGGAAGCATTCCACCTAAACCCACAAGCTGCAGGTGTTCTAGACAATCTTTTCCCCACTTCTTTAAAAGCCTCTAATTGCGTCTTGCCTTCACGGATATATCGCAATACTATTTCAGCAAGCAATACATCTTCATCTTGACTCCACGCATCTTGCCTCGAATTATTCATTACACCCCTCCTATATACATCGTTTGCTATCAATGTATGCAAAAAATAGGAGTGATAGAATAAATCTTTTTATTATTTCCGAATTTTTTATACACTCATTTACTAGTTGGTGTACTACTTTTAGTAAATTTTCTATTATGCTCTATCAAAAAAAGATGACTGATATCAGTCATCTTTTTTTGAACGTATTTATGGTTGCAACAAATATTTCACATGTAAATGTGAGATCTGTTACATTTACAAATCTATTTTAGACTTATTGCTCAACTACTTGTTTACCATCGTATTGTCCACAAGATTTGCAAACATGGTGTGGCTTTGTATATTCACCACAATTTGAACACTCAATCATACCAGGCACGTGTAACTTTTTATGCGTACGACGTTGGTTTTTCACTTTTTTAGAAGTTCTTCTTTTAGGTACTGCCATGTCTTACACCTCCTTCACACACGAAACGAAAATCTATCCTTATCCTACAAATTAGTAGGTCGGTTTGACGTAAAAAGCTCAGCTGTTCTTATTCGAACAAACATCAGGTGTGGAGAATTACTCCACTAGACGTCATTGATTTTCCTCTTCATCGTTATCTTCTAATAATGATTGTAATTTTTTTAGGCGTGGGTCAATTTTATTATCTGATTTTTTCTCAGATACAACTTCCCATCCCTCTCCCTCTGTTAAGGCATTTTCTTGTACTTCTTTATCCTGAGAAAACACCCGAAAAGGAACTTCCAATAAAACATTTTCCTTGATATAAGGAGTTAAGTCAAGCATTTCTCCATCTATAGGATGAATTTCAGACTCATCTTCTTCCTGGTAATACGGCGATGCAGAAAATACTTCCATTGCATCAACCTTAAAAGGATATGGTACGTCTACAAGTGTTCTTGCACAAGGCAAAATCATTGTTCCTTCGATTGAGAAATGAAAGGTAATTTGATCACCTTGCATTGTAGCATAGCCCTTTACTAACACAGGCTCAATTTTCCTAATATCATTGTTCATATCTTCTAATTCAGATACATCGACATAATCATCAAATCGATACGGTTCCGAACCAGAGATTTTCAATTTTTTAAGTGAAAATTTCATTTTTACCACCTCAAGGCAACAAAGGTTATTTTAAAAGGAAAATACCTTTTTGTCAATATTTTTTCTTTACACATAGATAATTATCCATCATTGTTTACTTGAAACATAACGAATAGACCTATTTATGCTTATTTTTGTCAGGTAACATAGTTATCTTAACCATCACAGTAGAATTTAAAACGATCGTAACTCTATCTGACTTTGTTCCAACAAAAGAAAGATTCCAATGTACGGAAAAGTGAGTAGCCATCCGGTTCGTTATTTTATAATATTACTATAAAATCAGTATTATTTGTACAAATAAGGCTCTAGAGTCATTTACGATACGTACTAGGAAAATAAAGTGATTAAAGGTAGAACGGCTTGAGTCATTCATTTCGTCAAAAACTAACTTCAATACGTAAAAACACCTCGTATAACAGTGAAAAAAACTTTTTATCAACCGTATTATTCTGCAATAGTACAATTGTGTTAAAATAAACTAAACTTACTTAACACCAGCACTGGATAATATAATAGGAGTGTTTCAATGAAAGCCTGTGGACTTATTGTCGAATATAATCCGTTCCATAATGGACATCAATATCATTTAGACCAAGCAAAGAAAGTCACGAACGCTGATTGCATGATCGCAGTAATGAGCGGAAACTTCTTACAACGTGGTGAACCAGCTATTATTGATAAGTATGCTCGCACAAAAATCGCTTTACAGCAAGGGGTAGATATTGTTATAGAATTGCCATTTGTATATGCTGTTCAACATAGCGATCTATTTGCAAGAGGTGCTATAATGACATTAGATGCGCTTAAAACTTCGACCGTTTGCTTTGGAAGTGAACATGGTGAAGTGAATGATTTCATCGAAGCATATCATATTCTTGAGCTCCATAAAGACCAATTTCATAAAGATTTAAAAGAAGAGTTAACTACTGGAAAATCCTTCCCTGAAGCTAGTAAAAACGCCTATTCAACCATTGGTTTAACAAAAGGAAAAGTAGATCTGTCACAACCTAACAATATTCTAGGATTTGGTTATGTGAAAGGAATCTTTCAGACGAATACACCTATAACGCCCGTGACAATTAAGCGCTATAAAAATGACTTTCATGACCAAGATATAGCCCATTCCATTGCAAGTGCAACTAGTATACGAAAAGAATTATTAGCTTATGGTAAGTTAACCTCAAAAGCTGTTTCAACACTTCCGGATATGACGCAGAAGGCATTAGATCAATACTTATTAAGTAACGGAATTTGGCATGAGTGGGAAAAATATTTTCCCCTACTTCAATACCGTGTATTAACGATGTCTCATGAAGAGCTACGAACTATTCATGGTGTTAATGAAGGAATAGAGCATCGTCTAAAAAGAACAGCTTCTCAGGTAGATAGCTTTAAAAATTGGATGGAAACTTTAAAAACGAAACGATATACCTGGACGCGATTACAACGAGTATTTGTCCATATACTAACCAATACAAAAAAGGATCTCATTCAATCGTTATTGCATGCTGATGAGGCTCCTTACGTTCGGTTACTTGGGATGACACAAAAAGGACGGGCCTACTTAAAAGAAAAGAAAAAACAAATAGAACAGCCAATTATTACCGGATTTAAGAAAGATCCCGGACCTGTGTTACAAGCGGAAGAACGTGCAACAGATGCTTATTACAGTATCCTTCCATCGAAACAGAAACTTAAATTAAGAAAACAAGAGTTAGAACCTCCGATAATCTTATCATAAATGTAAAGAGGGCCCATCTGGACCCTCTTTACATTTATTTTTTGTTACTTTCCTTCTATGCCTTCTAAATACTCTAAAGCATCTTCGAACGTGTCTACAGGTACTATTGTCATTTCTGAACCAATTTCTTTGGCAGTTTCTGTAGCTACTCGGAAGTTAGAATTCTCAGAACCATTCTCATTTGGAGCAAAAAACACATCACAACCTTCTTCGTCAGCTGCTATTACTTTTTTATCAATTCCCCCAATTCTGCCTACATTACCTTCGTAATCAACTTCCCCTGTACCAGCTATTTGAAGACCGTTCGTAATATCTCTTTCCGTTAACTGATCATAGATTTCTAAAGAAAACATAAGGCCTGCACTTGGACCGCCGATATTACCACTTTTGAACTCTACGTTGGGATTTTCTGTAACTGTTCGGTCGGTAACTAGTTGAACTCCCATTCCAACTTTATTTTCAAGTTCAGGGAATGCTTCTAATGTAATATCTTCTGTTATTTGATCTCCTTCTCTTTCTATCGTTATGGATATTGTAGTTCCAGCTTTTTTTTCACCTACATAATCAATAAGTTCATCTGTTTGTTGAATTGAAAGATGATCAACAGAGAGAATTTTATCACCGGATTGAAGAATTCCCTCTGCTGGCATTCCTTCAATCACAGCTACAACATAAACCCCTTCATATTCTATTTCAATTTGTTTATTTGCAGCTTCATAGGCAACGACGATGGAAGCCTCTTGTGAACTTTCCATCATTTGTAATTGAGCCTGAAAGTATTCTTCTTGCGTAATCCCCTCAGGAAATATCTCGCTAAGTGGATGAATATCCTGATGCGGCATAAATGAGGCCCAAAGGTATTGTAAAGGCGTTGCTTGACCTCCTCTAACGGTCACAAGGTGCATATCACCTGCACTCTCATGGCCCCCATCCACTTGGACTACTGGGTTAAGCGCATCAGCACCTCCTGGCTTGTAAATGTAAAATGGTAGTTGATAGCCTACCAAAAAAGCTAAAAATAAAATAACAATTATAGATAAAATAAGATTGCGACGGTTATACCTCATCTTCGTTCTCCTTCCACGACTTGATGATACGAAATATATGATCGATATTCTTTTCTGCTTCTTTTTCTCCCTGTGAAATAATCTCTAAAGTATTAGTGAATGAACGAGAATTATATTCTACTACATCTGGAGCCAACATGATATTAGCATCGATTCCTGCAAAGCTAACCATTTTATTTTGCATTATTTCAATACTTTGGAGCATGACATCATAAATAGAGTAAATATTCGTATTTATAGTAAAACGTGAACAATCAACACCAATGACTATATCAGCTCCCATGTCTTTAACTACTGAGACTGGAACACGGTCAACAACTCCACCATCGATGAACAATTGACCTCCAATCCTCTCAGGGACTAATATTCCAGGCATGGAAATACTAGCCCTTACGGCATCAGCTGCACTTCCTTCAAAAAAAACTTTCTTCTCACCTGTATATAAATTAGTTGTTACGATGCCAACAGGAATATGGAAATCTTCTAATCGTTTATTGTACGTCGTTAATTTTAAATACTCCTTAATTCTATTACCTTGAATAAATCCCATTTTTGGCAATGTGAAATCTAAAAAAAACTTTCTCTTAAAGGTTCTAGCTAATGTATATAGATCTTGAATTTCTTGACCCGCTCCATATAAAGCGCCTACCAAAGCACCCATGCTACTTCCAGCAATGTAATCAATTGGAATATTATAGTCTTTAAGTACTTTTATTACACCGAGATGCGAAAAACCTCTAGCTCCACCTGAACCTAAAGCCAAGCCTATTTTGGGGTTAGACAAAAGAATACGCTCCTTATTTCAAAGTGTTTTTATCATAATATGGCATAAATAAAGCATCTATGAGCGTATATTGAAATAGGACCGCTTGTACAAAAGAACTATCCATATTCTACTATTATAAAAATAATAAGTACAGAGATTGAAGTTTCTTAACCACTTTCCCTATCATAATCGTACAGATAAAACTCAAATTCACGGTACAGACTTTATTGGTTATTTCATTAAATTATGCATCAAATCGAAGTTACTTATATGTTCTAGGAGGCTCCATGTTGAAAGATAAATTTAAATCACTCAGTTTAGCAGGAATAGCTATCTTTACCGCTATTACGTTAATTAATTTTCCTGGCGAGGTACTTAATGCAAGTGAACGTGGACTTGATATGTGGTGGGGAACTGTATTCCCATCTCTCTTACCTTTTTTTATTACCGCAGAATTACTTATTGGATTTGGTGTCGTTCGATTTATTGGTGTATTATTCGAACCAATTATGCGCCCTCTTTTTAATGTTCCAGGTGTAGGAGGTTTTGTATGGGCAATGGGTATGGCAAGTGGGTATCCTTCAGGCGCTAAACTAACATCAAGATTAAGGCAAGAAAACCAAATCACTAAAATTGAGGCTGAAAGACTTGTTTCATTTACAAATGCTTCTAACCCCTTGTTTATTATAGGTGCAATATCTGTAGGTTTTTTTCACGATGAACAACTCGGAGTATTGTTGGCTGTGTGTCACTATTTAGGGAATGCAATTGTAGGCATATGCATGCGATTTTACGGAAAAAATTCACAGGAGATTCCCGAGAGAAGCTCAGGAAGGCTTTCTATTTATAAGGCATTACAGGAACTACACCGAACAAGATTAAAAGAAAAGCGACCCTTCGGCAAAATTTTAGGGGATGCAGTTATTAACTCTGTTCAAACACTATTGATGATCGGTGGGTTTATCATTATTTTCTCCGTTTTTACAAAGTTAATTTCTATCATAGGCATAGCCACCATTTTTGCAAGTTTTCTTGCAATAGGCTTAAATATTTTAGGAATTCCTGAGCAATTAGCACTACCGATGTTTTCTGGTTTATTCGAGATAACACTTGGAGCAAAATTAATATCGGATGCTGAAGTTAATAGTCTCTTCTTTCAAGCGATTGCCCTTAGTTTCATCTTAGCTTTCAATGGTTTTTCCGTTCAAGCCCAAGTTGCAAGCATCATAGCAGAAACGGATATTCGATTTGCTCCTTATTTTTTCTCTAGAATATTACATGGGATATTTGCAAGTATTCTAGTGATTTTGTTATATAAGCCCTTGTACACCAATCAGCAGGCAGGCAGTGAAAAGCACATGCCGGTTTGGTCGCAGATCCATGCACAACCATGGGCTGACGCAGTTCACTTATTACAAACGATTGGTCCATTGGTTACTTTATGTACGTTAGCGCTAAGTATTTGTATTTTACTCACGCGAACAAATAATGCTAAAGCTAAATAAATACATAAAAGCTACACCTGTCCATCATATAGGTGTAGCTTTTAGTTATTCATCTGAGTCAATTTGACAACCACCTTAAATAGACATTTAGAATGTCAATAAATTGGTATTGTGAAATTGATTAATCTATATAATTATTAAACTTATCAATTAAGGCTTTTTGAACAACTGTCGGAACGAGATCCGATACATCAGCTTGATATTTCGCCACTTCTTTGACCATACTAGAACTTAAAAACGAATACTGATTATTCGTCATGATAAAAAAGGTTTCAATTTCTTCATTTAGCTTTCTATTCATAGAAGTTATTTGCATTTCATATTCAAAATCACTAACCGCCCGCAACCCTCGAACAATGGCTTGCGCCTCTTTTTTCTTCGCATATTCTACTAGTAGACCACTACATGCATCCACCGATACATTATTTATATGTTTTGTAGCTTCTTGTAGCATAGCCACCCTCTCATCTACCGTAAAGAGGGGTGATTTCGATTGATTATTAAATACAGCGACAATAACATTATCAAATACTTTGGCACTTCTTTGAATAATGTCCAAATGACCAAATGTGACAGGGTCAAAACTACCAGGACATATGGCAAGCCTACTCATCATTTCTCCTCCAATTTATACAGTGTAATTGCTGTTGTACTCCCATACATTTCTGTTCGGATTTTGCTAAATCCCATTACATCAGATGAAAGTGTTTGGTTTGCTTCATGCTCACAAACGATAGTACCATCTTTTTCTAATAGTTGATTCGTATAGATCAAATTTAATAACTTTTCATAAGATACTTTTTCGTAAGGTGGATCAAGAAATATGAAAGAAAAGATGAGGCCTCTTTTTCCAGCAGCTTTAATAGCCCGAAAAGCATCTGTACGAAATACCTCCGATCGATTTTCTATTTTAAGTGATTGAAGATTACTATGTATCGTTTGGATCGCTTTTGGATGGTTATCAACAAAAACTGCTCGATCCATGCCCCTGCTTAGCGCTTCAATTCCTAACCCTCCGCTACCAGCAAACAGGTCAAAGCAGCTTCCCCCATTAAAATAAGGACCAATCATTTGGAATAATGCTTCTTTCACTTTGTCCGTAGTTGGCCTTGTTAAGCGGTTTGGCACTGGTTTCAGCGGATGCCCTTTAAATTCTCCAGAAATTACCCTCATGTGGCTCACACCCTTATCTATTGTTCGACATTAATCCTACCATAAAAGTTAATAATCAGGAAATGGAAAAGTAAATAGTAATTACTAATGCCTTTGATGTGAAAAATTTCTATTTAGACTATGTATATAATTTTGTAATGCGTCCATAATAACTTAATGAGGCAGCTAACAATCCTATTAGTTGCTTCTGAACACGGAGAAGACTTACGTTTCCCCATAAGTCCTCCTCCGGTTTCTCCTCTCCCTTTGCCTTTTTGTTTTCTAAATTAGAAAACAAAAAGGGCCTGCAGATTATGATAATCTGCAGGCTTTTTTTTGACTCTTTTTGTAAAACAGGATGCTTACAAGAGTGTCACATTTGATATAAAATGCGTCGTAACTATCTCAACCCGCTCCGCTAATAACTGCTTCAAAATAAGGATACATACATTGACCTAGTAATGGCGTTCATTTAAAAATGTAATTCCTAGTTGTATTATTTTTGTATCATTTTCCAATAGATTCAATGAGTAGAAAGCACAAAACAGTAGAATACGAAGACTCCTGCGGGAATAGCGCGAGGTGAAGACCCCGCAGTGGTGCCCTTCCACGAGGAGGCTGAGGCCGTGCCCGCAAGAGGAATCTGAACTTAGAAAAATCCGGGTTTTGGGATTTTTCGTGATTCCTCCTCGGAAAGCGAAGTATTCTGCCGGAACGGCGTTATGATGCTAATTCCAATAAGACAGAGTTTATAGAAATTATGTCTTATACAGTAAATAGATACACCCTTTATGGCATTTTGTCTATTTTTCTAGTACAGTGATATATAGCAAATAAATAAGGTGGAGAAAATTATGATTCAAAAATGTATCGAGTTAGGTGAAGGCTATGCAGATATTTATGAGTTGATTGAGTTAGCAAAACGAATGCCTGAAAGAATAGAACATTTCGTTGCTATACATACAACCAAAGAAAAGAAACAAGTAACTTCTTTGGCTTTAGTAATGAAGCCAACAAGAGAGGGAAACTTTCAACCGATTTATATATGTCTGGAAGGGATTCCTACACCTGATAGTAAAAAATCAAAAAGATACGATTTATTTGAAAATGTTGCGCAAGAATATAGTAAACAGATTAAGTCCTTAACTGTAAAACCTTCCAATATATTTCATGAAAGGTCCCTTTATTACCAACATTTAATTGGTATTCTTCAAATGAATCATTTGGTGTATTCCAATGCATAAAAAAATCCTCTTACACTGTAAGAGGATTTTTTTAAATGCCCATTTTATAATCATATTCTTTTGCTTTATCAATCTTTGCATTCTCATACTCTGTTCTTATAAATGGCTTATAAGATAAGTCAACCTTCGATACAAAAGGTAATTTATTCAACTTTTCTTGCTTATGCTCTATTTCATCTTGGTTTACATATAGGACAGCATACCGCAAGTCTTTTGAAACATATATGAGATGGCCGTATCTTTTAATTTGTTTGATATTCTTCATGTGTTGAAACCAAACAATTAACCCTTGACGTTTTGTACGCATAATAAGTCCTCACTAGTTCATACTTTGATCATTATTATTTTCATTTTATCAGAATATTGTGTATGGAGCAATGCAAAGCCTCATATTATTAGATAACAAGTTTATAATGATAAAGGTCTGCTCGTATAAGCAGACCTTTATCATTAAATAAATAGCTATGAGGCCTGACAGCCGCAACCCCCACCAGAGCCACAACCACATCCACTGTCTTTCATTAATGCACCCTCTCGTGGTACTTTAACTTGTTGACTAACACTGTGAGCTACAATTTCACTAATATCATCCAGTAGGCCTTGCAAGTTTCTTTCTGCAACCTTAAAAGCAGCAACCGTCTCGTTCATATCTACGTCTCGTTTAGTTGAACGTACTTCTTTCATTATGGTGCTAAAATCTGGATGGTATCTTCCAAAACGTTGGACCTCTTCATATTGATCCTTTACTTTTTGAAAATCTGTTATTAGACGTTGTGCTTCCTGGTCATCTAATAAAGCAGTCTTTCTTTTTATATATTCATCCATAACGTCAGACTGTAAAATCATCTGACCTATGTGTTCTGATTTATCAATTAGATCAACAATTTCAATAGTTGCTAACAAATTGCCCACCTCCAGCTTCCATCATACCAAGAAATTCATACAAATAAAAGAGGACAGGCATTAATCTTTCATTGCGCCTGCCATTTGCATTAACATAGATACCATTTGAATTTGGCTTGAAACCTTTTCAATTCGTTGTGGTACTGTTTTCCCATAGAATACCTTTGCTTCTCTTTCTAATGCTTCAAGTTGATCTGGGTTTCTTGTCAAACGTCGATACCATTGTGGATTTTGTCGAATAAAATGTAATAGATCATTTCTTCCCTGTAAATACTTGTAAAGACTAGGCTGCATATCATTACCTCCCTAATCTTTATTTATTTGAAACGGTGGTCTGCCGCTTGAATTGGATTTTTTCGGAATTTGCTTTTTCACGTCTTGAAACTGACCAATAAGCGTTTGAATATTAGTAATTGCACCATTTAATTGATTCATGTGACCTTCTACTTTATTTAAATCCATGTTTTCAACCATTCTCATAAGCTGGCCCATGATTTCTTGCTTTTCCTTTTTCTCTTTTGTTTCCTTTCCTTTTTTTTCTTCCTTTTCACTATCTGAGCTAGAAACACTCTGATATTTCGCCCAGGAAGGGTCATCTTCTCCTAACAAGACCCACTTTTCATAATGAGATTGCCAATCATTATTTCCACTTCTAACATCTTTTATTAAGCCTGGATGATTTTTCACAAATTGTTTAAACTCTTTGATCGATGGATGTAGTTCTTTTTCAGACATTATTCTGTCACCCCAATGCTCTAGACTTATCTATGATTATTTTATGTACATCACTTAGGCAATGTGACAGGATTATCTTTCTAGAACATTTAGGCTAGTTATCAAAAAAATTAATATTCCTCATCTAAGCGATGAAGAAAGTTTTGAGTGTAATAATACTGATATACCCCTACACCTAAATGGGTGTATTCATCTTTTAACAGAGCATCTCTATGTCCTTCACTGTTTAACCATCCTTCTACAGCTGCAGGACCATCAACATATTGTGCTGCAATATTCTCCCCTGCAATGTAATAGTTAATCTGTCTAGCATCTAATCTGTCTTTTAGACTTTTCCCGTTTTGTGAATAATGAGAGAAATAATTGTTGTCCGCCATATCTTTACTATGGGAGAATGCAACTTCTGACAATGGCTTATGCCAAGCTAAAGAAGGTTTATTAAATCTCGACCGGATGACATTCGATATATCAAATATTTGCCTTTCCATACCTAGCTCTATTTCGTGCCATTCATCATCTGTAAATAATGGTGTGCTAGGAAGCTTACCTCGATAGAATACTTCATATGGTCTCTGTAATAATAGGAGATCTGAAGTTAGTATTCGAATAGAAGATAACTGATCTGTAAAAGAATCAAAGTAAAATTGTACGAATGTATCCTCATCTAATTTAACTAAAGGCATCAGTTTTATTTCTTTTTCTTTTAATGAGAATCGATACGTTGAATAGATTACTTCTTTATTAAATTCAAAATACTCTTTTACTTCTTCATATGTCTGTCCGATTTCAACCGGTTCGATAGATATTTGGTCACCCGTAGCAAAAATGGTTTGTATTTTATCGTCATTAACACCAAACTGCATATGTTGATTATTCTGATTGGTGTACACCCACCATATGTAGCCATACGAGCTTTTATCTTTTCGATTTGGATGTCCAAATGTTTCTATTAAATCCTTAACATCTCTACCAACCCAATTTAATAATGAATTATCATGCGTTAAAACAGGGTATTCATATAATGGAGTTGTTTTTGATTCTAATTCTGGCATTTTTTTATCTAATACGCGTTCGAAGTTACTTATTACTTCTTTCGAGCCTGATTCCCCTTCTATTACATAAAATATTCCTCCGCATATCAATAAGAATAGTAGAATTCCCTTTATTCCTTTCATTACCTTTGCCCCTTTACATGTGCTCTAACTAAATTATAGTAGCAAAAGGAAAAGAATATGAAAAGAATGCATATTTCGGCCATTTATTTTCGTGTAAGGTCTATTTGCATACTTTAAACTACATATTAGATACATACTCCGTCGTAACTCACGTACTAAGAATTCAATGGATGATTTTAGCGGCTATGAGATCCCTTATTTGCCTAAGATTTATGGTTTTATGGTCACCAGAAGCCCCTATTTGCGTTACATCACAGTGTATGGATACTCTAAATATTCCTATAAAAATTTGCCAAATGAAAGGCCCTTGTTGTTAACAAGGGCCTTTCGTGTTTAATGGACTTCTGGGCGTTCAGAAATTTCTTCTAGCGCATGTCCCGCAGCACGATTTGACTGATCCTCTAACGCTAGGTCTCCAAGTGCGATTATACCAACAAGTTTTCCACTATCAACAACTGGTAACCTTCTTATTTGGTGCTCTGCCATCAAGTCACTAGCTTCCTGCACTGTTGTGTCTGATGAAACAGATACGAGTTGATCACTCATCACTTCTTGCACCTTACTAGAGCCATCTTTTTTATTAGCGTATCCTCTTATTACAAGATCACGGTCAGTAACCATCCCTAAAATATCTTGATTAGAACCACAAACAGGGATTACTCCAATATTATTGTTCTTCATTTTCGTTGCAGCTTCTACTATCGTATCATCTGCAGTACAATGCACAAGATTTGATGACATTACTTCTTTGACACTTTTCATATATACATTTCCTCCCTAAAATGAATTATCCATACATCATTTAGCTTTTCCCGAAAATCATCAGAACTTGCATCATTCAAAGCAAACATGTCTAAAAAAGTATTTTGAAATAAATTAATTTTAATAAATTGTTAATGATTTTATTTATATCAATTGCAAGTTATTATAATTAATACTATGATAAGTTTAGATACATAATTATCAGTGAGGTGGAAGTATGAAAATAGAGAATACAGGTATTGAAGGCGCAATCGTTGATTTAAAACCACTTGACCATGTAATGAGTCAGGCTAGCTTTGTAAGAGCTGGTCAATGGGACTACGAAAGAGTAACCTATGATTATAAGATAGGTTCAGCAGAAAAAAACATTACTTACTATATAAGATTACAGGGTTATGCACTTGAGGGTGACGTAGATAAAGGTGATGCAGTTATGAAAGTAATGACTCCTCTATTAGGTAAGCATTATTACCCCCACGGAATCGAGTATGGAGAACAGGAAAACTTTCCTCAATCTGTAGTAGATCGTGCTACTAACTTGTTTAAAAGTGTAAAAGACGAATTAGATAAATACAAAAAATAAAGGCAAGGCTGTTGACTACAACAGCCTTTTTATTTCGTTCACTTTTTTACGATTTTTTTGTAAAAATCACGTCAAAAAATTCCTTATCCCCTTATTACGTGTTACTATAATATAAACAATGAATAACGTCTAAAATAAATATAGCAGATTTAAAAGGTATAAAAAGCAGAGTAACTTAACGTTTTTTTCCGGTTAAATATGCGTGTTATAGGATATTTAAAATCACAAAAATTTTTGCTATTCAAAAACACAACTTCATGCTATATTTTGATTATAGTTGTTCCTTAGAAGGGAGATCCATAAATAAATTGTTCCGTTATCTTTCAAAAAAACAATGGATATTAATAATCCTAACAATCTTTCTAATTATTGCTGCATATTTTATATTACCAGTATCCATTCCGTTACTGTTGGCTTTAATTACTGCTCTATTTCTAAATCCCGCTATACGGTGGTTACAATTCCGATTTAAGTTAAATCGAAAGATATCTGTTATTATTACCTTTATCTTATTTTTAATTCTAATCGGCATTCTCGGAACTTATGTCATTACATCAGCAGTTACACATGTAGTTAATTTCACTGAAAAAGCACCCTCCTATGTAAATCAGATTAACGAAAAATTGATAGAGTGGGAATCTGACCTGGACCATCTTACGGAGGATCTTCCAGATGAATTTGTCAAACAAGTAACTGATGGTATAGAAGATAATTTAGGTAGTTTTAGTGAAAGTTTAAAAGATCGTCTAGAACTAGAAAAAATCGCAAGTTTTGTTGGAAAAGTTCCACAACTATTAGTTAGTTTACTCGTATATTTAATTGCATTGTTTATGTTTATGCTAGAGTTACCTCGACTCAAGACTAAAGTATATAACTATTTGACAGAGGAAACCGCTGAAAAAGTAAGATTTATGAATGCAAGGTTATCCTATGTCGTATTAGGCTTCTTAAAAGCACAATTCTTAGTAAGTATTTTTATTTTTATCGTAAGTTTACTCGGATTACTGTATATCGCACCAGAATATGCCATTATAATGGCATTAATTATTTGGTTAATTGACTTTATACCAATTATAGGCTCCATTGTAATATTAGGTCCCTGGTCCTTATACATGTTTATTACTGGGGATGTAGTAATGGGAACTGAGTTAGCGGTATTAGCTATTGTACTTCTTGCCATAAGAAGAACTGTGGAACCTAAAGTGATGGGGAGACATATTGGTCTATCTCCACTTGCAACATTAATAGCGATGTATTTAGGACTGCAGCTAATAGGAATTCTAGGTTTTATTTTAGGACCACTTCTCGTTATTGCATTTAACTCAGCAAAAGAAGCTGGCATTATTAAATGGAATATTAAAATTTAGCAAAAAATAGGCATTGGCACATGTCCATGCCTATTTTTTCTCTAGTAATTTCTCAAAGTAAATAAATTCTTCGTCAACACCTATCTCATAAAAATTATTTTTAATTAAAACATGTTGTGAAGCAACATTTAGTCTTTCACAATACGCGGTGATTTTTTTAATTTGGTGCTGAAATGCCCATTCCGTTACTAAACTCACTGCTTCTGTTGCATATCCGTTATTCCTATATGTCTCTATTATATGATAACCAAGATCAAATTCATCCCAACCATTTTCCCTTACTTTTTTAATATACATTTCACCTACTATTTGCTCCGTTTTGTGTTTTCTAATAATCCACGGGCCATAACCCTCTAAGTGACTACCTATCTCTAGTTGTTCCATATATATGGGTAAGAATGCTTGAAAAGCCACACTAGGCCAATTAAGTTCAATAGGTATTTGACGCTGAACAAAAAACGCTTCCTTCTCTAATAGCAATTGACTTGCACTTTGTAAATCGATTGACTCCATAAAGACCTTTGAACCTTTTAATATATACATTCGGTCCCCTCTCTCCCAATGCGATTTAGTATGTATATATTCATTATAGAGTAACCACTTAAAATTCACTAACTATTCTACTAGTGATAAGTTTACATAAAAAAAAGACCATCTCTTTAATAATGAGATAGTCTTATTGTCTAAAATCCTAAGATTGCTTTAATCAAACTAGTCGTTTCTCCACCATGATAGAAAACATATAAAAGTAAATAAACAAGTACACCTGTAATTGCTGTAAAGAACCAAATAATACTTGTAATTGGTCCAACTTTTCTGTGTTTTTTAATTTTACGTTTGAAAGCAAGAGTTAGTGTAACAATACCAAACACTGCTCCAGTAGTAGCTAATATGATATGAAAGATCAAGAAGACCGTATAATAAATCTTTATATCTTCCGGCCCACCAAAACTAGTATTTCCTACAAATATGGTTCGTGAAGCATAAAAAATAAAGAAAATCAAAGCGCTTATTGCCGCACTAATCATCGCTTTTTTATGATCTTTATATTTTTTCTTAGCAACAAGTCGCCATCCAATTGCTACTAATATAGCACTTAAAACGATAAAGAATGTACTAATCGTTGGTAAAAGTGGTAAAGACATATGCGTTGTATCCTTTCTATACTACAATTATATTGTTTGATAAACTTATGATTCTGTTGGAATTGGATCAACCTTATGACTTTCTTTATTGAACCATCCAAAGAATATACGGGCTAACACAATGCCATACACAATTTCCTGTGTAATTTTCATCATTATTCCACCTAACTGTTGATCTTCCACAATAGGCAATGGTGAAAACATTTGTGGTCCAGTTAATGTTAATCCACTGAGCACGTTACCAGGTACACAAAGCGCAAGAGCTTGAATCCATCCACCTGTTTCACTATAGGTCGCATAGATTGGATCCATGGAAAAAATAATCAAACCACATGCTGGAGTTATTAAAACCCCATTCGCAAAAATGTAGCCTATTTTCAAAAGTGGTGATAGCCTCTCCATTTCTTTTATTGGTGTAAAGATTGGCCACCACATAAGAAATGCTGTAACAAGAATAACTGTTGTAATGACTGCATGAGCAAGTCCATTTTCCTTTGCATAATCAAAAACGGTAGGAATGTGATAGATGGAAAATAATCCATTAAACACTACCAAAGCAATTAAAGGCTTTGTCAAAATAGCTAATATATGCTTTAGCAAAGGGGCATAAAAGACCTTTCTCCAAAGCCATTCTGGTAATCCTTTAATAATAAAAATAGGGAAAACCAAATAATATAAAGCCATCTGCACCATGTGTGATGTAAACATGATGTGTGATAATAAATCAATAGGAGAGCCTTTAACGATATAAAGTAATGCTAGTCCTGCATAAAAAAACAAAAACTGATTTGTTGTCGGTGCTTTTTCGTCCGTGAATTTATGACGAAACGTTACGGTAATTAAGAAGTATAATATTCCTAACCCTACCACAAATAACAAATAATATGGGCTCCATAATGCCCTAAATCCAAAGATTTGTAATTCAAGCCACATCTTTCCTCACTCCAATAATGGCTTTATAGCCTTATTATATCGCAACTTTCTAAAAAAACATGCAACAGTATTGTGTCAATTTTCTAAAAATGTTCTCTTTAAACAAAAGAGGCCGGGAGAAATCCCTGACCTCAATTATTACCACCAAACTAGTACAAGTAATGTTAGAACAGTTAAAAACGCAACCGCAGCTCCTCCATACATCATAAGTGAAGGCATTTCGTGTCCTTTATGACTCATATGCATGAAGTAGTATAGTTGGAATGCTACTTGAACAATCGCAAGAATAAATAATATTGGAATAACGAATAACTTATCCAAGTCAGCCTCAACCATTGTAAAAGCAATAATTGTAAAGACAATCATTAAAGCAAACGTAATAACTTGTTGTTTCATTTCTTCTTTTTTCTTCTTTTTATGGTAATCTAATTCGTTGTTCACAGAATTGGTGTTTTCAGCCATTGCTTAAATCACCCCCATCAGATATACAACCGTAAAGATAAATACCCATACAACATCGATAAAGTGCCAATAAAGGCTAGCAATATAGAACTTTGGTGCGTTATAAAGGTTTAATCCTCGTTTAGCGTTACGCACCATCAAGGTTACAATCCATAATAAACCAAACAAGACGTGACCACCATGGAATCCAACCAATGTATAGAAGGCTGATCCAAATGCTGATGAACGGAATGTAAATTCATAGTGATGGATGTAATGATAAAACTCATATAATTCACATCCAAGAAAAGCCAAACCTAAGACTACTGTGATACCTAACCATAGTTGCATCTTACCAAAGTCGTTATTTTTCATGTGGTACATCGCATACACACTTGTTAATGAACTTGTTAATAACAACATTGTCATAATAAAAACAAGTGGTAATTCGAATAAGTTCTGTGATGTATTATCATCCATTGTGGAACCTTTTAGTGCTAAATACGTTCCAAACAAACTTGCAAATAATACTGTTTCTCCACCAAGGAAGAACCAAAAACCTAAAAATTTATTTTTACCTTCAAGGGTGGCTTTCTCGGGCTCTTCTGGCATTACTTTGGGATTTAAAACATCTTCATGACTACTCATTACATCCCAGCCCCCTTATCTAAATCTTCTTTATGGATATGATGACCAAGATCATCTTTTACAGATCGTGTAAACATGGCACCTAATGTAATACCCATTCCAACAAACATAGCAATGAACCCACCTGTATATTCAGCTTGGTAAATAAAACCAAACCCTGCTATAAACAAGCCCACAGACATTACAAATGGTAAGATCGTGTTATTTGGCATATGGATATCGTCTAAAGGTTCCGCAGGTGTCATACCTTTACGCCCTTCTGTTTTTTCAATCCATAAAGGATCCAAACCACGTACTAACGGTGCCTGCGCAAAGTTGTAATGTGGTGGAGGTGACGGAATTGACCATTCAAGTGTACGTCCATCCCAAGGATCTCCACCTACTTTTTCACCTTTCACAGAAGTATAGATTACATTATATAAGAATACAAGTGCACCTACACCCATAAAGAACGCACCAACTGTACTGATTGAGTTCCCAAGATCTAATCCTTGGTCTTCCAAGTACACCCAATATCTTCGTGGCATACCCATTAATCCAAGGAAGTGTTGAATAAAGAAGGTTAGATGGAATCCGACAAAGAATGTCCAGAATGTAATTTTCCCTAGCTTTTCATCTAAGATCTTTCCAAACATTTTTGGCCACCAATAATGAAGACCAGAGAAAATACCAAATACTACACCACCAACGATAACGTAGTGGAAGTGTGCGACAACAAAGTATGTGTCATGGAATTGATAATCGGCAGCTGCCGCAGCTAGCATAACACCTGTCATACCACCAATTGTAAATGATGGAATGAATCCTAGCGCCCACAACATTGCCGAATTTATTCGTATGCTTCCACCCCACAGGGTAAATAACCAGTTGAAAATCTTTATACCTGTTGGGACAGCAATTGCCATCGTAGCAACAGCAAATATCGAGTTTGCTGCAGGACCTAAACCAACGGTAAACATGTGGTGCGCCCATACCATGAATCCTAAGAAACCGATTAATACGGTAGCAAATACCATGGCTGTATAACCAAACAAACGCTTTTTGGCGAAAGTTGAAAATACATCACTGAATACCCCAAATGCAGGTAGTATTAGTATGTAAACTTCTGGGTGACCAAAGATCCAGAATAGATGTTCCCAAATGACAGAGTTACCTCCATAATTTGCATCAAAGAAAACAGATCCAAATAGTCGATCAAACATTAACAAGAATAATCCAACAGTTAATGCTGGAAACGCAAATAAAATAAGTGCGCTTGTTACAAATGATGCCCAAGTAAATAATGGCATACGCATATAGGTCATACCTGGTGCGCGCATATTAATAACTGTTACAAGGAAGTTAATACCACCCATTAATGTACCTGCACCTGAAATTTGGAGTCCTAGTATATAAAAGTCAACCCCATGCCCGGGTGATGTGGTGGATAATGGTGCATACGCTGTCCAACCAGCATCTGGTGCTCCTCCAAGGAACCAACTACAGTTAAGTAGTATCCCACCGAATAGGAATAACCAAAAGCCTAACGAGTTTAAAAATGGAAATGCAACATCTCGAGCCCCTATTTGTAAAGGTAGTACGGCATTCATAAGGGCAAAGATCAGTGGCATTGCCGCTAAAAAGATCATTGTTGTTCCATGCATCGTTAAGATTTCATTATAGAAACCTGCACTTACAAAATCATTTTCTGGTACTATAAGTTGCCATCGTATTGCTAATGCTTCAAGACCACCAAGGATAAAGAAAAATCCACCGCCGATTAAATACATAATTGCTATTTTTTTGTGATCAACAGTAGTTAAATAATCCCATAAAGTGGCACCGAAGCCTTTTTTTTGCGCAATTGTATTGCTCACGCTAAAAAACCTCCCTTAACCTCTTCCATCCCAATTTTGTTCATCTTTATTCACTTGCACTTTCTGGTGTAATTTCCGAAGGCTTTAACTGCAATAAGTAATCTGCAATTTTTTCTGCCTCATCTTTACTAGGAACATCATAATTTCCAGTCATTTTATTACCTGGTTTTATAGACTCAGGGTCTAAGATCCATTCTACCAACATGTCATGTGTTAAATCTTCTACACCAGCTAGTTTTGAACGATCACCAAAGTTTGTTAAGTTAGGACCAATTGCAACTGGGTTTGAACCAATCGCATGACATTGTAAACAACTTTGTTCAAACAGTGCTTGACCTTCTTGAGCACTTGCAGTTTCTGGTGTTGCTTCTGCATCTAGATTTTGCATGTCTGAAACCCATTGGTCAAACTCTTCTTGACTAACTACTACGATTTTGAAGTCCATTAAGGAGTGTGAAGGCCCACATAACTCAGCACATTTACCCCAGTAAACTCCTTCTTCATAAGCTTCAATATACATGGTGTTCTCGTTTTCTGGATTTGTATCCATTTTACCACTTATTGCTGGTACCCAGAATGAGTGAAGAACATCTGAGGACATCATATTTAGATATACTTTTTGTCCTACAGGAATGTACATGTCTTGGCTTGTTTGAATTTCTTCCTCGCTGTAATTAAAATGCCACCAATATTGATTACCCGTAACATTAATATTCAGTGAGTCACCTTTATCAGTTTCATCAGCAAGATCATATGTTGCTGCTATGGTTGGAACTGCAATAACGATTAAAAGAATAATCGGTATAACTGTCCAAACAATTTCTAAAATGTGATTCCCCTCTGTTTGTTTCGGCACAAAGTCTTCTTGACCTTTTTTCTGGCGATACTTAACAAGTACAATTGTATAAATAACCATTACGATTATAAATACAAAAATCATTACCGCCAAAGAAATGAAAATAATGTCTAATGATACCTCAGCCCCGTATCCTTTTGGAAGAAATGCAGATAAGTTTTCCACACCACAACCAGAAAGAATTAATGAAAGTATGCTTAACAAAAACAGAGCACGGACTTTTCCCATCCAACCTTTCATGAAAATACCTCTCTTTCTATTGTAAATCATCATTATATTATAATTAGAATAGGTTAATATTCTAATTTAACTAACAACAGACGGTATGGTAACAATAATCATTGTTAGGAAATAAACAGTCAAATAAAATAATGAATAGATAAACATTATATTTGCCCATTTCAAATCATCCTTAACAAAGAACCCCTTAATTCCAATTGTTAACCAACCAACATTCAATATGGTCGCTATAATAATAAAGACATTACCAAGTGAAAATAATAGAAACGGTAACGGTAACAAGCACGTGATATAAACGACCATTTGTCTCTTTGTTATTGGAAATCCATGTACAACAGGTAACATTGGGATGCCAGCTGCTTTATAGTCATCACACTTTTTCATTGCTAGTGCAAGAAAGTGTGGGGTTTGCCATATGAAAATGGTTAAAAACATTATAATTGCAACGATATGGAGGTTTGGATCTACGGCTGCCCATCCTATTAAAGGTGGAACTGCTCCTGATAAACTTCCAATAGCAGTGTTTATCGTGTACCTTCTCTTCGACCATACGGTGTACAAAACAAAATAAGCGAACCATCCTATTGCTCCAAAGATTGCTGCTTGTACGGTTGTCAACAATAACAATATAATACCTGATATGGATAGTGCTATTCCCAACACTAGAATAAAAGACAGTGGGATACTGCCCGTAACAGTTGCCCTCGTTTTAGTTCTAGCCATTAAAGGATCGATATCGCGATCGTAATAATTATTAAGGACGCAGGCACCTGCTATAACTAAAGCCGTTCCTGCCATTGTAATAAAGAATGTATCCCAATGCGCAGAGAATGATGTATTGGTGAAATATAAAGCAAGCCAAAACCCAGCAAAAGCAGTCATAACATTCGAATTAATTATTCCAACTTTGATTAAGGCTTTTATATCATGCCAAAAGGTCGCACGGCCACTACTATCAGTTTTGTTGATCATCTTTGATGATGTAGTTTCCACCTTGTTCATTTCAATTAATTCCCCCCCTTCTATTTCCTCCAAACTTCTCACTATTCATACTTTCCACTTCTCATTATATATAACCTAAACAATCAAAATGTTTCGCTTATCAGAAGTATTGTATCATGGATTATCATTTCAATCTATTTTGTCACACATATTCCGCAAAATGTGACAATTTTGTGAAAACAGTGCTTAAAAGTAAAATAAAAGGCTTGTAAGCCTTTATTATGGTATTAAATACTTTATTCTATTTTCCAGCTATTTTTAAAATAAGAACATACTTCTAACATGAAGAAACACAAAGTAATGTAGTTTAGCTAAGACAATAGATGTAAAGTAACAAGTAGGTTTGTCATGATTAATCACATTTGATGGATAAGACAAATCCCCTTATTTATTTCTAGCAAACTAATCTACACATTGCAAGCCTTTTTATACTTTTTGATGAAAATAGTTAAAAAACATGATAGTATTACTAAATGGTATCTCACTGACAAAGTTTTTGCAGTAAAAATATAGGAATAGAACAATTCAATATGCATCAGCAATCGATTCTAACTAATACTTTTGTTGATTCATTTGATTTTGAGGTGAATGACATTGATAAAATTACTTAAACGACTTTCTATCTTAGCAACATTCTCAATGATTCTCGTATTAATAGGAGGGGCTTTAGTTACAAAAACCGATTCTGGAATGGGATGTGGTGCTAATTGGCCATTCTGTGAAGGTGAAATATCTGCTCAACTTATAATAGAATTAAGTCACCGATTAATATCGGGATTAGCAGCTATTATTGTATTTTTTCTATCCATTTTGTCTTGGAAGTTTATCGGCCATATTAGGGAAGCAAAATTACTTGCTTTTATCTCTATATTTTTTCTGGTCCTTCAGGCTCTAATTGGAGCTGCAGCTGTGCTTTGGTCACAGTCTGATTTTGTACTAGCACTACACTTTGGTATATCACTAATTTCTTTCGCAGCTGTATTTTTACTAACTTTACTAATATTTGAAGTAGATCAAAAATACGATGCTAGGTCCCTTGTGATTAATAAAAAGATTAGATTACATATTTACGGATTAACCCTGTACATTTTAATTGTAGTCTATACCGGCGCTTTAGTTAGACATATTGATTCTAGTTTAGCTTGCAGTGGTTGGCCATTATGCGATAACTCCCAACCATTTTCTACTCAACTTCACTTTGGACAATGGGTACAAATGGGACATAGGTTTCTCGCTGGAATTGCATTTATTTGGACAATACTATTATTTAATAAAGTGAGAAAAACACACAAAAATAGCAGAGTAATGTTCTATGGATGGCTTATTGCTAGTTTATTAATTAGCTGCCAAGTACTTCTTGGTGCATTTATTATCTTTACTGTAGGAAACCTACTAGTCGCATTGTTACACGCATTATTTATTACGCTCTATTTTGGATTACTTTGTTACTTTATACTCTTATCAAATAGAAGTTTCCAATTTGAAAAGAAAAATACACAAGAAATAGACCCCCACTTAAAACTTTAAGCCGGGGTCTTTTTTTATTATATTTTTTTGCCTATAAAAGTAATTTCGAAAGTAAGCACACTATCTTTGCCATGTTCTACCTTGATTTAGATCTTTGTACTCAACGTTAGAACTTGGATTATTAGCAGATACGACTTGTCCCTGTTTTTTTGTATGATACGCAATATTATTTAGTATTCCCATTGAGATCATTAGTACAAGTAGAGATGAACCACCATAGCTTATAAAAGGTAATGGTACACCAGTAATAGGAAGTAGACCTGTAATAGCCCCTAAGTTTATAAATGTTTGAATTCCAACCATAGAAGAGATACCCAATGCTAGTAAAGACCCAAAACTATCTTGACATAATCTGGAGATATAAATACCTCTTAATACAATGGTAGCAAGCAATCCAATAACTACCATCACACCTATGAAACCTAATTCTTCAGCAACAACAGCCATGATAAAGTCAGTATATGCCTCCGTTAAGTATCCTAGTTTTTGCACACCCTGTCCCAAACCATTTCCCATCAATCCACCTGTTCCAATCGCAATATAAGATTGAATTAATTGGTAACCATCTGATTCTGGTGCACTGAAAGGCTGATAAGCTCCTGTAAACCGAGATAACCTTTCAGCATTTAACATTTTGGTTGCAGCTAATCCAATGATACCAATTCCAACAGCTACTAACGAAAACAAATGGCGAAATTTAATTCCTGAACTAAAAATAACCGAGCAAGCAATTAAAAAAATAATGGCTGCAGTACCTATATCAGGTTGCATGACTACGAGCCCGAGTAGTCCACCTGTCATGATTAATGGAGGAAGAACGGCTTTCGTAAAATCATTAATATACGTTTGTTTTTTAGAATAAATAGATGCAAGGTACATAATTAAACCTAACTTCACAAACTCAGCAGGTTGCAAGGAAAACGGACCTATGTATAACCAGGAACGAGCACCATTTAGCTCTACTCCAATGAAAAGTACAAGCACCAACATGATCACTAAACCCATAATAATTAGTTTCATTAACTTTTGGTAGAACCGATAATTAAAAAAACTACAAAAGATAAATAACATAAACCCTAACGTAAACCATTGCATTTGTTTAAATAGATAGTGTGTTGGTTCTTTCTCGTCGATGACGGCGATCACCATACTAGCACTATAAATCATTACAACCCCAAATGCAGCAAGGAGTAATGGAGTAATTAAAAGTGTAAAATCAAAAAATTTGAGTTTTGTTTTCATATTATTACTTCCCATAAGTTTAGTTTAATTAATCCATATCTATCTTCTTCGATATGGATACATACCTTCTAAATTCCAATCTTAGTAATAAAAAAACCTTGCCACTAAGTTGGCAAAGGCTTTGGGTTATTTGCAGGTTCCTTACACACAAATACTATGAATTCTGAGCAGCTTCATGTAACACATTCAGTTGTCTTTCTAGATTTTCAAGCAGCTTTTTTCCATCTTCTTCGCTGACAAGATTCAACCGTACTGCAAAATCGATCTCCCTTGATAAGCCAAACATTTGTGTATCAAGAACTTCTTCATACAATGGACACTGAGGCATTGTTAAGTTTTCCATCTGCACTTTAATTAGTTGAAGTATTTTATCTGCATCAGCCTTTAGAAGGGCGTAGGCTCTTTCAGAATTACTTACAGCCACTTCAGGTATCAAAAAAATCCCCTCCGTCAAAAACTAACTTCTTTTATTTATATTAGCGTTAATAGTATAAAAAAGCAAGATTTGAAAGTGATTTAACCAATATAATTTATTAAAAAATCATTGGTATAAATTCCCATTAGTTTTCCCGCTATTATTTCCTAGTGATTCATCTTTAATGAAAAATAATTCTATGTCTGCTATTCTTATTTATAGCATTTAATATAGGGGGATGTAACCGTGATCATTCAATTAAAAGGAAAAGTAGCATATCCACTTACCATTGATCCAACTGTATGGATATTTGATGACCGAAAAATACCATTTGAAGAAGCATTTCTTTCCACTACTAAAAAAGAAGAAACAGAAGTAGATGAATTGAAGAAAGCTGCTGACCGTTTTCAACGAGAAGTATATCGTCAAAGTGTAAAGCCACCAGTCAACAAAAGCATTTCTAGAATAGACAAAGAAACTCTCTTAAAAAGCACATATGTTATACCATTTGAAGATTTTCTCAACACGGCAGAAATTGCAGCAGATGCAAAAAACGCTCGCCTCGAAACAAACGAGGGGGATGTAACAATAACGATTGATCAACTACAAAATAGCTTGTTACTTTTTGCAAAAGATGGTAAGCCTTTAAAAGAAACTGGGCCAGTTCATTTATATTTTAGAGATGGTACAAATTTTGATTCACCTATTAAAGGTTTCAATAAAATAATAATCGAATGAATACACTGGACTAATATAACAATTTTGTATTAGTCCTTTTATTATGACAAAAAAATGTTTCTCCGTGTATAAACTTCTCCAAACAACAAAAAATAACAACATAAAAAGGAGGAGTTACATGAGTAAGCAATTTCTCGCTTTATTTTTTGTATCTACGCTTTTCCTATTCGGTTGTCAGCAACAAGAGGATGAAAAGCTAGCCAATCAGGGTGAGACCGAAAATCAATATATACATGTAAAGAATTCAGATCCTGTTGAGTACGAAGAATTATCTAACCAAGAAATCGCGAAGCATCTAGCTAATTTGGCTAGCGAAGTACCTAATGTTAATCAAGCAAACGCTGTTGTGGCAGGTCCTTATGCCGCTGTAGCCATAGACGTAGATAAGGACTTAGACCGTTCTAGAGTAGGCACAATAAAATATGCCGTAACAGAGGCATTACAACATGATCCTTATGGTAAAACTGCCATTGTGGTTGCGGATGCGGATGGAACAGAAAGAATAAAAGACATGGCAAACAAAGTACAACAAGGACATCCAGTTCAAGGTATTGTAGACGAGCTTGCTGCTATTGTTGGTCGTTACATGCCTGAATTTCCAATTAATCAAGACCAACCTACTGATCCAGACCAAAATAAACAAGTCGTTCCAGAGGACGAAGAACAACAACTAGAAGATATTCGTGAGGAACAATCCAATCATCATAAAGACAATAATTAATACAAATAAGTAAAACCCCTACTCGTGTAGGGGTTTTACCTGTTTTTCATATGGTGGTTGTAATACTGTACACCAAACTGTGAACCTTCTGCTACCATTTTGGCATTTTCCGCATTATCCTCTTCCGGCACACCTGCTGTTCTAATTGGCATACTAGTTTTCTTATGAACAATTTGATCATATTTATTTTTTATATTTTTTCGTTTGTCCTTATTTAATAATAGAAAACTCATCGTTCCTGCTCCAATAGCGCTTACTGTGTAAAGAACTTTTCTTTTTTGCACTTTATCATCCTTTCTCCTTATTGTTATAATACAATACCCTACTAGTCTAGATTAAAACTTTTTTTGAACTATATGTATTTTATTCCTTCATATGATAGAATATAGACATAGCTTTCCAAAGAGGTGAAATAAAGAAATGCGAGTTAAGTGTGCAATATGTGACATTGTAGATAATATTGACAGCAATTCTCCACAAGCTAAGCGATTACGCAATAGACGCATACATGTGTATTTATGCACTACCTGTGATGAAAGAATTGGAGAAAAAACAAAACAAAGACATGAAACAGGAAATTTTAAACTGTATAAAGAGAAACAAAAAGAGGATCATCTTATATAATTAAAAAACTACCCATTTAACTGGGTAGTTTTTTTTGATTAATCTTCTGTTATATTTCGCGACTTTCTCTCTCCATATAATCTAAACCGGTATATTCCTAAAACAAATGCAATAACAGCCAAACTTTCTGCAACTGGCAAGTTTAAGCCGAATATTAGTGTAATAAAAAATGTACCTATAATTAAAATGATGTACACAACGACTGACTTTAGCGGCGGTAGCTTTTTAGCAAATCCAAACTTATAAGCCAATATCGTTAGAATTACGATTGTAATATATAAGAAGAAAAAACCTCTTACTAAAATTGTCACATCATTTTCGTCATTAAAGTTCACTTCATTACCTAAATCTTGTAGAAAGAATTTTGCTACTGGCCACAAGTTATCAGGCACATCCATAATCATTTGACTCCCCAACGCGTTTCCCCCTTTTCCTCAAAAAACAGACAATTCTTTATCAATCATACTAAAAGTATATTATCTATGCTAGTGCAAACTTCTATGATTCTTTCCTATTGAAAGAATTTTGCTCTGTTTCTAGTTATAAAAAACTTTACTTTTTATTCTAAATCAGAAATACTAGTAGTAAGAGGTGACATGATGAAATCAGTTCAATTTTCTAAACTATTGTTAGCTACTCTAGTCATCGCCTGTTTTGCTGCAGTCGGCGTCGCCATTGCTTATAGAAGCTTTTGGTTAGCATTTGCCTCGTTCGTTCTTGGGTTTATCGTAATGGGGTACGGACTGGCTATGAAAAGAAAATCGGCCCAAGCCAATGGAAAGCTTCACATGGAGTAGACACAACCAGGACTTTACGTCCTGGTTGTTTTATTTATAATAGCTCTATGTTGTCTTTTATTAGGTCATTAATTTCACGATTAGAACATAGAACCGTATTATTAGAAAGGAGATTTAACTTCTCTCCATTTGCTTGCGTTATTATTCCTCCAACCTCTTCAATTAAAACGATACCTGCAGCGAAATCCCATGGTGATAATTGTAATGTAAGATAACCATCAACAATACCTTCGGCTATAAATGCAAATTCCAGGGCTGCAGATCCGTATGACCTTGTCCCTCTTACACGTTTAATTAATGTTTGAACTCCTTCATGATTAATTTTTTTGTTTGGACACGCCCACACACTATTAATAACTAAAATGGACTCTCCTAATACTTTATTGGCAAGTTGGGGTAACTTCTTTTCATTCTTAAAAGCCCCTTGACCACGTATCGCAGTATAAAGCTGGTCTTCCATTACATTATAGATGAGGCCTATCTCCCCTATCCCTTCATGGAAGATACCAATGGATATAGCAAAATTTCTTTTCTGATGGACAAAATTCATCGTTCCATCAATCGGATCGATAATCCATACCGTACCTTCCAAAGACTGAATATCATCGCCATAACCTTCTTCACCAAGCACTCGGTGATCAGGGTATGTTTGTTGAATTTTTTCTAAGAAGTACTTTTCTGTATTTCGATCCATATCTGTAACTAAATCATTTGGATTTGATTTTGTATCTATGTATAAGGGTTCATCAATGACGTCACGAATATGTTTACCTGCTTCATGAATCCATTGCTTTGCACGCTTAAATATGTCTTGCCTTATTTTTTCATCCATAATGAGCTCCTCCATCATCTTGACTTCTATTCATGTTATCAAAAAATAGCGCGCGTTGCATCCAGACTGGCTTGTGAAACCTAAGTCCCATTCTTTTCTATCATCTCTCAATTATGATAAAATATTTTCAAATAAACTACTTGATATAGAGAGAGGTTTGATTTAATGCAATTTGATGGATTTCAGCCCGAGGACTTCAACACATTTAATATTGACGGTTTAGACGAAAGAATGGAAGCAATAAGAAATAGAATTCAACCAAAATTTCAAGTTATAGGTGAAGAAATAACAACACACCTTTCAGGTTCTCTTGGTAACGAAATGTTTTTGCATATCGCAAAGCATGCAAGAAGATCCGTTAATCCACCCAAAGACACATGGCTAGCAGTAGCAAATAATAAACGTGGATATAAGAAACATCCACACTTTCAAGTTGGTTTATTTGATGACCATGTGTTTATATGGTTGGCACTGATTTATGAGCTACCAAACAAAACAACTATCGCAAAACAATACTTGGAGCACTTTGATGAGATTAAACAACTACCAGGTGATTTTGTTGTATCCCTTGATCATACAAAAAAAGAGTCTCTTCCTATTTCTGATTTATCAGTAGCAAATCTAGAGCGGTTTAGAGATGTAAAGAAAGCAGAGTTTCTAGTGGGACGACACCTAGAAAGGGACAATCATTTGCTTCATGATGGAGATGCATTTTTAAAATACATTAAAAATACGATTGATACATTAATACCTTTGTATCATTTAGCATTATCATCGAATGCATAAGTAGTTGCAACGGACTAATTGATACACGATTAGTTCGTTTTTTTACATTTTAACTTTATCCCCTTGACTCAATCCTTTTGCTTTCTTAACTGTATGATAACAAGAATATCCTGACCCTTTTTCAAATTTGCTACATAACTGTTTTTCTTCACTTTTTGAAGGGACAATTTGTTTAAACCTAGTGTAGGCAATTAAAAGATCCCCTTGTTTTACACCATTTTCATATGCTTTTTCTACCATTGAAAAAAAATTAACTACATCGATCACCTCTTGCTTTGACCATGCTTCGTCAATCGGGTAACTATAATTCATCGTATCATTCTCCTTTCTATTCCTTGACCATCAATCTTGTATTTCTTCAACAGTATTTACAAAAGGATATTGTAAATACTGAATATAAATTAAAACAACTTTTATTAGCTTAACATGAATGATACAATTTAGGCTAAAACTAGCTATATCTAACTAATTTTGCTATAATTCATTTGTTTTCTACAATTTTTACTAAGAGGTGTACCTATTTATGTCACAACAAAACGAAACACCATTGTTTTCAGGATTATTACAACATACAATGAAAAAGCCGATCCAATTTCACATCCCTGGTCATAAAAAGGGTGTTGGCATGGATCCCGTTTTTAGAAACTTTATTGGAGATAATGCTCTATCCATTGACTTAATTAATATACAACCTTTAGATGATCTACATCATCCTACCGGTATGATAAAAGAAGCGCAGGATTTAGCTGCCGAAGCCTTTGGTGCAGACTATACTTTCTTCTCCGTTCAAGGAACTAGTGGTGCAATTATGACAATGGTATTAAGTGTTTGTGGGCCAGGAGACAAAATTATTGTGCCACGTAACATTCATAAATCCGTTACAACAGCCATCATTTTTTCTGGTGCAACACCCATATTTATTCATCCGGAAGTAGATAAAAATCTAGGAATTTCACATGGAATTACACCTGTTGTGGTTGAAAAAGCATTGCAAGCGCATCCTGATGCAAAAGCCGTATTAGTTATTAACCCAACATACTTCGGAGTGGCTGCCGATTTAAAAAAGATTGTTGAAATTGCACACGCTTATCATGTACCAGTCTTAGTTGATGAGGCACACGGTGTTCACATTCATTTTCATGATCAGCTCCCTATTTCAGCAATGCAAGCTGGTGCTGATTTAGCTGCAACCAGTGTCCATAAACTCGGTGGATCTATGACACAAAGTTCTATCCTTAACTTAAGAGAAGGTTTAGTATCACATGAGCGAGTCCAAAGTGTACTTTCTATGTTGACAACTACATCTACCTCCTATATTTTACTTGCGTCCCTTGACGTTGCACGTAAACAATTAGCCGTAAAAGGCGAAGAACTTATAAATCGGACTATCGAACTAGCTCAAAAAACGAGAAATGCCATAAACGACATACCAAATTTATATTGTGTAGGATCTGAAATCCTTGGTAGTGATGCGACATTTAATTATGATCCAACAAAGATGATCATTTCAGTTAAAAAATTGGGTATGACTGGTTATGATGTAGAGGTATGGTTAAGAGAAAACTACAATATTGAAGTCGAACTATCAGATATGTATAATATTCTCTGTATCGTCACGCCTGGTGACACAGAGGAAGAAACAGGAATGCTTGTACATGCACTTAAACAGTTAGCAAATGACACACGAATAACGGCTACAGAGAAGAAAGTACAAGTTTCCATTCCAGACATCCCATTACTTGCTCTATCACCGCGAGATGCTTTCTATGCAGAGACTGAAGTAGTGCAATTAAGTGATGCTGCGGGTAGAATTAGTGCGGAATCGATCATGATTTACCCTCCTGGGATCCCTATCTTTATACCAGGTGAGATTATCTCAGAAGAAAATATCGCTTATATAGATCAAAACATGGAGGCTGGATTACCAGTGCAAGGTTTGGAGGATGAATCTCTACAAACAATCCATGTTATTAAAGAAGTTAAAGCAATTAGGTAAAAGAAACGGTTGCCCCTGTTGGGACAACCGTTATTTTATTTTGTTGTTTTTATTAACGCTGGGTCTAGCATTTCGTAACCATTTTCTCGAAGTCCCTTAACGATGTCCTCTAATGCTTCATTCGTCCATTCCCTATCGTGCATTAATAAATTTGCCCCAGGCTTTAATAATGAATAAGGAACATCTACTTCTGGTCCTTCTCCTGTTACCATAGCTTCTGTAAGCTTTTCTGCGTCCATATAAGGAGTGAAGTAATCATAACCATAGGTCCAATTCATTAATAACATGCCCTCATCTTGGACCAATTGTCTAGCAAAATCTGTATTAACCCCGTGAGGTGCTCTGAAAAAGACAGGCTTTTCCCCTATTATTTCCTCAATTTTCTCACTCAATGATAATATTTCTTCTTTTTGCTTATCTTCTGATACATCATCAAGCTTTTGATGTGTGTACGTATGATTTCCAATTGGAAATCCCATTTCGTGTATTTCTTTAAGCATCTCTTTTTGCTCATCTGTCTCTAAAAAATGGCCGTTCACAAAAAAGATTGCAGGTGCATCTAATGATTCCAATGTTTTTGCCATTTCTAATGCATATTTATCCGGAACATCATCTATTGTAAGTAATACTACATTTTCAGGAGCATCACCAATTGGTTCTAGGCTCCAATTTGTTGTATTCAACTCATATTGAGGCTCTACAGTCTCTTCTTCTTGCACTACTTCTTGTTCAGGTTGTTCTTCATCTGTAGCTTCTTTATTTTCATCCGTACTATCCTCTGATTCTGTTTGATCATCTGCATCGTTATTCGTTTCTTCTTGCTCTTCCGTATTATCTACCTCAGGTTCTTCTGTCTGCTCCATTTCTTGTTCTTCTTGGTCCGTTTCACCTTGATTTTCTTCTTCGTTCGTACAGCCCGCTAAAAGTACTATCATAAGCACAAATAAAATACTCCATATTTTTTTCAAACTCGATTCCCTCCTGATGTTCTTAAGTTATCTCTATTATAATCGATTGTTCTAGAGGTTGTACTAGTTATTTTATATTTCATTATATTTTTTGAAAATGCATTTATACTATTTTTAGATAGCATCTATTGAAAACACGACTATTGTAATACAAAACACCGCAGGTATGAACAAAGTCCATAAATATTCATTTTCTTCCGCATTTAAGCTATGTCACAGTTTTCATGGAATGCGAAGCACCAAAGAGATAATTTAGGAATACAATTTTAAGCTGCTATACAGTACGCTATTTAAATAGAATGCGACGTAGTTAACTTAGCTATTACGGAAGGCACTGCTTTCTAACGCGTTAGTTCAGGGTTCACTCTCTGACGCGTTCGAATACACCTCTTACGAACGCATTAAATCAAGGTTCATCCTCTGACGCGTTCGAACGCGATAGCTCCATTAGAATAAGCAATAATTGTGTCGCATTTTATATCAACTGCGTCACTAAATGAAAAAACTGAAAAAAATGAAAAAAACCTATATTTGCCCAAAAGCAAATATAGGTTTTTATTGGATTATTTTACAATATGAATTGGCGTCCCCATAGCAACTTCAGCTGCTTCCATTGTAATCTCACCTAATGTTGGATGAGCATGAATTGTAAGTGCTAGGTCTTCTGCAGTCATACCTGATTCAATAGCTAAACCAAGCTCCGCAACCATATCACTAGCATTCGGGCCTGCGATTTGAGCACCAATCAGTAAACCGTCTTCTTTACGTGTTATTAATTTTACAAAGCCTTCACTTTCGTTAAGAGAAAGCGCACGACCATTTGCCGCAAATGGGAATTTAGACGCAACGATGTCATAACCCTCATCTTTAGCTTCTTGCTCTGTATATCCAACAGAAGCAAGTTCAGGATCGGAGAATACTACAGCAGGAATCGCATGATAATCAATTTCAGATTTTTCTCCAGCGATTGCTTCTGCAGCAATCTTACCTTCATAAGAAGCTTTGTGTGCAAGTGGTGGACCTTGAACAATATCACCAATAGCATAAATATTGTCTACAGTCGTACGACATTGCTTATCAATTTTCACAAGGCCTTTATCGTCTAACTCAATTCCAACTTGCTCAAGCCCTATTTCAGATGTGTTAGGACGGCGACCAACAGTTACAAGTACATAATCAGCTTCAACTGTTTCCTCTTTCCCTTTTGCTTCATATGTTACTTTCACGCCATCTTTTGACTCTTCCACACCTTTAGCCATTGCTTCTGTTACAATTGTGGCATTTTTCTTCTTAAGCTTCTTCTTCACAAGGTTGGACATTTGCTTCTCGAAGCCACCAAGGATATCTTTTGCACCTTCCAGAATTGTAACTTCTGTTCCGAAGCTAGCATAAGCACTACCAAGCTCTGTACCAACATAACCGCCACCAATTACAACTAGCTTTTTAGGAATTTCTTTAAGGTTTAAAGCACCAGTCGAATCTAATACACGATCAGAGTATTTGAATGTTGGGATTTCAATCGGTGTAGAACCAGTTGCAATAATAGCATTTTTAAACGTATATGTCTGAGAGCTCTTCTCATCCATTACTTTTGCTGTGTTTTTGTCAACAAAATAAACTTCACCTTTTACAATTTCCACTTTATTACCTTTAAGAAGCCCTTCAACTCCACTAGTCAACTTATTTACAACACTAGCTTTCCACTCTTGAACTTTAGAGAAATCTACTGTTACACCTTCAGCTTTTATCCCCATTATGTCAGAGCCGTGCGCGTGTTCGTAACGGTGACCAGCTTGAATTAAGGCCTTAGATGGAATACATCCGACATTAAGACATACACCACCTAGTGTACCTTTATCAACAATCGTTACTTTTTGGCCTGTTTGCGCAGCACGAATAGCTGCAACATATCCTCCAGGTCCAGCCCCAACGACTAGCGTATCTAACTCAATTGGAAAATCTCCTACTACCATACTTTACGCCTCCATCATAATTAATTGTGGATCGTTCAACAATCTCTTTATTTGATTTAAAGCTAACTGTGCAGTTGCACCATCAACGATACGGTGGTCAAAGCTTAAAGATAATGATAATACTGGCGCTATGACAATTTCACCGTCACGGACAACAGGTTTCTCACCAATACGTCCAATTCCTAAGATTGCGGCTTCTGGGTAGTTTAATACTGGAGTAAACCATTGACCACCTGCTGAACCGATGTTTGAAATTGTGCTTGAAGCACCTTTCATTTCATCAGGAGCAAGTTTTCCTTCTCTTGCTTTACCAGCTAATTCGTTAATTTCTTGAGATATAGCAAAGATAGATTTCGCATCAGCGTTTTTCACAACTGGTACGAGTAATCCTTTTTCTGTATCTGCAGCTATACCAATGTTGTAATAATGTTTTTGAACAATTTCATCCGTATTGTCATCAATAGATGCATTTAGGATTGGATAGTTTCTTAAAGCAGAAACTAATGCTTTAACAACGTATGGTAAATACGTTAATTTAATATCTTGTTCAGCAGCAACTGCTTTGAATTTCTTTCTATGAGCTACAAGCTCTGTAACATCAACTTCATCATGTAGTGTAACGTGAGGAGCTTTTGTTTTAGAATTAACCATTGCCTTAGCAATCGCTTTACGAATACCACTCATCTTCTCGCGAGTTTCAGGATATTGTCCTGCTGGTACTGCTTGCTGTGCAGCAGCTGGTGCAGACTCTTGTTCTTTACCTTCTGGTGCTTCTTCAGTAGATGCTTGCGCAGCTGGTTGGTCACCATTTAAGTATGCATCAATATCTTCTTTAAGAACTCGGCCGTTTTTACCAGAACCTGTAACACTGCCAATGTTCACTTCATTATCTCTTGCATATTTACGAACAGAAGGCATCGCTATTACACGATTGTTGCTACCTGCTTCTTCTTTCGCTGCCGGTGCTTCTTCTGCTGATTTACTTTCTTCCGCAGGCTTTTCTTCCTGTTTTGGTTCCTCATTCGCCGGTTCTTCACCACCAGCATCCTCGTAACCTTCTGCATCAATTGTAATGATCGTTTGGCCAACAGTTGCAACAGAACCTTCTTCAAAATGGATTTCTTTAACTGTACCTTCTACAGGAGAAGGAATCTCTACAACTGCTTTGTCGTTTTGCACTTCACAAAGTACATCGTCTTCTTTAATTTCTTCTCCAGCTTTTACAAACCACTTTACAATTTCACCTTCATGAATACCTTCACCAATATCTGGTAGTTTAAATTCAAATGCCATTAATGTTACCTCCCATCTATGCTATTTTAGAAATTAATGACTTTGTTTACTTTTTCAATGATGTCGTTATAGTTTGGTAACCAAACTTCTTCTGCTTGTGTAAACGCATAAACTGTATCTGGTGCTGCTACTGTTAGTATAGGAGCTTCTAAGTGTAAGATAGCACGTTCTTGAATTTGAGAAACGATATAAGAAGCCATTCCCGCTTGGCGTTGTGCTTCTTGTACAACTACTACACGGTTTGTTTTTTCTACTGATTTCAGAATAGTTTCTAAATCAATTGGCATAACAGTTCGTAAGTCGATTACTTCTGCTTGTACACCGTTTTTCTCAAGCTCTTCTGCTGCTTTTAAACAAGAATGAACCATCGCACCATAAGCAACTAATGTTACGTCTGATCCCTCACGCTTTACATCCGCTTTACCTAAATCAATTGTGTATTCTTCTTCAGGTACTTCGCCACGGAATGAACGATATAATTTCATGTGCTCTAAGTAAACAACTGGATCGTTGTCACGAATAGCAGAAATTAATAAACCTTTTGCATCATAAGGAGTTGATGGAATAACTACTTTTAAACCTGGTTGTTGTGCCACAAGTCCTTCTAGAGAATCAGCGTGCAATTCAGGAGTGTGAACCCCACCACCAAATGGTGAACGAATGGTCACTGGTGCATGTTGTGTTCCACCAGAACGATAACGAAGACGAGCCATTTGACCACTGATTGCATCCATTACCTCATATACAAAACCAAAGAATTGGATTTCTGGAACTGGACGAAACCCTTGTAGAGATAAACCGAATGCGAGTCCACCAATACCAGATTCTGCAAGTGGTGTATCAAATACGCGGTCTTCCCCAAACTCATCTTGAAGTCCTTCTGTCGCACGGAATACCCCACCGTTTTGACCAACGTCTTCACCGAAGACTAGCACATTTTCATCATTTTTTAGTTCAGTACGGAGCGCGTCCGTAATTGCTTGGATCATTGTCATTTGAGCCATCGTTTACTTCGACTCCTTTGCTTTATATTCTTCGTATTGTTCTTGTAAGTGAGCTGGCATTTCTTCGTACATATTCTCCATTAATTCAGTCACTTTTTGTTTCGGTTGATCATCAGCTTTCTTAATAGCTGCTTTAATTTCTTCTTTTGCTTGCTCAATCACTTTATTTTCTTCTTCTTCTGACCATAATCCCTTACCTTCTAGGAATTTACGGAAACGAACAAGTGGATCTTTCTTTTCCCATTCGGTATCTAAGTCTTCTGTACGATATCTTGTTGGATCGTCACCAGCCATTGTATGTGGACCATAGCGGTATGTTAATGTCTCAATTAATGTTGGACCTTCTCCATTAACCGCACGTTCTCTTGCTTGTTGTGTTGCAGCATAAACAGCTAGAACGTCCATACCATCTACTTGTATGCCTTCGATTCCAGCAGCAACTGCTTTTTGCGCTAACGTTTTTGCTGCAGTTTGCTTTTCAACAGGAACAGATATAGCAAAACGGTTATTTTGAACAACAAAGATAGCTGGCGCATTATAGGCACCGGCAAAGTTCATACCTTCGTAGAAGTCACCTTGAGAAGTACCACCATCACCTGTATAAGTGATCGCAACTGATTTCTGACCACGCTTTTTCATACCAAGTGCTACACCAGCAGCTTGGATATACTGTGCACCAATGATGATTTGTGGACTTAATGCATTTACACCCTCAGGAAATTGATTTCCATGGTAATGACCACGCGAGAATAAGAACGCTTGATATAGTGGTAAGCCATGCCAAATAAGTTGTGGCACGTCACGATATGCCGGAAGAATAAAATCTTCCTTCTCTAGTGCATACTGTGTTCCTAACTGTGAAGCTTCTTGTCCTGCAGTTGGAGCGTAAAATCCTAATCTACCTTGACGGTTTAAGGCAATCGAACGTTGGTCTAGGATTCTTGTATAAACCATTCTGTGCATTAATTCTTTTAATTCCTCATCTGATAAGTCAGGCATGGCATCTTTATTAACGATTTCGCCTTCTTCATTCAGAATCTGAAACGTTTCAAACTGATTTTCAATATTTTCAAGTGTACGTTTCAAAAGATTCACCTCTTCCTTTCTATTTCCTGTTTAATTTATCAGTTCTAGCTTTCCCAAAAGATGAAAAAATCTGTACCAAATTAAATCATTCATACATTACCCTAATGACACGATTCTTAATCTTTTTATGTAGTTATTCAAACTGTTACATATAAAAGTTTCAAACAACTGGTACAATTTTTACTCAAAATATAGTTTAGCTCATTCAGTCTTGTTGGTCAAACACTTTGAACTAATAATTACAAATTTATCATACAAATAAGTATAGGAATTTAAGAAACTGTTTCACACTTCCTAATAACCTGTACTAATGGTTCAAATCCTACTAGTTAAGAAAATGATGCAAAAAAATAAGAAGGAAGCTTTTTATAATGATAAAGCTTCCTTCTTATTCTTAGATAGTACTAGTGGTTTATTCGTATTCAACATTAATTTCTGCAACTTCATAAAACTCTTTTTTTAGTTCGTTATATGCATCTGTCTTATCGTTAAAGACCTCGTTTGCCTCTAGCACTTGATCATAGTTCTCATTTACTAGTTCAATATGTTCTTTTAGATCTACTTCCTCTAATTCTTCTTTTTGAATCATTTCATATAATTCTTTATCTTTATCTAATGAGGCGTTATATGCTTCATGTAACGTTAAGTACGCATTATACCGATCTTCCATTGCTTGGTTAACTTCCTCAGCTTTTGTTTGTACTGATTCTTCTTCTATTTCTTCTATTAATGGGATGATTTTATCAAACTCCTGCTTAGCAGCATCAATACTTTCTTTTTCTGTCTGAATAATACTTCGTCTTTCTTCAATGATACCGATTGCTTCTTGAGCTAATGATTGTACTTGTTCTAATTCATCTAGTCCAAGATCTACAATTTGATCATATAATTCCTTTTCTTGCTGTTCTAATTCCACAAGTGGTTCTTGTTGTTCTGCAAAAGGTTCTTCTAATCCAACAGCATTTTCCATGTGGTCAAACATTTTCTTTGGAGTTTCATCCCCACTACATGCTGCTAACATAACAATCATAAAAATAAATACTGCTAAAGAGCTTAATTTAAAACGCACTACGCTTCCTCCTATCACCTAGTTGAACTTGTCTTTGATTATTTACTATTCAATAGTATAACATATGACTACCTTGATGACTCTAACATATTTTATATAAAACAAAATAAATTAATACATGAAAACACCAAACCCATTACAATGTACAAGATTTCTATGGTAAACTATATGACGTTAATGAACCAATACGAGGAGTGAAATATGCATGATTACAATGGATGACATTGTGCGGGAGGGACATCCGGTCCTAACGCAAGTTGCAAAGGAAGTACCAATGCCTCCTAGCATAGAAGACACAGATGTACTTAAAGAAATGCTACAATACTTAAAAAATAGCCAAGATGATGAAATTGCGAAAGAGTACGGACTTAGACCAGGCGTTGGTCTTGCCGCTCCCCAAATTGGTCTACCAAAAAGAATGATAGCTGTCCACTTTGAGGACTATGATGAAAAGCTTTATAGCTATGGATTGTTTAATCCGAAAATTGTTAGTCACTCTGTAGAAAAGACATATTTATCTACTGGAGAAGGTTGTTTGTCTGTTGATCGAGAAGTACCTGGGTTTGTGCCAAGATATAGACGTATCACGGTTAAGGCCACTGATTTAGAAGGCAATCAGTTAAAATTAAGGCTTAAAGGGTTTGCCGCAATAGTATTCCAACACGAGATTGATCACCTTAACGGCATCATGTTCTATGATCACATTAATAAGGAAGACCCATTTGCTGAACCAGAAAATGCACAAGCTATTGATAGATAATAATACACATTAGGCTTTTACCTTTTGGATATGGTAGAGGCCTTTTGGATTTTTTAAAATGGAGCTAACTTAAATCTAATACATCACTTGTAACAAAGTGACATCTTTTCTATTTATACGCTATGATTGCATAAGAAATTCACATTCGTTAAAAATACTGGTAAGTAAATCGGTAAATGAAACAACTTTTTTCAAAAAATATTGTTATAGATCAGCACGTTTCTATTTCAATATTTACCAAATCATACTATACTGTTAAGTAAGAGGGATTGGATCGGTTTTAACGTTTTATTGCTTTTCTTTAGTATAAAGAAAGGAGATGGAAGAAATAATGTTAAAACGTTTAAGAGAAAAGCTTAAAAAACGATGGAAAGATATACTAGGACGTAAACGTGTTCCGAGCGCTTGAAAGGGAGATATTCGTTAAAATAAACTACTAACTCTTGCAAAAAATCTGATATACAATGCTAATGTAAAAAAAAATACAAAATTCGAACAACGAGTAATAAGGAGAGATTACATGATATTTAAAGTGCTTTTTCAGGAAATTCCAAACGAAATTCCTGTTAGAGAAAGAACAAAAAGCTTATATTTCGAAGCCACAACAGAAAGACAGGTACGAGAAAAACTCTCCGATCGCAAAATTAATATTGAATTTATCCAGCCTTTAGTAGGTGCGCATTTAGCATATGAGCAACAATCTGAAGACTTTGAAGTGGAGAATGCGTAACCGATGAAATTTGTGAAGAATGATCAAACCGCAGTATTTGCTCTAGGTGGTTTAGGGGAAATTGGGAAAAACACCTATGCAGTTCAATTCCAAGATGAAATTATCCTTATTGACGCAGGTATTAAGTTCCCTGAGGATGAATTACTAGGAATTGATTATGTTATCCCTGATTATACCTATCTAGTGCAAAATCAAGATAAAATAAAAGGTCTGTTTATTACACACGGACATGAAGATCATATCGGAGGAATTCCTTACCTATTAAGAGAGATTAATGTCCCTATTTATGCTGGACAACTTGCGATCGGACTTATAAAAAATAAACTAGACGAGCATGGTCTTTTACGAAATGCAAAACTTCATACTTATAAAGAGGACGACGTCATTAAATTTCGTAAAACATCTGTCACGTTTTTTAGAACAACACATAGCATTCCGGATTCATACGGCATTGTAGTAAAAACACCTCCTGGAAATGTTGTTCACACTGGTGATTTTAAATTTGATTTTACACCTGTTGGAGAACCTGCTAATTTGGCAAAAATGGCCGAGATTGGTAAAGAAGGAGTATTATGTTTATTATCAGATAGTACGAATAGTGAAGTTCCTGACTTTACTATGTCAGAAAGAGTAGTAGGAGAAAGTATTAACGATATCTTTAAAAGAGTAGATGGCAGAATTATATTTGCAACTTTTGCTTCAAATATCCACCGTCTACAACAAATGGTAGAAGGCGCGGTTAAGAATAATCGAAAAGTCGCAGTCTTTGGACGAAGCATGGAGGCAGCAATCAATATTGGCTTAGAATTAGGATATATTAAAGCTCCTAAAGAAACCTTTATTGAAGCGCAACAGATCAACCGTCTTCCTGCAAACGAAGTAACCATTTTATGCACTGGTTCACAAGGCGAACCGATGGCTGCCCTTTCAAGAGTTGCTAATGGAACACACAGACAGATCCAAATTATACCTGGCGATACAGTCGTTTTTTCTTCCTCCCCAATCCCTGGGAATACTGTAAGTGTAAGTAGAATAATTAACATGCTATATCGTGCAGGTGCAGATGTTGTTCACGGTCCTCTTAATGATATTCATACATCAGGACACGGCGGCCAACAAGAACAAAAACTAATGTTGCGTCTTATCAGACCAAAGTTTTTCATGCCAATACATGGTGAATACCGTATGTTAAAAGAACACACAAAACTTGCTGAGCTTTGTGACGTTGATCCTAACAATTGCTTTGTAATGGACAATGGTGATGTACTAGCACTAGGTAAAGATACTGCATCTGTTGCAGGTAAAATACCATCCGGATCTATTTATGTAGACGGAAGCGGTATTGGAGATATTGGTAACATTGTTCTAAGAGATCGTCGTATTCTATCGGAAGAAGGTCTAGTTATTGTAGTTGTGAGTATTAACATGGCTGAATTTAAGATAGCTTCAGGTCCTGATATCATTTCAAGAGGCTTTGTGTATATGAGAGAATCAGAAGACCTAATTAATGAGGCGCAAAAAATAGTGGCTGCTCACTTAGATAGAGTAATGGAAAGAAGAACGACACAATGGTCTGAAATTAAGAACGAAATAACGGATACAATACAGCCATTTCTTTATGAAAAAACAAAACGTAAGCCAATGATCCTACCAATAATTATGGAAGTTTGATTAAAAAAAAATCCCCTTAAAGGGGATTTTTTTTAATCTTCATCAACCACAAGGTTTTTTTCAAAACGCGAGATATCTTTATCTGCACCGATGACAATTAATATGTCACCTTTATCAATCGATTCAGTAGGCATTGGAGAAACATTAATCTCTTTTCTATTTTCGTGCTTAATCGCTACTACGTTACAACCATATTGCGCACGAATATCTAAATCAACCAATGTCTTTCCACACATCTTCTTACCCGCCTTTACTTCGACGATACTATGATCATCAGATAACTCTAAATGATCTAAAATGTTGTTCGAAATGATACTATGTGCTATTCTTTTTCCCATATCACGTTCCGGGTGAACCACTTGGTCTGCACCAATTTTATTTAATACCTTCTCATGATAATCATTTTGTGCTTTTACAGTGATTTTTCTTATTCCTAATTCTTTCAACATTAATGTTGTTAAAATACTAGCCTGAATATTATCACCAATTGCTACAATAACATGATCAAAATTTCTGATCCCTAACTCTTTTAAAACCTTTTCATCAGTAGCATCCGCAATAACGGCATGCGAAGCGATATTCTTGAATTCATTTACTTTATCTTCTTCCGTGTCAATCGCTAAGACTTCCATACCCTCTTCACTTAATTCTCTACATATACTACCACCAAATCGACCTAAACCGATTACTGCAAATTCTCTTTTCATGGTATTCCTCCATATATAGTTCGTACTGTTACAGTCTATCATATTTGGTTATATAAAGGGAGTCTAAATCTAGCTTCATTCTGTTTTACAAAACCTCCATCAGTTATGAACTGATAGAGGTCTTTTTATTCTATAACGCATCTAACATTTGGAATTGAGATCTAACCAAATCAAAATATTCACCTTTCTGTTTCATCAATTCATCATGGTTACCTTGTTCCAATATTTTCCCGTGTTCTAGTACAATAATGTTATCTGCTTCTCGAATCGTTGAGAGACGGTGTGCAATCATAATAGCCGTTCTCCCTTTCAAGAGCTTTTTAAGTGCTTTTTGAATCTGCACCTCTGTTTCTGTATCAATACTTGCAGTAGCTTCATCCAAAATTAATATTCTTGGGTCTGCGAGCAACGCACGTGCAAAGGAAAGCAATTGCCTTTCCCCCGCAGAAAGGATATTCCCTCTCTCTTCTACTTCTGTTTGATAACCATCAGATAGCTTCGATATAAAAGTGTTAGCTCCTACTACTTTTGCAGCCTCAATAACTTCTTCATCTGTCGCTTCTGGTCTACCAAAACGAATATTTTCCATGATCGTGCCAGAGAAAATAAACGTATCTTGAAGTACAACACTAATATTGCTTCTCAAACTAGATAGCTTCATGTCTCTCAGGTCATAGCCATCAATCTTTACTTTCCCTTTTGTAGGATCATAAAATCTACTTATCAAATTAGCGATTGTTGATTTTCCGGAGCCTGTATGACCAACTAACGCAACTGTTTGACCTTGTTTCATCTCTAGTGAGATCTCGTGAAGAGCAATACGGTCTTCATTATAGGAGAACTGTACTTTATCGAATTCAATATGCCCCTTCATATCTTTATAAACCATTGCATTTGACTTCTCTTCTACATTCGGTTGTTCATCCAAAAATTCAAAAATACGCTCTGAAGATGCCATCGCAACCAACAGTTGGTTATAAATTTGACCTAAACGAGAAATTGGTTCCCAGAACATGCCTAGGTAAAAAGCAAAGGCAACAAAGTCACCAATTTCTATCCCACCGTTTCCTGGACCAATGATAATTAAATGGGCACCAAAAGAGATTAAAATAACCGTTCCGATTGCGTTACTCATTTCAACAAACGGTCCAAAATAAGCACTCTTTTTCATTGCTAATCTTTCAGACTCATAATTATCTGTGTTTAATCCATCAAAATATTCCTTATTTTCTTTTTCTTGTGTAAAGGACTGGGTAATACGCATCCCTTGCATACTCTCATTTAAATGTGAGTTAAGCCTAGACTTTTGAATCCGCACATCTTGCCAAGATCTTCTAATATTTCTTCTAAGCTTCGTCGAGATGTAAAACATGATCGGTAAAATAACTAATACAGCCAATGCCAATTGAGGACTTATTGCAAATAAAATGGCAATAATTCCGATTAGCATGACAACATCCATTAGTAGATTTATGATACCGTTTGTGAAAAGCTCTTGAAGCGAATTAACATCATTTAGTATTCGCACTAAAATCGATCCGGCTGACCGTTTGTCAAAAAAGTTATGGGACAATCGTTGCACGTGCGAGAACAGTGTTTTACGCAAGTCGTAAATAACCTTCTGTCCTAATATATTGACCCACCTGATCCGAAACATATTCGCAACATAACTTACTAGATATAGCGCACCTATCCCTATAATAAGGTAAGTTAATAATGTTACATCTTTATTTTTAATCGCAACATCAATAACAACTTGACCAATTAGGAATGGGACAAGTAACCGAACTAAAGTTGATAAAAACATTGCGATAACTGCCCCTGGTAATAATGTTTTTGCATAAGGCTTTACATAGTTTAATAACCTTGACATCTGTTTCCAGTTAAACGGTTTCTCCACCGCTTGATCAAGTGGATAATAAAACCTCTTTAAATGCGGACTCTCACGTTTCGTAGCATGTTGTTTAGCCAAGTATTATCCCCCCTTAGTTCACTGCATCCATGATGGCTTGCTTATCTTGATACTGAATATCATAAATTCTTTGGTAAGGTCCACCATTGTTTAATAATGTATCATGTGTACCACGCTCTACTATTTCTCCATCATCTAATACAATGATTTCATCCGCATGTTTTAGAGAAGAAATTCTGTGCGCAATAATAAATGTAGTTCTATTTTTCATCACTTCTTTTAACGCTTTTTGAATTTTAAACTCTGTTTCCATATCTACTGCAGACGTAGCATCATCTAGAACCAAAATACTTGGATCGATTAAGATGGCTCGTGCAATAGCTATCCTTTGCTTTTGTCCACCCGACAAGCCCATGCCTCGTTCACCTAACATGGTGTCATAACCTTTTGGCATTTCTAAAATAAACTCATGTGCTTGTGCCCGTTTTGCTGCATCGATAATTTCATCCATGCTTGCTTCCGGATTACCATAGGCGATATTTTCTTTTATTGTCGTAGAAAACAAAAATGATTCCTGTAGGACAAATCCAATATGTTTTCTTAACGTTTTTAATTCATAATTTTTTGCTTGCAAACCATCGATAAGAACTTCTCCCTTTTCTGGCTCGTAAAAACGTGTCATCAATTGTGTAATACTCGTTTTACCAGAACCTGTAGAGCCTATAAGGCCTATCGTTTTGCCTGGAGGCGCATCAAAGGAAATGTTTTTTATGGCAGCTTCATCTTCATCTGCATAGGTTAGCGTTACATCATTAAAAGTAACGTGACCTTGTATCGTTAAGTCACTTACCGCTTGATCTTTTTCTTGGATATCCTCTTTTGCTTCTAGTATCTCGAGCAAACGTTCACCTGATGCCTTTGCCTGGGAGAACATGTTTACAATAAATCCAAGATGCATCAATGGCCCTAAAATATAGGAAACTAAGCTAAAGAATGCAACTAACTTACCTAAACTCAATTGCCCTGAAATAACCAGGTGTCCACCAAAGATAAGTAATGCAACCATACATATATTGCCGATAAATTCCATGAAAGGAAAATATTTTGACCATATAGTTGCAGTTTTAATATTTTCCTCACGATAGTTAACATTATTTGATGTGAATCTGTCAATCTCAAAATCTTCTTTAGATAGAGATTTCACTGTATTCATACCACTAACATTTTCTTGAATACGAGTATTTAGCCTACCTAATGATTTTCGGATTTTTCTAAACGCTGGGTGTACTTTTCGATCAAACTTATATACTACAACAGCTAAAAAAGGCATTGCAGCCATTGTCACTAGTGCAAGTGGTACAGAATAATAGAACATAACACTTAAGCTAACGACAATAAGTAAAGTTACTCTTATTAATTCCTTAAAACCAGCCGCCAAGAAGAATTTAAAACCTTCCACATCCATCGTAAGTCTAGACATTAAATCTCCTGTTCGGGCATTATCATAGTACGTAAAAGAAAGCCTTTGCAATTTCTGGTACAATCCCCCACGTAATTCATATACTGATTTAACCCCAAATACATCCCCCAAATATTGCTGAGAAAAGTTCGCAATCCCTTTTACTACCATTATTAAGATGAATCCAACTGCTAAATATGGTATAAGTTCGTATCGAGCCTCTCCAACCACATCGTCTATGGTTATTTGCAAGATAATTGGATATAAGACAGTTATTCCCGTTACAAGTAATACAAAGAATATAGAATAAAAAAAGTACTTCTTAAATGGCAAATAATATTGTTGTAATTTCTTAAAAGTATCCAAACTGTCTCCCCCCTCATAGTTTTTTAACGTAATTATAAATATATCGGGTATCGAAATAAATTTCCACCCTTTTGCCTCACTTTTTTTAATTTAGTGACAATTTTCATTATATTAAATCTTTAAATTAGATATTACTTCCCATTAAATGTAAATCAGTGTGCAAAAAATACCCATAAGACAAAAATAGAGTGCCCTGTAAAGAGATACAGGACACTCTTATAAATTACTTTTCGGTTTTACCTAAGACACGATTCACACGCTTGCGAAGCATTTTCATGCCTCCACCGCCTGCTTGAAAATGTCTCAAATTACCCTCTTCGTCGAAAACATAGTACGCAGGAACATATTGATTTTCAAAAGCATCTGTTAATTTATGCTGATTATCTACAAAGATAGGTTGCGTAATTTCATGTTCAGCAGCTACCTGTTTTATTTGTTCTAAATCTAAATCTTTTTCAGAACGTGGCATATGCACAGCAATAACTTCTAGTTCGTCTTTATATTCATCACGGAATTCATTTACATTTGGCATTGCTTCTTTACATAATCCACAGCTTACAGACCAAAAGTGAATCAGTGTTGGTTTGTTACCAACGAGATCCTCTCTTTTCACTTCTCCATTTAACCACTCTGTGGCCCCATCTAAAGCTGGCATTGGTGATCTTAACCTCATGCTGCTTCCTCCTCTTTTGTTAGCTCATTCTTTAGCAAATGCGTTAGTCCCTAAAGGGATGACCAAGGCCCTTTTCTTATACTTGGTACAACTAAATCTTTTACTACGTCGAAAGACTTCATAGCAAATTTTTTTTACTTCTTAACGTATAAAAAAGGTCTAACAGGTGTAGTTAGACCTAATTCTTTCATTAAAGTGTTTCTTGTCCAGGCTTCCAGTTAGCCGGGCAAAGTCCACCTGTTTGAAGCGCTTGAAGTACGCGTAGTGTTTCATCTACATCGCGACCAATATTGTTATGGTTAACTACTTGATATTGCAGTTCACCTTCAGGGCTAATAATAAATAAGCCTCTTAATGCAATACCTTCATCTTCAATTAACACACCGTAATCTTTAGCTACTTGATGATTTGTATCTGCTGCAAGCGAGTAATGTAAATCACCAAGACCATTTTCGTCACGAGATGTGTTAATCCATGCTAAGTGAGTGTGGATTGTATCTGTAGACACGCCAATTACTTCTGCATCTAAATCTTCAAATTCATCAAATCGATCAGATAGAGATGTAATTTCAGTTGGACATACAAAAGTAAAATCCATTGGATAGAAAAATAATACTGTCCACTTGTCATTTTTCATATTCTCTTCCAATGATACTTTTCCAAATTCTTTATTAGGAAGTACTGCCTCCATTTCAAAGCGTGGTGCTTGTTTTCCTACCATACGTTCTGCCATTATGTAACCCCTCCAAAATTATGTTAAGTAAATCAATAACGAGAATTATTATAAATAAGTTGTAGAATATAGTCAAATATTGTTTGAATCTATATATAGTATAGCCAACTATAAAAGACAATAAACTAGATCACATATGAAAGTATGTGATCTTCACAAAATTGTTGAAATTATGCTTAATGATTTGATTAATCACTAGTGTTTCTATTATGCTAAATAAAGAGCAAAGAAAGGAGACAATATTCATGGATTTTTTACAAAATACGTACGACATTATTTTAGACTTTCTACTTACAAAAGGGATAAGGATCGCATTATTAATCATTGTCTTTTTAATTGTAGCTCCTATTGGAAAAAAGATGATCTCGTCTACACTGGACAAAGCTGGTAGTGGTGAAAGAATAACGGAAGCAAGAGCAAAAACATTAGAAAAGTTATTATTAAATGTTTACTCCTACGTGTTATTCTTCATCTTTGTGGTGATGCTATTTGGAATTATCGAACTTCCTATAGGCCCCCTATTAGCTGGTGCGGGTGTTCTAGGTCTTGCAATTGGTTTCGGTGCGCAAGGGTTAGTTAGCGATGTAGTGACAGGATTCTTTCTATTACTCGAGCGTCAACTAGAAGTAGGAGAATACGTTACCACTGGTGGTTACAATGGAATAGTGGAAGAAATCGGACTTCGAACAACAAAAATTAGAAGTTTTGATGGTACATTAAATTTCGTCCCTAACAGAGACATCGCAGGAGTAAGTAACCATTCCAGAGGCACGATGCGCGCACTTGTAGATATTGGAATCAGTTATGATGATAATATCGATCGTGCAATGGAAGTCTTACAGCAAGTGTGTGATGAATTTAAGCAAGATGAACGTTTTGCAGACGGACCTGATGTACTAGGTGTGCAAAGCTTTGGCTCTTCAGATGTCGTACTTCGAATTTTAGGTCAAACTGAAAATATGCAACAGTTTGGTGCTGAACGTGACATGAGAAAACGTATTAAAGAAGCGTTTGATCAAGCTGGTATTGAAATACCATATCCACATCAAGTGTACGTGACTAAACAAGCAAACGAATAAAGGAACCCAGTTTAAAAAAGGTGAGAGGGTACTTTACCCTCTCACCTTTTTACATTATTGAAATCTTTGTTCTACTTGTTTACATACTTCATCGGCTGTTAAGCCATCAGCATTAATAACAGAGCCAGCAAAATTAGTATCCTGCATCCCCATTACATTTTTATCTTGACCTGAAATAACACAACAATCACAGCCATTAACGTCATTCTCTTGTTTTAACTCAACAACATCATAACCCTTTTCTTGTAGTGCTCCTTTAACATCTGATAATGTACCTTCAATTCCGATACGTGCCAAGTGCAATACCTCCTCAACATAATCATTTCTTTTGGAAAATATCCAAGATTAGCTTTCCCATCATTTGAATTGGTATTCTTCTTTACACGCTATATCCTTAAGTGAATAGTGTCAGCTTAATTGTCTAATAGTAGTTTCTACCGACTTTACACCTATTTGTAAGGCATCCTCATTTGGTTGTAGTTTACTATGGTGTAGTCCATGTGCGGAATCTACTCCTAACCAAAACATAAAACCCGGTATGTCTTTTAAGAAATAACCAAAATCCTCACCAGTCATTGCTGGCTTTGCCTCTTTCCATATCAATCCTTGCGAAATAACAACTTCCTTGAATTGATCCACGATGGCTTCTGTATTAAATACTTGATAATAATTAGAACCATAATCAATAGAAATCGAGCAATCATAGCTAATTTCAAACCCTTTGGCAAATTTTTCAATATTTTTCTTTACTATGTCTATTGTATTCGGTTCTAATGTACGAATCGTTCCCTCTAACCTTGCGTGTTCGGCTATGACGTTTTGAACAAAGCCACCTTCCATTTTTCCAATAGTAACAACAGCACTTTCAAGAGGATCTATTCTTCTAGAAACGATTTGTTGAAGTTGAGAGATAAAAGCACTTGCTGCAACAACCATATCTTTCGTTAAGTGCGGATAGGCAGCATGTCCTCCCTTCCCAGCAAAATCAATAAACAATTCACTCGTATTCGCAAAGAGTAAACCCCCTCGCGTTGAAACAGTGCCTACAGGTAATTCAGGAGCTATATGTAACGCAAATATAATATCCGGACGCCATGCATTAAATTCTTGCGATTGCATAAGTGGTAGTGCTCCACCTGGCCCTTCTTCGGCAGGTTGAAATACAAACAAAGCATGATCATCAATAGGATCATGTGCTAGCCTTTCCAGTGCACCAAGTGCAATAGTCATATGAAAATCATGCCCACAGGCATGCATCTTTCCTTCATGACTAGATTGAAAAGGATAGCCAGTTTCTTCTGTAATTGGTAACCCATCGATATCAGCGCGAAAACCAATTGTTTTTTGGGGATTTTTACCGGTTACTCGGACCAATATTCCCGTCTTCCACGTTTTCACCGAAAGGTAAGTTTGTGGAAAAGTCTCAATTATATTGAGTAAATATTGTTGTGTTTTGTACTCTTTAAACCCCAACTCAGGAATTTGGTGTAAATCTCTTCTTACTTCTTTTACGTTCATCATTTTATTTCACCTTTTTCTCACAAAAATAGTCGATAATAAAAAGAGAAACAGGAGAATCCTCTCCTGCTTCATCCTATCTATGCAAAAAGTTCTTATTCTTCATCTAACTTTCTTAATGCTTGCATAATTTCTGTTTTAGATTTTGTTTGATCATCGATTTCTTTAATAAATTTAGCAGGAGTACCTGCAACCACCGTATTGGCAGGTACGTTTTTCGTCACAATGGCACCAGCTGCAACTACAGCTCCTTCACCAACTCGTACACCCTCAAGTATTACTGCATTTGCACCTACTACAACACCATCTTCAATAATAACTGGATCTGCAGAAGGAGGTTCGATTACTCCAGCAAGCACTGCACCTGCACCAATATGACAGTTCTTCCCTACAGTAGCTCGTCCACCTAAGATAGCATTCATATCAATCATCGTACCTTCACCAATAACGGAACCAATGTTAATGCTAGCGCCCATCATGATGACAGCTCCGTCACCTATTTCAACCTGATCACGGATAATGGCACCTGGTTCAATACGTGCATTAATCCCTTTTAAATCAAGCATTGGAATCGCTGAATTACGGCGATCATTTTCAACAACATAATCTTGTATTTTATCACTATTGTTATGTAAGACTTCTTTGATTTCTTTCCATTCTCCAAAAAGTACGCCTGTCTCTGCTTGGACAAAATCCTTAATCGAATCAGCAAAGTCAATTTCGTTCAATTGGTTACCTTTAATATAAACCTTTACAGGTGTTGATTTTTTACTATTTGAGATAAAAGAAATAATCTCATGTGCATCCATCATTTTCAATTTATTTTCCTCCAATAATTCAATTTATCTCTTATAATGTATCAAAAAGAATCACTTTATGACAAGCAATAAACACAAAGTTATAGCCTCAATAAATACGCAGTGGAAAAATAAGCCTTTGACAATACGCCAAAGACTTATGTTTCCACTTATTTAGTCATTTTCACTTTTGAATTATGTTTTATCACGTGAAGATATTTATTCAACTGCTTTAATATTGCTCTTCTGGTTATAATACCATCAAAATACCCTTCATCATCGACCACACAAACAAATGGATGATTAATCACTGTTTTAAGACATGTTAAAAAATCATCTCGTCTGTTTAGACATGGAGTATCTGAGTTCATAACCTCATTTACTTTTTTCTCTGAAAGCCTTTCCATCTCAAAGCGTTCCAATCCTAAAACACTATTTAAAATGACTGTCTTTCCTATAATACCTTTAAACTTATAGGAAGAATCTAGAACAGGAACTGCAGAATAACCCGATTTTACTAATACTAATAAAGCATGTTCTAACGGATTTCCTAATTGAACATGAGCAACTTTTTCAGATGAAATCATTAATTGTTCAACATTAATTTCTGGCAAGTCTAAATTCTCTAAATTATTCATACGTAACACTCCTTTTGGGGCAGTTGAAGGAGTCATTTTCACGTTATATATGCACCATACATATTTTATCATAAATAGATGGGTAACACCATCTATAGATAAGTTTAGATTTTACAATGTTTAATTTCAGTCACCTCTATTTTTCAAAGCTTGAATAAATATCCAATCATGTTTTGGTATGAACCGGACAAAATAAGTTTAGAAAAACTCAATATAAGGAGGTTAGGATGACTACTCATACATTCACAAAAAAAGAAGAAATTGCTCATGCAGTCACCCATGGTATAGGTGTACTTTTTAGCATAATTGCTTTGATTGTATTAATTGCATCCTCCAATATTGAAAAAGTATGGGAAACTACTTCAGTGATTATTTTTGGGGTAACTATGTTTTTTATGTACATCTCATCAACTGTGTGCCATGGTCTACCAGAAGGAAGATGGAAAGATATTTTTCGAATTTGTGATCACTCTTCCATTTATTTATTCATTGCAGGTACCTATACTCCAATTTTATTAGGTCCATTACGCTCAGAGATCGGCTGGACTCTATTTTCAATCATTTGGGCGATCGCATTAGCAGGGACTATTTTCAAGATTTTCTTTGTAAAAAAATTCTTAGTTCTCTCGACAGTCTTCTATATACTTATGGGATGGTTAATCATAGTTGTTTGGGAGCCATTGTCTAAAGCGATCCCAGAAACGGGTCTAAACTATCTTCTAATAGGAGGAATCTTTTATACGGTAGGAGCTATATTCTATGTTTGGCGCCGATTTCATTATCACCATGCCATTTGGCACTTATTCGTTATTGCAGGTTCTGTTTTCCATTTCTTCACAATTATGATGCTCATCCCCTAAAAGACCAGCACAGCTGGTCTTTTTTTCACTATACACTAGTCATGCCCCATACTGTGCAAGGATGAGTGCTAATACTCCGCTTCGTCAGAATACGTCGCTTTCCGCGGGCACGGCCTCAGCTAACTCAGTCGCAAAGTACGCTCCTGAGTGGATCTTCGGCTCGCGCTGTTCCCGCAGGAGTCTCCGTATTCTGACTACGCTAAGTTGAATTGGTCTAATTAAGGTGAGCATTATCCTATAAATCAAATCATTCAGGTTCACTTCTAACTTGAAAAGAAGACTAAATACAGCGGAGGAAAAATACGAGACTCCTGTGGGAAAGGAACAGTCTGAAGATCCCGCAGTGAGCGCTCTTTGCGAGCGAGGAAGCTGAAGCGTTCCC
>NZ_JAOALK010000063.1 GCF_025154055.1 Aquibacillus koreensis
GTGTAGTTTTTGTACTCTAAACATAGCTGCTACATGTACGAATAGAGAGAAACAGTATGTAGAACCCACGTGGGCTTGCCCCGTGGAGAAGTCAGGTGTTTCTGCAAGCCAGGCGCGCGTGAGCTGTAATAAAACAGGAGAATAGTTACTTTTGTCTCTGTTAATCCATTTTGTTTCTTTGTTAATTTTTTCGATTGATAAGACGGCTAACGATAATGCGAGGGGGTTTCCTTTCGTAATCACCCATATACGTTTTAACAAATCTTCTCTATCAATTTCGTAGTGTGATAAGTATTGTTTCGTAACGGAATAGCTAAAATCTGATAGTTTCATACGAGTGATGATTTTCCTCCAAGCGGGTGATTCTTCCCACTCTCCTTTTAAAGGATTCCGTCCAGAAATTACAATATAGGTGTTTCCTGGTAGGTTTTTCAAGAACGTGTTTCTGAACCACCGTTCCAGTTCTCTCATCTGCTCATATGCATCTACGGCGATAACAATTCTTTTTTCTTGGCTGATATGTTGTAATAAGAAGAGGCATTCCTGCAGTGTGTAGGATTTGTTTTGTTCGATATTGGGATACTTGTTATAGAGTTGAATTAGGAGATTTTCTGCAAGCGTTAGTGGAGTTTGGATGAAATCCCGACAATCAATGTGTAGAAACAAATCATTCTCATGATCTGTCATTCGTTCAAAAGCATGTAGTAGGTATGTTTTACCCGAACCACCAATGCCATAAATGTTAAGAATCTTATTATTACTTTCAGTGTTCAGAAGCCATTGCTTAAATAAACGGATCTCCCTATCCCTTCCAAAGAAGTGGATATCCTCCATTTCTGTCACGAACATTCCCATATTAGCATCTGCGTTTGATTTCAAAACAATGATAGCCCTCCTTTGTAATTGTTTGAATTTTCTGTTATGTATTATTAAATATAGGTGGAAATATTTAGACTGTCAACTATATATGGGACATCTTTGTGCTTCTATTAGACGTCTTCTTTATAAAAAATGATACAATGGTACATATTTAATTGGAATGGAGTGAGCTGTATGAAACTTGTAAGCTATAAAACGAAAAAGAGCTTTGGTTCTTATCGCATGGGGATCATGTACCCGCATGGTGTAGTGGATCTGCAGGAAGCGTATCGGGATCTGTTAGTAAAGAAAGGCGAAAGAGAAAAGGCTTTAGCTGTAGATATACTGCTCCCATCTCATCCAGATGCATTTTATAAATTAGGTAAGTTTGGGATTGAAAAAGCGGTGGATGTAAGTGACTTCCTAGTAGAACCAGAATTATCGAAGTATTTTATTGCTGAACAGAATGTTTCGCTTGGTACACCAGTTCCAAATCCTTCAAAGATTATTTGTATCGGAACGAATTACAAAGATCATGTAGCTGAAATGAAAAGCACGATTCCTGATTATCCGGTTCTTTTTTCGAAGTTTGCCAATGCATTAATTGGTCCAGAAGATAAGATTAAAAAGTCCAAGCAAACAACTAAATTAGATTATGAGATTGAACTGGCTGTTGTGATTGGAAAAGAAGCCTGCGAGGTACCTGAACAGGACGCGTTAGAATATGTTGCGGGATATACAATCGGGAATGACATATCTGCACGCGATTTACAAAAGCGAACCCCGCAATGGTTACAAGGCAAATCCCTAGACGGGAGTACGCCAATTGGACCATGGATCGTAACGACAGATGAACTTCCAGATCCATCTAACTTAGAATTAAAGACGAAAATTAATGGCGAGGTTCGACAATCGTCCAACACGAAGCATTTAATATTTAATGTTCCAACTATTATATCGTTTATTTCGAACTTAATGACGCTTCAACCTGGTGATGTTATCCTAACTGGAACCCCTGATGGTGTAGGTTTTGGTATGAACCCACCACAGTTCTTGCAAAGTGGAGATGTCATTACAATGGAAATTGAAGGCATTGGCGAGCTAGAAAATACGGTGGAATGATCTCTATAGCATATTGGTGAGTCGGGTATAAAAAGTTCAACATAATAGGATAATAGTGTGAAAGCATCACAAATTCTTGGATAAGAGTTTGTGATGTTTTTTTTATACAGTCAAGCTCATTTGGAAAACGCAAACATATAGTAGCTTTATGCATAGAGTTTGGATATTTATTCACTTTATGCATTTGTTTTATTTTAGTGTGTTATTAGTAGTTAAATTACCTTTGGTTTAAAAGATGCTTATAGCGATGTAGATTGATAATGTGTTTGTTTTGTATAACTATAGATAAAAATCATTCGAAATAATAAAAAAATTACGGAAATAATGTTGTATAAACATGCATTATAAAGTATAATAATAAACCAATCCCATACGGACTTAGGAGTGAATACAACGTGAAAGTAGCTATTATAGGTGGTACTGGTTACGGAGCAGTTGAATTAATTAGATTATTACATAATCATCCATACGTTACGGTAGAAGCAATTATCTCACATTCGCAAAGTGGTACGGATTTAGCATCCGTATATCCACATACCGTGGATGTCGTTGATATGACAATGGATGCTTTAGATATTACAAGTTTAAGTGAAAAAGTAGACTTGGTGTTTTTTGCTACACCATCGAATGTGAGTAAAGATCTAATTCCATCATTTTTGGAGAACGGTGTGAAATGTATTGATTTATCAGGTGACTTCCGACTAAAAGAGCCAGAAGCATATAAAAAATGGTATCAATCCACACCTGCAGATCAGGAATATATTAATCAAGCAATCTATGGATTAAGCGAAATCTATGAGGATGAGATTAAAAATGCAAGTTTAATTGCAAATCCAGGTTGTTATCCAACAGCTACCTTATTAGGCTTAATACCAGCTTTAAAACATAACTTAGTTAGCAAAGAACAAATTATTATTGACGCCAAAACTGGTGTATCAGGTGCAGGTAGGGGTTTATCGCTGAACGTGCACTTCTCAGAAATGCACGAGAATTTAAAAGCCTATAAACTAGGGGAGCATAAACATATTCCTGAAATTGAACAAGTGTTAACAAACGAGTCGGGGCAAGAGATGCAAGTGGTCTTTACTCCTCACATTGTTCCGATGACAAGGGGTATTATGAGCACGATGTACACAAATCTTATAATAGAAAAGTCAACAAAAGAAATAGTGGAAGTGTACCAAGATTTTTATAAAAATCATCCTTTTGTGCGGGTCCGACCTGAAGGCGTGATTCCGTCAACAAAAGAAGTATATGGCAGCAATTATTGTGATATTGGTATTTACGCAGATCAAAGAACCGGAAAACTGATGATTGTATCTGTGATTGATAATTTGGTGAAAGGTGCTTCTGGTCAGGCGATTCAAAATATGAATCTATTAGCAGGATGGGAAGCGACAACAGGGTTAAATCAAATCCCTATTTATCCTTAAGGAGGGTGCGGAATGGAGCAAGTGAATGGCGTGACAACAAAGGAAAAGATTGGTTTGGTAACAGGGGGGAATGTAACAACACCAAAAGGCTTCTCAGCAGGTGGGTTACATTGTGGCATACGTAAGCAAAAGCTAGACTTAGGTTGGTTATATTCGGACGTACCAGCACATGCAGCAGGCGTATATACTACAAATGCTTTCCAAGCAGCTCCTTTAAAGGTAACGCAAGAAAGTATTGCAGTAGAACAAAAATTACAAGCAATCCTCGTTAATTCCGGTATAGCTAATGCATGTACGGGCGAACAGGGTTTGAAAGATGCTTATGAAATGAGACGTAGCTTTTCTGAGAAAATACAAATACCTGAACATTTAGCAGCGGTTGCTTCTACCGGTCTAATCGGTGAACTGTTACCAATGGAAAAAATCCAAACGGGTATAAGTCAAATACATGAACAAGAAAATAATGATACTTCACGTTTTGAAACAGCGATTCTTACAACAGACACACGTGAAAAAGGGATTGCAGTACAGTTTGAAATTGATGGGAAACAAATATCTATTGGCGGAGCAGCAAAAGGGTCCGGTATGATTCACCCAAACATGGCGACAATGCTTAGCTTCGTTACAACAGATGCAAATATAGATGATCAAGCATTATCACGTGCATTAAAATCCATTACGAATACATCATTTAACATGATCACGGTTGATGGAGATACAAGTACGAATGACATGGTATTAGTGATGGCAAATGGAAAAGCGGAAAACGCAAAACTAACAGAAGAACACCCAGAGTGGAACGTCTTTGTAGAAGCGCTTAGCACAGTTTGTGAGCTTTTAGCAAAAGAGATTGCTAGAGACGGTGAAGGGGCTAGTAAGTTAGTAGAGGTGCAAGTGAATGGTGCCAACTCGGATCGTGCAGCGCAAATCATAAGTAAGTCTGTCATCTCTTCGAATCTAGTAAAAACAGCGATTCATGGCGCAGATGCAAACTGGGGAAGAATTATTACCGCAATAGGATATAGTGGCGAGCAGTTAGACCCTGACAAAGTGAATGTGTCACTCGGGCCTATTAAAGTAGTTGAAAATGGTATCCCTTACCCGTTTGATGAAGAAAAGGCAAAAGCATATCTTCTGCAAGATACGGTTGTCATTCAAGCAAATCTTGGAGACGGAAGCGGCAAGGCAACTGCGTGGGGCTGTGATCTTTCTTATGAATATGTCAGAATCAATGCTTCTTATCGTACGTGAGGAGGAAGAAAAGTGAATTATGTGGTGATCAAATGCGGCGGAAGTGTATTTGAGGATTTACCAACATCTTTTTATAAAAATATAGCGGACTTACATCAAAGTGGAGAATGGCAACCAATTATTGTCCATGGCGGGGGTCCATTGATCTCCTCTTTGTTGACCCAAATGGGCGTACAAACAACTTTTATTAACGGACTTCGAGTAACGACCAATGAGGTTCTAGATGTTGTTGAAATGGCTCTAAGTGGGTCGATGAATAAACAAATCGTTCGTAATCTGATGAAGGAAAATGGGAAAGCCTATGGCATTAGTGGTGTCGATGGTACGTTACTTAAAGCAACACCAACAGACAAAGCGGATCAATTAGGATTTGTAGGAGAAGTGAGTGAGGTTAATACCTCACTGATTGAGCAGATCTCAAGCCAAGGCTATATCCCTGTCATCTCTCCGATTGGTATTGATGATGAAGGACAACGTTATAATATTAATGCAGATATGGCTGCTTCTTCAATCGCGCAAGCATTAGGGGCAAAATTGTGCTTTATTAGCGATATCCCTGGTATTTGTGTCGAAGAAGATGGTCAAAAGCAAACATTGCACCAAGTGGGAAAAGAAAAAATCGAACAATTAATATCCTCTAAGGTGATTTATGGTGGAATGATTCCCAAAGTACAATCTGCTTTGAAAGCACTAGCGCATAGAGTGCCTGAAGTTTCGATTGTGAATGGACTGGAAGCGAATAGCTTGGTTGATTTCATGGACGGAAAAAACGTGGGTACAAGAATTTCATTGGATAAGGAGATGCCGTATGTCTGAGACTGTTCAAACAAAAAATCAAACCTCGGTCATGCAAACATACAGCCGTTTTCCTCTAACGCTTACAAAAGGAAAAGGCAGTTATGTATGGGATGATCAAGGACAGAAGTATTTAGATTTCACCTCAGGTATTGCGACATGTAACCTCGGTCATGTGCCTGATGTAATCAAGAATAAGGTTAACGAGCAACTTGATCAGCTATGGCATTGCTCGAACTTATATACGATCCCATCACAGGAAAAACTAGCACAGCTACTGACAGACAATAGCTGTGCTGATCAAGTTTTTTTCTGTAATAGTGGGGCAGAAGCTAACGAAGCCGCGATTAAAATAGCGAGAAAATATGCCCAAGATGTAAAAGGTACATCTAAATATGAAGTGGTTACGTTTTCTAATTCTTTTCATGGTAGAACCTTAGCGACGTTGTCTGCAACGGGACAAGAAAAAATTCAACAAGGATTTGCACCATTGACTCCAGGGTTCCGCTATTTACCTTTTAATGATTTTGATGCATTAGAGGATCTGGTTCAAGAACAGACATGTGCGGTTATGTTAGAGCTTGTCCAAGGAGAAGGTGGCGTTGTTCCAGCTGATCAGGCTTGGTTGGATAAGTTAGGGGAACTATGTAAAAACTATGATTTGTTACTGATGGTGGATGAGATTCAAACTGGTGTTGGTCGAACTGGAACACTCTTTGCTTACGAGCAATTCGGGATTGAACCGGATGTATTTACATTAGCCAAAGGACTCGGATCAGGTGTTGCGATTGGTGCCATGCTTGCGAAAGAGCCTGTTGCACAAGCGTTTGTACCTGGATCGCACGGAAGCACGTTTGGTGGGAATCCAATAGCCACTACTGCAGCCGCTGCAACAATTGAATATATGACAGAGTCGTCCATCTTGGAGCAGTCAAATGAAGTGGCGAGTTATTTGCATCAAGCGTTGCATAAATTAGTGGAAAAGTATGATAGTATAGAACAGGTGCGTGGCAAAGGATTACTGGTTGGCTTAGTAGTAAAGGGGAACGCAATTGACTATGTAACAAAAGCAAGAGAAGACCAAAACTTGCTTATACTCGTTGCTGGTCCAAAGGTCGTTCGAATTCTACCACCGTTGACGGCAACAAAAGCTGAAGTTGATCAGTGTATCCAGTCATTAGAAGTTGTCTTTCAGGAAAGTTAAAGCAGCTTAATAAGGTAGTAAAGAGGTAGATTGAATGAAGAGTTATATGCAAGAAAAGCTAGATACATTTAAACAACAAAATGAGAACCGAGCACGTTTATTAATCAATTGCCCGGATCAACCAGGAATTGTAGCTGCGGTTTCCAAGTTTCTTTATGAACATGAAGCCAACATTATTGAGTCAAATCAATATTCTGTCGATCCCGAGGGTGGAGAGTTTTTTATTCGGATTGAATTTGAAGCTCCTGACTTAAAAGAAAAAGCAGAGAAAATTAAGCAGGATTTCCAAGAAATCGCGAGGGCTTTCTCCATGGATTGGAAGCTGACGTATGTAGATGAGATCAAGAAAATGGCTATTTTTGTGTCAAAGGAACCACATTGTTTGCTCGAACTGCTGTGGGAGTGGCAAAGTGGGGATTTAATGGCCGATATTTCCCTGGTAATAAGTAACCACGAAACATCACGCGACATGGTAGAAAGGCTAGGAATACCTTACTACTACATACCGGCAAACAAGGATATAAGAGCAGAAGTAGAACAAAAACAAATAGAACTTTTGAAGCAATATGATGTCGATGTGATTGTGCTCGCGCGTTATATGCAAATCTTAACGCCACATTTTGTTGATGTGCATAAACACAAGATCATTAATATTCACCATTCTTTCCTACCAGCATTCATTGGAGCAAATCCATATGAGCGCGCGTATAATCGTGGTGTAAAATTGATCGGTGCAACTTCACACTATGTCACCGATGATTTGGATGAAGGGCCAATTATAGAACAGGACATTAGTCGGGTTGACCATAAAGACAGTGCAGAGGCAATGAAGAAAATTGGCCAGTCCGTGGAACGAAGTGTATTGGCAAGAGCGGTGAAATGGCACTTGGAAGATCGGATTATTGTGCATGGGAATAAGACGATTGTATTTTAATAGAAGTTTATCTAGAAGACCAAATCAGGGGATTTGGTCTTTTGTTTTGTTTTTTAATAAGACTATTTGGGATTATATGTTAATATTAATATGTAGTGTCCAGAATTTAAGAGATAATTGTGGATCTATTTAATGGAGGGAAGCCTGATGGAATTTAGAATTGGAGACGTTACCATCTTTTTACCCCAGCTACATATTACGATTATTGCCATTATTGTTATTATCTTGTTAGTCCGGTGGAACAAGCAGTTAGAAAAACGGAATTTTTTTAAAATCTTCATTTATTTCTTCATTAGTACATGGATCGCACCCATTTTTTCATGGGGGAATAAAACAGGTACGTTTGAATTATACATTCCTTTAGGATTCATAGTTGTTCTCATTTATCTATTAAATAGCAGAGGTTATCATCCTTCTAAAATGAAGGCGAGTGTTTTGGGTCTTTGTATCGCATTATATCGGATAGTTCTTCATTATGTTGGGTAGTTAGGAGAGGATAGGATTGCTATACAAAATGATATTTAGACTTTTATATGCATTATTACCTGGTATTGCGATCTTTTTGTTGTTTAATGATTTAACAGGAGCGTTGATTCTAACAGTATTTCTTTTTGTATTTGGAAATAGAGATAATGCTAAGTTCCGACAATCCAAAAGTGGAAAGATCATTACGGTATTGCTTGCCATTGCATTGGTCACATGGGGTATCTTTTTCGTTGTAGGATCTGATGTATCTAGTATAAGAAAGATTGCAGTATTCGCTCTTTTTGCGGCTAGTTATCTACTTGAGCGTATTGAAAAGCGGTTTTTCAATTTCGATAATCTGAAGTTAGCAAGGTAAAAATCTACAATTGACAGAAGTAACACACGTCTATATAATAAATCGAGTGAATGAATACCAATAACATTCCGTATTCAATACGGGAGAGGTTCTTAGCTACAAACCCTCTATAAAAAACTAAGGACATATGACGTGATTACAGCCGTGTCCCTTAGGATGCGGCTTTTCTTATGCTTGGATTTAATAATCAATCAACAAGGAGGTACAACAATGGCTGGAAGAAGAGATGAAGATTTAAAAGATATAACACTACTTGGGAGTCAAGGAACAGAATATAGCTTTGACTATGCGCCAGAGGTTTTAGAAACCTTTGATAATCAACATCCTAACAGAGATTATTTTGTTAAATTAAATTGTCCTGAATTTACTACGCTATGTCCGAAAACGAGACAACCAGATTTCGGTGCGGTATATATCAGTTACATTCCTGATGTGAAAATGGTGGAAAGTAAATCATTAAAGTTATATTTGTTTAGCTTTAGAAACCATGGTGACTTTCATGAGGATAGCATGAATATTATCATGAACGATTTAATTGAACTAATGGATCCTCGTTATATTGAGGTATGGGGTAAATTCACACCAAGAGGTGGAATTTCGATTGATCCATATTGCAATTATGGGAAGCCAGGCACGAAATACGAACAAATGGCAGATCACAGAATGATGAATCACGATATGTATCCAGAAAAGATCGATAATCGCTAAGAGGGTTAGCTAGTTCCTCCCAACGAAAAGGAGAGGAAATAAATTGTTTATCTATTTAAATGCTTTATTTGTAGGATTATTAGTTTTATCTAATATTTTAGGTGTGAAATTGTTTAGTGTGGGTGACTATATGCTCCCGGCAGCTGCAGTTGTCTACGTAGTTACGTATTTGATCACAGACGTGATTAGTGAAGTATATGGAAAAGATTTAGCACGTAAAACAGTGCAAGCAGGCTTTTTCACACAAGTCATTGCTTTGGTCTTTATATTTGTCGCAATTGAATTACCTGCAGCACCTATTTTTGGCATGCAAGAAGAGTTTGCGTCCATTCTAGGTGGAAGCTTCCGCGTCATGCTAGCTAGTTTAGTAGCTTATGTGATCAGCCAAAATCTAGATGTGACGATCTTCCATCGCTTAAAAGAAAAGCACGGTGAAAAAAGACTATGGTTGAGAAATAACTTGTCGACGATGTCCAGTCAACTAGTTGATACAACTATCTTTATATCGATTGCTTTTGCGGGAACAGTCCCAACGTCTGTTTTACTAACAATGATTGCGACGCAGTATGTATTCAAGCTACTTGTTGCCATTGTTGACACACCGATCGTATATGCATTGGTGAAGTGGGCTAGGAATAATCATAAACATGAACTATTATATAATTCTAAAGTGGAAACAAAGGCTATATAAAGAAGCGAGTAACTAACAATTAACATGAGAGAACTTTATGCATTGTAGACAAATAATGCAGTTCATAAGACCAACTTACCATAGTTGGTCTTTTCTTTTTGGATAAAATTATATAACAATTAATGTCGATCATGACACTGATTGAAGAGGGATTTTAGTTCCTATTAACCATCATATATACAAATATTTACATAAAACAAATAAATTCATGACAAAAAAAGTCGAATTTTGCGAAAAACACATAAATTATCTTCCTGCGGATGACAAACCGTGATACTATATTACTATCAAGACGCAATTATAATTTGTATGCACGACACTAGCAATCCTAATGAAAGTTAGGTACGCAAAACCACAGGTCTAAGGATAAAATCTATGGCGGCTGGGTTGCCGAATGCAATCATATTTCTATTGATTGAGTGAAAACGGCATTTTTATGTCGTTTTTTTTACTTTCAAAATGGATGCAAGAGGTGGGGGAAATCTATATATTTTCACAAATCTGATTTGGGAGGCAGTGTTATGTCGATAGGTAAAAAGATTATCGTTAGCTTTGGAATTATTTTATTATTAATTGTAGGTATATTTGGTATGAGTTGGTATGGACTTCAAAACGTAGAATCTGAGGCCAATAATATCGTAAATGATGCTATCCCATTATCCAATGCAGCTAATGCAATTCTAACAGCATTAGTTAATCAAGAGACAGGGGTAAGAGGGTATTTAGTTACCGGTGATGAAGAATTTCTAGAACCCTATTATTTAGGACAAGAAAATATTGAAAAAAATCTAGAAATAATTGAATCACATTTAGACGGGCACCCGATTATGGCATCACTCATTGAAGAAGCAAAACCCCAAATTACAGATGTGCAGAGTTTCTTTGAATCCATTATTCAACAGGTCAAGCAAGGGGACATCGAAGGCGCTAGAAGTAACATAGGAGAAGGTAAAGAGTTTTTTGATAATTATAGAGAAACACATGGTCTTATTGTTGCGGATACAGAAAAGTTAACAAATGATGCTTGGGTAGAGGTTAAGAAGATAGGTAGCGAAAGTAAGATATCTATGGTTGTAATATTTACAATAATCGCAGTGTTGACTGTATTAATCACTGTATATCTTATCAAAGTAATATCAAAACCTGTCTCATCTGTGTCTGAGGCCTTAAAGCAAATAGCCGAAGGAAATCTTACCATTGATAAGGTCCAAGTGAAATCAAAAGATGAAGTTGGTGAACTAGCTCAATCGTTAAATAAGATGGTTGACGATCTTAATGAAACATTGATAAAAACGAGTGAGTCAGCACTTCAGGTTGCATCAGCATCCGAACAATTAACAGCCAGTGCTGAACAAAGTACTTATTCAACAGAGCTTCTCGCTAATTTGGTTCAAGGTAATGCTGAGGGTGCAGAAGGACAATTAAATAAAGTTAGTCATGTTTCAGCATCCTTAAAACATATGGTAGAAAACGTTGACAGCATAAATGAAAATCGTGAAGAAATGGAGAACTCTACAAAGGAATCTACAGGTTATGTTCATGAGGGAATCATTTCTATAGAAAAAGTAGTTGAGCGTATTCAAGATATTAAGCTATCGTTTGATAACATGACTTCCACAATAAACGCACTGAAAAGTAGATCCTCAGAAATAGGAAGTGTAATTGATTTAATAACAGATATATCGGATCAAACAAATCTCTTAGCCTTAAATGCGGCGATTGAAGCTGCAAGAGCAGGTGAACATGGAAAAGGGTTTGCTGTTGTAGCAGATGAGGTTAGGAAACTAGCAGAAGAGTCAAAGAAGTCTGCCGATCAAATAACAGTAATGGTTGCTGACATTCAATCTGAGACCCAAAATGCGGTTGTTTCTATTGATGAGGGAAATGCAAAAGTTGAAGAGGGAATAACTTCAACAACAGAAGCTAGACAAGCGTTTGGCAAAATAGAAGAATCAATGACAAATGTATCTAATAAGGTAACTGATGTTTCTGGATCGATTCAAGATATTGAAGAAATAGCATTGAATATCTCAGAAGCGCTAGAGAATGTTAAGGTTATTGCAGAAAATGGTGTAAAATCAAGTCAAGAAAGTTCAGCTTCTACACAAGAACAGTTAGCGACAATGGAAGAGGTTTCTTCCTCAGCCCAGTCTTTATCTTTCTTAGCGGAGGAATTGCAACAATCAATCTCAAAATTCCAGATAAGAAGTTGATAAGAAAATTATAAAAGAATCAATGAGCAAGTGATGAAAAATGCATTTGCTGACAACTATCAGAGATTAGTAGAAATAAAGAAGCTATGTGATCCGAACAACCTTTTTAGATATAATTACAATATAAATCCCCAACGAATAATATAAATAAAAAAGCAGGTGGTTTCTAAGTATCACCTGTTTTTGTTATGGTCATCTTTGTGACAATTGTAACTGCCTGTTCCTCATGAAACTAGTACACTAATAAAATAAATAAGGTAGTCACACAATCCATCGCCTATGAATACATTAGTTTTGGGCGGTGGTAAAATGAAAGCGCATTTTCATTTAACGCAATATCGGGATTGGATTCAAATCCAACAAAAATCCCCGATCAAATTTCACTATTATCATGTGTATGTGAATCATCAATTAGTTGCTACATTCTTTCAAGGTAATACGTTTTATGTGAAGCTTCCAAACCTATACCAAAATAATCTTGTGATAGTAGTTGGCGGTTCTATTTCTAATGGAATGATCATCCCGATTGCAGAGCAATATACTTTACCAGCTTCAGTAAGGGAAGGTTCTAGACAGCGTAATTTTAAACCGGGTGATATTCTTGTTGCAAGTGATAATGTGTTTCAAGAACTAACGGGGTATATGGGTCATGCTGCTTTAGTGGTGGATGAGAATAAAGTGATTGAATCTCCTGGCCTGCACCCGTCTCTACGTAAGGATACGATTCAACAGTTTTTAGAAAAGCATCCGATCCACGCACAATTTCGTCCAAAAAAGGAAGGAATGGGTGAAGCGGCCGCAAGCTATGCGATGGAGTATCTCGCTTCCTACAAGGCAAATCTAGAGCAAGGAGAAAATAAACCGGTATTTTCATTTAACCTAAGTCAATCATTGGAAGATCCGTGGGAATATATATATTGCTCCAAATTAATTTGGTTAAGCTATTACTATGGTGCTGATTATAAATTAGAGAATGACCATCTATGGTATTCACCGGAAGACTTATATACGGAATTAAAAGAAAATGAAGAATTTGAAACAGTCTATGCACATGAAGATGTAGAGTTTAAGTTAAATACGTAGCGCGTGAAACATCGCGCTACGTATATTATAGTAAGTTTATAAGGAGGAATTTATATGAGTACTTTCCAGGCATTTAAGTTAACACAAGAAGACGATGAGTTTGTTGCAAAAGTGGACAATCTTACATATGATGAGTTACCAAAATCCGACGTTTTGATTAAAGTCCATTATTCAAGTGTGAACTATAAAGATGGACTTGCAAGTGTACCAAACAGCACGATTGTTAAAACGTACCCCTTTATTCCAGGTATTGATATAGCAGGAGAAGTGGTTGATTCTAAAGATACTCGATATAAAGCTGGAGACCGTGTGATTGCCACAAGCTATGATATTGGTGTTTCTCATTTCGGTGGCTATAGCGAATATGCAAGTGTACCTGCGGATTGGATCGTTCCTTTACCGGAAAACCTTTCACTGAAAGAAGCGATGGTATATGGTACAGCTGGTTTCACGGCAGCGTTATCCATTCATCGTTTAGAAGAAAACGGCGTTACTCCAGACAAGGGGAAAGTACTCGTTACTGGTGCAACTGGTGGAGTTGGAAGTCTTGCGATTGCTATGTTACATAAATTAGGCTATCAGGTTGTTGCGAGTACTGGAAAAGAAACAGCGCACAGCTTTTTAAATGAGATCGGTGCTAATGAGATTATAGCGAGAGAAGATGTCTACGAAGACAAGGTTCGTGCGCTTGATAAGCAAACGTGGATGGGTGCGATTGACCCAGTAGGTGGACAAACATTAGCCTCGATATTGAGTAAAATAAACTATGGTGGATGTGTTGCGGTTAGTGGATTAACAGGTGGAGCCAAAGTTCCAGCGACTGTATTTCCTTTTATATTACGCGGCGTAACCTTAGCGGGGATAGATTCGGTATATTGTCCAATGGAGTTAAGAAAGCAAATATGGGAGCGTATGGCAACAGATATGAAGCCTGAAGGTCTAATAGAGAAAATTAGTAAAGAGATTAGCTTGCAGGAACTTCCTGATGCATTGCAATCGATCTTGAAGGGCAAAGCTTTAGGTAGAACGGTGGTATGCATTTCTGGGAACGAATGATAAAATCTTAATAATCCGTGTATAGGATGCTTTCCAATTACAAACATTAAATTGAAAAGTTGGAAAGGAGTTATGCATATGAAAAACCTTATGAAGAAAATGCTAGTTGGTTTATTTGCGCTCACCATTGTTACTGTTGGTGCAAATAGCATCCAAGCAGAAAAAGATCACCACCACAAACCAGAGTTTAAAGAAGTCGAGCTAACAGATGCACAGGTCAAAGAACTAGCAACAATGTACGAAGATGTGCTTAACCAGCGAATTGGTGTTATCAACAAATACCAGGAGCTTGGTGTACTTAGTGAAAAGGATGCAACTATGATGAAAGAACACTTGGCTAAATTCCATGAAAAATTAAAAGAAGATAATTATATTCCGAAATGGGATAAGCATCATAAAAAAGACGATTAAAAAAGGAACTCAATCCCTTGATTGAGTTCCTTTAATGCATGATTAGTCATTTTCCAATGATCTGGTTGAATCTCGAATAACCAATTCCGGTTGGTATAAAACAGATGATAGTTCTGTTTGCTTTCCTGTTCCAGTCTTATCTTGTTCGATTATTTGTAAGATCATATCTGCAGCTAATGTGCCTAATGCTGCTTTTGGGTGTTCAATTGTTGTGAGCTTTACTTCCGATACCTCTGCCAAGAAGGAATTATCATACCCTACAATCGAAATGTCAGTAGGTACTTTCAATTGGAAGTCGCGAAGTACATCCAGTAATTTTATTGCAAGTTCGTCGTTATAGCTAACAATGGCAGAAGGTCTATTGTCCGAACTAGGCTCTAACATCTTGCGTAATTCTTCTACAGGCTTACTGAACTTCTCTGCAGAACTATAGGTTACGATGTTGTTTGGGTTAATTGGGATGTTGTGTTGACGGTGCGCTTTAATATATCCCTTTAACCGTTTAGTACCTTGTATGTCGTCATTTTTGAAAAAGCCAACAATGTTAGAATGTCCTTGCTGTATGAGGTGTTCCGTTGAAATAAATCCGCCTTTTTCATCATCCATCATAATGCTTAACGGCTCTAATTCATCATAATAGGCATTAATCATGATGTAGGGAATATTCTCGCGCTCTAGGTTTAAGTAATAGTTAATATTCGGGTTAGAGATCGCGCTTTTCGTAGGTTCTATAATGACCCCATCAAAGTGTTGGGTTAGAATTTTTTCTAGAAATTTTCTTTCATTGTCATGATCATTATTTGTGCTAAACAGACTAACATGGTATCCATGCTCACTTAAATAAGACTCTGCACCTCGTATGATCGATGGGAAAATATAATCAGAGATATAGGTTGTGATGATCGCTATATTTTTCTGGGGTGTAAAATGATTCTTCTCGTTAAGATTTGAACGATCCGCACAAAAAGTTCCGGCACCTTGTTCTCGATATAACCATCCATCATTCACGAGTTCACCTATTGCCAATCGAACAGTGTGGCGACTGACTTCAAACTGCTTCATAAGTTCGCTTTCAGAGCTAATTTTTTGATGCGGTTGAAAAGCTCCTTCAAGAATTTTTGATTTAATGGCCTGCTTGACCATATTATATTTTGTTTGCATAAACACACCTCATAAATCTGCACACATTCGTGTAAGTCTTTACAATATTATAACATTTAAAAATGAAACTTTGGTAACGGCTTCTTTCATATTAAAATCAAGTTAGTTACAGATGCGGTAAAGTTATACGTACAAATATATGTATGAATTAATCTATAACGCGCTATTCTTAGCCTAAACAGTTGTAATAATCATGTCAATATATAAAATAAAGGCCTGTATTTAAGGAATTCGGATCATATTAAATGAAATGCTTGTCATACTAATAGAAGTTATTTATAATGAAACTGTTAACTTGTACGAACAACTTAGGATATATTTTATATTATCCAATATTCGTATAATGAACACATCTAAAATGATAAAGTGTAACCGATTCCAATTAATTATAAAATAAAATGAGGTGCTAACAATGGGAAAAGACTTAAAAGCAAGTCTAGTATTGGATAAGAATTATAAGATTGCTAAAGTAGATGATCGTATCTACGGATCTTTTATTGAACATCTAGGGCGAGCAGTTTATGGTGGAATCTATGAGCCAGGACATGAGCTTGCGGATGAACACGGCTTCCGTAAAGATGTGATTGACCTAGTTAGTGAATTACAAGTTCCGATTATTCGTTATCCTGGCGGTAACTTCGTATCCAATTACAGATGGGAAGACGGTGTAGGACCGAAAGAACAACGTCCTCGTAGAACAGAATTAGCTTGGCGTACAATTGAAACAAATGAAGTTGGTACGAATGAATTTGCAGATTGGGCTAAAAAAGCGGGTTCTGAGGTAATGATGGCTGTAAACTTAGGAACAAGAGGCATTGAAGCTGCTCGTAACTTGATTGAATATACTAATTTACCAGGTGGAACCTATTATAGTGATTTAAGAAAATCACACGGCTATGAACAACCACATAATTTTAAAACATGGTGCCTAGGTAATGAAATGGATGGACCTTGGCAAGTAGGCCAAAAAACTGCTGAAGAATATGGCAGAATTGCAAGAGAAACAGCAAAAGCGATGCGCTTAGTTGACCCAACGATTGAACTAGTTGCATGTGGTAGTTCAGGTGCCGGTATGCCAACATTCCCTGAATGGGAAGCAACAGTGCTAGATCATACGTATAATGAAGTTGATTATATCTCTCTTCACACTTACTACGGAAATCAAGAAAATGACCCAGCAAACTATCTAGCAAAAACAATGGACATGGATAACTTTATTAAAACAGTAACCGCGACATGTGATTATATTAAATCAAAGCAGAGAAGTAAGAAGACGATGTATTTAAGCTTTGATGAGTGGAATGTTTGGTACCACTCCAATGAATCTGATAAGAAGATTGAGCCATGGTCCATTGCACCACCACAGCTTGAGGACCACTATAACTTTGAAGATGCGCTTCTTGTTGGAAGTATGTTAATTACATTCTTACGACATGCGGATCGTGTAAAAATGGCTTGTTTAGCACAGTTAGTTAATGTTATTGCACCTATTATGACAGAAAACAATGGACGTGCATGGAAGCAAACGATCTTCTATCCGTATATGCATGCATCAGTGTTTGGTCGTGGTGTATCATTACAACCAATGCTTTCGTCACCAAAGTATGACAGTAAGGAATTTACAGATGTTCCTTACATCGACAGTGCAGCAGTCTACAATGAAGAGAAAGAAGAAGTAACACTATTCATTGTGAACAAACATTTAGAAGATTCAATTGAGCTATCTGCAGACGTAAGAAGCTTTGAAGGTTACAGTCTCGTAGAACACATCGTTCTAGAAAATGACGACCTAAAAGCTGTAAATACAGCAGACAAGCAAGCAGTACAACCACATAACAACGGAAACGCAAAACTAGATAACGGAAAATTAGAAATAAACGTAGCCAAAACATCTTGGAACGTGATCCGTTTAAAGAAATAGTAAACATGGGGACGGTTCTTGTGTACACACTTTGTGTGAACACAAGAACCGTCCCTTTGTTTCCATTTGAGGATAAATAAATGGTATAGTACGTGTAATGAAATGATTAGAGGAGTATGGATATGGCACAGATGAAGGAGCTTGCGAATAAAATTGAATCGGCATATTCTATCGTTGTTTTAACGGGTGCAGGTGTTTCAACGGCAAGTGGAATTCCAGATTTCAGGTCATCTCAAGGGGTTTGGACCTATGATCGCTCTCGTGAATACTACATGTCTAGTGAGTATTTTTACAAAGATCCGGTTGATTTTTGGGCGAAGTATAAAGATATCTTCCGTTTAAAGTTGTTAAAGAATTACGAGCCGAACAGTGTGCATACGTTTCTCAGGAATTTGGAGCTTAGCGGGAAACAAGTGTCCATTATTACACAGAATGTTGACGGCCTTCATGCTACGGCAGGAAACGAAGATATTATTGAGTATCATGGCAATTTAAACACAGCTACCTGCCCGCATTGTCAATCCAAGTATGCATTGGAATACGTAATGAAGCATGAGACACCTTATTGTGATAAAACTGGTTGTGGAGATGTGCTGAAACCGGATATCGTATTGTTTGGTGATCCGATCACGAAGCATGAAGAAGCAGAACAAAGAATAAGGCAAAGTGAACTAGTGTTGGTAATGGGCACTTCTTTGTTAGTCACCCCATTTAATATATTGCCGGACTACGCGGCGTTTACATGTGGATTACCTATGGCAATCATGAATCGTGAAGCAACACCAAAGGACTATTTATTTGATTTCGTCATTCATGATGATCTTGTTGGAGTGGTTAAACATTTAAGTGCATGGATGTGAAAAACTCGGTGAATTGACACCGAGTTTTTCATCGCGCAGTTATTCGATTTAACGTAGGTCTTTTTAAGAAATCACCTTCACATAAAACTTACGATGTCTTGGCCCATCAAACTCACAGAAATACACACCTTGCCATGTTCCCAATACCAAACGACCATTCGAAATCACCAGTGTTTGCGCATGTCCCACTGTGCTTGTCTTTAAGTGTGCTGCAGTATTCCCTTCCATGTGGCGATCTTTTGGATGCTCCCAAGGGTACACTTCATCCAAACGGCGCAGAAAATCTGTTTTCACATCAGGATCGGCATTTTCATTGACGGTGATACCAGCAGTTGTATGTAAAGAAGAAACGACTAAAAGCCCGCTTTCAATGCCGTTATCTCTGATCCACTTTTCAATTGTCGAAGTAACGTCCACCATATCGGAATGGTTTGATGTTCTTAGATTAAATGTATTTTCCACAATGCATCATCCTTTCATGTTTCCTTTTGTTTATATTCTACTAAAAAACGATAATATGTTAAAATCTTAGTACATGGAAAAGGAAGGATGTTGATTATGGTAAAAGCAATTCATACGAACAATGCACCACAAGCATTAGGTCCGTATTCACAAGCAATTGATTTAGGGGATTTAGTATTTGTATCAGGCCAAATTCCAATTAACCCGGAAACAGGAGAAATCGCCGAGGGTATAGAAAATCAGACAGCCCAAGTAATGAAGAACCTTGAAGCAATCCTAACAGAAGCGAACTTAACATTTGTTAATGTTGCGAAAATCACCATCTACATAACGAACATGGATGACTTCGCAAAAATTAATGAGGTGTATGCAGGATTTTTAACTGAGCCATACCCTGCGAGAGCTACCGTGGAGGTAAGTAAATTACCTAAAGGCGTTGGCATAGAAATGGATGTTATTGCAAGGAGATAAACAAAGTTAAAAGACAATACTCTGTTCATACACAGGGTTTTGTCTTTTTTGTTTTTAAGGGAATAGTACCATCCTCTATTACACTATACACATAACCCTACTAGTCCCTCTAATCCTACCCTATAGTTTGATACTCAACCAAATAACATGAAGAAAACTTAACGTATTCTTCACGTTAAGTTAACCAAACATACAATATTTTAAGGTACATTGAACATACACATAGTAATATAGGTAAATAAATTAGGAGGAGATTCATTGATATATTCGAACAAAGCTTTTCCGATCTATAGCAAGGCTCCTTATAATGTGAACGGCATGGAAGTGGTGAAAGTATCAAATCAATTTCAGCCTTATCTAACAATAGACATATTACAGAAATTAGGCATGCCAAAAAGCATTGCTAGTGTCGCCCTGCACCTATTAGATAGTAAAACAACATTTGCTTACTTAAATCAACATGGCTTAGAGATATCCCAGTTTCTTGAGTGGAAAACAAAAGCAAAGCAACAAAAGGTGAACGATGCGGAGTTTTTATTCGTTCCTGGTGATACGAAAGAAGAACAAATCAATCATTTAGTTAAGGAAGTATTCCATCAAACAAAAGAAAATGCTGATAAACACGTAACGATCGTTATCGATGTGGAAAAAGTTGGGCATACTTGTGATGAGGGTGGACTACGATTATTTTTAACGAATCAAAAAGACAAAAGCCGTTTATTGTTTGATGTAAAAGGTTTATCTTTTGGTTGGATTGCAGAAAGACAATTGATTAATAGCCAATGTGAGTATGGTATGACATTACTATTAATAGGTCGTGACGGAGAATGTATGTGTATTCCTTATTATGTAAAGGTTGAAGTAGAATGCTTCTAATTTGTTCCTATTAGACTATGCAAATAGATTAAAGATAGGCTAGTACGTTTCCGTTGTAGTCAAATATACCCTTTTCTTATTTCTGTTAAAATATTACTATGGAGTCGGAATATACTATAATAATATCAGACATCATGAATGAATATATGAATAAAAAAGGAGCATGACTATGCGGTTAAATAAATTATTGCCTATGTTACTAGTCTTGTTGTTGGCATTTTCTTTTGGAAGTAGTGTACAAGCAGCTGACGATAATAATGGTGGTGCCATTGATGAGAAGTATGGATTACCAAAACTAGTTTTAGGTGAAGCATTATCGGATGAGCAAAAGGATAAAGTAAGAGAGTTATTGGGTGTTGATGATCCCGAAATGGTAAATGAATATATTGTTACTGCGGAAGACTTGGTTAACTTTATTAATGGAGATCCGGATTCAAACATGTATTCCTCTGCTAAAATCACACGTAAAGATGAGGGTGGAATTGTAGTAGATGTGGTAAACCCTGAGAATATTACGCAGGTTACCAGTGAGATGTATGCGAACGCACTGCTTACAGCTGGGATTGAGAATGCACTTGTTGAAGTTGCTTCACCTCTAAAAGTATCTGGCCATTCAGCTCTAACAGGAATCTATAAGGCGTATAACGTGGATGGGGAAGCGTTGGATAAAGACAGAATGGAAGTGGCGAATGATGAACTAGTCGTTGCGACAGACCTTGCGGATGAAGAGGGAATGGACCAAGAAAAGGTTAGTGAACTTTTGACTGAAATCAAAAAGGCCATTTCTGAACAAAACCCTGCCACAAGGGAAGATGTAGAGCAAATCGTTCAACAACAATTAGAAAATCTAAACATCCAGCTTAGTGAAGAAGATATTCAAATGCTAACGGATCTGTTTGAAAAAATGCGAGCGATTGATATTGACTTTTCCAATGTACAAACACAGTTAGAAGACATTGCAGCAGATATAAAAGGGAAGATCGAAGAAGTTACAGGAGATACAGGATTTTGGCAAAATGTACAACAATTCTTTAAAGATTTATTTGAAGGAATAAGTAATTTGTTTAGTTAATTAGAAAAAAGCATGCGTATAAAATTCGCATGCTTTTTTTGATGTAAATATTAAATTACACCGACTCTGACGTTTGTTTCACTACCTGTGGATGTCGCTGATTCATTGCCAATAGCGTCAACCCACAACCAAGAAGCAAGATACTTGTGACGATAAATACAGAGGAGATCCCGTAATATCCTGCGAGCACTCCGCCTAAGACCGGCCCAATTATGTTTCCAAAAAAGCGGATGCTCGTGTTGTATCCAAGTACTTCTCCTTGCATAGCGAGTGGGGCTTCCTGGCGAATATATGCCACACGTACGGGTATAATTCCGCCAATGGAGACACCAAGTAAAAATCTTAAGGCGACAAGCTGCCAGATATTCGTAACAAAAGCACCAGGGAAATAGAACACAGCCGCTAAAATAAGTAACAAGGTTAAAATTTTTATATAACCAACTTTATCTGCAATCTTACCCCAGTTCCGCGCCATCATTAGATTACCTAAACCAGCTGCAGAAAAAGCAATACCTGAAAATAATGCAAGGTTGGCCGGGCCGTGTAGATCTCCAACATATAAAGATAGAATAGGCTGAATGCTAAAATGAGCAATTTGAATAAACATCGATACAAGCATCACAACGAGTAGCATAGGATTACCGACAATGTGCATGATTACTTCTTTACTTGAATAACTAGCCTTTGCCCCTTTCTCTACTTTAATTTTTTGCTCATTAATACCAATATGCACTAGAAACGCAGATAGAAATAGGATAATGGAAATTGACATAAATGTAGTTTCATAGCCAATTGCATCTGCTAATACTCCGCCTAAAAGTGGTCCCATTAAAGAACCTGTAACACTACCAGTTTGTAAAGTACCTAGTACTTGACCAGCCATATGCTTTGGTGTTTGTGTCGAGATTAAAGCTTGGGACATGGATATGAATCCAGTAAACACACCCATAAATAGCCGTAACATAAATAATTGCCAAACAGAGGTGACGAACCCCATTAAAATAACAGATATGCCTAAGCCGAAAGCTGCAAAAACAAGGATATACTTTCTCCCATAACGATCCCCAATTTTGCCCCAAATAGGGGAGAAGATAAAAGCTGTCACAAATGTTACCCCAAAGGTTAATCCTGACCATCGTTGTACGTAAGTATCAGAAAAATCGCCAAGTGTCTCAATGTATAGGGATAAAAAGGGTAGCACCATCGTAATGCTACCTGCAATAAAAAAGTTCGCGAACCACATAATCCATAAGTTTTTCCGAATGTTCTTTTCTTCGTTGATAACAAAGCCCTTCTTTCAAAGTATTTCGTAAGTCTAAGTAATTATGGTAACGCATTTCTGTTTATATAGGAAGTAATTTGCTATGGGGATAATGAAATTGAGGAGTCTAAAGCTTTATAAGAAATGTCGGATTTGAAATAAAATGCGAAGTAACTATAGAAGCCGGAAGTCTATGGTCGACTTTGGCGGCTATGAGATCCGTTATTTGTCCGAAATCTTCGTTTATATTATTTTAGCGGCTACCAGATCCGTTATTTGCGCTAACTTCAATGATTACGTGGGCATTTTGCTAAAATAGCGTACTGTATAGCCGCTTAGATTTTAAATTGGCCTAAAATAGGCAAATAAGGTCTCTCATAGCCGCTCAGAAATCTTGGCGGCTATGAGAGACCTTATTTGCCTGAAATCCATGATTACCAAATTTTCGCGGTCACCAGATCCGTTATATGCCCTAATTGCATTGATTTCGATGGCATTTTGTTAAAATAGCGTACTGTATGACCGCTCAGACTAAAAGTTGGTTAAAAACAGGAAAATAAGGGATCTCATATCCGCTTGTGTTGTATTCCCGCATTATCTTGTGTTACATCACACTTTATACAAAATTAGTCATAAACAATATATTGATAGAAAAAGCACAATAAAAAAACTACCCTCAATAAGAGAGTAGTTTTCATCATAATCCTTATACCAGACGTCTGCGGATAAAACTAGAGATTTGGTCAATGATTGTTACAGTAACGATAATTACAAGTAAAATCATACCAACTTCATCCCAGTTACGGTTTGAATAAGCAAAGTGGATTAACGTACCAATACCACCAGCACCTACGATACCAAGTACAGACGATGCACGCACGTCAATTTCAAAACGGTAGATTGCATAAGATAGAAACTCAGGAAGAACTTGTGGCATAATACCATAGAATAAAATCTGTAGTTTATTCGCACCACTTGCTTCCATCGCTTCAATAATATGCATATCAATGCCTTCAATAACTTCAGAGTATAGTTTACCTAACATCCCGGTGGATCCAATTGCAATCGCAAGTACACCGGCAAACGGGTTTGGTCCAACTGCAGCAACGAAAATAATCGCCAGAATGATTTCAGGAAAAGCACGAACAGCTCCGAGAATCCACATGCCTATTGTATTCAGAAACTTATTTCGAACCATATTTGTTGCACATAAAAAGGCAAGTGGAATAGCAATAATAGCTGCCGCTAAAGAACCTGTATAGGCAATGAATATGGTTTCAACCATTTTTATTAGTATTTCTCCAGTTTCTCCAAATGCAGGATCGAAAAACTTCGGAATAATACGATCAAAGTTATCAATTGTGCGCTGACTGAAAATTTTGCCCCAATCAATATTAACACTAGTGATTGTCCAAACATACAATGCGATTACTGCTATAGCGATAATGATTCTTTTAACGACTTTAGCAGGACTCTTAGGTTTAGGAGGAATGCGATTACTCATTATACTAGTCCCTCCCTTAATTTACCGCTGATCCAATCAATGACAACTACAACTGCGAATATTACTAAAACAGTCGTTGATACAGCTTGGTAATCTAAAAAGTTTATTCTTTGGTTGATTAATTGACCGATACCACCAGCACCAACTAAACCTAGTACAACAGATGCTCGAATATTAATTTCAAATACATACAAACTAAACGAGATAAACTGTGGTAATATTTGTGGAACTACCGCATACCAAATGGTCTGAATGGTATTACCTCCAGACGCTTTAATCGCTTCGGATGGGCTCATATCAATTGCTTCAATGATTTCACTCATTAGTTTTACTAAAATCCCAATTGCAAATACAATAAGTGCAATAATCCCTGAAAAAGCACCAATCCCGAATAATGCAACAAATACTACTGCTAAAACGATATCTGGAATCGTACGAATAATGTTAAGGATAAAACGCATCACGTTATATAACCATTTGTTAGTCGTAATATTATTAGCGGCTAAAAGACTAAAAGGGATACTAATAATAACTGCTACGGTCGTAGCAATAACAGCCATATGAATGGTTTCAAACAACTTTGGATAAATAACCGTGATATAACTCCAATCAGGTGGGAAGAAACGACCAACCAGTTCGGTAATATTACCAATCTTTAAAAAGAAATTTATGATAAATGATTCAGTTGTTATGGAACTAATTAAATAGAAACCCAATACCGCTATAAAAGATAGTGTTAACGTACGCTTAGTCTTTGCTGGATAAAGACTACTAGGTACGAAATCAGGTTTATTCATTTTCCTCGCCTCCCCGCATATCTTCCTCGCGGATCGCACGACCATAAATCTCTTCAAATGTTTGTTCTGTTACTTCGGAGGCAGGACCGTCATAGACAACTTCACCAGCTCTCATGCCGATAATACGATCTGCATATTCCATCGCCATATCAATAAAATGAAGGTTAACAATAGTCGTAATGTTATCTTCTTGATTAATTTGTTTTAAATATTTCATCACTTGGTGTGATGTTGGAGGGTCCAAACTTGCAACAGGCTCGTCCGCCAAAATAACTTTCGGCTTTTGTGTTAATACGCGAGCAATACTTACACGTTGTTGTTGTCCACCACTTAATTCATCTGCACGGTTGTATAGTTTTTCTTCTATATTTACACGCTTTAAATTTTCGTATGCTAACTCCATGTCTTCCTTAGGAAACATATTAAAGATACTTTTTAGTGTTCCTGTATAACCTAATCTACCAGAAATAACATTCTTCAAAACAGTGGAACGTTTTACAAGGTTATAGCTCTGAAAGATCATACCAACTTTTTTGCGAAGTTCTCGTAGTGATTTGCCATTATGATTCAGAATGTTCTCTCCATCAACAACTAATTCGCCTTCTGTTGGTGTTACAAGTCTATTGATACTTCTAATGAATGTAGATTTACCTGCACCAGATAAACCAACGATCACGACAAATTCGCCTTCATTAATTTTAATATTTATATTTTTAAGTCCCTTTGTTCCATTTGGATACGTTAGCGACAAATTTTTAAATTCAATCATGATTTCCCTCCATAATAACAATGATGTCGTCTTCAAAGTTGCTAATATCTTTTTCTAAGAAACGAGTAAAACCTTAAAGATCTACTAGCATATACGGTAAAACAGGAGAGAAGATAGCTTCTCTCCTGACAAGAATATTAAAAAACATTAAATTTTACAAGTCATCAATTGATAGATCACTAAACTTGCTATATGTGTCACGAACGATATCGTATTCACTGTCGGTTGCTTCAATTATCTTATCCCAGTTATAAACGTCATTCATGATTTTGATCATTTCTTCATCATCATTAAAGCTTAAAAATACTTCTTTGATTTCAGCAACAAGCTCATCATCTAGCTCTTTTGTTACAGAAATTGTGTCATTTGGAATTTCATCCGTATAACCTAAGATCTTTGTTTCTTCCATGATTTCAGGGTAATCTTCTTCAAGTCCAGTTCTTACGTCATCAAATGTTGTTGCTACATCCGCTTCGCCTTCTAAAACAGCAATTGCAGATTGATCATGTCCACCAGATTGAACAGTATTACCAAAGAATTCTGTTGATGGATCTTCTACACCAAACTCATCCATGATTTGTGCAGCTGGGAATAAGTATCCACTAGTAGAAGTTGGATCACCATAAGCCCATGTTTTTCCTTCAAGATCTTCTAAAGATTCAATTCCTGAATCAGCACGAACAATATATTGTGCAACATAAGATCCACTACCAAAACGCTCGGATTTAAGAAGTACTTCTACGTCATGTTCTTGACTAGCTAGCACATATCCGAAAGCAGGGATAAAACCAATTTGAACTTCATTTGTTCCCATTGCTTCAACAAGTGCAGTATAGTTAGTCATTACTTTACCTTCTACTTCTCTGCCTAGCTCTTCAGAAAGCTTTTCAGCTAAAGGTGCTACTGTATCTGCTATTTCATCAGAATCTTGAGATGGTACAAACCCCATTACTAGTGTGTCGTCTTCTCCACACCCAGCAATAAATAGTACTGCAATTGCTGCAAAAATGATTGATAAAAGCTTTTTCTTCATTTGTTAATTATCCCCCTTAGGTTGTGTTTGTGTCTTAACAATTTTCATTATGCACTATTTAACGAATTATGGCTAGTCCATTTACAAACTTTTTACAAAAAAAATTCCTAAAAGTTTATGTTTGTTAGATTTTATGACAATAACGTTCGTGTTTTAGGGGAGTCATGAAGTTAGAATGTAGAGGGGCTTTTCCTATATAATATAAATATACATATGAAAGTATAAAACGGGGGGAGAGCATGAGGAAAATATTTCGTTACGTTTCACCATACAAACTATCAATGGCTGTTGCCCTATTGCTTATGGGAGTGGAACTAGCTGTAGAACTGATTCAACCTATTATTATGGGTATCATTGTCGATCAAGGGATTGAAGGTCAGGATTCCTCTACAATTATCTTCTGGCTAGCTATATTGCTAGGATTAACATTAGTGGCTTTTGCTGCTGGAATCACGAGTTCCTATTTTGCGGCCAGAGTGAGTCAAGGAGTTGGGCACGACATAAGAAAGGACTTGTTCCAGAGAACGCAGGAGTTTTCAACGTTACAAATGCAAACGTTTACTGCTTCTTCTCTATTAACGCGAATAACAAATGATGTGACACAAGTGCAGGGATTTCTCTTTGGGTTTATGAGAATCATGCTCAGGGCTCCGTTATTCATTATTGGTGGGTTGATCATGTCCTTTACTGTTCATGTTCAGTTAGCTACGATTCTTGTTATTGTTGTCCCTGTTCTATTAGTTATCATGCTATGGATTATGACAAAGGGAATTGGAATGTTCCAAAGGGTGCAAAAGCGCCTAGATAAATTAAATAATGTGATTAGAGAAAATCTATTAGGCATAAAATTAGTCAAGGCGTTCAATCGGAATGACCATGAACAAAAGCGATTTAAGAAAGAAAATAGTAAGCTAATGGAAGATAATAAAACAGCTCTTCGATTTATGGAACTAACGATGCCAATCGTGATGCTAGGAATGAACGTTGGTATCGTGTTATTCCTTTGGTTTGGGTACGTAGAGCTACGTGTTGGCGATGCCGAACCAGGTGAAATTGTATCTATATTAAACTATGCGACAAGAATGATGGCATCGTTTGGTGTATTTGGATTTTTATTAATGATGTATTCTAGAGGTAAAGCATCTGCATCACGTATTAATGAAGTGTTGGAAACGGATGCGAAAGATTTCGTTACTGTTCAGGAGCCGCAGGCGAAAGCAGAAATGAACGGGAGTATTCGTTTTGATCAAGTGTCCTTTTCGTACCCTAACGCAACGAAAGAAACATTACGGCAGTTGTCTTTTCATGTAAAAGCTGGTGAAACAGTAGGTGTTTTAGGGGAAACAGGATCAGGTAAATCTACTTTCCTACAGTTGATTCCGAGGCTATACCCGACAAGTGACGGAAAGGTTTATATTGATGATCAATGGATAGAAGAATGGGGGCCAGGTGTTCGTGATAAAATCACCCTTGTCCCACAGGAAGGGTATATATTTACGGGAACACTTAGAGAGAATATAGCGTGGGGAAATGAACAGGCATCGATGGACGAAATAGTTAAAGCTGCTAAAGATGCAAATATCCACGATTTTATTATGACGTTAACAGATCAGTATGAAACACAGGTAGGGCAGCGTGGTGTAAATCTATCAGGTGGACAAAAACAAAGAATCTCGATTGCGAGAGCACTCATTGCAAACCCAGCTATTCTTTTATTAGATGATAGTACGAGTGCACTAGATGCAAATACGGAAGTACATGTACTAAAGGCTATTAAAGAAAGGGAATGCACGACGATCATTGTGGCGCAAAAGATTAGTTCTGTGATTGATGCAGATCACATTATGTTACTGCAGCATGGCCAAATCGTTGCAACAGGGAGCCATCAAGAGCTTTTGACCAATAACAAGCTTTATAAGCAAATCTACAAATCTCAATTACATGAGGAAGGGCTTATCGATGAAAGATACTAAACAACGAAATGTAAATCAGGCTACTTCACGTCATCAACCAGTAAAGTTAAAAAAACCGAATATTAGTAACATACAAGGAACCGTTCGACGTATTTGGGAATATATGCGTCACTATAAAAAGTTATTTGTGATTGTAATTATCTTAGTGGTTATTAGCTCTATATTATCTTTACTTGGACCATATTTGTTAGGGAAGGCAGTCGATACGTTACTTGCAGGCGTTGATCAACAAACGTTACTGCTTCTCTTAGGCTTACTAGTAGTTGTTTTTTTACTACAGTCGGTAACGGTTTGGTTCCAAAACTATTGGATGATTACGGTTGCGCAACAAGCAGTCTATCATATTAGAAAAGATTTGTTTCATCATGTATTACGTTTGCCACTTTTGTTTTTTCAAAAGAGACAGAGTGGTGAATTAATGAGTCGATTGACGAATGATATTGAGAATGTAAGTCGGACGTTGAATACGTCGGTTATTCAACTTGCTACAAGCTTGTTAACGCTTGTTGGAACAATCGTATTTATGCTGCTATTAAGTCCTTTGTTAACAGTATTAACCTTTACAATTGTTCCATTAATGTTTTGGGGTATGAAGTGGATTACATCACGAACAAATGTATATTTTAAAAAGCAGCAAAAAGACTTAGGTGAATTAAATGGTTATGTAGAAGAAACGTTGTCAGGACACCACATTATAAAGTTATTTAATCAAGAAGAGCGAGTGGAAAGAAAATTTGAAGAACGAAATCAAAGTTTGAGAGATTCAGGATATTGGGCACAGGTATATTCAGGTTTTATCCCGAAATTAATGAACTCACTAAACAATCTAAGCTTTACAATCATTGTTGGGGTTGGTGCATTACTTGCATTTAATGGTACAGGGGTTACGATTGGGATTATTGTAGCTTTCACCACCTATGCCAGACAATTTACAAGACCGTTGAATGATTTAGCTAACCAGTTTAACACGATTCTTTCCGCTGTAGCAGGGGCGGAAAGGGTGTTTGATATTATTGATGAAGCAAAAGAGGATGCACATGATGCGCCTAATTCATTACAACAAAAACTAAGCGGAGATGTCCGATTTGCATCTGTCTACTTTTCCTATGAACAAGGTATAGATACGTTAGAAGATGTATCTTTTCACGCGAAGCCAGGGGAGGTAGTTGCATTAGTTGGTCCGACTGGTGCAGGGAAAACGACGATTATTTCCCTTCTATCTAGGTTTTACGAAGTAGAAAAAGGAACGATATATATAGATAACAAAGATATTAGGGAGTTCCCAAGAAATGAATTAAGAGAGCAGATGGGGATTGTTCTACAAGATTCTTTCTTGTTTGATACGACGATTAAAGAAAATATTCGATACGGCCGTTTAGAAGCTACAGATGAAGAGGTTATAGCGGCGGCGAAATCTGCCAATGCACACACTTTTATTACACAACTAGACCAAGGCTATGATACGATGTTGGATTCCAATGGTTCGGCGATCAGTCAAGGGCAAAGGCAGTTGATCTCGATTGCTAGAGCGATGCTTGCCAATCCTTCGATTCTCATTTTGGATGAGGCAACAAGTAGTATTGATACCATTACGGAAATCAAGATTAACGAAGCTCTTTCGAAACTTATGGAAGGAAGGACGACTTTTGTTATCGCCCATCGACTAAATACAATTAAGCATGCAGATAAAATATTAGTGCTTGAACATGGAAAAGTGATCGAACAAGGTAACCATGCAGAATTACTACAGAGTAGAGGTTTTTATGCCAATTTAGTGACCTCTCAAAATACAAATCAATCAAGCTAAAAGTGCATGATTACTGGACTTTCATACTAAACTATAGAGAGCCTACTATGAAAGGTTAATGCGAATACATTTTACTTGGTGTTGAACGTTTAGACTGCGATGTAACGCGGAGATAATTAGGGGAAACAACGCAAGCGGTCATGACAGACCTTATTTTCCTGTTTTTGAACAATTTTGAATCCGAGCGGTCATACAGTACTCTATTTTAACAAAATGCCATCGAAATCAATACAATCAGGGCAAATAACGGCTCTGGTGACCGATAAAATCTTATAAGCTTACATTTTGATCAAATAAGGGAACTCTTAGCCGACAAAATCTCATTCGATTTCTATGCGGTCATGACAGACCTTATTTCCTGCCTCCCGAAATTAGGGAGTATCAAAAGTGCTTTGATCCATCGCATTTTCTATTAGTAATGAAATTGAGGGGGAAATGGTTATGCTTAAACTTAGTATTCTAGATCAAACGCCAATCCCATTGGGAAGTAGTGCGCAAGAAGAACTTGAAAATACAACAAAACTAGCTCAGATTGCAGAAAGATTAGGGTATCATCGTTTTTGGGTGTCGGAGCATCATCTGGAAACACTAGGGCATTCTAGCCCGGAAATCCTGATTCCGCATATAGCCTCCCATACATCAACGATTAGAGTTGGTTCAGGCGGTGTGATGTTACCACACTATAGTGCCTATAAAGTAGCGGAAAACTTTCGGTTATTAGAAGCCTTGTATCCGGGAAGAATTGATCTTGGAGTTGGGAGAGCACCAGGTGGCATTCCACTAGCAACAAATGCGTTACAAGAGCATAAACATACCTATCATGATACATATGAGGAGCAAATAAAGGACCTCATATATTACCTAACAGGCTCACAAGATCCCAACCACCGTTTTCGAGGGTTAAAGGCAATGCCGGACATTGATACAAAACCAACGATATGGGTACTTGGTTCGAGTGGAGGCAGTGCAGGGCTAGCTTCGAGCAATGGCATTTCTTATGCCTTTGCGCATTTTATTAGTGGGCAACATGGTGGCTCTGTCGTATCGAGGTACAAACAAAGTTTTCAACCTTCTGAAATGCAGCGTACACCTGCATCAATGATCGCATTTTTCCTCGTTTGTGCAGAAACGGATGAGGAAGCAGAACAACTTGCAACTTCGATTGATGTGCAGTTTCTTCAAGTGGCAAAAGGGGAAAAGAGTGATGGAATTCTATCACCTGAACAAGCAATTAAATATCCTTTTACCCCAACCGACCATCAGATCGTTCGAGAAAATCGAAATAAAATGTTAGTTGGTTCACCAGAAACGGTGAAAGCCAAGCTTGAAACGTTAAGTGAGGAATATAATACAGATGAATTTATGCTAGCTAGTATCATGCATGATTTTCACGCGAAAGTAAAAAGCTATCAACTTCTAGCTAAAGCGTTTGGATTAAAGGACTAATCGGTTTGTTTTGCCTTGTAAATGGAAAGGATATAATATTACTTGAAGGAAATGAAACAAGCGCGTATGATTCTAGTTATATTGTAGGGTAAAATAGTATAAACAGAGAAAACGACATTTGGCTTGTCCTTAACGGATGCCAAATTTTTTCTGATTTGCGACATGATAGAAACTTAGAGAGATCCTGACATTTGGGGGTGTTGTTTTGAGTGAAGAAAAGGATTGGCAAGACGAGAAACAAAGAGTAGATCAAGTCATTCATGTTATAAGAAATAAAATGGAACAATTAAAGGATAAAGCTGGAGATCTAAAGGAAAAAGTCATTGATATCCGGAAAGATTTCTGGGATGATGTGACGGTTAATCTAGATGATCCAGACGATATCATTGAAACACAAGCGAGTTTGAAACAACAAGCGGAGTTTTTATCTGAGCGTGAAAGAAGCCATGGTCACATGAGTAAGCAAATTGACACGTTACAACGCCTAGAGGATTCGCCTTACTTTGGACGGATTGATTTTGTGGAAAAAGGATATGACAAGCCGGAATCTATATATATTGGCATTGCTTCTTTAATGGACGAACAGGATGATGACTTTTTAATTTATGACTGGCGGGCACCGATCTCCAACTTGTATTATGATTATCCACCCGGGGAAGCCAAATACAAAACGATCGATGAAGAGATTGAAGGAGAAATAACGTTAAAACGACAGTTTATCATACGAAATTCAGTGATTAAGGGAATGTTTGACACAGGGCTTACGATTGGAGACCATCTCTTGCAATCAGTACTTGGTAATACCGCAGATACGAAAATGAAAAGCATCGTTGCCACCATTCAACAAGAGCAAAATCAAATTATTCGAAATGAGAAAAGTGATTTATTAATTGTGCAAGGTGTTGCGGGTAGTGGGAAAACATCAGCAGCACTTCAACGTGTCGCCTATTTGTTATATCGATACAGAGAAGTGTTGTCATCCGAAAACATCGTCCTATTTTCTCCAAATCCATTGTTTAACAGTTATGTTGCCAAGGTGTTGCCAGAACTTGGTGAAGAAAATATGAAACAAACGACATTGTTTCAATACTTAGATACGCAAATTGGTAATAAGTTAACAGTAGAAACGCCGTTTGCGCAAATGGAATATTATTTAAGTGAAGCTGGTAAAAATTATGCAGCAAGAGTACAGGCGATGAGCTACAAAGCAAGCTTAAATTTTAAACAAATGATTGACGATTTTGGAACAAGCCTTGAACAGGATGGTGTCATTTTCCGAAACATTCGTTTTAGAGGCGATATGTTTATATCAAAACAACAAATCAAAGACTACTTTTATTCATTAGAAGAGACGATGTCAATTCCACTTCGTATGGAGGAAGTAGCGAAATGGTTACTGACAAAGCTAACGGAATTAGAGCGTGAACAAAGGGAAGAAGATTGGGTAATAGAAGAAATGGAATTACTAGATAAGTCTGACTACCTTGAGGTTCACAATGAATTACAGGATGAGACTCGATTTTCTGAAGATACATTCGATGATCATGTAAGAGAAGAAGATCTGTTACGAAAAAAGGTTGTTGCGGATAAAATTAGACCACTTAAAGAAAAAGTGAAGCGCAAATACTTTGTCGATGTAAAAAAGACGTATATACAACTGTTTACAACACTTAAGCCAACAGAAGTCGATCACTTGGACCTTCCGGAAAAATGGGAAGAGATCTGTAAACAAACCGAGAAGTTTATCAGTAAAAATTACTTAACGTGGGAAGATGCTACACCTTACTTGTATTTTCAAAAAATGTTGTTAGGCTTCAATGCCAATCGTACAATCCAACATGTATTTATTGATGAGGCGCAGGATTATTCTCCGTTTCAGTTTGCTTATTTGAAAAAGATTTTTCCGAGTAGCCGAATGACGCTATTAGGTGATATAAACCAAGCAATTTACGCACATGCAATAGAGGAAGAAACGCTTCTTTCAGAAAATATCGAAACAAAGCATGAAAGAATTACATTAACAAGAAGTTACCGGTCGACAAAACCAATTGTTGAATTTACAAAAGCATTCATGCCAAATGGTCATTTGATTGAGCCGTTCAATAGAGATGGAGCAAAACCGGTGTTGATGGAAGTGGAAAACACAGCTATCGCCAATGATAAAATAGAAACAGCGATCACGGACTTCCAAACAGCGGGTCACCAGACAATTGCTGTTATCTGTAAGACGATGATTGAAAGCAACGTTGTATATCACAGGTTGAAGCACAAGTTTGATGTACGACTAATGGATGAAGAAACACATACTTTTCAACAAGGTATCTTAGTGATACCGGCCTATTTAGCGAAAGGTATTGAATTTGATGCTGTTATTATTCATGATGCATCTGACCAAGTTTATCATAAAGAATTGGAGAAAAATCTATTTTATACTGCGTGCACAAGGGCGATGCATGATCTGCTCATGATTTCTTTAGGAGAACCGAGTGCATTTATTAAAGAAGTACCAAGAGAAAAGTACACCCACTATAAAATACACGCGATCCGTAAAGGACAGTAAAATTTACTTTTTACTGTCCTTTTGTGCATTACTTTTTTCGATTTGATAAGAATAAGTGTAGGCATATTCTATTTGACGGATGCAAGGCATAACGCTATACTTGAAAACTATGTGTTGGCATATGAAGGTCTTTTCTCATTAGAAAGAGCAGAATAGTAAACACGAAAAGAAAAGCAAGCCGATGGTGTTCGGACTTGAAATGGATGCTATAGTTCCTTTGATTATAGCAATTACCTGGTTGTTAAGGTGAAGAATTTTTGAGAAAGATAGGACTAAAAAATTTCCCATCAAAGTTCTGCAATGACTAGTCAGATAGAGAGAATGGGGAAAGTTATTGTAGGCACTTGCTTCTTTAAAAAATAGGAGGAATAAAGTGCAGAAAGATAAAAAGAGTTTAGCAAATAATACGATCGATAAGACAGTGTTTTTCATTAGTGGTGGACTACTTATAGCATTTGTAATTTTAGCAATGATTGACTTAGACATGGTGGAGAACTGGATTAATACATCCTTCAGCTTCTCAGCAAAATATTTTGGGGCCTATTGGGAAGTGTTGCTCTTAGCCAATTTTGTGATTGGATTAGCATTAGCCTTTTCTAAGTACGGAAAAGTGCGATTAGGTCAGAAGAGCAAGCCGGAAAATGGTTACTACCGTTGGGTTTCAATGATTTTGTGTACACTGCTTGCGAGTGGAGGCGTGTTTTGGGCGGCATCGGAGCCAATGACCCATTTCATTACGACCCCCCCATTATTTCCTGATAATTCATCCGCGTTAGCCGGAGTGGAACCTGCCTTAGCACAAAGCTTTTTCCATTGGGGATTTCTTGCCTGGGCAATATTAGGGACTTTAGCAACAATTGTGCTTATGTATGCTCATTATCATAAAGGATATCCAATGAAACCAAGAGCTTTCTTATATCCGATCTTTGGTGAAAAAATATTTCATAAAAGCGTAGTCGGTAGTATAGCTGATATTATATCGATTGTGGCTGTGGCTGCAGGTACAATGGGACCGATAGGCTTTCTTGGCTTACAATTAGGATATGGCCTGCATTGGTTATTTGATATTCCTAATACATTAGTGACGAACATTGTTATTGTAAGTGCACTAATCGTAATTGCTGCGATATCGGTAGCTTCTGGTGTCGATCGTGGTATTCAGTTTTTAAGCCGAATGAATGTAGGACTAACCGTGTTTTTAGCGGTATGTATCCTAATCTTAGGTCCTACGATGTTTATCTTAAATAAATTTGTATCTGCCGAGGGTTTCCATATTCAAAATATGTTAACGATGGCGCTATACCAAGGGGACCAAGACTGGCTTGGTTGGTGGACTGTTTTCTTCTGGGGCTGGTTCCTAGGTTATGGACCAATGATGGCAATCTTTATCGGTAGAATTTCTCGTGGCAGAACAATTCGCGAATTGATTATTGCTGTGTCGATTGTGGCGCCATTAGTGACAAACTTTTGGTTCACCGTTGTTGGTGGTACTGGAATTAAAATCGAACTTGATAAACCTGGCGCGATTTCGGTGCCGTTCAGTGAAGGTGGTATGCCGGCTGCGGTTATGTCGATTATGGATCAGTTGCCGTTAGGCTTTTTCTTGGCAATTGGGTTTCTACTCGTAACACTTGTTTTCGTAACGACAACAGTCGATTCGATTTCCTATACGGTTGCCGTTTCCTTAACAGGAGATGATAAACCTAAGAAGATTATTCGTGTGTTCTGGGTTATCATTTTTGGATTAATGTCGATTATGCTATTAGCGATTGGTGAAAATAGTATATCGGCAATACAAAACTCGATCGTTGTGACAGCCGTTCCCGTTTCGATCATTATGCTACCGACATTATGGGGAGCAGTGAAAATTGCGAAGAAGTTGGCTGTTGAACAAAAGATTGTTGATCCGAAGAATTCGAAGTAGCGAAATATATCTTGGCCTCCTGTCTTGTACAGGAGGTTTTTTTTGTGCGTTTCTAACAGAACTTCGCCATCATTTAGGTGAGTAGTTTATAAGCATCTCATTTTTATTTTGAGCTATATTGTGTAAAAATAATAAGGAACGCAATCGATAAGGAGGAATTCGCTATGCCAAAGAATTTACAAGATACAACGACATTACATAATGGCGTAAAAATGCCGTGGTTAGGTTTAGGTGTTTTTAAAGTGGAAGACGGTCAGGAAGCGATTGATTCTGTAAAAGCTGCGATTAAGAATGGCTACAAAAGTATCGATACTGCTGCTATCTACCAAAATGAAGAAGGTGTAGGGCAAGGGATTAAAGAAGCAGGTGTTCCTCGCGACGAACTATTTGTTACTTCAAAGGTTTGGAATAGTGATCATGGTTATGAAGAGACGTTACAGGCATTTGAAACAAGTTTAGAAAAATTACAATTAGATTATTTAGATTTATATTTAATTCACTGGCCGGTGCCAGCACAAGGTAAATTTAAAGATACATGGAGAGCTTTAGAGAAATTATACAAAGACGGAAAAATCCGTGCTATTGGGGTAAGTAACTTTAAAGAGCATCACTTAGAAGAACTAATCAAAGATGCTGAGATTAAGCCAATGGTAAACCAAGTGGAATTTCATCCGAATTTTGCACAAAAATCATTACGTGCATTTTGTAAAGAACACGGGATTCAATTAGAAGCTTGGTCGCCATTAAAACAAGGTCAACTTTTAGACGATCCTACGTTAACGAAGATTGCAAAGATACATGGAAAGTCAACAGCACAAGTGATTATTCGCTGGGATCTGCAAAGTGGAGTAGTAACGATTCCAAAATCAACAAAAGAGCATCGTATTATTTCAAACGCAGATGTGTTTGACTTTGAATTAACACAAGAAGAAATGGATCTGATTGATGAGTTAGATACGAATCAACGCGCATTCGCTGATCCAGATGAATTTAATAAAGCATAATTGATTATTAACGCATGGGTTTAGGTATTAATCCATGCGTTTTTTTGTGGATGTTTTGTATAGACTCTGTTGTAGTTAACCATATTCAAATAGAAAGTCGTTTATGATGCCCGAAATGATGGTGGAGGACCTGAAAAGGGAATCAAATGTGGGTTATGATGCTCGAAATGATGGTGGAGGACCTGAAAAGGGAACCAAATGTGGGTTATGATGCTCGAAATGATGGTGGAGGACCTGAAAAGGGAACCAAATGTGGGTTATGGTGCTCGAAATGATGGTGGAGGACCTGAAAAGGGAACCAAATGTGGGTTGTGATGCCCGAAATGATGGTGGAGGACCTGAAAAAGGAATCAAATGTGGGTTATGATGCTCGAATTGATTATGGAGGGTCTCAGAAGGGAACCTAAGCCTAATGAAAGGAAATAGCGATGAAAGGGGGAGAAAACTTCAAAGTTATCCCTGAGTTTTGGAACGACATGAACAATAGTAGTACAGGAGAATTGCTCGAAGGTTTAGCAATTGATTTTGGTATGCTCGGTATTTGTATGCATTTCTCTCCAGAACAAGATTCATTCACTTACTTCATTGGTATAGAAAAAGGGGCGCACGGTTTACCACAAGGGTTAGAGGTGGAAGAGATCCCTTCATCAACATGGGCTGTATTTGATGTAACAGGTGCCATGCCTGATGCAATTCAAGATATGACAAAGAAAATACATGCAGAATGGTTTCCTGCTACAGGTTATCAACATGCAGGTACACCAGAAATGGAAGTGTACCTACCACAAGAAATTAGTCCCAACTCTGCAGGATATCGTACGCAGATTTGGATTCCAGTTGTGAAAAAATAATAAAAAGCACATTGGTCTAAGCAGACCAATGTGCTTTTTAAATTAACTACGTAGCTCTTTCGGAACTAATTGTGTTCTCTCGATACGTGATAATACGAAGACACCAATCAGTGCCCCAGTAACACTACTTACTAGAAATCCAGGTACAAAGAAAAGCGCGCCGTAAGATGTATCCATAAGTAGGTTTGCATAAGGAACAGCTAATAAGGATGCGATTACTCCTGTACCAATAATTTCGCCAGTTACTGCCATTGTCTTTTTCTTCGTGAAACGGTAAAGGTAACCGGCAAGTAAAGCACCAATCATACCACCTGGAAATGCGAGTAGTGACCCCAATCCAAGTAAGTTTCTAATTAACCCTGTAACAAAGGCGATGATCACGGCAGGAATTGGTCCAAGGATGACTGCTGCCATGACATTGACGGCGTGTTGTACAGGAAATGCTTTAGCGATCCCTGCTGGGAACCATAGATAAGTAGACCCAATAATTGCAATCGAAACAAATACTGCCATGGTTGTTAATAATCTAGTTCTGTTATTCAAATAAAACCTCTCCCTTTTTTTCTAGGATGTTTTAAGATGCATAGCATAGGACCGTAAAAAAAGCTAAGTGAATAATTGTATAAAAATAAACCAGGCCCAAAGATAAGTAGGACCTGGTAATTAGCCATCAGCATTAGCTACTTCCCTCCGCTGGTATAAACCAGATCAGGTCCTTAAGAGTTAAAAAGCATTGTCGCGCTTTTCTCTCAGCCTACGCTCATAGGCACCCCTAGTAGTGAAAAATATAAAATTTCCTTTCTAAGCGTAACATACTGTTAGAAAAATAGAAACACCCAATAATGAGTTAATATCTTGAATTCGAGATATATATGAATTATTATAGTTATTAATGAAAGAATAATATAAGAATGTTGAAAATTAGGAGTGTAAACTATGGAACTAAAAGGGATTCATCACGTTTCATCTATTACAGCAGTTGCTAAAAATAATTATGATTTCTATACAAATTTTCTTGGAATGCGTCTGGTGAAGAAATCAGTAAACCAAGATGACACGAGTATGTATCATCTGTTTTATGCTGATGAAGTAGGAAGACCTGGTACAGATCTTACCTTTTTTGAAATAATTCGTGCTGGCCACACGTATGAAGGGAACAACAGTATCTCGCTTACATCATTACGTGTAGCGAATGATGAAGCGTTAACCTATTGGAAAAAGAGATTTGAGAAATATGAAGTGGAGCATGGTGAGATTGAAGAGCAATTTGGACGTAACGTGCTTTTCTTTAAGGATCCTGAGGGTCAGCGTCTGATGTTAGTGTCCGATGAGAAAAATAAAGGTGTCGCTGCTGGTACACCATGGGCGAAGAGTCCTGTCCCCCAAGATAAAGGGATTACTGGACTTGGTCCGGTAAAATTAACAGTACCAGAACCGGAGCCAACCGTAAAAGTACTAACGGACATCATGGGCTTTACCTATGTAGGTAGCTATCCTGCTTATGTGGAAGGGCAACCAGATGTTCAAGTATTTGAAACGGGCGAAGGTGGAACAGGTGCGGAAGTACATCTGGAGCATCGAACCGACTTGCCAAAAGAAAGGCCTGGTAGAGGTAGTGTGCACCATGTAGCCTTTCGCGTTGATAATGAAGAAGAATTGGCGGCGTGGAGAGATAAAATCCGTGCAGCAAGAATGCCAAACTCTGGGTTAGTCGATCGCTACTATTTTAAATCCTTATATTTTAGAGAACGAAACGGAATTCTATTTGAACTGGCAACGGATGGTCCGGGATTTGCAACCGATGAAGATGTGGAACATTTAGGAGAAACAGTTGCGTTACCGCCGTTTTTAGAAGACAAAAGAGAAGCAATCGAAGCTAAACTTATGCCATTGGATACAACGAAATGAGTTTGATAAGGGAGAAAAGGAACCGAGGCGTTTGCCCTGGGTTCCTTTTGCATTTTCCTATAACTCTTCTTTCGAAACAATCCGCCAACCATTTGCAACAAGCTTGTCTATATAGTCATGGATGCTAATATCCTCTAACTCAAGCACAAGTGGTGCTAGGGATACATAGCATTCATTTTTCGCATAATTAATCGTGACTTTTACAACCTCGTACCCATTATGAAATCTTGAGTCAAATCCAGGATCATCAATGATATCTCCTTTCACGGGGCGAATCGTTGACTCAAATGTTTTTATAACTACTTCGGATCTATTATTTTCTTGTTCTTTTGTTGTTGTTAGAAAAATAACCATATTAATTTTCATCTTAGTATCTCCTTTCACTTAAATCTTGTTTCTTTAATCTCAGCCCATTCCGTATGAATAATACTAAAGTAAACGTCATCTCTGCTAAGACCAGAAGCATCAATATAATTTGCTCTAAATATCCCTTCTTGTGTAGCTCCCAACTTTTTAATCGCTTTCTGTGAACGAATGTTTGCTATGTCTGCACTAAACTGTACTCTTCTAAAATTCATTTCTTCAAATGCATATGTTAATAGCTCGTATTTACAAGCGCTATTTAAACCCGTCCCTCTATACAGCTTACCGTACCAAGTCCAACCTATTTCTAATCGCTTGTTGTTAAACTGGATATTTCCATACCTTGTTGCACCAGCAACTTTATTTGTGTTTTTATCGATAATTAGAAAAGGATATGCTTTTTTCAATCTTCTTTGATCAAGTGTTTCTTCTATGTATTGATCAACATCATTATCAGTTTTGCAGGCAACTGTAAAATGAATGTCTTCATCAAAGATGATTTGCTTTAATTGATCTTTATAGGATCCATCAAATGGGATCAACTTTACTCGATCATTCTCAAGTATGATTTCTTTATTGAAAAAAGCGTCTGTCATGTTCATTCCTCCGATATATTTTCCTGAAATACAAAATAACGCTTCAAAAAAGCGATAAAACTAGCAGTCTCTTTCGTTTCTACTTTGGATAAAACATAAGTTGCTGATTTGGGTAGTGCGATCTTATCAGGTTTTATTTCAGAAAGACGATCGGTGCTCAACTCATCTTTAACCATGGAATACGGTAAGTAGGATACGCCAAGTCCGTTTTCAATAAACTTCTTCGTTACCTCGACTTGATTTACTTCCATCGTTCGAAGTGTTGGATAGTTTTGTTTTATATCATGTAGTAAACCGCCCCAATAGTCTGGATGATTATGGGTGATTAATCTATATTTTGTTAGGATATCTTTTTCGCTAGTATGACTTGTATCTTGTCCCTGATACGGACTTACTAGAATAACGGGTTCTTCATGAACAATAACGGTATTTACGTTTGATTGAACAGGGTGAATTCTTGATAGACCGATGTCAGCCTTTCCACTACCTACTTCCTCTCCAATATCAAATGATTTTATCACATTAATGATAACTTCAATGTCTGGATGTTGATCCATAAAATCGCGTAGCAGTGATGGTAAGAAGGATGAAGCGATTTGAGGTGCGGTTGCAATTACTACCTTTTGTATATAACCTTGTTTCCAGGATTCAAAATGGTCCATGCTTTGTTCGTAGTTGGCTATGAACGCTTTTGCATAAGGTAGAAACTTAATTCCTGCTGAAGTAAGGTAAATCGATCTGCCTTTTCGTTCAAAAAGTAAAGTGTGTAGGTGCTCTTCTAATCTGTGGATGTGTTTTGTTATTGCAGGTTGTGTTAAAAATAGTTCTTCGGAAGCTTTTCTGAAATTCTCATACTTTGCAGCAATGACAAATGTCTGAAGCCATCTTATATCGATCGTTAATCCCCCCTACTAATAACACTTCGTTATCAAAAGCGCTTCTTTTCGTTAATTTTTATTATATAACTATTTTTATATAATACTATTACAATATTTGATTACACACGTAAGAAAACAAGGGAGGGGTGTAAGATGACTTATAAATGGAACGCAAAACTTTATGATGGGAAGCATTCGTTTGTTTCGGAATATGGGAATGAATTAGTGGAAATGTTAGGAGCTAAACCGGGAGAAGAAATACTAGATATCGGTTCTGGTACAGGGGATTTGGCAAATGAGATAAGTGAACATAGAGCGAATGTAGTTGGCATAGATCAGTCAGCAGACATGGTTAAGCAAGCAGTGGAGAAATACCCGCATCTACAGTTTTTTGTAAAAGATATATTAGATTTAGATGACATGGAAGAATATGATGCAATCTTCTCAAATGCTACCTTACATTGGGTGAAGCAACCAGAACAAGCGCTTCGCCGTATGTACACGACTTTGAAAACTGGTGGGAGGTTCGTAGCAGAATTTGGAGGTAAGGGTAACATTGAAGCCATTTCAAATGAAATCATTAGGGAAAGTGAGAAGATGGGGATGGATTACAATGAACAACTTTTTCCATGGTATTTTCCAAGTATAGCGGAGTACACGACATTGATGGAAAGAGTAGGGTTTCACGTCGTCTTTGCACAACATATCGATAGGCCAACGCCTTTAGAGGGAGAAGATGGTTTAAGAAATTGGATTCAGATGTTTGCTGGTGGCATGTTTGCTAATCAACCTTCAGAACAGAAAGCGCGCATTATATCAGAAGTGGAAAAAAACCTGCGAGAAGTATTATACCAAAATGGTACATGGTACGCCGATTATAAAAGGATTCGTGTAGTTGGATTGAAGTAACAAAAAAGAGTCCTACGGTGCAATTGGCATGTAGGGCTCTTCCTGTCATTCTATATTACTTTTTTTGTTTAGCCGCATTACGTTTGGTTTTTGGTGTGTACCGTCTTCTAATAACCGAGAGCAACACAACATAAATCACAAATAACACGTATTGTACAAATGTGAACGGATATCCCAAGATCTTATGACTTAGCAGATCATAACCTGCAAGAACAAATAAAATAAGCAAAAATAAGGTGAGGAGCTTTTTCCGTTTTAACTTTCGTATGATCACGACATAGAGAAGCACAAGGACGATGATCGAGAGTAATGCTAACACCCTAGAATCAAATAAATCCGTCAGTATGCCAGAACTAGGCGTAACAAAAAGAACAAGATTTTCTTCAGGCAAAGTATCAAATACGCCAGCATAAATATGGTTTTCTATTTTTGCTAGATCCAAATTAACATTTACATCTGAAAACTTAGGAGCTGTTATCTCTATGAAGAGTTCTTCAACGTCACTCCAGTATGATGCAGGGTGTAAAAGGTAATCTAAGCGATACACCGGGTGTAAGTTTATACTTTCATCTATACCAAGTTTGGTCGAGTAAGCTACAACTAAATCGTGCGTCTCTCCCGCCTTTAAAGTTACATCAAAAGTCTTTGCTTCCATTGTGTTCGTATCCGATATGACATCTTGTCCACCAAATGTATAGGCTTCACCGGTGCGTGGGTGTATCCACTTTTCTTGTTTATGCTGCCCCATAACATCATCTAAGTAAAGATCACGAACTCCTGATAAGCTTATTTCATTTTCGTCTAAAGTAATATTCCATCCTTTCGTTTCTCCGGGTTGTGGAAAAGCAATCGGAATAGTTATATCCTCATCTGTTTGATTAAGCATCTGATACGTTACTTGAATATTTGCTACCATTGTTCCATTAGCGATTTCAAAAAAACTTGGAAGCTTTTCTTCAAGTTCAATGATTAGTTCCTCGCTGACGATGCTTACGCGATCCTCTTCCAGAGGTAACACATGGCCGGTTGGATATGCAGAGTCTTCAAAAAAAGAGGTCCCATTTGCAGCCGCAGGTTGGGCGAGTAATGTACTAAAAGCGGAAGCAAATATAAAAAGAAAAAGTATTTTTTTCATCGTATTCTCCTAAAAAATTTCATATTGAAAGTTTGCTCCACCGTATTGTACCACAAATGAATTTGATTCTTCATGCTTTATTTGATGGGTTTAAATTGCACATAAGGGGAAATGAATAGGAAAACCTATGGATCAAGGAGGAATGATGATGAGTAAAGATAGCTTAGCAGGAAAAGTAGCAGTGGTAACAGGTGCAAGCTCAGGTATTGGAAGAGCCTCTGTCATTCGATTGGCTGAAGCTGGTGCAAAAGTGGCGCTTGTCGACTTGAAAGAAGAGAATGCAGAGTCTGTGAGAGAAGAAGTAGAAAAGATAGGATCAGAAGCCATCATTTTGGACACAGATGTCTCTGACTATAAACGAGTAGAAAATAGTATGAAGCAAGTAATGGAAACATGGGGAAGGATCGACTTTGTTTTTGCTAATGCCGGTATTAATGGTAGATGGACACCGATAGAAGATTTATCCCCAGAGGACTGGGATCAAACGTTAACGACAAATTTAAAGAGTACATTTCTAACTGTTAAATATGCAATTCCACACATGAAAGATAAAGGTGGTAGCATTGTCATTACGAGCTCAATAAATGGTACAAGAGATTTTGCTGGTTTTGGTAGGGCAGCTTACAGTTCATCCAAAGCGGGTCAGGTCGCTTTTGGTAAAATGGCGGCGTTAGAATTGGCAAGATACAAGATCCGTGTAAACATAATATGCCCAGGTTGGATTTCCACGAATATCGGGGAAAATACATTTCAAGAAGAAGAGTTGAAAAAGATTGAAATCCCTGTAAAATATCCAGAAGGAGCACAGCCACTCGAGCATAAACCAGGTAGGCCTGAGCAAGTAGCAGACTTAGTTCATTTTCTTGCATCAGATGCCTCAAGTCATATAACAGGAACAGAAGTGTTTATTGATGGGGCAGAGTCACTTTTATAACTTTATATATGGCTGCAATAATGTTGAACTTGATATCAAGTGCACAGTTATTTTTATAAAATGGTATCAAAATTCAGCTAAAGTGTAAGCAAGAGTCCCGTTTGAACGCGTCAGAGTGAGATCCTTGAGCTGACGCGTAAGTAAGAGGTCCGTTCGAACGCGTCAGGGTGAGAACCATGAGCTAACGCGTAAGCAAGAGGTCCGTTCGAACGCGTCAGAGTGAGAACCATGAGCTAACGCGTAAGCAAGAGGTCCGTTCGAACGCGTCAGGGTGAGAACCATGAGCTAACGCGTAAGCAAGAGTCCCGTTCGAACGCGTCAGGGCGAGAACCTTGAGCTAAAGTGTAAGCAAGATGCCCGTTTGAACGCGTCAGAGCGAGAACCATGAGTTAACGCGTAAGAAATTAAAGCCTCCGACCGAGTTAGAGTTGATTCTGACGCTCACTTAATAAGTTCGTCATAATCATAAACCTTAAATAAATACCTAAATAATAGACAGAAAAAATTTCAGGGGGAATGGTCTTGCAGCCTAAAGTAGTATTTTTGGATATGGATGGCACGATTTTAAATCATCAAAATAAAGTTACATTAAAAACAGTAGAGGCAATTGAACGCGTGAGAAAGAGTGGCGTAAAAGTGGCTATTGCAACAGGAAGGTCGTATGGGGAAGTGGAGGAAATCCTCCCGCCAAACCTAGTTGTAGACGGAATTATTAGCTCGAATGGGATGAGTGTACATATAGGCAAGGATCGCCTAGTCGAAAACACGCTTCCAATAGACTTGGTAAATCTCATAATAGAAAAAGCTAGAGAAAAACAGGTGTATTATGAAGTGTTTCCGACGGAAGGTCCAAGAGTAACGTTGGTTGAGGACAGGCCTTTCATGGAGCGAGAAGTAGACGGCGAGAAACCAGATGATGTGGTGATCAGTGAATGGTTATCTCGAAAAGAAGCAATCGATAGAGATATCGAATGGAAAGTAACATTAGATTCAGACAAGTTTTCGAAGTTTTATTTTTTTAGTCGTACAAAAGATAAAATTAATGCTTGGAAGGATGAGCTCGAACAAATCAAAAAAAGCATCAACTTCACAACATCTATCTCATCCGAACACAACGTAGAAGTAATGGTTGCAAATGTAAATAAGGCCTCTGGTATTCAATATTTACTAGATAGATTTGGTGTTCATAAATCAGAGGTTTTAGCAATCGGCGATAGTGATAATGATTTTCCGATGTTTAAACTGGTAGGTCATTCGGTAGCAATGAAAAATGCTTCAGATCGTGTAAAGCAAGTAGTAGATGAGGTAACTGAATATACGTGTGATGAGGATGGCGTCTACCACTACTTGGGAAGAAAGATTGCCTTTCGTGAAGGAAACGAAAAGGGTTCACAATAATTCCATATTTTTTCAAGCCGTTTGTTTTTCCTATTAAATCTATCAATAGTATAATGAAGTGGAAGCGTAGACAATTAGAAGAGGTGAATCGGAAGTGAAAAAAGTAGTAATTACTGGCGGAAGTGGCTTGTTGGGTCCCTCTGTTATAAAAGAATTTTTAGATAATGGATATGAAGTGTTAAATGTCGATCAACAATTACCGAAGGAAAAATTATGTGAAACGATCATTGCGGACTTAACTAGTTTAGGTGAAGTGTATGATGTTCTTTCTGATGCGGATGCAGTAGTACACTTGGCTGCAGTGCCAAGACCATTCATTTATTCCAATGATGTTACATTCAGAAATAACGTGATGTCCACGTATAATATTTTAGAGGCAGCTAGTAATTTAGGTATTAAAAAGGCTGTCATTACATCTAGTGAATCTTGTTATGGTATTGTATTTGCAAAAAATCCAATCAAACCACAGTATGTTCCACTAGATGAAGATCATCCAAGACTACCACAAGATAGCTACGGTCTATCCAAAATAGTAAATGAAGAGAATGCCGAAATGATACATAATCGTACAGGCATGCAAGTAGTATCGTTACGTATAGGTAACGTTATTACGCCAGAAACATACAAAGATTTCCCAAGCTTTATCCATGACCCGGAAGTAAGAAAAACAATTGTATGGAGTTATATTGATGCAAGAGATGCAGCAAAGGCTTACCGTTTAGCAGTAGAAAAAGATGGCCTAGGTGCAGTAGCTCTAAACGTAGCAGCTGATAATTCAAGCATGGATATGAAGAGTAGTGAACTAATGGCTTCTGTTTATCCAGATGTAGAAATCCGCGGGGAATTAACAGGTTATGAAACGTTGTACAGCAATAAAAAGGCCAAAGAATTACTAGACTGGCAACCTGTTCATAACTGGCGTGATTACGTGAAGGTAGATTAATGCATTCCTTTGTTTAACATAAAAAAATCGAAAAGGAAGGTGTAAGCATGGACTATCGTCAATTAGGTAAGACGGATATGAAGGTTAGTGAATTAAGCTTTGGTACATGGGCAATTGGTGGTGCGTGGGGGAAGACGAATGATGAGGAATCGCTAAAAGGTCTTCATCGCGCCATGGATGCTGGTGTAAACTTCTTTGATACAGCAGATGTTTACGGTGATGGTCATAGTGAAGAGCTTTTAAACAAGGCGACAAAAGGGAAAGAATCAGAAATTTATATTGCAACGAAATTTTGTCGTGCTGGTGACATCCATGATCCGAATACATATTCGGAAAAGTCTGTTACAGATTATGTGGATGCAAGCTTAAAACGCTTAGGTCGCAATCAGCTAGACCTCATGCAAATCCATTGCCCACCAATTGAGATTTTAAGAGATGGCGCTGTGTTTGAGGTGTTAGATAAGTTAAAGCAACAAGGTAAAATTCGCTATTATGGTGTAAGTGTCGAAACGGTGGAAGAAGGATTACTTTGCTTAGAAAACCCAAATGTTAGCACCTTACAAGTAATCTTTAATATGTTGCGACAAAAACCAGTACATGAGCTATTCCCGCAAGCGCAAGAGAAGGGTGTAGGAATTTTAGCACGTGTGCCATTAGCGAGTGGTTTGTTAACAGGAAAGTTTTCAACAAATCACCAATTTGAAGCAGATGATCACCGTAACTTTAATAAGGACGGAGCTGCATTTAATGTTGGCGAAACCTTTGGTGGACTCGAATTTAATAAAGGTGTGGAACTTAGTAACCAATTAGAATGGGTTGCTGATGGAAGAGGTAGCATGACAAGGGCTGCTTTAAAGTGGATCTTAGAGCATGATGCCATTTCAACAGTTATTCCTGGCTTTAAAACAGTAAAACAGGTGGAAGATAACTTAGCTGCTGTTGATGTTAAAAGTTTCTCGGATGAAGAAATGAAAAAAATAGAAGACTTTTATAAAAAAGAAGTACACGACCATATTCGTGGACCATATTAAGAAAAATAGCTTACCTACTTTTATGTAGGTAAGCTATTTTTTAGGTTAGATCAATCCAAATTCAAATGTAGTTTTTGCTTTGTATGTGTCCCCTTTTTCTAACACCACAGAAGGAAATCCTTCATGATGTAAAGAAGCAGGAGAACTCTGTGTTTCTAAGCACAGTCCTAAGTATCGTCTGGAAGGTCCTTCTAACAACTGTAATTTATCATCCATTGTATTAGAAGTAAACATCACCATTCCGGGTTGATCTGTCTTTACGGTTAATTTACGACCACTTTCCTTTTCTTTCACTACCACATCATCCCGCTTGTTGTTATCAAATAAGAAGAAGTGGTCATATCCACCTGTAGCCACTTCATTTTGCTTATAATCAGAAGTAGTCCCATCTTTAACTAACCGACCGTTGCGGAAGTCAAATACCGTATCATCTACATCAACTTTATTTCCGGTTGGTATCAGATGTGCATCTAATTCAACAAACTGACTAGCATCAATCATCACCTCGTGGTCACGGATATCCGCTTTTAAATCTCCGCTTAAATTGAAGTAAGAATGATTGGTTGCTGTTAAAGCGGTTGTTTGATCAGAAGTTCCTTCGTAAGTGATCGTGAAAGCATTATTGTTATCTAGTGTGTATGTAACTTTCATATCTACAGTGCCAGGGTATCCATTCTCGCCATCGGGAGTTGTGTAAGTAAGTACGATCCCTACTTGATTTGGTTCCTCAAATGGAGTTACATCCCAAATTACATTGTGAAATCCAGGGTCCCCTCCGTGTAGATGATTCTCACCATCGTTTGCAGGAAGTGTGTACGTATTTCCATCAAGTTCAAATGATGCGCCATCAATTCTTCCAGCAACACGACCGATCAAAGCACCAAAAAAAGTTGGATTCTTGGCATAGTCTGCATAATCTTTAAAGCCTAAGACAACGTTTTCAAACTTGTTATTACGATCAGGCGCCATAATCCTCGTGATAATTCCACCTAAGTTTAAACAACTAACCTCAAAATTGTGGTCATTGATTAATGTGTATTGCTTCCAGTTGTGATCTGCAACTGCAATATCTTCTGTTTTAATTTGCATCGTCGTTCCTCCTATATCTTTTATAAGATTGATTACGTTCATATTTCATTACAAACCTTTGTGAACTCTTTCCTTAACTAATCACTATTTTACCAATTTTATCTGATGGAAGCGAGTGTTTGTAACTTCGGTATATATTTTTAGCTTTATCTAGTTAATGTTCGTGTTTTATGTGAAGTGATAGATTACGCGCATACTATTTTTATTTTTGTTTTATGCCAGCTTATTAATTTATTGTTAATAGTTTATTAACTCTATTAAATTAATGTAATTTTTATATTAATTAAACGGTTTTGTAAAAGAAAATTTACAAAACACGGAGATTATTTAACAAAACGGTAATATTGTTCGTAAAATATATGATAGAATGATAGATGCTTGATTAAAATACATAGAGACATTAGGAGGTAACAAATGGGACATCTATCAATCAGAAAGTATTTTAGTATTTTGCTAATTGCCGTATTGATTCTGGCAAACTTCCCAAGTAAGGCAGTAACTGTAAATGCAGAAGAAGCAGATTATATTACTGTTGCAGAAGCGATTGAAAATAACTCAGGAGAAGCAACTGTGCGAGGTTATATTGTTGGAGATGTAATTTCTGGGTCAAATTTTGACTTGGAAGCTCCATTCGAAATAAAGACTAATCTTGCATTAGCGGATTCACCAAATGAAACAGATATAAGCAAAATGATTCCAGTACAGCTACCATCAGGAAGCATTCGAAGTGCTTTGAATCTAGTAGACAATCCAATTAACCTTGGGGCAAAAGTGGAAATCACAGGTGATCTAGCGGCCTATTTTACAATCCCTGGTTTAAAAAGTCCATCTGCTTATGAAATCATAGAAGCAGGGACAACTCCTGAGCCAGAACCAGAACCTACACCTGGAGAAGTTGTTGCTATTGAAGAGGCTCGTGCTTTAAGCAATGGGACTGAAGTAACAATAGAAGGTGTTATAACAGCTGATAATGCTGCAATTGGTGGAGGCAAGCTTTCCACGTATATTCAAGATGAAACTGGCGGAATTAATCTTTATGATTATAATCCACAAGATCTAAAAGAAGGCGACAAGGTTAAAGTTACCGGTACGCTTACAGAATATAGAGGCTTAAAAGAAATTGAGCCAACAAATATAGAAGAACTAAGTACAAATGAAACTCTACCACAACCAGTGGAAATTACATTGGAAGATTTACAAGATAGTGCAGTTGCTGAACCATTAGAAGGTCAGCTTGTTAAAGTAACTGGTTATGTATCAAGCGTTCCAGATTCACCAGCTGGTGGTGGTTATAATGTATCTTTCCTAGATGCGGACTATAACAGTACAACGCTTCGTGTAATGGAAGGTACGAATGCAATTGATGCATTAGAAGAAGGAAAATGGTTTGATGTAACAGCTATCTTAAGTCAATATGATAGTTATCAAATTTTACCTCGTAAAGCAGCTGATATTACGTTAGCGTCAGAACAACCCGAAGCTCCAACAGCTGCAGGTGAGTACACATCTACCGTACATTCAGTAACTGACGGAGATACAATTAGATTAAATACACCAGTTCTAGGAGCTGACCGTGTTCGCTTTGTGAATATTGATACACCAGAGACAGATATGGGTTCTAAGAATGGAGCAGATGGTGACAATCAAGATTATCACGGTGAAAAAGCTTCAGCGTATCTAAAGTCTTTACTTCAGGAAGGCGATGAAGTGACATTAAAAGTAGGGGAAGAGCCTACGGATGCATATGGTCGCTTATTGGCACAAGTAATTAACAAAGATGATATTAATACGAATTTAGAGATGGTTAAAAAAGGGTATGCAGTATCCTATTTCATTTGGCCTGTTGGTGATGAAGCAGATTACGAACTATACCAAAATGCAGTTAAACAAGCAAAAGATAATCAGTTAGGGATTTGGAACCCAACAGATTCACTAACACAACTACCTTTTGAATACCGAGCTACTTTAGAGGGTGGAGATTTCCACAGATATGTTGGTAACTCTGATACAAAGGAATATGTAGAACCAACAGCGTGGGAGGATGTACCTGTAGATAAACGCATTTTCTTTGCTAGTAAAGAAGAAGCAGAAGCACAAGGTTATTCTCCAACTAATGGTGATGGAGAGGAACAACCACCTTCTGGTGAATTGCTAGAATTACAACTATTAAGCATGAACGACCTTCACGGTAAAATTGATCAGGAATACGAGCTTGATCTTGATGGTGACGGTGAAGATGACGGTTTATTCGGTCGTATGGATTATACGTCTGCGTTTATTAAAGACAGAGCTCAAGATAATCCAAATACATTAATCGTCCATGCTGGTGACATGATTGGTGGAAGTTCACCAGTCTCAGGTTTATATCAAGATGAACCAACTGTGGAAATCATGGAAGAAATCGGCTTTGATATAGGTACAGTTGGTAATCATGAATTTGATGAAGGTACTGCGGAGTTACTTCGTATGGTTAATGGCGGAGAACATCCTGATGGATTGGGTACCGATAATTATGATGGAATGAACTTTGATAACCTATGTGCGAACTGTGTGTATAAAGATAGCGGTGATCCGATTCTTGATCCATATGTAATTGAAGAAGTAGATGGAGAAAAGATTGGTTTTATCGGTGTCAATACGAAAGAATCAGCAAACATGGTAATGCCTGCAGGAATTGAAGATATTGAATTCACGGATGAGGCAGATGCTGTTAACGATGCAGTTGCTGAATTAAAAGAGCAAGGTGTTAAAGCAATTGTCGTACTAGCACACATGCCAGCTGATCAAAGCGGTGAGTCCGCAACAGGTGCTTCAGCTGACCTTGCAAGAGAAGTAGATGATGAAGTTGATATTATCTTTGCTGCACATAACCACCAAATTGTTGATGCGGTTGTTGATAATAAGTTAATCGTGCAAGCATCTGAATATGGTAAAGCATTTGCAGATGTTGACATTCAGATTGACCGTGCAACTGGTGATATTGTTAATAAGGAAGCCGAAATTGTATTTGTAGATCAAAGTGAAATGGATCCAGATCCGGCAGTAACAGAGATTTTAAACAAATACGAAGAACTTATTGCACCTAAAATGAATGAAGTACTAGGCTATAATGCAAATGATATGACAGGAAGTTATACTGGTGACGGTGATCATGGGTTAGGTAATTTAATTGCAGATGCCATGAAATGGTCAATGGATAGTGACTTTGCAATGATGAATGGTGGAGGAATCAGAGACCATTTATTAGAAGGTGAAGTTACTTGGGGTAACTTATATAACGTTATGCCATTTGGTAACACGTTGATGACAGTAGAAGTATCAGGCGAAGATATTTTCGATATTATTGATGAACAGCTATCACCTCAATATGGTCCGGACTACAGTGTGAGTGGATTGAAATATACATGGGATTCTTCCACAAATCAAGCGATCGATATCATGTTTATGGATGGAACTCCAATCGATGAAGATGAAACATATACGTTAACAGTCAACAATTACATGGGTACTTCAGAAGGCCCGATTAAGGACCTTGGTGAAAACGTAGTAATGGGTCCAGTTGATTTAGATTCATTTGTTGATTTTGTAAAACACTTAGATAGTTCAAAAGAGAACCCAATTGACTATGGTCCTGAAGATAGAATAGTTGAAGTAGATACTGGCTCTGGAGACGAATTAGGAGAAGTATCTATTGCAGAAGCAAGAACTGCATCAGCAGGTACAGAAGTAACAGTAGAAGGTATTGTTACAACTGAACCAGGCGCTTGGGGTGGATCTGGTTTCTATATGCAAGATGAAACAGCGGGAACATATGTGTTTGGTGATGATCGTGTAACAGTAGGAGACGTAGTAAAAGTAACAGCTAAGACAGGAAGCTATGGTGGGGAATTCCAATTAACAGATGTTTCTAATGTAGAAATTATTAAAAATACAGAAGAACCAGATTCAATCATACTCACTCCATCAGAAATTGACGATTCTAACCAAGGTCAATTAGTTACAATTAAAGGTGCTACAATTTCTGCACTTGAGGAAGTTAATAATTATGGTACATTTGAATTCACTGCTACACAAGATGGTGAGAGTATCCTTGTACGTGTAGATAATAGAACAGGTCTTGCGTATGATGACTTTACATTTGAAGATGGAGATGTAGTAGACATTTCAGGTGTAGCGAGTATTCATAATGGAACATATCAGTTAAAGCCAACAAAATCAAAAGACATTACGGAACATATAATAGAAGAAGAGCCAACAGAGCCAACAGAGCCAACAGAGCCAACAGAGCCTGAGCAACCAGAGCAGAAAGAACAAGTATCGACGAAGCCGGAAATTAAGAATGGTAAAGCCAAAATTGACACAGATAAAATTGATCAAATAAAAGATCAAGGTGAATTAACTGTGGATGTTGAGGAAGAGGAAGAAGTAGAGTTAGAACTTGCTGGTGATCAAGTAGAAAAACTAAAAGCTAAGGGTGCAACACTCACGATTAAAAACAAGGAAACGCATGTATCTTTACCGGCTAGTATTCTACCTGATGGAAACGTCTCTGTAAAGGTTGAAGAGATTACAAATATGGATGGTGCTGAAAACACAGTAAGTAAAATATTTGATTTCACAATTAATGGGGATGATGTACACGAATTTAAGGATGGTAAAACAGCCGAATTAACATTCCGTGTGGATACATCAAAAGTGGATGAAGATAAGAAATATGAAGTATTCTACTATAATGAAGAAACCGGTGAATGGGAATCCATTGGTGGAACATTAGATGGTGAATTTATTACAGCTAAAACTAGTCACTTTAGTATCTTTGGGGTATTTGAAGTTGCTGAAGACAGTACGCCGGAAACACCAGAAACACCAGAAACACCGGAAACACCGGAAACACCGGAAACACCAGAAACACCAGAAACACCAGGTCAAGATGATGAATCTGATGATGACACTGGATCTGACTCAGGAGACAATCCTTCTGACGAGAGTGACGAGGAAATCAATGAATCAGATGAAGAATTACCAGATACAGCAACAAACACATTTAACATGCTGTTAATTGGTATGATCCTTGTACTAGTTGGAGCTATGTTCTATGTCTATCAAAGAAGAAGAACAATTTAATTAACGACCTAAAAACCCTTTCCTAATTAACTAGGAAAGGGTTTTTAATAGGATGATAATATAGTGAGGCTGGAACATATTATCCAACAGAAATTCATACGATTATGTATGCTTTAGTTTGGGTTTCTTGACAGACAGAAAGACCTTTATTATACTTAATTGAAAATGATTATCAATTAAAATGATGTGTGATGAAATAAAGGAGAGTAGAAACATGAACTTATCCCAATTAATAAAAGAAAGAAGATCTATACAGCTTTATGAAGACAGACCAGTATCGGTTGACTTAATGAAGGAATTACTTGAAACAGCCATTTGGGTACCTAATCATAAAATGACAGAACCTTGGCGTTTTGTTTTTGTAAGTGGAGAAACAAAGAAACAAATTGCCGAGATTAATAGGATTGTTGGTGCCAAGGGTAATACAATAGAAGAAAAGCAACGAAGTGGAGAAATTGCATTTAATAAAATCAATAACCCGCCATTGTTGTTAATGGTGTTAATGGAAGAAAACCCGGACCAGAAGCTTAGAGAAGAAGACTATGCAGCTACAAGCTGTGTTATTCAAAATTTGAGCTTGTTAGCGTGGGAAAAAGAAATCGGTATGATTTGGAAAACAGGTGCTATCACTTTCCATCCTGAATTCAGAAAAATAATTGGAGCAAAGCCTGGGGAAAAAGTAGTCGGAATGCTACAAATGGGCTATCCAGCTAAGGTGCCAAAAGAAAGACCTAGAGTGGATGCTCATGAGAGAATAACCGAATTAAATTAAGTAGTGAAAGCACAAGATTAATGCATATCATTGGTCTTGTGTTTTTTTTTATTCCTTTAAAATACAAAAAAAGATGCCTACTATGAAAGTAGACACACAAAAAGGGGCTATCATTTTGTGAGAGAGCTAATTATACTAGCATACTCTAGTTTGGAACAACCTTACTATATCATCTGGATGAAAAGCCAGTGTGAAGTGAAGTTTAAATTAATGTAAATTTTTTCATGAAGTGGAAAACCTGTGAAACAAAGTAACGAATCATATGGTTTCGTTCGTTCGTCTTATCGATTAAAATAGTAATAAAGGAAGAAGATAAGAAATTAGGTTCTTAGGGGGACAAGCTTAATGGTAAATAAAAAACACCTGTCTTTGTTCGTAACAAGTGATGTTCACGGATATGTATATCCAACCAATTATAGTGATCGAGAAGAACGTCACCTTGGACTAGCAAAAGTGGCAACGCTTGTAGAGGAAAAAAGAAAAACAACAAATGTGATTTTACTAGATAATGGTGACCTGATCCAAGGCAGTCCGTTGACCTTTCATCATGCTAAATATAAAAGAGATACACCGAATCCATTGATAAAAGTAGCGAATCATATGGGATATGTGGCATCTGTTTTTGGTAATCATGAGTTTAATTACGGACTAGATTATTTACAACAAGTAGTGGAGCAATCTAATTTTCCGTGGTTATCGTCAACCGTATTGTACGAAAATGATCGAACCCCAGCTTTTGGAAAACCTTATCTGATTAAAGAGATAGACGAGATAAAGGTAGCGATCTTAGGTGTGACGACCCACTACATTCCGAATTGGGAAGATCCTAAGAACATAAAAGGATTGGCTTTTGAAGATGCTTTGAAGGCAACGAAGAGATGGGTGCAACATATTAGAAAAGAAGAAAAGCCTGATGTGCTAATCGTTTCCTACCATGGTGGATTCGAGCGTGACTTAGAGTCTGGTGAGCCAACGGAAGCACTAACAGGAGAAAACCAAGGGTATCAAATGTGTATGGAGATTGAAGGGATCGATATTCTTGTGACAGGACACCAACATCGATCAATTGCTACACAATTAAATGGTGTGACAGTCGTGCAACCGAGTAATAATGGCCAGTTACTAGGTGAAGTAGATGTGGAATTTGAGTTAATAGGTGATCAATGGACGTACACAACGAGTACAGCATCCTTACACCAAGTTGATGATAAAGTAAAAGCAAATGAAGGCGTTCTTCACATAATAAAAGATTATGAGCAAGCTACACAAGCATGGTTAGATCAACCGATTGGTGATGTGGATGGGGATATGACCATTAATGATCCGTTTCACGTACGAATAAAAGAACATCCGTTTATTGAATTTATTAATAAAGTCCAAATGGATATAGCGAATGTATCGATATCCAATACGTCTCTGTTTAATAATGCCTCACCTGGATTTGGCAGTACGATTACAATGAGAGACATCGTGTCTAACTATGTTTATCCGAATACGTTAAAAGTAATTCGTGTCTCAGGTAAGGATATTCGAGAGGCTCTAGAGCAGTCGGCAACGTACTTTATGTTGGATGATCAAGGAAAGATAACGGTGAATCCATCCTTTATCGATCCAAAACCCCAACATTACAATTATGACATGTGGGAAGGGATTGATTATGAGCTTACGATCTCCAACCCAGTTGGAACACGTGTAACAAAACTGAATTATGATGGGAATCAAATCGATGAATCGGCGGAATTTGATGTAGTAATGAACAATTATCGTGCTGGTGGTGGAGGAAACTTCTATATGTATCAAGGGAAGGAAGTAGTACAAGACATCCCAACTGATATGACAGAGTTAATTGCCAATTACATTTTAGAAAGAAAAAAAATAAACGCTACCTGTAATGAAAATTGGCAAGTGGTGAAGTAATTATAGAAAAAAAGGAATAGAAATACCCTTCTTGAGAAAAAGTAGTTAGGAATATTTTTCTTGAGGAGGGATTTTTTTATTGGGATTGGATTTGCTAATTGTTAGTAACTTTGGGTTTTAATTGGAATTTACCTGTACATAATAATTAACATGTACAAAGTTTTACATACAGCGCTGTGTCCTATCAATATGGAACAACGATATTAGGGAGGTAATCTTTTGGCAGAAAACAAGAAAAATGCAAAGGAACAAGACAAAGATCGCGAGGAGTTGACCACGCGTCAAGGTCATCCTGTCTATGATAACCAAAATATTCGTACGGTCGGTAATCGTGGTCCAGCTACACTTGAGAATTATCACTTTATTGAAAAGATATCACACTTTGATCGAGAGGAAGTACCAGAGCGTGTCGTACATGCTCGCGGGTCAGGTGCATTTGGTTATTTTGAAACGTATGGAAAAGTTGGAGATGAGCCAGTTGAAAAGTACACACGTGCAAAAGTGTTTTCTGGAGCTGGCAAGAAAACCCCATTGATGGTTCGCTTCTCGACTGTGGCAGGAGCGAAAAATGCGCCGGAAACAGATCGCGACCCTCGTGGTTTCGCAGTTAAGATGTACACGGAAGAGGGGAACTGGGACCTGGTTGGAAACAATCTAAAGATTTTCTTTATTCGAGATGCGATGAAGTTCCCAGATATGATTCATGCATTTAAGGCGGATCCTGCATCAAACGTTCCAAATCCTGAGCGGATGTTTGATTTTGTTTCTCGTACACCTGAGGCAACGCATATGATTACATTTTTATTCTCACCTTGGGGAATTCCTGCAACATACCGTCATATGCAAGGTTCTGGTGTTAATACGTACAAATGGGTAAATGAGAAAGGTGAAGCTGTTTTAGTAAAATATCACTGGGAACCGAAGCAAGGCATTCGCAACCTAACACAAGAAGAAGCAGACATGATTCAGGCTAAAAATGTAAACCATGCAACGCAAGACTTATATGAATCGATTGAGCGTGGAGAATACCCAGAGTGGGAGCTCTTTGTACAAATCATGGAAGATGATTATCATGAAGAACTCGATTTTGATCCGCTTGATGATACAAAATTATGGCCTGAGGATAAGTTCCCGTGGTTGCCAGTAGGACGGATGGTGCTTGACCGCAACCCAGTCGATTTTCATGCGGAGATTGAACAAGCTGCTTTCGGTACAGGGGTTCTTGTTGACGGGATGGATTTTTCCGATGATAAAATGTTACAAGGTCGTACCTTCTCTTACTCTGATACACAGCGTTATCGCGTAGGAGCAAACTACCTGAAGTTACCAGTCAATGCACCAAAGACAAAAGTCCGCTCAAATCAAGAACGGGGACAAATGGATGTGCGTGATCCGAAAGAATCTGGTGAGAATCCTCATATTAACTATGAACCATCAATGCTTGGTGGCTTTAAGGAAGCAGATCCAAAAGGAAAAGCACCTCACCAACCAACCTATAATGCAGCGGCAATGAGTGCACCAATCGATCGACCGAATAACTATGGCCAAGCAGGTGACACGTACCGAAGCTTTGAGGATTGGGAACGTGATGAATTAATAAAGAACCTATCTGATGCGCTCTCTATTTGCGACAAAAAAATTCAAGATGCCATGATTGAACACTTTACACAAGCAGATGAAGACTATGGTCGTCGTGTGAAGGAAGGCATTGAAATGAAAATGAAAGAAATGAAAGAGATGAAGGATATGGAACTAGGAAAAGTTCCTGGCCGTGAATCCGGTCAAACAAGATACGGGCAAGGTTCTCTAGCAGCGAATGAAGCAGCCGATGGTGCTGCGAAGAAAGGCCATGAAGCGGATCCTTATTGATAGACATTCGTTCATAGAAAAAATGCACTCCAAGGAGTGCATTTTTTCATGAAAGGTATTTGAACATTAGGACGGATTAGGTTCATTTCTGTTCGCTTTTTCTTCAAACCTTTGTTTAAGTTTGGATGCTTTCGCTTCTATTAGAGGCTGTGCAATGGTACGTATATACTTACTGCTTAGTATCATGACTATAGCTAGGCTAATAATAACTAATCCTATAACATCCAAGATCGTATCTATTTTTATAAGATTGCTCTGCCTGAAAAAGTGTATAAAAATACCATGCAATAAGTAAACATAAATGGTTTTTTTACCAATATGCGTAAACATGTTTTGTCTACTAGGAATCCATGAAAAGAAACATATACTCATAACTAAGGATAAAGAATAGATTCCAAGGCGAATGGCTCCTCCTAACACAGGATATCCAATCGCATGATAAGAGTGTGACGCAAGTAGCCAATTAGATGAGAAAGTCGGTAATAGGAATATCCCTATTGCCACAAACGACATGGTCATAAGAGAGAAGGCTCTTATCTTATTTGTTCTTAATTTTATTAGGGAATCATGTGTTATCCAATAACCTATTAGAAAAAATGGAAAGAAAACAATGGTTCTAGACAGACTAAACGTATGACCGACTTGATCGATATATCCAACAATTACTCCTATTCCAATTGCTAGAACAGTACCAATGAAAGGTGGAAATCTCTTGAAAACAGTCAACAAGATATGCCAACAAAATAAGCTTAGTAGAAACCATAACGACCAGCGTGGTATAAGAATGGTGAACTGCCAACCACTTACTCCGATCAGTAAATAATACAACGTGTAGAAAATATGAAAGATTAGGTACGGTAATAGCAACTTCTTAGCAAGCTTCTTCAAATATCCTTTATCCAAAAAACCTTTTGCAAAAAAACCACTTAACACAATGAAGGCGGGCATATGAAACAAGTAAATCCAATGGTATAGTACTTCGACTGATTTCAGGTCGGATTTAAAAGGTTGTATGACATGCCCAAATACAACCAAGAAAATCAACAAAAATTTTGCGTTGTCCAACAATGGTTCCCTATTCATGTTGTTCACCTCGAAATGTAAGTGCTATGATATGTTATTCTATTTTTACTATAAAAAAGACAGTGATAGTTCAATTTTAATGAAATGTAAATAGAACTTTATCTTTTTGTTAAAATTAGAAATATTTTTCGGAAACATTAGAGGAGTCTTTTTTCACATGCTAAAAATCATTAAGCAAAATCATTTTTACTCCTTTCTGTAGGGAATAGAGGGGCGGGTAATTACAAGAAAGGTTAGCTGAAATTCACGTTTTTTTTGAGGATTTAAAGCTAAAATACTAAAAATCTTTGAAATATTTTGTAATAGTAATGTAAAGGTCAAATCATGAAAAATAAAAGTATTTAGGAGGTCAAAATTCTCCTAACTAATTAGAACGTCGCCTTGGAGCGATGCTTGCTTATTTTTAAACATCTTTTCAATTATAGAAAATCGGACTTTTTCAGTGGTCTCGACCTTCCTTCTCTCCCAATTCATCCTACAATCATCCTAAAATGCAAATATTATTAATTTTTATGTATAAATCTAGTATGTTTTTCCGACAATGACGAATGTGACAGTTTACAAGGCTTAGCAACCTATTAACTAGGTTCGTGTTTATGCCTATTACATGCTGTCGAATTTAAAGGAGGGAAAACCAGATGAAAAAAACAGTTGTATCGATCGCTATCGGTTTGGTAGTAGCGGGTATAGCTGCTATGCCAACATCTGCTGTAGAGTACCATGTTGATGAAGACATTCCTAATAGTATAGCTCAACTAGATCAAGAGGAAGAAGTAGTCGAAGTAGAAGTAGAAGAATACGAGGTAGTGAAGGGTGATAGCCTTTGGCGTATTGCGGAGATGTATGAAACTACTGTGCAAGAAATAATAGATATTAACGGTTTGCGATCTTATGTTATACATCCGAAGCAAGTGTTGCAAATAGATAGAGAAATAGAAGAACAAACATATGAAGTTGAAAAAGGCGATACACTCAGTGAAATTGCTTTTGCATACGATGTAGAAGTAGAGGAAATATTGGAATGGAATGAGCTAGAATCCGATCTAATTTTAATTGGACAAGAGCTATCGATCCATTCTAGTCAAACCGAGCCACGAGAAGTAGTAGTGGCAAGCGCTCAACCTGAACAAAGCCAAGAGACTGCTAGTCAACCAGAAGCGGACGAGCCTGCAATTAAACAAACATCAAGTACCACTTACACGATGACCGCAACTGCATATACGGCTGAATGTACAGGTTGTTCTGGTATTACGGCAACAGGTATTAATTTACTAGAGGATCGCGATAAAAAAGTGATCGCGGTTGACCCAAGTGTAATTCCTCTAGGTACCCGCGTGCACGTAGAAGGTTATGGTGAAGCTATTGCAGGAGATACCGGTGGTGCAATTAAAGGAAACAAGATTGATATTCATGTTCCTACAAAAGAAATTGCCTTTAACTGGGGTGTTCGAACAGTAGAAGTTACCATTCTGGAATAAAAAAGTGGAAGTTACGCATAGAGTCGTAACTTCCACTTTTTTTCTTTTATATAAAATGATTTTCCCCGCGTGGTACGTTATTTATATTTAATAATCTGAGAATCAGTATGATCAGTTATTTGTTGTTCCACTTGTACACCATTTTTATCAGATGCGCTTATGAAACCAACTACACTAAAGCTAGTGATTAATAGAAGAAATAACACAATTAGTAATTTCCTCACGATGCATTCCTCCTGTTTGTCAATCTATCTTTTATTGTATAAGATTACACTAGAGATGACTATAGCAATATTTACCTATATTTGTAAGGTGTAAATAGATTTAGGAGGAAATGCTTTGTGGAACAGGAAATAAAGCGAGCGGAAGTCGTAGCGATTGAGCCAATAGGGATAGGGTCTAGAGTTTGTTTAGACTTAATCGACCAACTAGATCCGTTAGAAGGAATCTTTGTAGGGAATACGGGTTATGGGTATATTAAGGTATTATCGGAAAATCGTACAACAGAAACATACCCCGCAAGACCTTTTCGTATCAATGGTGGGGCTATTCATCAATATGTTTCCATTGGAGAAAGTAAAACAACCTATCTATCAGAAGTGAAACCAGGTTCAGAGCTACCAATTAGGAAAGACGAAGAAATAAGACAGGTTGCTGTTGGTAGAGTGAAAATAGAAAAACGGAAATTCCTCCGAGTAATATGCAAAGTGGACGATGTTGAAATTTCAGCAACGTTGCAAGAGTCAGATAGTGTGCATGTCCAGACGGAAAATGGAGCTGCAAAAGCAGTGATTGATCTGCAAATGGGCGATAAAATCATCTGTCTTCTTGACCAACCAGGCCGCCATTTAGGTGAGAAGATAGAAGAAGAAATTGCAGAGTTCTAGTAACGCTCATAGGATAAGGCAAGAACGGGAATACGAAGACTAATACTAGTCAGAAAGCAGGTGACTCTAATGGCGAATTTTAAAAGCCTTGGGGTAAAAGAACAACAGATAGAAGTGTTAAATAAACAAGGTATAATTCAACCAACTCCGATACAAGAAAAAGCAATACCAATTCTAATAGAAAAGCATGATCTGATTGGCCAAGCGCAAACAGGTACAGGGAAAACATTGGCATTTTTATTGCCAATTTTAGAAAGAGTGGACACAAGTAAAAAGGAGATACAAGCATTAATTATCTCCCCAACACGGGAACTCGCACTACAAATCACGTCAGAGTTAAACAAGTTAACCGGCGAATCCTCTGAAGTAGGCACGTTAGCAGTGTACGGTGGTCAAGACATTCAAGGCCAATTAAACAAGCTAAAAAGAGGGGTGCATATTGTTGTGGCAACCCCAGGTAGATTACTCGATCACCTTAGAAGAGAGACGATTGATCTATCAACCGTAACGATGTTTGTGTTAGATGAAGCGGATCAAATGCTACATATGGGTTTCTTACCAGAAGTGGAAACCATTATTCAAGCGTTACCAGATGATAGGCAGACGATGTTGTTCTCTGCGACAATGCCTAATGAAGTGAAAAAACTAGCCAGAACCTACATGAATAAACCAAAAGAGGTCCACGTAAAAGGGGATAATGTCACACTTGATGAAGTGAAACAGATGGTAATTGAAACCACAGACCGTGAGAAGCAAGATAAGCTGATGGCTGTTCTTGATCAGTTTCGTCCGTTTCTGGCTGTGATTTTTTGCCGTACAAAAAGAAGAGCAATGAAATTAAATGCAGCGCTACAAAGCAATGGCTATCTGTCAGATGAATTACATGGCGACCTTTCGCAAGCAAAGCGGGAAAAAGTGATGCAGCGTTTTAGAGATATGAAAATCCAATATCTAGTTGCAACGGATGTTGCTGCCAGAGGATTGGATGTCGAAGGGGTCACCCATGTATTTAACTACGATATTCCACAAGATGTAGAAAGCTATATCCACCGGATTGGAAGAACGGGGCGTGCTGGTGGTGAGGGTATTGCAGTTACTTTTGTAGCATCAAAAGACAGTCAATATTTAAAATTAATCGAACGAGGCATTAAAAGAACAATAAAACGAAAAGAAATTTAGGGTGTGGATAGAATGGATCAAACCGCTGTTAGGCAACAAATGAAGTATCCTCATTCAGAGGAAATAATGACGCCTGGCGATGTTCTTTATTCATCAAAGGGGTGGTCTACCTTTCTCGTTGGCCACGTAGCCATTGTAGGACCTGACATGCGTATTTATCATTCACATCCAAAAGGGGCTTTTGCCGATTCATGGAAAGGGTATGTATCAAGGCATAAGTATGGCGGGACGATGACTGTTTATAGACCAAAGAAAGGTGCAATGGAAATTGCAGCATGGGCCGCGTCTAATTATTCAATTGTACAGCGGTATATCTTTCACCCTACGTTACAAAATATAAAAAATAATTATTGTACCAAGTTTGTCTGGCAAGCATTTTGGTTTACGGATCAAGGCGATTTGACCAATCGAGGGTTAACCGGTCGCCATAGAAATTGGATTTATCCTTATGAGATGAAGAAATCTCATTTGCTGAGGGAAGTTGTGCGAATTAAGCTATGAATCATTAGATGCAGAACTATATGGTCATATGGATATGCTTGAATTTAAAATGGGAATACAAATTAACGGCTGTAACGCTATTTAAATAGCGTGCGACGTAACCTTAGGAACTAGCCTAGCGACACAATGACATTTGTATGCGGACATTTATTCCGTTATTTTCAATAAAATGATCATTTTGGTACTTCTCGCGGACATTTTTTCCGCTATTTCAACACTTTGAAGTACTTATCTTACGTTTTCAGTAAAATAACGGAAAAAATGTCCGCAAAAATGCTAAATCACTAAGAAGTTACTAAAATAGCGGAAAAAATGTCCGTTCATTTCCCAGTACTCTTCTAGCATTCAAGTTTTAAATGTTGAAAACGTAGCTAGTGGCTAGGACTTCGCATTTTATATCAAATCCGTAATAAAGAAGTACATATGTTATTGTACCAATTCTAAAGTTATATAATTTTTCAGAAAATTTAACCCGTAGCATTGACAAACGAAACAATGCATACTATGATAATAAGCAACATCAAATAAACGGTTTTGCGAAGACGAAGAGTAGTAACTCATAATGATTACTTAAGAGAGCTGATGGCGGTGCGAATCAGTGTAGCATGTGGGTGAATGGACTTCCGAGCTCCAAACTGAACTCCTATATCAGGATAGTAGGCTTTGGCGACATGTCTCATCGTTACACGAGACAGTGTGGATCTCGAATGATTCATACATAAAGTGAGCTGTTATGCAGCTAATTAAGGTGGTACCACGGGTTTCCTCGTCCTTTTCGGATGTGGAAGCCCTTTTTGTTTACCTAATTTTATAAAAATCGTTGAGTAAGAGTAGTATGCTACTAATTCATAAAAGAGAGCCGGGATTGCTGGGAACCGGTATGATAGGTAGGCAGAATGGACTTACGAGAGTTCTCCTGAACGTTGTAGTATGGAGAAACGGTGATCCCTCGTTATCGGGACGAAAGAGGAAGGAAATCCCTTCAAGTAGTGGTGGCACCGCGGTAAAAACTTATCGTCCCCTACAATCGCAGTAAACTGTGATTGTAGGGGGCTTTTTTTATACACAGAAAACCTTAAAAAGGAGAAATGAAAAATGACAACATCCAATCTCAACTATAAAAGCATTCAATTAAATGGTGACATGTTGACCCCAATTTCTGTATTCAATCGATTGAACGGAAAGAGAAAGTTCATGCTCGAAAGCTCAGCTAATCATGGTGAAAAAGGGCGGTACTCATTCATAGGACTAAATCCTTTTAAGGAAATCGTTGGGGATGCTGTGCAAACAACCGTACACAACCTCAAAAATGGTGAAAAGAAAGTAGAAGCTAGAAAGCCATTAGAAGTAGTCAAAGAACATATTCCAAACGAGGCGTTAGATTTACCATTTGCATTTTACGGAGGGGCAATTGGTTATATTGGCTACGATGCGATTCGTCAATATGAATATATCGGTGAAGCGTTAGAAGATGAAATTGATATGCCAGATGTGCACGTCATGATGTATCAAGATGTAGTCGTATTTGATCATAAAAGTCAAACAGTCACTGTCATTACTGTTAACCTTGACGGATCTCGGTCCGATCAAGATTTAGAAGACAATTTACACCAGTTAGAAAAAGAAATTGGAAAGCAGGAAGCAGAATCACCAAGCCAAGCATTTGATGTGAGTTTCGAAGCCTCGATTCAGAAAGAAACTTTTGTAGAAATGGTAAACAAAGCAAAACAACATATAACAGATGGAGACATCTTTCAAGTCGTACTTTCACAAAGAATGAAAGCGAGCTTTGATGCCGATCCATTTACTTTTTATCGTAGACTTAGAATCGCCAATCCATCGCCATATATGTTTTTCATCGATTTTGATGATTATATCGTGTTAGGTGCTTCTCCTGAGAGCTTAATTAAGATTGATGGATCAAAGGTCGTAACGAATCCAATTGCTGGAACGCGACCAAGAGGAAAAACGACCGAAGAAGACCAAGCACTAGCGGCAGAGTTACTGTCAGATGAAAAAGAGTTAGCAGAACATAAGATGCTTGTTGACCTTAGTCGTAATGATCTCGGTCGTGTTTGCGAAATAGGTAGTATTTCTATTCCAAAATATATGACGATTGAACGTTATCAACACGTGATGCACATTGTATCGGAAGTACAAGGAACATTGACGAAAGATTATAGCGGATTAGATGCACTGATTTCAACTTTGCCAGCAGGCACGGTATCAGGTGCGCCGAAGATAAGAGCAATGCAAATCATTAATAATTTGGAAACAAAAAAACGTGGGGTGTACGCAGGTGCGGTTGGTTATATCAATATGAATGGGGACTTAGATTTAGCTCTAGCCATTCGGACGATGGTCATCAAAGGAAATCAAGCGTATGTGCAAGCGGGCGCTGGTGTCGTATATGACTCCGATCCAGAAGCTGAGTATCAAGAAACGTTAAATAAAGCAAAATCATTATTGGAGGTAAATAAACATGATCTTGTTAATCGATAATTATGATTCATTTACGTATAACTTATACCAATATATTTCAGAACTAGGAAAAGAAGTGAAGGTAATTCGTAACGATAAGCTTACGATTGATGATATTAGAGAATGGAAACCAGAGGCAATTATTCTTTCGCCTGGGCCAGGAACGCCACAAGATGCAGGGATCTGTATCGAAGTAGTAAAACAATTATCAACGGAATTTCCGATTTTGGGAATTTGTTTAGGACATCAAGCAATAGGAGCGGCGTATGGTGGAAATATTATTCACGCAAAACAAATCAAGCATGGAAAGACGTCGATGGTAAGTCATCAAAACGATGAAATATTTAATTATTTACAGCAACCATTAGAAGTCATGCGATATCACTCCCTAGTTATAGAAAAGGAACAAGTCCCATCTGATTTAGTCGTAACTGCTACAACGATGGATGATAGAGAAATCATGGCAGTTAAACATACCTATTTACCAGTGTACGGCTTGCAGTTCCACCCAGAATCGATCGGTACGAAAGAAGGAAAGAAAATTTTAAAAAATTTCTTTACAGCGATTAGAAAGGAGAAGGCACATGAAACAATTTCTTGATAAGATTACCAATAATGAGTCATTGGGAATGGAAGAGATGGAAGTTGCAGCTCGTCAAATGTTTGAGGAAGGCACATCGGATACAGAAATTGGTGCATTCTTAACTGGGTTGAAGGTAAAGGGAGAAACGGCTGATGAGATTGCAGGTTTAGTAAACGTCATTCGAGAAAAATCAATGACATTGCCAAGTTCAATCCCTGGGGTGATGGACAATTGTGGAACTGGAGGAGACGGATCGCAAAGCTTTAACGTTAGTACAACATCTGCATTTGTTATTGCTGGAGCAGGTGTTACCGTCGCTAAACACGGGAACAGAAGTATCTCAAGTAAAACAGGAAGTGCAGACGTGCTGGAGCATTTAGGTGTATCATTAGCATTAACGCCTGAACAAACCCACGAAGCATTAAAAGAAAATGGCATTGCATTCTTGTTTGCTCCACATGTTCACCCAGCGTTAAAACGGATGATGAAAGTGAGAAAAGATTTACGTATTCCAACAATCTTTAATTTAATTGGTCCATTAACCAATCCAGTTGAATTAACAACACAACTACTAGGCATCTATCGCCGTGACATGTTAGAGCGCATGGCGAACGTGTTACATCGTTTAGGTCGAAAGCGTGCGTTAATTTTAAATGGTGCAGGTCACATGGATGAGGCATCACTTGCAGGAGAAAATCACCTCGTATTATTAGAGCGAGGCGAGATCATGCAGTTCACCTTAAGTCCTGAGGAAGTTGGTTTGCCAGTCTATAGTAATGAAGCGATCATCGGTGGCGATTCGAAACAAAATGCAGAGATATTATATGGTGTATTAAACGGTGAAAAAGGAGCTTATCGTGATACCGTGCTCATGAATGCTGGTCTTGGGATTTTTGCAAACGGAAAAGCAGAAACAGTCCAAGATGGTGTGAAATTGGCAAAAGAGAGTATCGATTCTGGAGCGGCATTATCGAAGCTTGAATATTTAATTGACTTTAGTAGCCGAACGAAACAAGAGGTGTAAGGATGACAACAATACTAGATAAAATTTTAATAGAAAAAGAGAAAGAAGTAGCAGTCTTAAAAGAAAGCTACCAGCCGAGTAGAGATGGGGAACAGGTGAAACGGCCATCACTATATGATGTGTTCATGCAATCGGATCGTATGAACATCATTGCCGAAATAAAACGCGCTTCACCTTCCAAGGGGATCATTAATGCGGATGTAAATCCTCCAGAGCAAGCAAAGCAATATGAGAGCTATGGTGCCGGACTAATCTCCGTACTAACAGATGAGCCATTTTTTAAAGGAACAATGGCAGACTTACAAGCGGTACACGCGGCAGTCCAAGTCCCGTTATTAAATAAAGACTTCATCATTGATGAGATTCAAATCGATCGTGCAAAAGACTATGGAGCAAGTGTAATTCTTCTTATCGCAGCGGCCTTGCCAAAAGAAAGACTCCAAGCATTATATACGTATGCGACAGAGCGTGGTCTTGATGTTTTATTTGAAGTCCATGATGAAGAAGAAATGCAGGTTGCAAAGGATATTGGGGCAAATATCATTGGGATTAACAACCGTAACTTAAAAACATTTGAAGTAGATTTAGCTATCACGGAACGACTAGCTAAGCTGGTTGATACGGATAAAACACTAGTAATCAGTGAAAGTGGATTCCAAACAACGGATGATGTCGAACGAATCAAGAAGTCTGGTATTCGAGGGATTTTAGTTGGGGAGACGATGATGCGATCTAAGAATCTTGAGCAAACCTTTGGAGAGTTAAGGGTATCGTTATAGAGGAGCGGTAAGCATGAAAGTGAAAATATGTGGTATTACGACACAACAAGCAGCAGACCAAGCGATAGAATCAGGCGCCGACTTTATTGGATTTGTTTTTGCGAAAAGTAAACGAAGAATAGATAAGGATCGTGCGAAAGCAATTGCCGAAAGTATCCCTAGTAACGTTAAAAAGGTTGGCGTCTTTGTGAACGAAGACGTAGAAGTCATCAAGGATATTGCGGAAACGGTTGGTCTAGACTATGTACAGTTACACGGGGACGAATCACCAGAATTCTGTGATCGAGTTGGTTTTCCAATTATAAAGGCATTTCAGGTGCGGTCTAAATCTGATTTAGAGGAAATTTCCAATTATAATTGTAATTATTATTTATTAGATAGTCCTGCAGGTAAATACCGAGGAGGCAATGGAGAAACATTTGATTGGAAACTAACAAAAGACTTAAACCTTGATGGGAAAGTAATCCTAGCGGGTGGTTTGCACGCAGAAAATGTACAGGATGCAATAAAAGAAGTACAACCAGAAGGTATTGATGTATCTAGCGGTGTAGAAACAGATGGAGCAAAAGATCTCAATAAAATCGACGCCTTTATCAAAGAGGCAAAGAAAGGTGATACAGATGGAAACTTATCAGCAACCGAATAAACAGGGGCATTTCGGTTCCTTTGGTGGAAGGTTCGTACCGGAAACGTTAATGCCAGCTGTTTTAGAATTGGAACAAGCATATAAAGAAGCAATCGAAGACCCAGCATTTAACGAAGAGTTAGATTACTATTTAAAGCAATACGTTGGAAGAGAAACACCACTATATTATGCAGAGCGTTTCTCGAAAAAACTAGGTGGTCCTAAAATCTATTTAAAAAGAGAAGATTTAAACCATACTGGTGCACACAAAATTAATAATGCCATTGGGCAAGCACTTCTGACGCTAAGGATGGGCAAGAAAAAAGTAGTGGCGGAAACTGGTGCAGGACAACACGGAGTTGCAACAGCAACAGTTTGTGCACTTCTGGGCTTAGAGTGTGTGATTTTCATGGGGAAAGAAGACATTCGTAGACAAAAATTGAATGTGTTCCGTATGGAGCTCTTAGGTGCTCGTGTGGAGAGTGTAGACCAAGGTAGTGGAACGTTAAAGGATGCGGTAAACGAAGCATTACGCTACTGGGTAAGCAATGTAGAAGATACGCATTATATAATCGGTTCTGTTGTAGGGCCACATCCATTTCCACAGATTGTTCGGGATTTCCAAGCGTGTATCGGTTCAGAAACAAAAAAACAGATCCTAGAGCAAGAGGGTAAGTTGCCGGAAGCGGTTGTTGCTTGTATCGGTGGTGGAAGTAACTCGATGGGAATGTTCTATCCGTTTGTGGACGATAAAGAGGTAAAACTCTATGGCGTCGAAGCTGGTGGTGCAGGTGTTGAAACAGGGAAACATGCGGTAACGTTGAACCATGGTACAAAAGGAATTTTGCACGGTACGATGACGTATCTCCTGCAGGATGAAAACGGACAAATTCAAGAGGCGCACTCTATTTCTGCGGGCTTAGATTACCCAGGTGTTGGACCAGAGCATAGTCACTTTAAAGAAATCGATCGGGTGATTTATGATTCTATTACGGATGAAGAGGCATTAGAAGGGCTGCAAGCGCTATCGAAGACGGAAGGTATTATTCCCGCGTTGGAGAGTGCACATGCGATTGCTTATGCGACGAAGCTAGCTAAACAAATGAAGGAAGATGAAATTATGGTCATTTGTTTATCTGGGCGTGGAGACAAAGACGTGGAAACTGTAAGAGATGCGCTTGGAGGTGAAGTAAATGGGTAAACAAAAGATGGATCAAGCATTTGAAACTGTGCTAGCAAGAGGAGATAAGGCGTTTGTTCCTTATATCATGGCTGGAGACGGTGGCTTGGATCGCTTAGATGAGGACTTAGCCTTTTTGGAGGAAAGTGGAGCAACGGTAGTAGAACTTGGGATTCCATTTTCTGACCCGGTAGCGGATGGACCAACGATTCAAGAAGCAGGATTACGCGCGCTTGCTGAAGGTGTGAGCTTACGGTCTGTTTTGGAAAAATTAAAAGAATCTAGTCAGACTCGTACCATTCCAATTGTACTAATGACATACATTAATCCAATTTATGCTTTCGGTGTAAAGGAATTTGCAAAAGCTTGTGATGAAGCGGGCGTGGATGGATTGATTATTCCTGACATGCCAATGGAAGAGGAGCCTATTATCGCAAATGAACTAACAGCGTTTAACATTGCGTTAATTCGATTGGCTGCTCTAACAAGTCCAAAAGAACGTTTAGTAGAAATTGCAAAACGAACAGAAGGATTTTTATATGCGGTAACCGTTACAGGTACAACTGGTGCAAGAACTTCTTTTAAGGAAAACCTTGCGGGGCATTTACAAGATTTAAAAGAATTAGCGAGTGTGCCGGTGTTGGCTGGGTTTGGAGTATCAACAGCGGAACATGTGGAAGAGTTAACAAAGAGCTGTGATGGTGTAGTTGTAGGTAGTCGTATTGTTGACTTACTTCATAAAGGGGAAAAGGATACGCTTCGTGAATTGATCCAGTCTGCAAAACTATCTGAAAAAGCAAGTTTATAAAGGTTGTAAAAGGAGAGGTGCGAATTCGATGGGATTCGTGTCTCTCTTTTCTGATCTTTTCAAAATGGTGGCTTAGGGATTGTGCATTTCAAGGTTGGTGTATCAAAATCTGAAAGTGTACTTAGTTGTTAAAAGAATTAGGTATTTGACAGGTAGGATATAAAATTCAAGAATGAACTGTCAAAATGCCCGCAACACTCATCGATAATTGGATTAGGGAGCTCTGCTTGTTCAACTAAGCCTTGACGTGATATCATTAATCGTTACAATACTTGTTCCAATTGTACATACAAAGGGTGAACAGCTTGAAATTAAATAAAGTACTACCTATATTATTTTTAATTATGTTCCTAGTCATGGTTGGCTTTGGCATCATTATTCCGGTCATGCCATTCTATGCAGAGGAATTAGGGGCTTCCCCTACGGAATTAGGAATACTAATGGCTATCTATTCGTTAATGCAGTTTATTTTTGCTCCTATGTGGGGGCGCCTGTCGGATCGAATTGGTCGTAAACCAGTGATCATGATTGGTATTTTTGGACTCTCTCTATCATTCTTTATCTTAGCGCTGTCCACACATTTATGGATGTTGTTTGTTGCTAGAATCATTGGTGGCATATTATCAGCCGCGAACATGCCAACAGTAATGGCCTACGTTGCAGATATAACATCAGAAGAAGATCGTGCAAAGGGTATGGGGATTATAGGAGCGGCTACGGGACTAGGTTTCATTTTTGGACCGGCAATTGGGGGAGTTTTTACAAACATTAATCTACATACCCCTTTTTATATCGCAGGTTTCGTATCGCTACTCACATTAATTCTTGTGTTCCTTGTTCTGAAAGAATCGTTACATCATTCGGATCGAAAAGCGGTTGTGAGAGAGAAACTTTCATGGGAAAGAATTGTTCGTGATCCATTAGCAACACTCTATTTTTTGCAATTATTTATTTCTTTATCATTGTCTGGACTAGAAGCGACTTTTGCTTATTTTGCAGCAAAAAGAGCAGGCATAGACTCCGTGACATTAGGCTACATATTTATGATTATGGGACTAGCTAGTGCAGCTGTGCAGGGCTCCATGGGGAGATTGACAAAGAAGTATGGAGAAACAACGATTATTCAAGCAGGCATTCTCATTTCAGCGCTTGGATTTGGATTGATTCTCTTTATTGAAAACTTTACAATGGCAGCTATTTTCCTCGCAATATTCGGAGTCGGAAATGGTGTTATTCGACCAAGTGTATCTTCTTTGTTAACAAAAAAATCAAAAGCAGGATACGGCACGACGACAGGGTACTTATCTTCATTTGATTCACTAGGGAGAATAATTGGTCCAGTACTTGGAGGGTTGTTGTACTCGGTTGCGATCGTTCTACCATATCTATCAGGCATTATACTATCCTTATTGGCATTGGTTCTTTATAGACTCTATACATCTCGCTCGAAACAACAAATAACTTCGCAAACATAATCTAGTAAAGACCGTTCAGAAGCTTTAAGTTCTGAACGGTCTTTCTAATTTCTTATAAAATGTTCATTCTCTTCAACGCTATAATAACAACCTTCTACCCGCCTTATTCAAATGAACTATACGCGGTTACTATAGTTAAGGTCCTCTCGTCATACAATTGCGAAAAGCAATCATGCTTATCCAAACATCTGGTTATATATAAAACCCATGCGCATAATCTATAACAAAGGAGGTGTAGGACATGTTGGGAATTATTATTTTCTTGTTTTTGGTCGTTCTTGCCATTTTATTAAAGATTAATAGAGTCCAAGCATTACAAGTCATATCACTAAAGGGTTTTATGCAAGGGAATGTTGATCCAAAAGGTAGTGTGAAAGCACATGATGATGTGATCGATGGTCCTGGTGACAACATCATAGGAGATGGGGATGAATAAGGCTGTTTGCGATAGTGTGACAAGCGTAAACGCACGCTCATCTCTCAATTAATACCTACTAATCTCCAGTTCAGTTTGGGTAACCACCTTTAGCGTGCCATCATCTTCTACACCAAAATGAAACGTATGGGTATCTGACAGAGTAGAAATCTGTAAAAAACCCCAATTCGTTGATACGCTTCATCAACATCACTACTTTCATAGACTTAGCTTCTCGATTATCAATGCTGTACACGTCAAAATTTAGGACGCCAAACAAAAAATGCCTCGCTATTGAAGCGAGACATTTCATATTAAGCATACATAGCTGCAATTTCTTTTTGGAGCTTTTTATCAGCTACGTATTCGTCGTAACTCATTTCTTTATCAACGATACCTTGTGGTGTCATCTCAATTAAACGGTTTGCAATACTGTTAACAAACTGTTGGTCATGTGATGTGAACAAGATTGAACCTTTAAACTTAATTAAACCGTTGTTTAAAGAAGTGATTGATTCTAGATCTAAGTGGTTCGTTGGTTCATCTAACAATAATACGTTCGAGTTGCTTAGCATCATTTTAGATAGCATACAACGGACTTTTTCTCCACCAGATAAAACGTTCGCTTTTTTCAACGCTTGCTCTCCAGAGAATAGCATTCTACCCAAGAAGCCACGAAGGAATGTTTCTGTTTGGTCTTCAGGTGAATATTGACGTAACCAGTCCACTAGTGTCAGTTCACCATTCTCAAAGTACTTTGAGTTTTCTTTAGGGAAATAAGACTGTGATGTCGTTACACCCCAAGAGAACGTACCTTCATCCGCTTCGATTTCACCCATTAAGATACGGAATAAAGTTGTTTTTGCAATCTCATCTCTTCCGACAAATGCAACTTTATCATCTTTATTTAGAGTGAAACTTACGTTGTCCAAAACTTTTTCGCCATCAATTGTTTTTGAAATACCATCGACACGTAACAAGTCATTTCCAATTTCACGACCAGGAGTAAAAGCTACATATGGATATTTACGCGATGACGGTTTAATATCATCCAGTGTGATATTATCAAGCATCTTTTTACGAGAAGTTGCTTGTTTTGATTTCGATGCATTCGCGCTAAAACGCGCAACGAAATTCTGTAGTTCTTTAATTTTCTCTTCTTTTTTCTTGTTTTGCTCTTGTGCCATTCTTAAAGCTAATTGACTTGATTCATACCAGAAATCGTAGTTACCAACATATAGCTCAATCTTACCAAAGTCTACGTCAGCGATATGCGTACAAACTTTGTTTAGGAAGTGTCTGTCGTGGGAAACGACAATTACTGTATTATCAAAATTAATTAAGAACTCTTCTAACCACTGAATAGCTTGAATATCAAGGTGGTTTGTCGGCTCATCCAGTAATAAGATATCTGGGTTACCGAATAATGCTTGAGCTAAAAGCACTTTTACTTTTTCGCCACCAGTTAAATCAGCCATTTTCTTCTCATGAAGATCTTCACCGATCCCTAGACCTTTTAATAAAACAGCTGCGTCAGATTCTGCTTCCCAACCATTAAGTTCTGCGAATTCACCTTCAAGTTCAGCAGCACGCATGCCATCTTCTTCAGAAAAGTCGCCTTTCATGTAGATGGCATCTTTTTCTTGCATGATTTCATAAAGGCGTTCATGTCCCATAATCACTGTTTTAAGCACTTCATATTCTTCGTACTCATAGTGGTCCTGCTTTAGAACAGCTAAACGCTCATCTTTTCCAAGTGAAACGTTACCAGATTGAGCTTCTACTTCACCAGACAAGATCTTTAAGAAGGTAGACTTTCCCGCTCCGTTTGCACCAATTAATCCGTAACAATTCCCGGGAGTAAACTTTATATTGACGTCTTCAAACAACTTTTTATCACCATAGCGTAAACTTACATTCGTAGCTTGTAACATAGGTTTTATTCCTCCAAAAAAACGTAATCAAAGCTTAGCTTAAGCCATTTAAAGGTGTAAGTCAATGAAGAGCGTTGATATTAGTCATTTAGATGGGATTTAAGTCCAAGTAGTTGGAGTAGTTACACTAAATTTGGGGAATATAAAATTAATAGCAATCATTACCCATCATGAGCTAGCGGTAGTAAGTGTTTACTATATAAAAGTAGTAAACGAAAAAATTTTTTAAGGGGTTTTTACTGAATTTCTTCTTATTTAATATAACCAGTCGAATCGCTAATCGTATAGGGTTTGATTAGGTGCGAATAATAAAAAAATCATGTATAATTCAAATTGTTAAAAAAGTAACAAACTACATAATGTGTGGAAGTGTTAAGCAAGTATAATCTTGGCATGCTTGTAAAAGTATAAAGAAACTGATGTTTTATATTGATAAGGAGGTATGGGCTGTTGTCTATATTACATATCGCTATTCTAGCCCCATTTATTTTTGCTATCTTTATTCCCTTGTTCTATAAATATTTACCGCGAATTCATACAGGTTGGTTCGTGTTGGTTCTGCCTACCTTACTGTTTATCTACCTAATCCGGATGTTACCTACCATTTCAAAAGGTGAAGTGATAACGAAACAATTCGAGTGGGTGCCATCCTTAGGCATCAATTTTAATGTGTATATAGATGGCTTAGGCTTATTATTTGCACTATTGATCACTGGAATCGGTGCACTCGTGGTGCTCTATTCTATTTATTATTTAGGTAAAAAAGGCGAAGCGCTGCATAACTTTTATGTGTATTTACTGATGTTTATGGGAGCGATGCTTGGTGTCGTTCTGTCAGGAAACTTAATGGTGTTGTATGTGTTCTGGGAACTAACAAGTTTAGCTTCTGCATTGTTAATTGGTTATTGGTACCATCGTAAAAAGTCAAGAGATGGTGCATTGAAATCTATGCTGGTAACGGTAATGGGTGGATTTGCTATGCTCGCCGGTTTCTCATTCTTGTATGTGATTACAGGAACATTTAACATCCAAGAAATCATTGCGAATGCCGATGTAGTTGCGGCAAGCAGCCTATTTATTCCAGCAATGCTGTTAATCTTATTAGGTGCATTTACAAAATCTGCACAATTTCCGTTTCACATTTGGTTACCAGATGCGATGGAAGCACCAACCCCTGTTAGTGCTTACTTGCACTCTGCAACAATGGTTAAAGCAGGTATCTATCTTGTAGCGCGTATGAGCCCAGTATTTGCAGGGGCAGCAGAATGGTTCTGGTTAGTTGCTGGTTTAGGTATCTTCACCCTACTATGGGGATCATTTAATGCGGTTAGACAGACAGATCTTAAATCGATTTTGGCATATTCCACAATCAGTCAGCTTGGTATGATTATGAGTTTACTTGGTTTAGGCTCTGCATCTGCCTACTATGGTTACGAAGATTATTATGTGATTGCTACGTATGCAGCAATTTTTCATTTGATAAACCATTCCACATTTAAAGGAAGCCTATTTATGGTCGTCGGGATCATTGACCATGAAACTGGCACACGTGACATCCGCAAATTAGGTGGGTTAATAACGTTAATGCCAATTACATTTACGTTATCGATCATCGGTGCGTTTTCAATGGCGGGGATCTATCCGTTTAACGGTTTCCTAAGTAAGGAAATGTTCTTTACTGGTTTGTTACATTCCTTAGATATTACGCAATTTAACATGCAATCGTTGGCTTTTCTTTTCCCTGTAATTGGGTGGATTGCCAGTGTATTTACGTTTATCTACTCGATGATTATTGTCTTTAAGACGTTTACTGGAAAATATCAGCCAGAGAAATTGGATAAAAAGCCACATGAAGCTCCAATTGGCATGTTAGTTCCACCAATTATCTTGGCAGCACTAGTAGTTGTATTTGGTTTCTTCCCAGGACTGTTAGAACATACAATCATTGATCCTGCGGTGCATGCAATTCACCCAGCGGCATTAGCGGCGGGAGAACACTTTGGCATACACATATACCCTTGGCATGGTTGGGATGCACCAGAATTGTGGATGACCATTGGTGTTATTGCACTCGGTGTCATCATGTATCTAACTCTCACCAAGTGGCAAAAAATATACGAGTTCTTACGTTTGCACAAAAAAGACCCAATTAATTACATCTACGATTATCTCTTAGATGGAGTCATTCGATTTGCGAAAAAAGTAACAAGCATGCAAATGACAGGATTACTGCGAGACTATCTTGCGTTCATGTTCATCTTTGTCATTGCGATCGTGCTTTACAGTGTCATTCGATACGACGTATTTTCGATTGATACAGGCAACATGGAAGGAATTCCTTTCTACTTCTGGATCATCGCTTTCGTCTTTGCTGCAGCGACTATTACGGTTCCATTTATTCAATATCGAGTAGCTGCAATTATTGCTGTGGGAATTGTCGGTTACCTTGTGGCGTTGTTCTTTGTCATCTTTAGAGCACCAGATTTAGCTTTGACACAATTGTTAGTAGAAACGGTAACAACAACTTTGTTCTTACTATGTTTTTACCACTTGCCTGAACTGCGCAAAGAAAGAAGTAAACCGAAATTTAAATTAACGAACTTAATCATTGCAATTGGTGTAGGTGCTACAGTGACCATTACTGCGCTAAGTACACTTGTAGCCAGGGGTCATAGACCGTTTGAAGCTATCTCAGAATATCACTTGGAAAATTCTTATAAATTAGCTGGCGGGGATAACGTTGTGAACGTTATTCTAGTAGACTTCCGTGGATTTGATACATTTTTAGAAATTCTGGTTTTAGGCATCGCATCCCTGGGTCTCTATTCACTAATTAAGTTCCGTGTGAAGGGGAGGGACAGCATATGATGAAAAATAGCTTATCACTTCAAACGATTTCGCGAATTGCTGTTTTCATTATCTTACTGTTTTCCGTGTATTTCTTATTTGCAGGTCACAATAATCCTGGTGGAGGCTTTATTGGTGGCTTAATGGCTGCATCAGCTTTAGTCTTGCTATATCTAAGTTTCGGTACGAAAAAAATAAACAAAGTCATTCGAATTAACTTTCCCTACTTAATAGCAACAGGATTATTAATCGCAATGGCAACAGGCGTAATTAGTGTTATATTCGGTTATCCTTTCCTAACGCAGTTTTATGAGTATTTCCATTTCCCGTTGTTAGGAAAAGCCGGGTTGGCAACGGCCTTGCTATTTGACGCTGGCGTCTTCTTAGTGGTCATCGGGGTCACCATACTTGTTATTCTAACGATTGCGGAGGATGATGACTAATATGGAAATATTAATGGTATTACTAGTCGGTTTAATATTCACAGTGGCCACGTACTTGGTACTAACAAAAAGTCTATTACGAGTTGTTTTAGGACTTGTTCTATTCTCTCACGGTGCACATACATTGATTTTGACAATGGGTGGATTGGGAACAGGTGATGCACCCATATTGGGTGCTAGTGAAACCTATACGGATCCCTTGCCACAAGCATTAATTCTAACTGCAATTGTTATTAGTTTTGGTGTCACTGCGTTTTTACTTGTTATGGCCTATCGTACGTACAAGGTGCACAAAACAGATGATTTAGATCAATTAAGGGGAAGTTCGGATGAATAATTTATTACTATTACCTGTCGTAATCCCAATGTTCATTGGTGTTATATTAATATTTTTTGTAAAAAACATACGCGTTCAACGAGCAATTTCCGTCATTGGTAGCCTTGCGCTCCTAATTGCATCTGTTTATTTAGCATTTGCAGCATATGAAAGCAATAGCCAAGTATTAACGCTAGAATTAGGTAATTGGCAAGCGCCATTTGGTATTGTGTTAGTTGGTGACATGCTTGCCACACTATTAGTTGCGCTAGCGGGTATCGTCGGTTTATTTAGCTTACTGTTTGCGTTCCAATCGATCGGTGAGGAACGAGAAAAAAGCTATTTTTACTCATTCTTTTTCTTCTTGTTAACGGGGGTAAATGGAGCTTTTCTAACAGGAGATCTATTCAACTTATTCGTATTCTTTGAGGTAATGTTGATTTCTTCCTATGTATTAATCGTACATGGTGGAACCAAGTTTCAACTGCGCGAATCGTTTAAGTACATGGTAATTAATATGGTTGCATCCATCTTCTTTCTTGTCGGGGTTGCCTATATTTATGCAGTAACAGGTACGCTTAATATGGCAGACTTGGCTGAAAAAGTTGGAGTAATTGGGCAAGATGGGATGCTTAACGTAATCGCAATTATCTTCCTTATTGTTTTTGCGATGAAAGGTGCATTCTTTCCGTTATACTTCTGGTTGCCTAATGCTTATGCGGGGCCACCAGCAGTTGTCACAGCACTATTTGCTGCATTACTTACAAAAGTAGGTATTTATTCTATTTTCCGTTCATTTACATTGATTTTTATTCACGATCGCGAATTCACACATACAATCATTCTTATCTTAGCAGGATTAACAATGATCTTTGGTGTGTTAGGTGCTTTGTCTCAGTTTAATATAAACCGGATATTAAACTTCCAAATTATAAGTCAGGTAGGATTCATGGCGCTGGGAATTGGATTATACTCTCCACTTGCGATAGCTGCATCGGTGTACTATATCGTGCATGACATTATTATTAAAGCAGCACTCTTCTTTACAGCTGGCGCTACGGAAAAAGTAGCTGGAACATCCGACTTGAAAAAGATGAGTGGTCTACTAAAAACACATCCATGGCTAGGTTGGCTATTCTTCATAACTGCCATGTCGTTTGTGGGAATTCCACCTCTAAGTGGATTCTTCGGTAAATTCGGTTTAGTTTTAGGTGGTATTGAAGTTGGAACTACCTTAGCATATATCCTTGTTGCAGTAGTCCTACTTGTTAGCTTGTTAAATCTACTCTCTATGATGCGTATATTCATGAAGGCCTTTTGGGGAGAGAAAAATGATACAGAGCCAAAAATTACAAATAAACAATCGATTGGATTGCTTAGACCGATTATCCCATTAGTTGCATTATCGATCGTTTTAGGTCTAGGTTCAGAACCAGCCTTCCAATATGCCTTAGCTATTGCGGATCAAATATTAGATCCATCGATTTATATTGATGCGGTCCTAAGCGGAAAATAGTATCTTGGTAAGAAATTAAATTTTCAAGTACAAGAAAAACCTGTGGTTTAGATAGGTTTTTCGAAATAGAAGGAGTAGTAGCTATGGCTTTGCAGATTCTATTAAATATTGGCTTAGCAATTATCTGGATGCTATTGACCAATCATTATTCGTTTTCCCACTTTGTCATTGGTTACATTGTTGGTGTCATCTTGCTATATATATTTAGAAGGTTTTTACAGTTTGACTTTTATATGTCCAGAGTCATTGCGGCTATTAAGTTATTATTAATTTTTATGAAAGAAATGATCCTATCAAATATACAAGTGGCAATGCTAATTTTGCGTCCTAAACTTAAGATGAACCCTGGAGTGATTGCCTACCCAACAGAGTTAAAGTCAGGATTAGAAGTAACACTCTTATCTAGTTTAATTACGTTAACGCCTGGTACATTAGTGATGGCTTTCTCCGATGATGAACGGACAATCTACATCCATACACTAGACATAGATGATAAAGACAAGATTATAAATGAGATCAAGACCAATTTTGAAAAAGTGATTATGGAGGTGACTCATTAATGCTTGAGACAACCTTGTGGATTGTATTAGTGATGTTATCCATAGCAGTTCTATTATGCTTTATTCGAGTTGTAAAGGGACCGACAATGTCTGACCGCATCCTCGCTATCGACTTACTTGGGATCAATATGATCGGGATCATTGGGCTAATCATGATTATACAAGATACGTTAGTATATGTAGATGTATTACTAGTACTAGGTATCATCGCATTTATCGGTTCGATTGCCTTATCTAAGTTCATTGAGAGGGGGATTGTCGTTGATCGAGATAATAATTAGTATATTTATTCTGCTTGGTGGTTTCTTTATGCTTTTAGGTGCGTTCGCGATCAATCGCCTCCCAGATACATTCACTCGAATAAATGCTGCAACAAAGGGAGCAACATTAGGTGTTATAGGCGTTATGATAGGTGTATTTTTATTTTTCTTATATGTGGATGATATTGTTAGCGGAAAAGTATTGTTAACGATTGGATTTGTATTCTTAACATCTCCAGCTAGTGGCTTTATTATGGCGCGTGCTGCCTATCATGTTGGTGTTCCACTTTGGGAGAAAAGTACACATAATGATTTAAAAATTGATTTAGAAAAGAAAAAGCAAGAAGGATAGTTTGAAACAGTGGAGTCTTATATGATTTCACTGTTTTTTTGTTTTATTTAGGCTAACGCGTAAGCAAGCGTGTGATTCGAACGCTTCAGAGGCAGTCCCCCGAGCTGACGCGTAAGCAAGTGTGTGATTCGAGCGCGTCAGAGGCAGTCCCCCGAGCTGACGCGTAAGCAAGTGTGTGATTCGAACGCTTCAGAGGCAGTCCCCCGAGCTAACGCGTGAGCAAGCGTGTGATTCGAGCGCGTCAGAGGCAGGTCCCCGAGCTAACGCGTGAGCAAGCGTGTGATTCGACCGCGTCAGAGGCAGGTCCCCGGGCTAACGCGTAAGCAAGCGTGTGATTCGAACGCTTCAGAGGCAGTCCCCCGAGCTAACGCGTAAGCAAGCGTGTGATTCGAACGCTTCAGAGGCAGTCCTCCGAGCTAACGCGTAAGCAAGCGCGTGATTCGAACGTGACAGGGAGCAGACCATGAGTTAACACGTACGAAAGCTCAGCATTCGAACTCGTCAGATCAAGAACTATAAACTAACGCGTAAGATTAAATGGAAAGTCATGCTACAAGTTCTAGCACACCCAAATAATCAGCAACGTTATGCCATAAATACATAGACGTAGTAATAAAATCCTTCCCTCAAAAAAGTGCGTCAAGATTTAATGAGTAAATATGGATATATCTGCAAAACATAACAACTATGAGGAGGTGTGTGGCATGGCTAATGAATATAATGATAATATGCCTAAATTTGAAGACTTAGACGATCGTGTTATTGCAGAAGGAAATCAAAAACCGAGTTTTTCAATGAACTCAAAATTAGATCCTAAAGATCCGACAGAAGACAATCCATACTTTGATAAAACAAAGAATTATAGTAAAGAGGAATTAGAGAAGTTCAAGAAATTTTTTGGTGGAATATAAACGAAAAGAACGCATCCAAAGAAAAATGGATTGCGTTCTTTTCGTTTATTAGTTGTAAAATATTGTCGATTTCGATTATAGTATTATTAAATAAGAAAGGATGGGATATATGTTATTGAAAACAAGAAGTGAATCAGATGAACTATTAACTTTTAGATATCTCAGTCAGCGCATGGATTTATCGGAAAAAGAGGAGCAATACTACTTAAGTTTAGAAAGGGGCTACCAAGGAGAATGTAAATTTGATGAATGGTTAGAGACTCGTCCAACCGGTGGATTAATTCTTAATGACTTGTTGCTCGAACATAATAATACTAAGTTCCAAATTGACTCCTTAATGATCAGACATCCTAAAGTATATATGTTTGAAGTCAAGAATCACGAAGGTGACTATTTCGTTGAAGGTGATCGATGGTTCACAAGGTCTGGGACCGAAGTGAAAAATCCCATGATTCAGGTAAGACGAAGTGAAACACTACTTAGGCAACTACTCCAAACATGTAATAGTAACCTCCATATCGAATCATATTTAATATTTATCAACCCTGAATTTTTTCTTTATCAAGCTAAACCTGATCTCCCAATCATTTATCATCCCCAATTAAATCACTTTTTCGAAAAATTAAAAAAACAACCACAACATCCAAATCATAGACACATGAAACTAGCCCAAAAATTGTTGGACATGCATATCCATCCATCCCCTTTTTCCAATGTTCCTTCATATAAATATGAAGATTTAAAAAAGGGTGTGTTGTGTCGAGTTTGTGGGCAACAGATAAATAAAATTAATAGAGCTATTTTAAAATGTCCTACATGTAACCACGTGGAAGGATTAGACAAAGGTGTGTTAAGAACGATACAAGAATTTCAGAACCTCTTCTCTCAGAAAAAATTAACAAAAAGCAGTATTTATGATTGGTGTAATCAAACAATCTCTGATCGTTCCATAAGTAGATTGCTAATGAATAACTTCCATTGTGTTAGAGGTGGAAAAAACACTTATTATGAACTTGATAGGATGAACGAAGAAATCAAGAGGCAAATTGAATGAAGTACTTTATACACCAGTATAGCGAGTGAAAATTATGAATTTCACCCATATTTTACATATAGACATAAATTGTCCATATGAAAATACACTAAGATTGCATATACTGATTTTATAAACATATTTATAACTAAATAATGAAAAGGAAATTCAGTTCCAAACAAACAGACATCAAGAGAATATCAATACATAAACTTGTGAAATACTTCACATAATTAAATAAAGCAGGAAGGAGCACTACGATGAAAATAGGCATACCAAAGGAAAGCTACGCCGGTGAAACCCGCGTTGCAGCAATTCCTAAAACTGTCGAACAACTTAAAAAGTTCGGCTTTGATGTCTCGGTGGAACAAGGAGCCGGTGAGCAGGCAAGTTTCACAGATGAACAATACAAGACAGCAGGAGCGATCGTCACAACTGATGCAGACGTTTGGCAATCGGACATCATTTACAAATTAAATTCGCCAAACGAGGAAGAGATCGCCAAAATGAAAGAAGGCGCAACGATAGTTAGCTTTATTTATCCACGCCAAAACCCAGAAATAATAAAAAGTCTCACTGAGAAAAAAATCAATGTGTTAGCCATGGATATGGTGCCGAGAATTTCTCGGGCACAAGCTGTTGATGTGTTATCATCTATGGCAAACATTGGAGGATATCGTGCGGTTATGGAGGCAACACATGCCTTTGGTCGCTTTCTAAATGGACAGATAACGGCAGCAGGTAAAGTGCCGCCTGCAAAAATCTTAGTTATTGGTGCCGGGGTAGCAGGTCTCGCTGCCATTGGTGCTGGTAAATCGCTTGGAGCGATCGTTCGAGCATTTGATACACGTGCTGAAGTTGCTGAACAAATTGAATCCATGGGTGGACAGTTTTTAAAGCTAGATTTCGATGAAGATGGATCTACTGCATCCGGCTATGCAAAGGAAATGTCTGAAGCTTTTGTTAAAGCAGAGATGGAATTGTTTGCAGCACAAGCAAAAGAAGTTGATATTATCATCACAACCGCATTAATTCAGGGGAAACCAGCACCGAAGCTTATAACGAAAGACATGGTTGATAGCATGAAGCCAGGTTCGGTAATCGTCGACTTAGCTGCCTCAACAGGGGGTAATTGCGAGTACACCGTTCCAAATGAATTAGTTGTGACAGAATCTGGTGTAAAAATTATTGGTTACACTGATCTACCGGGTCGGATGCCAGCACAAGCATCAGATATGTACGCAACAAACTTGGTTAACCTAACAAAATTGTTATGTAAAGAAAAAGACGGAAACATTGACATTGATTTTGAGGATGTCATTATACGCAACATGACGGTCACCAGACAAGGCAATGTAACATTTCCACCGCCTGAAATAAGCGTGTCTGCTGCACCTGTAAAAAAACAAACAAATCAAGCAGAGATAGAAACAAATACCGAAGAGTCAAAAAACCTATCTGGACTGAAATATGCTTTCGGAATAGCTGCTATTATTTTATTCGGATGGATTGGTCAAGTATCACCACCAGAGTTTTTATCGCACTTCACCGTTTTTGCACTTGCGATCGTTGTTGGCTATTACGTGATTTGGAAAGTAACGCACGCCTTGCATACACCGCTAATGTCCGTTACGAACGCAGTCTCAGGTATTATCGTAGTAGGGGCGTTATTGCAGATAAACAGTGACATAGCCATAGTTAAAATTTTATCATTCATCGGTATTTTCATAGCATCTATAAATGTATTTGGTGGATTTACGGTTACCCACCGTATGTTAAAGATGTTTAGAAAAGATCAGGGGGTGTAAGGAATGTCTCAAGGGTTAGTTACAGTAGCGTATATCATAGCAGGTATCCTATTTATCCTAAGCTTAGCTGGTCTATCGAAACAAGAAACTGCTAAGAATGGAAACGTGTGTGGGATTATTGGCATGGCGATTGCGATCGTCGCAACCGTCTTAAGTGTAGACCTTGATCTCGAGGCTTGGATCTACATCTTAGTAGCGGTAGTCGCTGGTGCCCTGATTGGTACTATTTTAGCAAGAAGAGTTAAAATGACTGAAATGCCAGAACTAATCGCCGCTTTACATAGCTTTGTCGGCTTAGCTGCTGTATTAGTTGGTTTTAATAGTTTTATCGAAATTTTGACACATGAGCCAGTACGTGATGTTCATTTAAATATTGAATTGACGGAAATATATCTTGGTGTATTAATTGGTGCGATAACCTTTACTGGATCTATTGTCGCTTTTGGAAAATTGCATGGAATGATTAAATCAAAACCGCTTTCTTATGCATTCAAGGGAACGATTAACTTAATCTTGATCGTAGCAGCTGTTGTACTTATGTTTTTATTTATTATTGATGGAGGATCACAAAACGCTCTAATTTATCTTAGCATCATGACTGCGATTGCTCTATTTATGGGATGGCAAATGGTGATGTCGATTGGTGGAGCGGACATGCCGGTTGTTATTTCGATGTTAAACTCCTTATCTGGATGGGCAGCAGCTTCAGCTGGATTCATGCTTTCCAATGATTTGTTAATCATCACGGGAGCTTTAGTTGGATCGTCTGGTTGGATTTTATCTTATGTGATGTGTAAAGGAATGAACCGATCATTTATCTCTGTGATTGCCGGAGGGTTTGGTGATTCTGGTGCGAGTGCAACTGCCAGTGGTGAAGAAGGTGAACACCGTGAAATCAGTGCAGAAGATGTAGCGGAAATGCTAAAAGAGTCTAGCTCAGTTGTTATTACACCAGGGTATGGGATGGCCGTAGCCCAAGCGCAATATCCGATTGCAGAAATGACAAAAAAACTCCGTGATCAAGGTATTGAAGTTCGCTTCGCTATTCATCCAGTTGCCGGACGTTTGCCAGGTCATATGAATGTGCTCTTAGCAGAAGCGAATGTGCCCTATGATATTGTATTGGAAATGGATGAGATTAATGAAGATTTCCCTGCTACAGATACAGTGCTCGTCATCGGAGCCAATGATACAGTCAATCCTTCTGCGCAAGAAGATCCAAATGGCCCGATTGGTGGAATGCCAGTTTTGGAAGTGTGGAAAGCAAGAAACGTTGTTGTGCTAAAACGCTCGATGGGTGTTGGCTATGCTGGGGTACAAAATCCACTGTTTTTTAAAGAGAATACCAGTATGTGTTTTGGAGACGCAAAAGCAACTGCAGATGCTATCTTAAAATCAATCTAACTAGTAATAGGGCTAAAGAAGTCTTGTAAAAGTAATACACTTTTACAAGACTTTTTAATGAATGTGAATATGCTTGTTAGATAAATGCCGCTTCGTTGATAAAATACTTTAGATAGGTTCCTAAGTCATAGAGAAGTAATGGTTAGCATCTATTCTTTTATAATAAGCCCCAGTAGACTCGCAAACTGAAGGGCTTGTAAAGTAGATACTTTACACCCTTTTAAATCTTGCAGAGATACGCGAAGTGTTTCAAATGTTGACGTGCTCATATCTATTCCTTTTAGCGATGTTTGTTCAAAGCTAGCATCATTTAAATTGCAATATTGAAATTCAATGGATTTAAATTTACATTCATAAAAATCTGCACTTTCTAGTGTATTCTCTTCAAATAGTACTTTTTCTACCTTAGATTCCCCAAATGCTGCTAGGTTCAATTTAGAATCATGGAAAGATACATTGCCAAAGCGAGACTCTGTAAAATCCACCCCTAATAATTTGCACTTTTGAAAGGTTACGCGATGAATGGAAGACTTTCTTAAGTTCGCATTAGAAAAATCGCAATTCTCAAACCTTACATCTGTCAGATCCATATGGCCAAAATCAGTATTGTAGAAGCTACAATTTTTAATAACCATATTGGATAACCGCACTCTTTCCAATGTTTCGTTTTCAAATATAGAATCAATCACTTCGCACATTTCTAGTTCAAGATCTTCTTCGCTAAAAATATCATTGAAATGCTTTATAGGTAAATCCTCTGTAATTTTTGGTGAAACAATTTTCATTAATCTCCCTCATTCCATACTTTATCATGTTATCTCTTTAATACTCACTATACCAAAATACGAACGAAGAAGAGAAAGAATGTTTTTCAATGTTTCGTTTTTCTAGACAATTCACCGCAATTCTTCTTCTGTTACCCACTTATGATTGGTAACTTGTTGTCCGTTACTTGCGAAGAAGTCTACCATATATACCGTTGTTGTTTCAGAAAAGTTGATCGTATGCGTTGCTTCTTTCATACCCATCATATGTGCAGCGGTAGTGACCACCTTAGTCCCTGGTGACAAAATTTCGTCTCCTACTCCAACTAATTCCTCATGGACAATCCATTTATGGTTTTGTACTACTTCCCCGTTCATTGCAGAAGTAAATGTAGTAGCGTAAGCAGTAGTTTCATAAGCACCAACAATGGTAACGTCGATGTTATCCATCATCCCTCCCATATGGTCGGCTATACTAATAGCTTGGGTGCCAATGGGAAACGTAGGATCATCCGCGACACTTAGCGAATCAGGCACGTCTGCTGATCCTTGATAAATCATTCCGGCATGATGATTCATCTTTGTTGCATTGTATTTCTCTGGGGCAACAATTGCATTAATATCTGGATGTTGATGGATAAAATAAAAAAATAGACCTATAAACAATAGAGAAAAACAGGTGAACTCCACTAGTTTTCTCATGAATAGTTCCTCGTGCTTTTGTACATCCGCATGATGGCGTAACCAATGATGATTAGTAAAACACCCGACGCTAAAAAGGCTAAATCCCACAGTAAAGGGTTTTCCGCCATAGGCTTCACTCGATGTACCTGAAGGATGTGATGGTCTATGATTCCTTCTACGAGATTAAAAACACCGCCACCAATAAAGATGCCACCGAAGAAAACCCTCCAGCTACCACCAAGCTCATTTTTTCGAGCATCTTTAAAAATTTTCACTCCACCCCAGATAAGCAAGGTTGTAAAGGCTGCGGTAAACAATCCATCTGTTATAATTTCGAGCTTTATATTCGGACTAACAATCATATGATGCCACTGCAATAATTGGTGAAATACAATGCCATCAATTGCTCCAAGTAGGCCTAACCCAAGAACAAAAGCTGCTATAAATAAGTTCTTATCAGATTTTATCAATGAAATCATCCTTGTGTGTATAATAGTTATCCAAGTATTTCCACCTAAATGGGTGAATATACCATATGATATAAATTCGGTATTGAGGAAGTGGTGAGTGCTTATTCTGGGAGATATTGAAATCAATTACTTCAGTCCTTATGCTGCACGAATAACGACAAAAAACATGCCAAAAAGTATTTTGCATTTTTAATGATATGTATTTAACTTATCAATCCAAAGATGACAAGTTAAATGTAAGTGCTAATAAAGAGGTAGGATGTGTTCGAATTATAGAGATGCGCCCAGAAAAATAATTCTATTGTATATTAGTGAAGTTAAGTAGAGATATCCAACGAATAAGGAATAAAAACTAGAGCATGATGTACAATAACTTCTTAACGTTAGCAATAAAGAGAGTGAATTCGAAAGGCGGAATAGACGTTGCGAAGTAAGGAACATCTTTCCTATAATCAACTATTGGCATTCTTTATTCCTTTAGGATTTTCAGCAAGTTTAACAGCTATTACACATGTGATTATAAATGGGACGATGAGTAGAGGAGATAATGCTGCATTCATTATTGCCTGCTATGCGGTTGCGATGGCTATCTTTGGAATTGTTGAAAAACCGTTAATCATCTTTAGGCAAACTTGTTCTGCATTGGTGAAGGATAAGAAGTCGTTTAAGGTACTTTTTCTATTTTTATTCTATGTGATGTCTTTTATTTTGCTTGTCTGTTTTATTTTAGGCTTCACATCAATTGGGGATTGGGTATTTGTTCAATGGTTTAATGCTGAATCTGATATGGTTGAGACGGTATCAAACACATTTAAAATACTATCCATCGTTATGGTCCTTTCTGGAATTAGAGGGATCTACGAGGGAGTAATTATTAGGGAGCAGAAAACAAAGTGGTTAACGATTATGGTTGTAGTAAGACTTGCAACTATGTTTATTGTTTCTTATTTATTTGTTGCGTCTGGATATATCACAAGCCTTACTGGAGCGATGATTTTCTTAATTGGTATGGCAGTAGAATCGGTCATTAGCGTGTGGAAAGGACAGTCACTGCTTAATCACAAAAAAAAGAACCGATCCAAATTAAGAATGAAGGGAATAACACGGTTTTATTTCCCGCTATTGTTTTATTTCATTTCTCAAACCTTGCTGGTTCCTATTATTTATGTATTTTTATCTAAAACAAATGATAAGGAGTTGGCTATAGCTTCCTTTGCACTTGCGATTAGTATTACTGGAATGGTATTAAGCTTCTTTTCGTACACGCATCAATTAGTCCTGCAATTTTATGAAAAGCATAGTAAAAAGGTAGCTAGGTTTACCATTGTGATCAGCTTTATACCTTCTATATTACTTAGTATTCTCTGTTTTACCCCAATTGGGTCTTGGTTTATGGGTGTTGTGATGGGAGCTGATGAAGCCTTAGCGGGAGCAACGATCACTGTCCTGCAGATATTTATTGTAAAAACACTTATCTTTCCTTGGGTGGATTTCATTAATGGCTTTTTTATGTTACGAAGAAAAACTAAGAAAATACTGATTGCGCAAGTTTTAAATCTTACTACTGTGGTTATCGCTTTACTATTTCTCGTTAATATGGTGCCAGAGTGGAATGGATTAAATGGTTCACTTGCATCATCATTAGGAGAAGTGATTGGTTTAATCGTGGTCATCATCGTGTTTAAGAAAATGGGTAGGGAGCCAATTCACAAAGATAAGCCATCTATTTTTACGCGATTTTAGTAGGCAACTAAATCACAGGATACAAGTAGTTCATTCCCACTAACTGAACTGCTTTCATTTAAATAAACTAAGCTCCGCATAATACCCACACAACTGAACAAGGTTACACTATTCCATATATCAAAAGATTACACCTTTACATGCAGTTTTCATTTTATTTACAATTCGCTTAGAATGGTTTACATATTTACATAAGTGGTATATAAATGGAAATTGAACACCTTTATTTTTAATTAAAGAATAGGAGGAAGCATCGTGGACTATGATAGGCGAAATATCCCGCTATATGCGATAGCAGGCGCTTTATTTGGATTAAAAACGTATCTTGTATATCGCTTTCTTTTTAACATTTCTATAGAGAATATGCTACAAGAGATCATTTTATTTATAAACCCTTTCGCTTCTGCCTTTTTTGTATTTGCTATTAGTGTTTTATTTAAAAATAAGAAAACCCAGATGGGATTTATTCGGTATTCAGCCTTAGTCGGTACCGTTATTCTCTATTTTAATTTAATATTTTATCGGAATTTTACAGACTTTATTACAATCCCGGTATTGTTCCAAGGAAGTAATGCTGCTGATTTAGGATCTAGTATTCTAGCACTTATTTATGTCACTGATCTGTTTATTTTTCTAGATGTAGCAATTATTTGGTATTTAAGTAAACGTGGAGTCGGTGCTATCGTACCGGAAAATAAAAAAAGAGTGAGAAAAAGGGCATTAATCACAGTCATTTCTCTACTAATATTAAATCTCGGTTTAGCAGAGATTGAACGTCCTCAATTGCTTCAACGAGCATTTGATCGGGAATATTTAGTGAAAAACATTGGGGTATTTAACTTTCACATTTATGATATAGTGCTTCAGTCCAAGACGAAAACCCAACGTGTTTTTGCGAATGGGGAAGAAGTGCCTGAGATTGAGGAATATGTGCAAGAAAACCAACCGAAAAAAGAGAATTCCAAGTTGTTTGGTGTTGCAGAAGGAAAAAATGTGATTCTTATTTCACTTGAATCCTTTCAAAGCTTTGTCATTAACAACAAAGTAAACGGCAAGGAAGTTACTCCTTTTTTAAATGATTTTCTAGAGGATAGTTATTACTTCGATAATTTTTATCATCAGACAGAACAGGGAAAAACATCCGATCACGAATTTATGATCGATAATTCTTTGTACCCATTGCCAAGAGGCGCGGTTTACTTTACACATGGAAACAATGAGTACAATGCTTTACCGAATCTATTAGGGGAAAAAGATTATTATTCTACTGTTTTTCATGCAAATAATAAGAGTTTTTGGAATCGAGATGTGATGTACGATAATACTGGGTATGACAAGTACTTTGATGAAGAGTCTTATGATATATCAGATGAAAATTCAGTTGGTTGGGGGATGAAAGATAAAGATTTCTTTGAACAATCAATGGAACACTTAGAATCCCTTCCGCAACCTTTCTATTCACGGTTTATTACGTTAACGAATCACTATCCTTTTGACTTAGATGAAGAAGATGCATCCATTGATCGCTTTGATTCAAGCTCGAACACCTTAAATAAGTATTTTCAAACGGTTCGTTATACGGATGAAGCACTAGAGCAGTTCATTCAACAATTAAAGCAGTCAGGTATATATGAAGATTCGATTTTAATTATTATGGGAGATCATTATGGGATAAGTAATTTCCATAATAAAGCAATGTCCCAATATCTAGATAAGGAAACAATTAATGATTATGATCATGTCCAACTACAACGTGTACCTTTACTCATTCACATTCCTGGACATGAAGGTGAGACGATATCTGAAGTTGCAGGCCAAATAGATGTAAAACCAACCTTGTTAAACTTATTAGGTATTGAGATTGAAAAAGATATAGCTTTCGGAACAGATTTGTTTAGTGAAGAAGCACGAAAGGATTTTATCGCTTTACGTGATGGAAGCTTTATTAGTGAAAAATATATTTACACAAAAGATCAATGCTATGAGCGCGCAACAGGAGAGTTGATTGCTAAAGAAGGTAGTGGCATCTTAGGAACATCTGACCAAGGCGAAAATAAATGTAAACCAATTAAAGAACAAGTGGAAAATGAATTAAACTATTCAGATAAAATTGTCTACGGGGATTTATTACGTTTTTATGATTTTGATTCCTAATGGTTGCCATCAAAAACCTGAGAGTTCTTCTCTCAGGTTTTTTGTAAGGGAATAATTTTAATTCAGAGTTGATAGAAAATGCGACTTAACATTTATTCATTAATTTTCTCATTTTGACCCGTTAAAGATGAGAGCTAATACGCCGCTCCGCAAGTGCAATTGGCTCCCTTTCCGAGGAGGAATCACGAAAAATCCCAAGCCCCTGATTTTTCTAAGTTCAGATTCCTCTTGCAGGCACGGCTTCAGCTAACTCAGAAGCAAAGTGCGCTTCTGAGTTAGCTGAGGCCGTGCCCGTGGAAAGCGGAACATTCTTCCGTAGCGGTGGCCTATCACCAATCCCCAAAAAATAAATTAGTTACTGCGGAGTCTATGGATAAGCCGTAAATGCGCTTTATTTAGCAACAAATCCGTATATTGCGAGGTTCTTATATCCCACTTGAGGCCAGTGTTTAAGTTTTCTAACAAAAGTATGATAAAGTAGAAAGAGCGAAATAGAAAGGGATGTTCGATATTGAGTAAAACAGTCGTATTAGCAGAGAAGCCGTCTGTAGCCAGAGATATTGCCAAAGTATTAAACTGTTCCAAAAAAGGTAATGGCTACTTAGAGGGGTCAAAATATATAGTCACATGGGCGCTGGGTCACCTTGTTACCTTGGCCGACCCAGAAGCGTATGATGATAAATATAAAACGTGGAAACTAGAGGATTTGCCGATGCTGCCTCCGAATCTAAAACTAGTGGTTATTAAAAAAACGGGTAAGCAGTTCAGCGCGGTGAAATCTCAATTAACCAGAAAAGATGTAAGTGATGTCGTAATCGCAACAGATGCAGGTCGTGAAGGTGAATTAGTAGCTCGTTGGATTATTGAGAAAGCACGGATCAACAAACCAGTGAAACGATTATGGATTTCATCTGTTACCGATAAAGCGATTCGTGACGGATTTAAAAATTTAAAACCTGGAAAGCATTACGAAAATCTATATGCATCAGCCGTGGCAAGATCTGAAGCTGACTGGTACGTCGGCCTTAATGCAACGCGTGCGCTAACAACAAAGTTTAATGCACAGCTTTCAAGTGGTCGTGTGCAAACACCGACACTTGCGATGATTGCAAAACGAGAAGAAGAAATTAAACAGTTTAAGCCAAGAGATTTTTACGGCATCCAAGCCAAAACAAACAAAGGTTTTACACTAACATGGCAAAACGATAAAAAGGAAACACGTTTATTTTCAAAAGAAAAAGCAACAAGCCTCGTAGATGAGTTGAAAAATATGCCAGCAACTGTAGTGCATATTGATAAAAAATATAAGAAAAGCTACGCACCTCAATTATACGATTTAACCGAGTTGCAAAGAGAAGCGAATAAGGTGTTTGGGTATTCAGGGAAACAAACGTTATCAATCATGCAAAAGTTGTATGAACAACATAAGGTATTGACCTATCCAAGGACCGATTCGAGATATATTTCCACGGATATTGTTCCTACGTTAAAAGATCGTTTGCATGCTTGCGGTGTCGATCAGTATGCTAGTTTTGCAACAAAAATTGCCCAAAGTCCGATAAAAGCAAACAAAGCATTTGTTGATGATACGAAAGTGTCCGATCACCATGCAATTATTCCTACTGAACAATCGGTCATCTTATCTGATTTAGATGATAAAGAACGCAAAATCTATGATCTAGTTGTAAAACGATTCTTAGCAGTTTTATCACCCGCGTTTGAATATGAACAGACTACAATCATCGCAAACATTGGAAAAGAAACCTTTACTGCCAGAGGTAAAAATATAAAGAAACAGGGATGGAAAGCTATTTATAACAATCGTTTTGATGATGATCAAGATGATAATGACCAAACATTACCGAACCTCAATAAAGGTGATAAGTTAACTGATCTAAAGCTAAAGCTAACAAATGGCCAAACCCAACCACCAGAACGTTTCACGGAAGGTAGTTTGCTACAGGCGATGGAAAACCCAGTTAAATTCATGGACCAACAAGACAAGCACCTTACCAAAACAATGTCACAAACGGGTGGTCTAGGAACAGTTGCCACTCGAGCAGACATTATAGAAAAACTATTTAATACTTTTTACATGGAAAAAAGAGGGAAGTACCTTTACTTAACTTCAAAAGGAAAGCAGCTGTTAGAGCTTGTTCCAGAAGAATTAAGATCGCCGGCTTTGACAGCTGAGTGGGAGCAAAAACTAGCGGCAATCTCCAATGGCAAGTTAAAGAAGGAAAGCTTTCTTAAAGAAATAAAAGGATACACGATGACGGTTGTCCAAGATATTAAGGGCAGCGATGTTACCTTTAAACATGATAATATTACGGGAACTAAGTGTCCGGAATGTGGAAAGCATATGTTAGAAGTGAACGGTAAAAAAGGACGTATGCTTGTTTGCCAGGATCGATCTTGTGGAGAAAAGAAAAATATTGCGAAGAAAACCAATGCACGTTGTCCAAATTGTCATAAGAAGTTGGAATTACGTGGCGAAGGAGAAGGTCAAACCTTTACATGTAGTTGTGGACATCGCGAAAAGCTATCAACTTTCAATAAACGGAAACAAAAAGAAAAGCACAACAAAGCTTCCAAGCATGATGTGAATAAATACCTTAAGAAACAGGACAAGGAAGAATTTACTAACCCTGCTTTGGCAGAAGCACTGGCTAAATTGAAAAATAAATAAGGCTACTTCTAACACCCTTATTCTACGTTATGAATAGGGGTGTTTTTATTTCCATATCCATATAAATTTCTAGAATATATGCTAAAAATATTTCGAATAATAAAAATACTATACTTAAAGATACCTTGCCATTATCCATCGTATATAATATAGTTAAAACAGTTAAGAAGTTGAATTTTTTCTTTTTTTTTACATTTATGATTCCAATTTGACATACAAAATAGCAGAATACACTTTTATGTCGTCGAATAAGTTCTTTATTAAGTGAAGGGTTTTTTGTTGGTAAGGGGGAATGAGATTGAGAAATAAAAAGGTTTACCTTTTGTTTTCAGATACTGGATCATTACTTACAAAATGTATCAATCTATATACAAAAACAACATTGAATCATGCTTCCATCGCATTTGATTTAGAGCTTACAGAAGTATATAGCTTTGGCAGAAAACGTCCGCACAATCCTTTTATTGGTGGATTTGTAAGGGAGAATTTGCAGACAAAAATTTTCCACAAAGCGAGATGCGCGGTGTATAGCTTCACAATAACCGAGGCAGATTACGACCAGATGCTCTACAGAATTAAAGAAATGGAAAAACATAGGCATGAGTATCGCTATAATTTTATAGGATTGTTTGGGGTAGCACTAAATAAAGAGTTAGAAAGAAAGAATGCATATTTCTGTTCTCAATTTATTGCGACAATCCTTAGTGAATGTGGGATCTATCAAAATAGTAAACCGTCCTGCCTGACCAAACCGCAAGACCTTATGGATTGGCACCAACTCCAATTGGTGTATCAAGGTGAATTAAGCAAATATCCATTTTTATCTCATGAAGAAAGCACTAATAAAATTATTCAAAGTTATGAAAAGGTAGTTGGCTAAACTTGGCATATTGCATGCCGAGTTTTTTTTGTGTCTAAAAAAGTAATTGAATGGACATTTTTTCCGCTATCTTAGTAATTTCTTAGTGATCCAGCCTTCTGGCGGACATTTTTTCCGTTATTTCATAGATTACGTAAGAAGAATGCATCATAGTGAAGAAATAGCGGAAAAAATGTCCTCGAGAAGTTTCAAAATGATCATTTTAGCAAACATAGCGGAAAAAATGTCCGCTTAGCATGGCCATTGTCGCCAGTTCTTGATGTTTAAGTTACATCGCACTTTATACAAATCCCCCAATAAACAACCGCACTAAACCAAGACCTACACCAAGATAAGCCTCAGGTCTTAGTCTAAAATATAGCGCTAGCCTGTTAATCGGAAACCGGATAAATATTATGATTGTATCAAGAAAGGAGGGAGTGAAAATGAAAACATTCCTACTCGTTGCACTAGCAGTAGTTGCCGGGATTATTATCCTAGCTAATCTAGGCCCCATGATTCTACTGGCAGTCAGCATTATTGTATCGTACTATGCGGTGAAAAAATTTATCTTGACGGATTCAGTGGTAGAAAAGATCCTTTGGGGATTCGTAATCCTAATCGGTATATCTTTGTCACTATCAAATGTACCAGCGTTAATCGGTGTTGCTTCCTTCGTCATTTTGTACTATGCGTACAAGAAATGGAAAGAGGACAGAAAAGAGCATTACTCGGAAGATGAATTCCTAATGACGAATAAGTAACCCCCAACTAGATTTTGTATGAGACTCGAAAACATCTTCCAATCCGATGACATGCATAAAGACAAGAATAACTTTATGCATGTCATCGGGTTGGACCTTCATCAAAAGGAAGGGTGAATCAACACTTCAGGAGCAAAACTCATACAACGTATATATCGATTTCAACCTAAAAATAATCATAATAAAGGAGTAATAACAATGGCAAATTTATTTACTAGAATCAAAGACACGGTTGTAGCAGATTTTCATGGCGTATTAGATCAGAAAGAGCAGAAGAACCCAATTACACACCTGAATCAATATGTACGTGAGTGTGAAAATGAAGTGAAGAAAATGAAGTTCTTAGTAGAAAAACAATACACAATGAAACAAGAGTTTACCCGTGAGTTAAATCAAGCGAGAGTGATGTTAGAAAAACGTACGCGTCAAGCTAAACTAGCATTAGAAGCAAATGAGCAAGAGTTGCATGAACAAGCGATGGAAGAAGTAAAGCATTATGAAACACGAGTAGAACAGTTAACAGATTTAAACGATAAAACGGTAAATGACCTTGAAACGCTAGAATCGAAATATGTGCAAATGCGTCATAAGTTAAAAGACCTTTACGTAAAGCGCCTGGAATTAAGATCCAGAGAGAATGTAGCAAGAGCGCACAATGGTATGAATAAAGTCTTGCAAACGGATTTAGTAGAAAAGAGTGTTTCTAAGTTTGCTGAAATGGTAAGCTACATTGAAAGATTAGAAACACAAGTGAAGACAGATTACCGTTTGCATACCTTAGATGCAAGGCTTGCTGGACTAGAAAAAAGTGTAGCTACTGCCAAATAATATGGTAATCTTAAGGGGTAGGGGTCAAAGGCGATGATAGTCGCTTTTGGTCCTTCGTCCTACTAAATCTATTAAGAAAAAAGAGGAGACCGATTATGAGTAAAAATAAGATGGACATCGTGGATATTTTTCTAGTGGTAACTGTAATTTTATTTTTATTTGAATTTATATTTATTGCAAAAGGACTCCTTATCTTTTCTGCGATCGGGGCGGCGTTATTATATTTTGGTAAGCAGTCCTATTACAGGCCGCGCGGAAAAGCGATGTTTTGGATTGGAGTTTTCATACTAGCGCTATCCATTATGAATACACTTGCATTTAAATTTTTACTCGTATCGATCGTCGTCTTCTTTTTATATAAATGGTATAAAGCGAACAAGGAAGCCTCTTACTATCAACCAGATTTTGAAGTGAAAGAGGATCTACAAGCATCTTTACATTCCAAAAAAAGATTGTTTGCTAATAAATGGTTTGGAAGACAGTCTACGCAACAACGTGCTTATGAATGGCAAGATGTTAACATTCAAAATGCGATTGGAGACACCATTATTGACCTAACCTATACGGTTATACCAAAAGAGGAAGCAGTTATTATTGTCCGCAGTATCGTCGGGAATGTGCGTATTATCGTCCCTTATGATGTGGAAGTATCTGTAAATCACTCCGTGTTAGTCGGCTCCATCGAAGTACTTGACCATGTGATTGAAAATACGTGGAACCAAGTTATTCATTTAGAATCGCCTGATTATCAATCATCCAAACAGAAAGTAAAGCTATTCACCTCTACCCTAACTGGAAAGCTTGAGGTGAAAAGAGGATGAATGGAATCTTTCGGCGCTCTCTTTTTGCAAGTTTATTTACCCTCTTTATATTTATGTTACTCAACATGGTTGTTGTATTTACCTTGTTTCCCTTCAACCATTGGAGGGAGTTATGGTATAGAAAACTTTTTGAAGTCCCGTTTGTCATCATTATCTTAATCATAACGGTACTTTTTGCAGTAATGATTGGTATATTCATTAGTCTCTATTGGAAAAAACAACTCCAGATTATAGAAGAAGCTGTTCGAACGTTAGAGCAAGGGACGAATGCCAAACTAGAAGGACCCATAGCAACGAATCCAGAACTTCTTCCTATTTTTAATAAGTTAAAACGCGTAAAGGACTATATACTTGAACAAACCAAACGTAGCCAAAATCTAATAAGTGAACGTGTGAAGAATCAAGAAGAAGAGATTGAAAAGGTAGTATCGCAAGAACGAAATCGCTTGGCGAGAGAGCTTCATGATTCCGTAAGTCAGGAACTTTTTGCAGCCTCGATGATGGTTTCTGCCATTAACGAAATGCTACCCAATCAAAGTGATATAACTGCAAAGCAATTAAAACAAGTAGAAACGATGATCCAGCAAGCTCAATTAGAAATGAGAGCTTTACTACTTCACCTACGACCAGTCCCACTAAAAGATAAAACACTAAAAGAAGGCATGAAGCAGTTACTCGGGGAGTTAAAACAAAAGGTTCCAATAGAAGTTCAATGGGAGATTGAACAAGTATCCTTAAGTCGAGGTGTGGAGGACCATTTGTTCCGAATATTACAGGAATCTGTATCGAATACACTAAGACACTCCAAAGCACATAGCCTTGATATTTTACTCATGCAAAGAGACAACTTTGTTATCTTACGTGTTGCAGATGATGGAGTTGGATTTGAAGTAGAAGAACATCAAGCTAGTTCTTATGGACTTTCCAACATGAAAGAAAGAGCGGCAGAGATCGGTGCGACGTTAAGAATTATTAGTGTGCCAAACAAAGGTACGCGGCTTGAAGTACGAGTTCCAATTATAGATGCGGAGGATGAAGCGCATGATTAGAGTATTGTTTGTTGATGATCATGAAATGGTTCGGATTGGTGTAAGTTCTTTTTTATCTACCCAGCCTGATATTGATGTAATCGCAGAGGCGGAAAATGGGAAAAAGGCAGTGGAATTGGCATTGGATTTACGTCCAGATGTTATTTTAATGGATTTAGTAATGGATGAAATGGATGGTATTGAAGCAACGAAACAAATCATTCAATCCTGGCCAGAAGCAAAGGTACTCATCGTGACAAGCTTTATTGATGATGAAAAAGTGTACCCAGCATTAGAGGCTGGAGCTACAAGTTATATTTTAAAAACATCCAAAGCAAGCGTAATTGCGAATGCTATTCGTGATACCTATAATGGGGAATCCGTATTTGAAGCGGAAGTAACCAACAAAGTTATATCACAAATGCGAAAGCGAAAAGTGACAGAATTACACGAAACGCTAACAACACGTGAAATGGAAATTTTATTATTAATTGCAGACGGTAAAACGAACCAAGATATTGCAGATGAATTGTTTATCGCATTAAAAACGACAAAAGTACATGTGAGTAATATCCTCAGTAAATTAGAGGTGCAAGATCGAACCCAAGCAGCGATCTATGCATATAAGCATGGGTTGGTGGAGAGTTAGGATTTTACATACGTAACAGCAAAGGGATTTTATGTGTTACGTACCATTAAAGGAGGGGTGGTTTCGGTGAATAAAGCACAATTTTTAAAGGAATTAGAATACCATCTTCGTAAATTACCGTATCAAGAAAAAAATGAAATTTTACAAACCTATGAAGATAAATTCCAACTAGGATTCATTGATGATAAGACAGAGGAAGAAGTAGCTTTAGAGTTAGGTAGTCCGAGAATAATTGCCAATGATTTTTTAAAAGAGTTCAAGACAAGTGAACCTGTGGTAGGCTATACTGCCGCTGGTACAGTAAAATCTTCTTCCTCTGTAACAAATGTAGGAAGAGCAATTATAGTAGCTATTGCACTACTGTTTTTTAATCTAATCATTATGTTAGGACCAATCGTTGCAGTTATTGGCACATATTTTGCATTTATAGCAGTGGGCATTAGTTTCTCACTAACCCCACTTGCTTGGATTGCTTCTATTATTTTTGGACAGTCAACAAGCATACTAGGAGAATTTTTCATTATTCTAAGCCTATCTAGCTTAGGCGTATTAATTACAATCGGTATGATCTATGTTGGTAAGTTTTTGTATCGCATACTCGTTTCTTATATTAAATTTAATGTTCGTTTCGTTAGGGGAGATTAAGTGATGAAAAAAGTAGCACTAGTTGCACTGGTATGTTTCCTTGTTGGTATAGTTGGAACGATCGCTTTTGGACATCAAGTATTTTCGTTTGAATCGGAGAAGGATTCAGTTGACCAATCGAAGACAATAGAAGGTAGTAAGATCACCGGTATTGACATTGATGTTGACGTGGCTGATGTCACAGTTACGAGCACGGACGGAAAAGACATTGAAGTACACCTTCGCGGAAAAGCTATTGAATCCAGCTACCAGAATCTAAATTTTAACGTGGAGCAACAGGATGAAATACTATCTATTACAGTGGAAAGTAAGAAGGATTTTGATTTTTCTATTCCATCCTTATTTAACTTTAATGGATTCGGCGGATTAGACTTGGAAGTGAAAGTCCCAGAAAAGATGTACGAAACAGTAGACATAAGGTCCAATGTTGGTGATCAGACAATCAATGCATTGGCAGTAAAGAATTTTATGGCTAGGTCAGATGTTGGTGACATTACTCTAGAACGTCTAGAAAGTGAAGAAGCATCAATTTATTCGAATGTAGGAGATGTTGATGTTGTTGCAGGTCAGGGAGGATATACGATTGAAACGGATACTGGAAGCGTAGAATTAGACTTGCTAGCTTTGAAAGGAAATACCCACATCCAGTCTGACATAGGAGATGTTGATGTATCCTTACATGAGTCACCGACCAACTTTGTGTTAGATTTGCAAAGTGACATTGGAGATGTCAGTGTGAAAAATATAAACGGCTTTCAAGACTCAACGGGTAAAGATTTATTTGTAGAAATAGGTAGTGGTGGTCCAGTGCTAGAGGTAGTAACAGATATTGGTGAAATCAAAGTTTCTGGAAATTGACTGTTATATAAAAAGGGTATTCACGCAGTGCGTGAATACCCTTTTGGGTGAAGGTAAGATTACAACCCGAGTGTTTTATTAGGTACTTTTATCCGAAAAGAAATCTTATCATCTGCAAGATTAAATTGCTGTACGCGTACTCTAAAATTACTTTTCATCTCCATTTTCGTTACTTCCACATATATATTTTCCTCTTTAGGGTTGATCGTTACCCACTCTGGGGTTGGTAACGATTTTTTTAGGTAACTTAAGACTCTCTCGTTAGGTAACTGCAGTAATCCTAAAGAAATTTCCTTTTGCTTTAAGATGAGGTCGCCATTATCCTGCACAATGGGCTCTAAGCGAATCGATATCGGTACATCGGTATTAAAGGCCTTGATCGAGCCAATTAATTGCACATCTTCATCCAATATAACGGAATATTTATTCCCATCATCATCTTTTAGAAGCTTATCTACATATCCGTTTACAAGTTCGTTTAAGTTTTGCTTACTAGATTGAACGGTAAATTCGGCTCCAGGTTCCTCTTCAATGTATTCTTTCTCAGGTATGATCTCATCGGAGGAAGTTGGGAAAAAGATAAGCAACAATAGGGAAATGAACACACATATATTAAGGCCTAACAAGGTTAAGAATAAAAGTTTCCATTGCTTAAAGCGTGTTTTCCCTTGATTATCCATCATTATTTCGTCACCTTTCATTTCTAAAAAATTACTTTGTTTCATTCATTCTGTAACGGTTCTGAAGCCGGATCTAGTTGCTCTGCTCCTGCTTCAACTTCTGCATCCGACTGGTCTAATTGGGCTTCCGTTTGTTCGATATATAAGTGTAGATGATTATAAATGCGTGCTGCCATTACTTCGTATCCATTAGGATTCGGATGAAAATTGTCTTCCGCCAATAGGTTCTCATCAGCCTGTTCAAATAGATCCTTCATAGGGATATAATCAACTTCTTTGAACTCTTTTGTGACCTCTTCACCAGAGCGATTCCAATTATCAAGGATTACTTCTAATTCTTTAATATCACTAAAATATTGCTCAAAAGGATTGTAAAAACCGATTAAGAAAATATGGGCATCTGGATTTTGTTCTAAGATCGTATCAAAGATAGTACGAAGTCGGATTACGTAATCCTTCCTCGCTTCCCTAAAAGGCTCTTCACGCAAATTCATAAAATTATCTTGTAACACTTTCATGATATCGTTCGCGCCAATTGTAATGAGAACAATATCAGCTTCTTTCATGGACTGGCTTATCTCTTCGTCTTCCAATCGTTTCAGTAGTTGATCTGATCGGTTCCCGCGTTTTCCGTAATTCGTAAGCGTTGTTTTACTATTATAGACATGAAGTTTGTCATTTAAAATACCAACATAACCGCCGTTATCTGTTGTATCTCCAACACCCTCTGTCAAAGAATCACCGATGGCAACAATATCTAATTCTGTTTTAACGAAAAAATCTATTGTTTCATCAATAATTTCAATAAAAGATTTCTTTATTTCGTCTGTTATGTGGTGGCTTTCATTCACTTCCTCTTGTAATTCCTCTTCTATTTCTTCTGTAACCTCTTCAATATCCTGATCATCCGTTTGTTCCGATTCCTCCATTGTTGCTCCATCATGATCTGGACTACTAGTAGGATATTTAATAAAAATAATTGCTAACACAAGGATGAATAAAAGAATACCCGAAGTGATTAAGAATGTTTTTTTACCGTTCATTTACATCACCCATTATATATATTTAAAATTGTCGTTAATTCAAAAAATAAAAAAGTAGCACAAAAGATACTATCTATTTCCCTGAAAATAAGAAGATCAAACAAACCAGTCATCATCTTTTCATAGAATGAGAGCCAGCGTTTCAGATAAAAAAAGAAGGCTAATAGCCTTGTAATTATTTTAGTAGACAGTATGCTTTATTGTATGGAATTTATAGCAGAATAGCAATAGAATTCTTTTGTATGATCATGAAATATTTAGGAGGACACGATTGGAGAGACCGCTCTATTTTATATTATGAGAAACAAAAAGAAGTATGCTTGAAATCAGAAAAGGCATACCTATCGTGGAGGTATGCCTTCATCTAAATTAAATTTTTACTGCAACTTTAGAAACTTTTCTTCGTAATCGATCTGCTTCATCATATGGATTTAGGTTTTCAACTACCGTAATTTCCTTGGCTAATGCTTTTTGTTTCACTTCATTAGCGTCAACGGATGTGTTTAGCCATAGAATCTTTGTATTGCTCTCTTCTATCTGCAACGCTAACTCTGGGTCTAAAACATAGAAAATGTCTACATCCGTTGGAACTGCGCTTACGGAAGGATAAGCTGTTTCACCTAAAATAGTTTCCTCATTATGGTTAATTGGTACAATTTTGAATCCAAGGCGTTGCAATCGACTCACAGCATGGAAATGTTCATTGCTTAAGTCATTCGTTAAGCCAGCAACTGCTATGGTTTTTTGTCTAAGTTGGCCATCTTCTCGAGCAAATGGAGAGCTTAACGCCCATTCAATCGCTAGGTCCTTCGTTTTGGTAAGGCTAGGGGCTGAGTCTGTCGCTTTAGCAATTGCTTGATCTAGGTCTTCTATGATGTCATCTACGGTTTCCAATCCAACAGAAAGGCGGATTAGTTCTTCTGTTACGCCGCTTGTTTTTAGTTCTGCTTCATCTAACTGTTGATGTGTCGTGGATGCTGGGTGAATAATTAAGGACTTGGCATCCCCAACGTTCGCAACATGGGACCATAAGTTAATGTTATCAATTACTTTTCTACCCGCTTCACGTCCGCCTTGAATACCGAATGTGATAACAGAGCCATAGCCACCACCTAAATATTTCTGAGCAAGTTCATGTGATGGATGATTTTCTAATCCTGGGTAGTTAACCCACTCTACTTGCGGATGATGCTGCAAGTAATACGCAACTTCTTTTGCATTTTCGTTGTGGCGATCAATCCTTAGGTTTAATGTCTCTAACCCTTGCAAGAAATAGAATGCATTTTGAGGACTTAAGCATGCCCCTATATCACGAAGTAATTGTACACGTAATTTAATAGCAAATGCAGGAGGGCCGATATCAATCCCAAAACGAATGCCATTGTAACTCTTATCTGGTTCCGTAAATCCAGGGAACTTCTCATTATTCCAATTAAATCGCCCGCCGTCTACAACAACCCCACCGATCGATGTTCCGTGTCCACCAATCCATTTCGTTGCGGAATGAATGACAATGTCGGCACCCCAACTAATGGGCTTACATCCATAAGGGCTAGCAAATGTATTATCAATAATTAATGGAATATTGTTCTCGTGTGCAATATCTGCCACAGTTTCAATATCAAAAATATTTAAGCTCGGATTTGTAATTGTCTCCGCATAGATTGCTTTGGTTTTTGGTGTTATCGCATTGCGGAAGTTTTCCGGATCCGTTCCATCCACAAATTTAACAGTAATGCCGTATTTCGGAAGTGTATTATTAAACAGGTTATATGTACCACCATATAAGTTGCTGTCGGTAATAATTTCATCACCAGCTTCAGCAATGTTTAAGATTGATAAAGTTATAGCTGATGCACCTGAAGAAGTTGCAACTGCTGCTACGCCATCTTCCAATAAGGCCATGCGCTGTTCAAAAGCGTCAACCGTAGGGTTCATAATGCGTGAATAAATGTTCCCAAGCTCAGCCAGGGCAAACAGGTTTTGGGCATGTTCAGTATCACGGAAAACGTATGAAGTAGTTTGATAGATTGGAACAGCTCTTGAACCAGTAGTTGGATCAGGTGTTTGTCCCCCGTGAAGTAAAAGTGTTTCAGTTCCTTGAAAATCAAATGGTTTTGTCATTGTAGAAATTCCTCCTAAATAATTTTGAAGTGAATGGGATTTGTCTTAGATGTTTTCTTATCACAGGATGTGATGAAAGAGAGGTTGTAAACAAAAACACCCTCTTCTAAGAAGAGGGTGTAAAATACGTAGTCCTCAACTTATCTTTCAGGCTTTTTCACCTGTAGGATTTAGCACCTTTTCAAGTTGGTCTTGATGGTTGCTGGGCTTCATAGGGCCTATTCCCTCTGCCGCTCTTGATAAGAGATATGTGATCTTATGATGGATTATAGAGGAATAAAAAGGAAACGTCAACAGGTATTAGTTAAATTTTCTGACAAGTTTGTGGGATGTTTGAATGCTTTAGATCTCATCCTACTGCGTGGCGGAAAGAAAATGCGCAGTAATTTCGGGGAACATTTATCAAAATTATAGATGACGGGTAAGAAAGGTTGTGGTTCGACCGCGTCATAGCCGGAACCTTGAGCTAACGCGTAAGAAAAGAGTCGATTCGGCCGCGTCATAGCCGGAACCTTGAGCTAACGCGTTAGAAAGAGGTTCATTCGACCGCGTTAGCACTGGACCATTGAGCTAACGCGTAAGAAAGAGGTCCATTCGACCGCGTTAGCACTGGACCATTGAGCTAACGCGTAAGTAAGGGGTCCATTCGACCGCGTCAGAACGTGAACCTTGTGCTAACGCGTAAGAAAGAGGTTCATTCGACCGCGTCAGAACGTGAACCTTGTGCTAACGCGTAAGAAAGAGGTTCATTCGACCGCGTCAGACCGAAAACCTTGAGCTAACGCGTAAGAAAGAACTCCATTCGAAGCGTCCGGGCGGGGCCTATGAAAGAAATACGCGATTACCTATAACACCCTGTGCGGTTTCATCATACTCTACAATAGAAGCTATTTTTAAGGAGGTAGGGAAGATGGACGAAAAATCAAAACACCATAAAAAGAAGCAGGAAAATGAAGCGGGTTCTGATCTAATGCGAATGATGGATGACTTTTTTTCTAGCAAGCCAACGAAAAACATATTAAATTCGATTGATTCCTTTTTCTATAACAGTTCATCACCAACGAGAATTCCGGTAGATGTGTTTGAAACAGATAATGAGTGGGTTGTTAAGGTGGATTTACCAGGCTTACGTAAAGAAGATATCCATGTAGATGTTGTTGGAGATCGTCTTAAAATTAAAATAGCGGACGATCAAGAGCTTGAAAAATATGATGAGAAATCAGAGTATTATCATAGGGAGAGACGCTATCGCAAATCAGAGCGTACAGTGCATTTGCCATATACCGTTGATAAAAAAACGGCAAAAGCCAAATATGCTAATGGTGTCTTAGATATCCGTGGTCCTAAGAAACCTCGCTCAGATCACCAGTTAGATATAGATTAATGGATAAGTAGTCTCTTTTCAGTGGAGATACATGAGAGATAGCATTCGAATAAGAGTCCAAATCGCATATGGTTTGGTCTCTTATTATTTCTATTAGGGAATTGTAAAAATTTAAAAAGAACACCGATAAGAACGCTTGTTAAAGTAACGGAGCACTACCACAATAAGTATATTTTTGATTCGTTACATGAGTGAATTGATATGATATTATAACAACAAGAAAATCAACGGTGGTGATTTGTTAGTATGGGAAAATTCAATCTTCAGAAGAACTTATGAAATATATTTCGACCATGAATAGTGATAACTCTATATTCCAGTTTTCTATCCCTGGTAAAGGAATGTCTACACTTGTTTTACAAGAAGATGATGAAAAATCCATACAGTTTGAAGCTGAAGAAAACCCTGAACTTAAACGTATGTTGAAAGAAAGTCAGGAGCAGTTTGAAAGTAAACGTGGCATGACTACCTCTGAATTATTAAATTCTATGTCCAAGAAGGACTTTATGTAATGTATCTTAGCCATTCTTTTTCCAGGTGAAAACGAAATAAAACTTACTGAAATAATTCGACCATATACTAAAATTAGATATGGTCTTTTTTGATATATAATAAAGTTTAACTGGATTAATCTGAATGATTACTACAAATTGGAGGTACATTGATGGAATTATGGGATGTGTATGATATAAATCGAAGCAAGACAGATCGTACATGGGTTCGCGGTAAAGAGCTTGAACCTGGGGATTTTCATTTAGTTATTCATGTATGTATTTTTAATTCAAAAGGAGAAATGCTCATTCAACAAAGGCAGTCCTTCAAAGAGGGTTGGCCTAACCTGTGGGACCTCACTGCAGGAGGGAGTGCCGTAGCTGGGGATACAAGTCAAACTGCTGCGCACAGAGAACTGTATGAAGAGATTGGTTTAAACATAGACTTTCAGCATATACGCCCTCACTTAACGATTAACTTTGACAATGGATTTGATGACATTTACTTAATCCAAAAAGATGTGCAATTACATATGCTCACTTTGCAGTATGAAGAGGTTCAAAACGTGAAATGGGCAAACAAGGAAGAAATTTTGACGATGATCAAACATCAAGAATTTCTCCCATACTACGAAAGTCTTATTCATTTGCTATTTGATTGCAGAAACAAGCGTGGAGCTATTCAAAGATAAAAGAAATTGCGGTTGGATATTCTTTCATTTATTAACGACTAAGCTAGTTGAAGGTGGAAAAATATATACGATTTCGATGGGAGGCTTGTATGAAAAAAGTATGGCAAGTGTTCTTAGCATTTTTCTCAATAATTATCTTTACAAGTATTAGTCTAACAGCATCTAGTTCGTTTGGACTTTATCCAACGGAAGTGATAGAAAAGGCGGAAGTTGTTGTACTAGGGAAATATGATTTTTCTTATGAAGAACAAATAAGTGACCCATCTAGTGAATTTAGTATGGCGACTAGATTCGAAGTGCGTAACGTTTATGTAGGAGAAGCTTCAGAAGTGATTATTGCTGGATATAATTATTTTGATGGTGGATTCGAGCAACATCAAAGTGAGGGTGGAGAATATTTGTTATTTCTCGAACAAAGAGATGATGTAGATTACTTAACACCTGTATCGAGGACCGGGGTTGTGCCGGTGATGGATGGGAAAGTAACGGATCATATAGATGAACAATCAAAAAAAGTCTATCAACGTTTTATGGATGAGCAGGCAAACAAGGATACGTTCATCACTTATGATACTAAATCATATATTCCCCTTGGTATTAGTATTGGAATACTAGCCTTAATATCTATCTTTATTTTTCACAAAAGGAAACAAACAATAAAAAAGAACACTTAGATTAAAAAATCCAAGTGTTCTTTTTACTATGTGCACTGGTATTTATGCTTCTAAGTAGTGTCTACGTCACCAAATTACTAATCAACGAAAATCAGATCAATGCTCCAACGACTTCCTTCTAACCATATACTTTGCTTCCATTTGTTTAAACCACTTTGTTCTGGAGAAAGTATAAATCAATAACGCTGTCCAAATGCAGATAAATGCAATTAAATGTGCTTGTGTAAATGTTTCATGATATAGGAAAACACCAAGAATCAACATAAGAGTAGGAGCGAAATATTGCAAGAACCCTACCATCGATAATGGAATGCGCTTTGCACCACTAGCGAATAACAGCAAGGGAACAGCGGTCGCAATCCCAGAAAAGAGTAAAAGTAGGTGGTTCATCGTCCAAGTTTGCGGTAATCCACCAAGATTGATTTGATTCACGATTAAATAAATAACAGCTATAGGCAAAACGATGAGTGTCTCAATCGTTAGGCCAAATACGGAATTAATATCAACGATTTTCTTCAATAAACCATATAAGCCAAATGAGAAGGCTAAAACGATGGAGATCCACGGAAATACACCGAAGTTAAATGTAAGATAGATGACACCGATTCCTGCTAAGATAAATGAAAAGATTTGCCATGCGTTAAGTTTCTCTTTTAGCACTAGCATCCCTAACACAATACTGATAAGAGGATTAATGTAATAACCGAGACTTGCTTGGATAACATGGTCACTATTGACTGCCCAAATAAAAATAAGCCAATTCACACTGATGACGATAGATGCCATCGTGATTCCGAAAAGTTTTTTCTTATCACGAACAATAAGCTTACACTCCTGCATAAAGGCATGCCACTTTTTGCTTGCAAGTAGAAGGAAAACCATAAACACAAATGACCAAACAATACGGTGAGCAAGGATGGCACCCGCAGAAAAGTCGTGAATGGACTTCCAATAAATTGGCAAGAACCCCCACAATATATAGGCGCCTGCTGCATAGGCGATCCCTATTTTCAAAGTTTTATTTTCCATATATTAACCTTCTTTTTGTGTGGAATATGGTTAAGTGTAGAGTTGATAGCTAAAAAAAGCAACGATAAAGTTTTGATAGGTTTATTATAAGGTAAATGTTCCTATATAAGAGGAAAACCGCGGCAAACAAGTTGCCGCGGTTTAAGGAATTAAGATTGGTTTTTCAATGCATTTCTTACTTTTTCAATGTCTGTTGTACTATATTGTCTTGTATTATGCCCACCAGTGGTGCGAGCAATATACGCCTTTGCCTCATTGTAAGACATTTCACGAGATGCATTGTTTGGATTGTTGGAATTGGATTTCATTTATATTCCCTCCTTAACACATATAGTATGTCTTTAAGTTTAGAATATTAGCCTACGACACAATACGAAACATTTTATTAACTGAAGACGTATATAAAGGGTAAGCGCGGAGTATATAACATATACAATTAAGTCGTTTCAACACGAGTCAGAAACCAATATGACAGTTTTGTGTCCAATTTGTGCTATATTAGTGTAAGGTTCACACATCTTTAGGGGGTAAACCAATTGAATATACTTCCTTATATTTTAGGTTTTATTTTATGTTTTAACATTTTATTAGCATTGGCAATCGTTTTTTTAGAAAGAAAAAATGCTACAGCAACATGGGCATGGTTAATGGTCTTATTATTTATTCCTGTAGTCGGATTCGTATTATATTTGATTTTCGGTAGAAAACTTAGTAACAAAACTATTTTCACATGGGATACCAAAAGTAGACTTGGTGTTAAGAAAGCTGTACAGATGCAACTCCGAGCCATTGAAAATGGGACATTGCAGATCAAAGAGCCGAATCTAAATAAGTATAAAGACTTGTTTTATTTGCATTTACGAAATGATGATGCGATTCTTACGCAAGATAATGAAGTGGAATTATTTACGGATGGACAAAAGAAATTCCATGCACTGATGACCGACTTGGAGCAGGCAACCGATCATATTCATTTACTTTACTATATTGTTCGCAATGATCAATTAGGGGAAAGGATTGCGGAAATCTTAATTAAAAAGGCGAAAGAAGGCGTCCAGGTCCGTGTTTTATTTGATGATATGGGCTCGAGAAGATTAAAGAAAAAGTTTATTAAAAAAATCCGGAATGCTGGAGCGGAAGTGGAGTCATTTTTCCCACCACTAATTCCAAAATTGAATTTAAAAATTAACCATAGGAATCATCGTAAACTAGCAATCATTGATGGGAAAGTTGGATATATTGGTGGATTTAATATCGGGGATGAGTATTTGGGCTTCGATCATCGTTTTGGATACTGGCGTGACACGCACTTACGTGTAAAAGGGAGTGCGGTACATCATATGCAAACAAGGTTTATTTTAGACTGGAATCAAGCATCCCGTAATGATATCTTTTATGACGAACGATATTATGCAGCTGAACCTTCCGGCGATGTGGGTATGCAAATTGTATCAAGTGGTCCGGATTCAGAATGGGAACAAATAAAAAATGGCTACATTAAAATGATTATGGAAGCGGAAGAATATGTCTATATTCAAACACCGTATTTTATTCCTGACGAAAGCTTGGCTGACGCGCTGAAAATTGCAAGTCTTTCTGGGGTTGATGTAAGAATTATGATCCCTAACAAGCCTGATCACCCATTTGTCTATTGGGCAACCTATTCTTACATAGGAGAATTATTAAAGGCTGGTGCATCCGCATATATTTATCAAAATGGATTTCTACATGCAAAAACGATTGTGGTAGACGGAAAAATCGCTTCGGTAGGTACAGCCAACATTGATGTACGTAGTTTTCGGTTAAATTTCGAGGTCAATGCTTTTTTATATAGTGAGAAGCTTGCAAATGACCTGGTCAAGGAATTTAAAACAGATATTATGTATTCATCCCAATTAACCCTACCACTATATAAACAACGGTCATTAATGATTCGATTTAAGGAATCGGTCTCAAGGCTGATCTCGCCAATATTGTAATAGGAGAAAGTGAGGGGTTAAATGGAGAAGAAACCATGTGTTGCATCATTAACCGTGAAAAATTCATATGTACTTCCGCCAGACACGAATAGCTATGGCACCTTATTTGGTGGGAAATTAATGGCGCACATAGATGAGGTAGCGGCAATAGCTGCAACACGGCATGCGAGAAAGACTGTAGTAACGGCATCAACGGATTCCGTTGATTTTCTGTACCCAGTTAAAGAAGGAGATACGATTTATCTAGAAGCAATTGTTACCTGGACACATCAAACATCAATGGAAGTGTTTGTCAAAGCAGTGACGGAGCACTTGATTTCTGGTGAGCGTAAAGTATGTGCAACGGCCTTTATCACGATGGTTGCACTAGATGAAAATAAAAAACCAACGACAGTTCCTGGTGTTTATCCTGAATCAGAAGAGGAAAAGATGCTCTTTGCAGGAGCGGAGAGACGAGCAGAAATAAGAAAAGAACGCAGGAAAAATTCTTGGAAAATGGCTAATGCTTTCGGAACGGCCTTTCCTTGGAATGAAAAAACGCGATTATAATTGTTGTGATAAGGATCGATCGATGTCGCGTAACGTTTATTAAAATGTAACAAACTAGAGAAAAAGCTGAAAGGGATATTAATCTCGTTCAGCTTTTTTAAAAAGGGATGATCATAATGAGTGCAAATAGCAAGGTGCAGAAAGTATTTGAACAGTATCCAGTAGGCATTCAATCAAAGCTATTAAAACTTCGTCAATTTATCCTGGATACAGCAATAGAGACTGCAGGAGTTGGAAAAGTGGAAGAAGCACTAAAATGGGGTGAGCCTAGTTATATTGCAAAAAATGGGAGTACGATTAGAATAGGCTGGAAACCGTCAAAACCGGATCAATATGCTATGTACTTTATTTGCAATACCAACCTAGTTGATACATTTAGAGACGTTTATCCAGATTTATTCAGCTATGAAGGGAATCGAGCAATTGTATTTTCGGAAAATGATGAAATTCCGGTCGTTGAATTAAAACAGTGTATTTCATTGGCACTCACTTACCATACTCGAAAGCATCTGCCAATGCTAGGGATGTAAAGTAAAAAGGATTGGTTCCACGGAGAAAGATCCACTAGTAGCGCAGTTGTTAGCGGTCCACCACAGGAATTAGGTTGATTTTAAAACATGATTTTTCATAGAGCGTCTACAATTGGTGATATGTATTAATAGAGAAGCAAAGAATCATATAGAACTAGACAAAAGGCTAAATGGGATACTAATGTCATTCAGCCTTTTGGAACTTGAAAAAAATTTTAACCACGCATCAATAAATCGGTAAATATTAGATTAAGTTCAACAACCGCTTTAGTGTGATCTTTCTCTGTCTGATGGATATGTTTTATTCTAATCTGTTGATACAATTCTCTAATAGCGTTTTTTATATCAGAGGGAATCATGTCTAAATCAACAACCTCAGACTGATTTAAATCATTTGGTTCAAATTTCTTCAGACCCTTCCCATATTCTCGATGATATTGCTCAAGTAAGCTTTGGCAAATATCCGTCATGAAAAACGCCATAAGTACTTCAAGATCATCACGATATTGAGGATGTACAAAAATGCAGTGGAAAGCAGTTAAATTCCGCACATTTGCCTCATTTCGAATAAACTTTACTTTCCCGCGACTAAATACATTTACCAAGATGTCAGCAGGATTTCTCTTTTCATTTTTGTACCATGGCCTACGTTTTTTTGTTAAGAAACGCTCATGGTATCCTTGCTGTTCCCCGTGTTGAATGTATGTGTGAACATGGGGATCATCTGCATCCTCTTTTTTTATATCAAGCAAGTAAATCGGGGCATTCATTTGTACTAATTCCTCAAAATCATCTTGTGTGAAAAAATGTTTCGCAAGTTGATGTGATTTTGTTACACAAGGCGATACATATTTTTGATCGATATGCCATGTTTCAAGATCAGCTTCTGTTAAACAAAAAAAGTGATTGGCTCCCGTTGCAATTCCGCGGCTTACTTTGGCGAAGGTAGACAATGGTTTCGTGTTTTTATAGATGGTATTTCCTTGTGTTTGGTAATACATACGCCATTTTTTATTGGGTTTTATTTGAATAGATGGAATACTAGTTCCGATCGGTTTATTCTCGTAGTAGTTAATCAGGTGCTGTTTTAGTATAGGTAGTTCCGTTTGATTGGTTAGATGAACAAACTCGGTTTCCTCCACTTGCTTGGCATTGTCAAAGAAAAATAACGCGGAGGTTGTTACTGCGTCATCAAACCAATTTAAATGGAAGTCTGCAATCACTACAAGGTGTAGGTTTGCTTTCTTTAACATATATTCTTTTATAATCTCACCATAATCTGCATGTAAAAAGTCAGAAGGAATAATAAAAGCAGCCCGACCTTTTTCACTTAGCTGGTGCAATGCTTTGATTAGGAAAAAGGCATACAGATTAGTTGCACCGGATAGCTTTAACCCAAGTTTGTCCTGAAATAAATTAAGGTACTTCTGTTTGTCTTTAAATTCTCTAAATCGAATATAGGGAGGATTGCATACAATACCGTCATATTGTTTGTTCCAGTCACTAGTAAGATAGTCTTTGTGGATTAAGTTTAGGGAAGAATGATCACTTAATGCGTCTTCGGCAAATTGAAGTAGCTCCTCGTCGATATCATAGCCATCAACAGGTAATACATGTGGAAGAGGGGATACTAAAGAACCGTACCCGATCGCAGGGTCTAACACATTTGTTATGGGAGAAGATGTAGTGGTGAGCCATAATCCGAGAATTTCTGAAATAAAAGAAGGTGTGAAGAATTGCCCTTTTTGTTTTCGGTCCATGATTGATTTTTGTTTTAATACTTGTTGTTCTAGTTCAGACAGAAAATTGTCCATATTGTAGCCCACCTTCTAAAATGAAAAGACCGCTCACTTTTTGTTCAGGAGCGGTTACGGTTTCGTGTTTTCATCTTCCAATTCTTGTTCCGTTATCCAACCTTCTGACCATGTTTGTATTTCCTTGATCACAGGTTCTAATGCTCGGCCTTTATCTGTTAATATATATTCAATTCGAACAGGAAATTCGGAGTAAACTCTACGTTCGATTATTTCTTCTTTTTCTAGCATTTTCAAACGCTCTGATAATAATCTACCACTCACTGGCAATTCTGATTCCATTTCAGAGAAGCGTTTCGAGCCCTCAAGCAGTTCAAATAAAATCAAACCAACCCAGCGCTTACTAAAAAGCTGCATGGCCTTCTCAAATCGCGGACACAACTCTTTCATTTCGCATTCACCCCTCTTTTCTATCTTATCATACCTTATCGTTTAGGAAGGTAGAAATTCTTTGTTATAATAGAATTACGAAATTACACTAACTTACTTAAAGTAAGTAATAATAAAATTTTATCATAAAAGAAGGGGTTAAGTAAATATGACGGCATATAAGTTGGAGCAGTTTCAGATTAATCACATTGACCTAGTTATATCTAACTTGGAAAAATCGATTGCATTTTATACAGATATCTTGGGTTTTTCTCTGTTAAAGAAATCAGATAAAGAAGCGGATTTAGGCATAAAGGATGGACACGTTCTTGTTCATCTGATCGAAAATAGCAACGCATTGCCACCATCTAAACAGTACACGGGGCTCTATCACTATGCAATTTTACTCCCTAGTCGCGGACACCTTGCTTCCTTTCTCAAACATATGATAGAAACAGGCTATCCTTTAGTCGGTGCATCTGACCACCTAGTAAGCGAAGCGATTTATTTACAGGATCCAGATGACATCGGAATTGAAGTCTATGTCGACCGTCCTAAGGAGAGTTGGCGTTATCAAGGTGATCAAATTGAGATGGCCACCATTCCATTAAATGTCGATGATCTTATGAAGCATTATCAAGAAAAGTGGACGTCATTCCCTAGCGGCACCATGATCGGTCACTTGCATTTTTATGTGAACAGTGTAAAGAAAGCCAATGCGTTCTACATCGACAAGCTTGGACTGTCATCTATGCTTTCGTTTGGGGAACAAGTATCATTTGTATCTGCAGAAGGATATCACCACCACCTAGGTTTAAACACATGGCGAGGGACCAACACGGAGCCTCCGGCGGGTGACGTAATTGGATTAACTAAAGCCCACATAACAGTGAGTGACAATGATGCAGAGTATCTAGTGGAAGAAGACCTGCTAGACCAAAACAACAATGAAATTACAGATCCATTTGGAGTGAAGTACAAAGTTAATTAGTTCGCATTGGACAGAGGGGTTTGATACTTGTTTAGATTGGTATTAAAAAGGTGTGTAATCTGACGGTAGATGAGACACACCTTTTTCCTGTGGTTTGAGTTTTGAACGAAGTCTATTAGGTCGCATAGATCTATGGGGTTTATGGGGGGATTTTGGTTTTGCTCTAATACTTTATTTGAAACAGGAGTCTGCTCAGCCTCTTTTGACAGTTCAATCGTGATCTGGGAGTCTTATCTGTCAAAACCGCATCTTATTTGGCAGTTCAATCGTGATTCGGAAGTCTTAACTGTCAAAACTGCATCTTATTTGGCAGTTCAATCTTGATCCGAGGGTTTAATCAGTATAGTCATATACTTCAAATCCAACAGTTTCACCCTTCCCAAGAATACCTAACGCGCTAATCCTTTCTCCCCACAAATTCAAACAAAACCTACCACATAGTTTTCAACTCCCCTCCATTTGCTTTATACTATGAAGGGAGCAAGAGCCAAAGCGAAAGGTGAAGCATATGACTATTTTATCTGTAGAAAATTTATATAAATCGTATGGAGAGAAAGTGCTTTTTGATTCCATTACGTTTAGCATTACTGCTAAAGAAAGAATTGGGTTAATAGGTGTAAATGGTACCGGCAAATCTACGTTGCTTAAAGTACTTGCTGGCATCGAGTCATCAGAAGCAGGGACGATCAAGCATGCCAATGATTTCCGAGTGGAGTATTTGAGCCAAGAGCCTGAACTAGACCACAACCTGACTGTTTTTGAGCAAATTTATTATGGCGACTCCCCGATTATGGTAGCCATGCGTAATTATGAACGAACATTAATGGAGCTTGAGCAAAGCCCAGAAGATCCTTCTATACAAAAAAAGCAATTAGCAGCACAACAACAAATGGACCAGCTCGAAGCATGGGATGCGAATACCACTGCAAAAACGATTCTGACCAGATTAGGGGTTACGTCTTTTGACAAAATAGCTGGTGAATTATCAGGTGGTCAGAAAAAACGCGTGGCTATTGCACGTGCACTAATTCAGCCAGCAGACTTATTGATTTTAGATGAGCCAACAAACCATTTAGATAATCAAACGATTGATTGGTTAGAAAGTTACATACCACAATACAAGGGTTCGATTATCCTTGTAACGCACGATCGATATTTTCTAAATCGAATTACGAATAAAATCTATGAACTAGATAAAGGAAATCTATATCAATATGAAGGCAATTATGAAACATTTTTGGAGAAAAAAGCAGAGCGAGAAGAATTAGAAATACAAAATGAACAGAAGCACAAAAACACGTTAAAAAGAGAATTAGAATGGCTAAGACGTGGTGCTAAAGCAAGAACAACAAAGCAAAAAGCTAGAATCGAACGTGCGGAACAATTAAAAGAGAAAACGTTTGATACCGTTAAGCAAGATCTTGATTTCCAGATTGGTTCCACGCGCTTAGGTAATAAAGTAATAGAATTAGAAGGAATCGGAAAATCCTTTCAAGGCACATCGTTAATCAAAGACTTTAGTTTTCTAATCACACCAAACGACCGAATTGGGATTATCGGGCCAAATGGTAGTGGTAAATCTACTTTACTGAATATCATGGCGGAGCGTATTCAGCCAGATACAGGGACTTTAGATAAAGGTGAAACGGTTAAAATTGGGTACTACACACAGGATCACTCGGAAATGGATGAGGACTTAAAAATCATCGATTACATTCGAGAAGAAGCGGAAGTCGTTCATACCGCAAAAGGAGACGTTATTACAGCAGAGCAAATGCTCGAAAGATTTCTGTTTCCGAGGTCGCAGCAATGGACCTACATCCGTAAACTTTCCGGTGGGGAAAGAAGAAGGTTATATCTTTTACGCGTGTTAATGGGTGAACCAAACGTACTATTTTTAGATGAGCCGACAAATGACCTTGATACACAAACATTGGGTGTATTAGAGGATTATTTAGATCAATTCCCGGGCGTGGTAATTACCGTTTCCCACGATCGTTATTTCCTTGACCGCGTAGTAGATCAGTTAATAGCATTCGAACACGGGCAGATCAAACCGTTTTATGGAAATTACTCGGAATATTTAGAGCAAGTTGTTTTACCAGAAAAACAAGAACAAAGTAAAGCATCGAAAAAGCAAGCGGAACAGGCAAAACCTAAACGCAAAAAACTATCCTATAAAGATCAAAAAGATTGGGAAACGATTGAAGATACGATTACTGCATTAGAACAAAAATTAGAGAACATGGAACAACTTATTGCAGATGCCGGAAGTGATCTAGGAAAAGTGACAGACTTATACAAAGAGCAGAGCCAAGTCGAGCAAGAGTTAGAAGCTGCGATGGAACGATGGACGGAACTATCCTTATTGGTAGAAGAAATAGAAAATAGTAAATAAAAGGTAAAAATATTTTGTTAATTGTACACATTATGGAATAATAAACAAGAGAGAAAAAAGTGATACATAATTGGAGGGAATGTCATGGCAGAGAAGCAAATGTTAGAAAAGTATGCAGAGTTAGCTTTGCGTACGGGAATTAATTTACAGGAAGGTCAACCTTTAATCATTAACTCATCAATTGAAGGTGCGGACTTTACTAGAATCGTTGTAAAAAAAGCATATGAACTTGGTGCGAAAAATGTACATGTCGTATGGAGTGATGATGCGCTTACGTTATTAAAGTACCAAAACGTATCGGATGAAGTACTAACAAATATCCCTGAATGGCAAATAGAACAATATCTAAGCTTTGCCAAAGAAGGTGCAGGACTTCTTTCCATCCGCGCTACAAACCCTGACTTACTGAAAGATGTGGACCCGAGCAAGGTTGCTAAAGCAACAAAAGCTAGTGCAGAAGCGATGAAGGAATTAAGAAAATACACAATGAACGATCGAATTCCTTGGTCAATCGTTTCGATTCCATTGAAAGATTGGTCGAAAAAGATCTTCCCAGACAAAACAGAGGAAGAAGCAATCGAAGCCCATTGGGAGCAAATATTTAAGATTGTCCGTGTTGATAAAGAAGATCCAGTTGCAGCATGGGATGAGCATAACGCTATCTTAAAAAATGCTAGAGAATTCTTAAATAAAAAGAACTACAAAAAGCTTGTATTTAAAGCACCTGGCACAGATATCGAATTTGAATTACCACAAGGTCATATTTGGAAAGGCGGCGCAGCGAAAACAGAAGCGGGCCGTGACTTTAATCCAAACATGCCAACGGAAGAAGTATTCACAATGCCACACAAATATGGTGTAAATGGTACAGTTGCAAGCACGAAACCATTAATCTATGGTGGTAATGTAATCGACAACTTTAGCCTTACGTTTAAAGATGGAAAAGTAGTTGATTTTAAAGCAGAGCAAGGCTATGACACATTAAAACATTTATTAGATACAGATGAAGGAGCACGTCGTTTAGGAGAATTAGCGCTTGTTCCGCATGAATCACCAGTATCGCAGTCAGGGTTAATTTTTTATAACACGTTATATGATGAAAATGCATCTTGTCATATTGCTTTAGGGAAAGCATACCCAACCAACATGGAAGGTGGTTCTTCGATGAATGAAGAAGAACTAGACAAACACGGCGTAAACGATAGTTTAACACATGTGGACTTCATGATTGGTTCAGCAGACCTAGATATTGACGGTGTAACAGAAGACGGTAAATCAGAAGCAGTATTCCGCAAAGGCACATGGACACTAGACTTCACCAAATAAGTTTACACACCTTACACAAGGGTATCGATTAATAAGGAAACACGGGGACGGTTCTCCTGTTTCCGTTGGAAACGGTAGAACCGTCCCCATGTTTCCAACCTATATAAAGGGGAGATACCGTGGTTCAGCGAGATTCGGAGCTAGTTGGCTATCAATCGAACCTTAATGATATTGGGAAGTGTCACAATTGTGGCATGGTGTTAAAGACGAAGCAGGAAAAAGAAATGCAGCTTTGTCAGGATTGCCAAGAGAGACATAAGGATGTAGAAGAAATATAAAAGACTGACACGTGAATTCAGAAAAGGGTTCACGTGTTTTTTGTGGAATAAAAGTAGGAAGAACCATAAGGTGAAGGTAGTGAGGAAAAAGATATATGTTTGATCCTATTTATCAATTAAAACATGGAAACGAGCAACAGAAGTGTGCATATAGGGCAATATCAGAATTAGAGATTATGGAAAACTTGTCTGAATTTCAACCAATGTTATGCGGCACATTCCCTCTAGACATAGCGGTTGGTGGTTCTGATTTGGATATCATTATGGAAGTGCACGACTTTGATCAGTTTGAAACAAAAGTGATTCGCTTGTATCGGGGAATGGAAGGTTTTTCGCGTAAACGGAACATCATCAGAAATGTTCCGATTGTGAAAGCAAACTTTGTTTTTGGGGGATTCGAATTTGAGTTGTTCGGCCAGCCTCAACCCACCAAAAAGCAGAACGCATACTTACATATGATAGTAGAGTACCATTTAATACAAGCTGATCCTTCTATAAAAGGGAATATTCTCATGTTAAAGGAACAAGGCTATAAGACAGAACCTGCGTTTTGCAAGGTACTCGGACTAGATGGAGATCCTTATGGAGCGTTAATCGAATTTGGAAAAACAAAAAACTATATTGAATAAAAACAGAGGTGTCGATATGGGAATCGTTGTTACTAGAGAGCTGGCGGAAAAATTCGAGAAATCAGAAATAGACGCTTTACGTTCAAGGCTTACAGAAATGCAAAGAATTAGTTGGAATCCAATGGATGTGGAGATTCAATCATTTGGGAGTGCGACTGCTTTTTCGGTTAAACATATACCAGGACCTAGCTTCAATACTGTAAAAGGGTTAAAAGCAGGGGGTGAATCGCAAATCAGAAAGATTATCGAATTTTATAAACAAAAAGAAATACCAGTTCGTTTTGAATTAACCCCGGCACACACATCACCAGATTTACTAACCTATCTTAGTGAAAGGGGGTTCTACCAACAAGACTTCCATACAACTTTATATTCAGAACCACCTCAATTAACAGCAAAGAATGAAAGTGGAATAACGATTCGGAGGCTGCAAATAGAGGAATTTGGCGTGTTTGCTGATATCTATGTCCAAGGTTTTGGGATGCCATCTTTCTTAAAAGATGGAGTAGCTCAAAATAATCAAATCCTTTACGACAATAAACATTGGGCCTTTTATCTTGCATGTTATCAAAATGTGCCGGCTGGAATAGGTGTTTTATACATCAAAGATAAAATAGCAACACTTGCTGCAGCAGCAACCATCCCTACTCTAAGAAAAAAAGGTATTCAAAGTGCCTTGATTGCATATCGCATGGACCAAGCGCTTCAACAAGGTTGCGAATTAATCGTTGGGCAAGCGAAGTTTGGTTCCGTCAGTCAAAATAATATGGAAAGGGCAGGCTTTAAAATTGCTTATACGAAGGCAATCTGGGTACAAAAATAAGTGGCCCTTTCTTGTGGGGAAGGAGAGATATTTTGAGACAGTATTATAGATCAATAGTTATGATTATTTGTGTCTTAATTAGTGTCGGATGTTCTAGTCAGGAAAGTAAGTCACCTACCATTTCGATAAACGCAGAATCAGAATATGTAAACACTTTTGAAAAATTAGATTTAGGCCTAATATTCGATTTTGATTTTCATTTGCCTAATGCTGATCAAACCTGGGTAACGCTTTGGGTGGAGAAATATAGCGAAGGCAAAAAAGATACAGAACCTGTAGCCATATTATCGTATGGCAATAGTCCTTCAGAAGTTGAGGAAGGTCTATTAGGATTTGGTATGTTAAACCAAAACACTGATGATACAGCAATTTTCCTGTATGGACCTGGAGTAAGCATTGAGCCTAGAAATATTGATTTGTTACCCGAATCTAACCTCATGAGTTCCTGGGATTATGCACTTCAGGATGATGAAAAACTTGAATTACAGTTAGGTGAAACAAAAATATTAGCTTCTTACCGGGAAACGCAGGGGAATGGTATGAGCACCATTAGTCTGAGTAGTGAGGAAGAAGTTGAAAAATTAATTCAAGATAACGATTTGGTACTTTTGCTTAAAATTAAGGTAGAGGAAAGATTAGCAGATTAATATAAAGACAAAGAAAGCAGGAGCTATGTCTAAAAAGCTCCTGCTGTTTCCATCATTTCAAAAACCCATGCTTCACCAAGACTGCCTTAATCATCGTATAATCATATCCATCAGGCAATGCTTCTTTCAAGGCTTTCAACCTTGGTTCTTCAAGGCTCTCTCTTGCTTCTAAAATAGCTACTTCTTGTTCCTCATCAAAAAATTCATTCCAATCAAGTTCCATGCCGTTTTGGTAAGCTTGGAAAATATGATTGGTAACCGTTTGCTCGGTTAATTCTCTTTCTGAGGCAATCTTTTTAAAAGAAGAACCATTTTTATACATGTCATAGCTTACTTGATAACTAGGTTGGTCTCCCGTATGTTGTTTCGCTTTTTTCTTCTTGAGCGGTTCTTGTTTCAACATCGTAGGCTGTGTTTGCTTTTCTACATCATGCTCTTTTGTCCATTCGATAATTACTTCTAAAAAAGCTTCCCCATACTGGTCATATTTCCGCTCACCAACGCCCTTGATGTCCAACATTTCCTCTTTTGTTTCTGGGAAGAAACGACACATCTCTTTCAAGGTTGCGTCTGAGAAAAGTACATATGGTGGCACTTTCTCTTGATCGGCGATTTGTTTACGAAGTTGCCTTAGCGATTCAAACAGTTCTTGTTCATAATCAGTCTCTTCCGTTTGCTTCACGGTACTCGTTTGCATCCAAATCTGCCTTTGTCCTTTTAAGACTGACTCTGCTTCCTTCGTCAACTGCAAGATTGGATATTTGGAATCGCCAACCGTTAGTACGTCCTCGGCAACTAAGAAATGTATGAAATTAGTAAGGTCTTTTTCCGTGTAACCGGACATCAATCCATACGTAGATAGTTGGTCAAAACGAAACTGTTTAATTTTTTTATCATTGGAACCTTTTAATACTTTTGCAACAAGGCCGGCGCCAAAACGTTCATCCATGCGCTTCACACAGGATAAGACCATTTGTGCTTCTCTTGTCATATCCTCACGTTCATGCGCATGAAGACAATTCGTACATTTACCACAGTCTGATACATCCGCCTTGTCATTAAAATAATCTAGGATATACGTTTGTAAGCAATTATGCGTATGGCAATAGTTGATCATGGCTTGTAGCTTTTTATATTCATTTACTTTTTTCTCTTCATCCATCAAAGACTGATCAATTAAAAACTTCTGCATTTGGATATCTTGTCCACCAAAAAGCAAGATACAATCACTTGGCTCTCCGTCACGTCCAGCACGCCCAGCCTCTTGGTAATACGATTCAATATTCATTGGTAAGGCATAATGGAGCACATAGCGTACGTTTGATTTATCGATTCCCATTCCAAACGCGTTCGTTGCAACCATTACCGTTGATTCATCTTGGATAAATGCGTTTTGAGCATCCTTACGATCTTGTTCCGACAAGCCTGCATGATATTTTGCAACCGACAATCCTTGGTCGCTTAATAGATCATACACCTTCTCCACTTGCTTTCTTGTCGTTGCATAAATGATTCCAGATTCCTGTTTTCGATCTTTAATATAGCGTGTAACAAAAGTGTTTTTATCTTTTCCTTTTACAACGTGAAAAGCTAAGTTTGATCTTGCAAAACCAGTATTAACAACATGATCAGACTCAACATGAAGCAACTGCTGAATGTCACGAATAACATCCTCGGTTGCAGTAGCCGTTAACGCCATAATGACGGGTAATTCTTCCAGTCTGGATAAGGCTGGGACAACCGATCGATAACTAGGCCTGAAATCATGGCCCCATTGAGAAATACAGTGCGCTTCATCAAAAGCAATTAATGATAGTTTTACACTTGCTAATGTTTCTAAAAAAGAAGCAGTTTCAAATCGCTCTGGGGCAACGTAAACAAATTTATAGCGTCCCTCACGTAATGCTTGCATCCGTTCACGTTGTTCATTTGCACGCAGGGAACTATTGATATAAGTAGCCGAAATACCGAGGGAGGTTAATGCATCCACTTGATCCTTCATTAAAGAGATTAGCGGTGAGATAATCACAGCAGTTCCATCTAATGTTAAACCGGGAATCTGGTAGCAAAGTGATTTCCCTCCACCAGTTGGCATAATCGCAACCGTGTCTTGTTGATGTAAAACGTGCTGAATGACCTCCTGTTGACCCGGTCGAAAAGTATCAAATCCATAGTATTCTTTTAATAATTGCTGTGCCTGTTCTATCATATACTCATTCCTTTACCTGTTAATAAGGACAAGAAAAATTCAATTAAACTATCTCTTATCCTATCATTTTTTTTATTGCATTTGTAAAGAAGTAATTGGTAGGTTATCGATTGAAAAAACATGCGATAGCTTTTTTGCAATTCAAGAAGCGTATTTGATGGGAAATCTGTCTTAATAGCCACTTGCTGAGTTTTCACCTGAATACTAGAAGGATCCAGAAATTGAACGGACATTTTTTCCGCTATTTTAGTAATTTCTTAGTCATTTAGCATTTTGGCGGACATTTTTTCCGTTATTCCATAGAAAACGTAAGAAAGTTGCTTCAGTATGAAGAAATAGCGGAAAAAATGTCCTTTAGAAATATTAAAATGATAGTTTTAGTGAAAATAACGGAAAAAATGTCCGCTCATAATCATTGTTGCTAGTTTCTGATTATTAATTCACGCTACAGTCTATAGAAACTCTTCCACATAACAATAATCTCTAAGAAAACAGCCTCAACAAAATGACAAGTCACGTAAATAGTTGGATTATTTTTTAATAACGATATGAATAGGAATAAGAAGAAAGGGGGTGCTCATGTGTTTTGGGTATTTGGAACGATAGTCGGTGCCCTGCTATGTTTTGGATATATGGCAGATTTGAGGAAAAGAAAGGGGAGAACATAGATGGAATGAATCTGACCTAAAAGGAAGAGAGCCTTTCCCTTTAAGTCAGTTACTTTTCCCCAAGCTAGTAACGCAGTCCTGTCGTGTGTATCAATTTGCCTATCCCCCACCCAATGAGTGCAGGTGCAATCCAACTTAATCCAATCGATTGAAAAGGAAGAATTGTGTAAATTGAATCCAAAAAGTCGAACTTAATATTTGCTGCGGAGAAACCATCATACACACTAACAATTGAAGTCATCCCAACAACAAACCGGTGAACGATCGATGGCTGATTAAGAAAAGCCAATAGAATAAGTACGATAGCTATTGGATAGATCGCGACCAGTACAGGAATAGAGATGGAAATGATCTGACTTAATCCTAAATTAGCAATTAGAAAGCTGATTAAACTAACAAGTCCAATGACTGTTTTGTAGCTCAAAGAGGTTTTTCTTGTGAAAAACTGTCCGCAAGCAACAGTCAACCCAATAGATGTAGTTAAACAAGCTAAAAACACGATGATACCTAGTAGAATTTTTCCGAAGTCCCCAAAGGTCATAGCAGCTGCGCTTATTAAGATTTGTCCACCGTTGTCAAACGAACCAGCCGTAGCCATCTTTGAACCAATCCAACCGATAGAGCTGTACACTAGTGTAAGGCCTACACCAGCAACCAACCCGGCTTTTAGTGTAGATGCGACCATTACTTTTCGATCTCGAATGCCAGCTTCTTTTAAAGAAGTGATGACGATAAGTCCAAATGCAATTGCTCCAATTGCATCCATCGTTAAATAACCTTCTACAAACCCAACAAAGAACGCGTTTTGTTCGTATTTATCCATTGGAGCTTGTACATCTGAGGACAACATGAATAGTGCTCCAATGCTAAGCGCTGCAATCGCGATAACAAGAGCAGGGGTAAGCCATTGTCCAATTCGGTCTACTAATTTTGATGGATTAAGGCTTAAAAAGTACACAATTAGGAAGAAGATGATCGTAAAACCTAGGAGCAACATACGATGGTCTACCAGAGAAATTGGAGTGATACCCATTTCATAAGCTACATTTGCAGCACGGGGAATACCGAAAAAGGGACCAATAGCTAAATAGATTACAGATGAAAATAGGTAACCAAAAGAAGGATGGACACGACTTCCAAGATCAGTAGCTTCATTACTTAATGTACCAATGGCGGTTATTGCTAAAATTGGTAAACCTACACCAGTCACAATGAATCCTAACATAGCTGACCAAAAAGATGTTCCTGCTTCGATTCCAAGTGTAGGTGGGTAAATCAGGTTTCCGGCACCAAAAAATAAGGCAAAGAGCATAAAACCCGTGAAAAAAATATGTTTATTCAATGATGTTTCCTCCATAGATGTGTGATAGTTATTTTTTGATCTATATAGCAAGATAATGCTATCAATGAGGGATTTAGATGTCAATTAAATTTAAAAGAATTCATACAATTGTTAATTTTTACATCAATTTAATTGAGGTGTAGTGAAAAATTAAAGAAGGACCATCCACAATGATACGAATGGTCCTTCGAATATTAATCATCTAGTTGACTTAACTGTTTATTTACTTCAGATAGCTCTTCTTCTATTCTTTTTAATACCTTTTCACCATTGGCTGGATTTCCCCCAACAGATCCTAATTTCTCTAGATCGGCCTGAATTCTTACGTAATCAGACTTCAATTCACTTTTTTTGTGCTCTAACTCACTTCTATTCAAATCGATCATACTCCTTTTTATTGGTATGTAATGAGTATAATCATTTCTGGAATAATAATGCGAAACATAAGCACTTTATGGGCAAGTAAAACCTGAATGAAGGTGGGGGAAATAAAATAGTGTCGAATAAAAACAGTGTATCCTTCAAATGAAAATAAGCTATTTCCAGATCGAAAAGTAAAGGAAATGAATGGTTGAATATGCGAATTTGGAGTATCTATCCATAAAAAGGAGGATTTGAGCCTATATATAAATCTAGGCAACACATTTTGAAACAAGACAAAAATTTGTACAATAATTCCCAATTATCAGGGCATAGCCTGTTTGAGAAAACACGAACATTTCGATAACATTGAATTATCCGTAAAGTTTTTTCATCCTTACAAAGGAGGAAGCAAACCATTGAAAATCTTTTCAATAATCGACAAAGTCATCATGAAACTAGAAGAATTCATCTTAAGTTTTGCGGTGATTGTAATATCTGTAATGACAGTTAGTAATGTTATTGCGCGTGAAGTCTTCAATTCTAGTTTTTTCTCATTTAATTTAGAAGTAAGTAAGTTTGCAATTGTTATAGCGACATTTATGGGAATCGGATATGCGGCACGAAAGGGAAGGCATATTAGTATGTCTGCTTTTTACGACTTTGCATCTTTTAAAGTAAGAAAAATTATGATGATCTGCATTAACTTGATTACAGCCATAATCTTGTTAGTCCTAGCTTACTTTTCATTAGATTATGTTATATCGGAATATCAAACTGGTGCGGTAACACCATCATTGCAAATCCCACAGTATTTAATGGTTATATTTATCCCTATTGGTTTCTTAATGGGCGGTATTCAATTCTTAAGGAATATGTGGATAAATATTCGTGATAAAGACAATGTGTATATCGGAATAGATGCAGTAGACTATAACGATAAGAAAAATGAAGAGATAGCACAACAGGATTTAAATAATGTGTAACAAAAATTCCATATCCTACATAGAAAGGAAACTATTATGCTATTTACATTAATGGCCATTATGGTTGTTCTGTTATTACTGAACTTCCCAATGATGATTCCGCTAATCGCAGCTCCAGTAATCATTCTATTGATTTTCTTTCCTAGTTTAGGCCCAGACATACTCATGGACCAGCTATTAACTGGAATCGAATCACCAGTACTTTTATGTGTGCCAATGTTTATCTTTGCAGCTGATATTATGACCTCAGGTAGGACATCTAATCGCTTGTTGGATTTTATTGGTGCATTCGTAGGGCATATCCGTGGCGGGTACGCGGTAACAACTGCTGCTGCTTGTACACTGTTTGGTGCAATATCAGGTTCAACACAAGCAACGGTAGTAGCAATTGGTAGACCGATGCGTGAACGACTTTTAAAAGTCGGTTATAAAGACTCTAGTGCAATTGCTTTAATTATAAATTCTAGTGATGTAGCGTTATTAGTGCCACCAAGTATCGGTATGATCATCTACGCACTCGCGGCAGGATCTGGTGTATCTGTTGGTGATCTGTTTATCGCAGGTATTATACCTGGTCTTATCGTATTCTTGAGTTTTGCAATTTATAGCTATATCTATGCGCGGGTGAAAAACATCCCACTAGCAGACAGAGTAAATTGGGGAGACAGAGTTAGATTTCTTGGAAAAGCTATTCTACCTTTAGGCTTTCCAGTCCTCATCATTGGTGGTATTTATACAGGTGCATTTACACCAGTAGAAGCAGCTGGTATCTCTGTTCTATATGCCTTCATACTAGAATTTGTTATTTATAGATCGATTCATATAAAACAGTTACCTAAAATTGCATTATCTACTGGACTAGTAACCTCCGCAGTATTTGTGTTAGTGGCTGGCGGGCAAGCATTCACATGGGTGCTTGGTTATGCTAGAATTCCACAACAAATTACAGAAGCGGTTTTAGGAAATGATCCAAGTGCAACCTATGTGTTAATTATGGTAAGTATTTTCTTCTTTGTCGGATGTATGTTTGTCGATCCGATTGTCGTTATCTTAATTTTAACACCAATATTTGCACCGGCAGCAGCGAATGCTGGAGTCGATTTAATTCACTTAGGGATCATTGTTACATTCCAAGCAGCACTAGGTTCTGCGACACCACCATTTGGGGTAGACATATTTACCGCCAGTGCGGTGTTCAACAAATCCTATTTAGATGTTATTAGGGGAACTCCACCATTTATTATCATGTTGCTGATTATTGGTGCATTGTTAATCGCGTTCCCAAGTTTATCATTAATGCTTTTATAACACATGCTTTTAAGGATTATACAAACCTACATATAGGTTTGTAAGGTTCTTATTATAAATTTTTTAAAAATACTTAGGGGGTAATTATCATTTTAAACAAGAAATATTTATTTTCTCTAATTTCATTAATCGCATTAAGCTTATTACTAGCTGCATGTGGTGAAGAAGAAGGTACAACATGGAAGTTTATTACGGAAGAAGTAGACGGCCAGGTGCAATATGAATATGCAGAAGAGTTCGCAAATCGTATCTCAGATAAAACAGACGGTGAAGTTACGGTTGAGCCTTATGAATATGGTGGACTAGGTAGTGAGGTTGACCAAGTGCAATCGCTACAAGATGGTGCTGTTGAATTAGCTGTTATGTCACCAGGTTTCACAGGTAACATGGTTAAAGAAGGTCAAATTTTTGCACTACACTTCTTATTCCCAGACAGTGTAGAAACAACACAAGAAATTCTTAATACGAGTGAAGCATTAAATACAGATTTAAGAGAGCGTTATGAAGAACATGATATTACACCACTTTCTTTCTGGACAGAGGGTGCAATGCAGTGGACGAGTAACGCAGGTATCCAAGAGCCGGCTGACTTTGAAGGTTTAAAAATGCGTGTCCAAGAATCGCCGCTTATGATGGCTTCTTATGAAGCATATGGTGCTGCTCCACAGGCGCTAAGCTGGAGTGAACTATATACAGGTTTAGATCGTGGTACAGTTGAAGGTCAAGAAAACCCAATTTTCTTCATCTATGACGCTGCGTTCCATGAAGTACAAGACACAATGACTATATCTAACCACAATAACTATGTGGCAATGACTACAGTAAACACAGAATGGTACAATGATCTTTCTGACGAGTATAAAGAGATTGTTGACGAAACTGTAGCAGAAATGCAAGATTGGGTCTTCGAAGAGCAAAATACGCAAAACGAAGATTTCCTTACACAAATGCAAGAAGACACGGAACACCCTACTGAAATCATTGAGTTAACAGAAGAGCAACGTGCAGCATTCAGAGAAGCAGCACTTCCTGTACGTGACTTCTATGTTAATGAAGTTTCTGAAGTAGACGGTGCGATTTATAACAAGCTTCTTGAAGAAATTCAAGCAGCTACAGAATAATAGATTAATTTGAAAGCCCGAACCTATGTGTTCGGGCTTTTTTGTGTTTGTGCTAGGTCATGCGTGAATGAGCTTAACTACGGACAAAAAGTTGCCCCCAGAGGTGGTAAGAGTCCAAGGTGAGCTCAACTATGGACAAGAAAAAGGTCGAGATGTGGTAATAGTCCGAGGCTTTCCAACTACGGACAAGGTAAGAAAAGCCCTAGCCAAAAGTAAAATATGCACCTAAACAACAGACAAATGCGCCCTCCACACAAAGCGGAAACTATCCCATAACAACAAAATAGAAAATCTCCACCAAAAACCATAAAAAAAGCCGAATCAGCTTCCCAAGAAGCCAATCCGACTAATTAACAATCTTGATCTAAATGATGTCCTTTTCTCCATCGGGTTGCTTTTTACGCCATTCAAGATAAAAGTGAGAGACGATGGCTTTAGCAATTGCGTAGATCGGTATAATGAATAGTAACCCAATAAACCCAGCAATACTACCTGCAGCTAAAATCAAAGTAATGACGGTTAGTGGGTGGATCTGTAAGACCCGCCCCATTACGTTTGGCGAAATCAAATTACTCTCGATTTGTTGCGCAACGACCATTACTACAATCGCCCACACTGCAAGCATTGGGCTTTGGAAGAACCCGACGATAATTGCAGGAATAGCAGAAAGAAATGGTCCTAAGAAAGGAATGAAATTCAAAATGAAACCTGCTAAGGCTAGTGTTAGTGAAAATGGTAGTCCAATAATTAAATAACCAATGTATAACATAACGCCAACGCATAAACTAACAATAAATTGTCCTTGAATAAAAGACTCTAATGTATGATTGATGCTATCCATTAGACGACGGAAACTGTCAGCTTTTGGTTTGCTAAGAAATTTTGAAATAAAAGGTACTAACTTATCTGCATCTTTGAGCATAAAGAACAAAAAGAATGGGATAAGCAAAAATGAGAAAACAAATCCAAAGATTTGACCAAAGAAAGCAATCAGAAAACTAACCGCCTGTTCTATATATGTATCTAGATTACCAATAAATCCTTGAATGGTGTCATTAACCTGTGTCGGGATAATTGTATTGTCTTGTTGCCAATCATCAATCCATCCTTGAACAACTTTACTCCACTTTGGAACATTATCTATTAAACGACTAAATTGACTTTGAACAATTGGAGCAATAAAGTTGATGAATAAATATGCTACTAAAATGAGAAGTAAAAATACAATAAAGATACCAATGATTCTATGGATTTTATATCTTTCTAATAGTTTAACGATCGGATTCGTAACGTAAAATATAAAGCCTGCACCAATAAAAGGTACTGCAACTGCACCTACATATGCCCATATTGGATCGAAAATAAATCCTGTTAGAGAAATGAGGTAAAGTAAAGCAAAAATTAATATAGCAATCACTAGACCGCGAAATAGTTTACTATTCGACAACTTCAAACACAACCTTCACTCTATTTTATTCTATTATACAACTAGAATTAATAGGAAGCATACCCTAATTTTTCTATTAGTAGCATGTCCTTTCATAGATTGATATAAACATGGAAATATACTTTAAACATTATTTTGTTGACATATTTCCAATAAGTGCTATGATGATACATACATAAAGGGGAGTAGCTATACAATGAAAGTCGTCATTTCGAGAGTAATCTCCGGCTTCATTGGCAACTCTACGTTGTTTGCGAGACCTTTACCGTAAAGCGGTAAAGGTCTCTTTTTTTGTTGCTTTTTACCTGCTAAAAACAATTGTTGCGAAACTCTCTATATGTTCTATTTTTGATCTGAAAAAGTTACATAATTAAACCCTAATAAAGTCAATGATACAAAAGGGTATTCGTTTTCTAATCGACGAAGGAGTGATTGTGATGGATTTATTACTGGAATACGGGTGGGTATTACTTGTTCTAATAGGACTTGAAGGAATACTGGCTGCAGATAATGCGCTTGTTTTAGCAATTATGGTAAAACACCTACCAGATGAACAAAGAAAAAAGGCATTATTTTACGGGCTCGCAGGTGCGTTTGTATTACGTTTTGCCTCGTTATTCGTCATCTCTTTCTTGGTTGATGTATGGCAAGTGCAGGCGTTAGGTGCAGCATATTTATTATTTATATCGATTAAGCACTTATATGATAAAGTTAAATCCAAAGAGGACGATCATGCAGACACCGCTGTGAAGAAAGAAGGTAGCGGTTTTTGGATGACTGTCCTCAAGGTAGAATTGGCAGACCTTGCTTTTGCAGTAGATTCTATATTAGCGGCAGTTGCACTAGCCGTTGCACTACCAGCTACAGGCCTTCCGAATGTAGGTAGTTTAGATGGTGGACAGTTTGCCGTCATTTTCGCAGGCGGGATGATTGGTTTAATCATCATGCGTTTTGCAGCAAATGTATTTGTGAAATTACTACATGATCGTCCGGGATTAGAAATTGCAGCATTTGCCATTGTTGGTTGGGTTGGAATCAAGCTGGTCGTAAGTGTACTTGCACATGATGCACTACACATCTTACCGCATGATTTTGCGCACTCATTGGCATGGAAACTGACCTTCTATGTTGTCCTTGTAGGAATTGCAGTAGCAGGTTGGTTCTTATCGCCGAAGGGTGAAAAAGAAACACAGCATGGTTAAGCAGGAGCACTCATTTTCGAATGGGTGCTTTTCGCTATTGGAAAGGCATTTTCCTTTAAAGAAGTCCATTGGAAGCGTAAAATAAAATAAAGTACGTTTGGAAGGTGTGGGTGTTAAGTGGCTATACATCAATTTCATTTAAAAGCAGACTGGCCTGGAGGACGAAATAATGTCGGTTATATCGATGCAGGAAATTTAAAAACAGAGATTTCCATTCCACCTGAGATGGACGGTCCAGGCGTAGGCACCAATCCAGACGAAATGTTATTAGGTGCTGCAGCTACATGCTATATCATTACATTAGCAGCCATGATCGAAAGGGCAGAGCTACCTTTAGCATTCATGGACTTACAATCGATTGGTCTGGTTGATGTAACAAATGGTGTTTTTACTTATAAAAAGATCATTCATAAGCCAACGGTCATTTTAAGTGAGACAGCAACTGTAGAAGAATTAGAAAAAGCTAAAAAACTAGTAAAGAAAGCAGAAATGTCTTGTATGATTTCTCGAGCGATTCAAGGAAATGTAGAGCTTGAATTACAAGAAAATGTGTCTATTGGCTAAAGCTTTACATCAGAAAAATAGAAGGAGGATGAATAAGATGAATAAACAAGAATCATTAGAAAAATACGCAAAGCTTGCTATACAAACAGGTGTGAATTTACAAAAAGATCAGGGGATCATTATTAACGCTCCGATAGAAGCAATTGAATTTGTAAGATTGGTGGCCAAAGAAGCGTATGCAGTCGGCGCGAAGAATGTACATATTGAATGGAACGATGGGGAATTAACCTATCAGAAAATGAAAAACGCATCCATGGACGTGTTGGAAAACTTCCCTGCGTGGCGCGCGCAAGGATTAGAGGAAATGGCGAAGGATGGCTATGCGGTATTATCTGTTTATGGGGAGGATCCAGATTTATTAAGTGGGATTGATTCCAACCGAATAGCTGCTGTTAGTAAAGCAAGTGGCGTAGCATTGACGGAGTATCGTAACTATGTGATGAATGATAAAGTATGCTGGTCTGTTATCGGCTATCCGGTTACACCTTGGGCAGAGAAAGTGTTTCCGGAACTTAAAGGGGCAGAAGCAGTAGATAAGCTATGGGAAGAAATTTTCAAGACAACACGCGTAGACTTAGATGACCCTGTTCAGGCATGGGCGGAGCACAATGCAACATTAAAACAAGCAAGAGAGTACTTAAACAAAAAGCAATATAAGCAATTAATCTACAAAGCGGATGGAACAGATCTAACCATAGACCTTCCGGAAAACCATATCTGGGCTGGTGGCTCCACGAATGCGGAGTCTGGAACAGAATTTAATCCGAATTTACCAACCGAAGAAGTGTTCACCATGCCCCATAAATATGGCGTAAATGGTGTTGTTTCAAGCACAAAACCATTAAGCTACGGTGGTAATTTGATAGAGAATTTCACCTTAACCTTTAAAGATGGTAAAGTCGTTGATTTTACTGCAGAAAAAGGGCAAGACGCATTGAAAAACCTACTGGACACGGATGAAGATGGTGCACGTAGACTAGGGGAAGTGGCACTCGTGCCACATGAATCACCGATCTCGCAATCGGGTATCATTTTTTACAATACCTTATTTGATGAAAATGCATCTTGTCACCTAGCGTTAGGAAAAGCATATCCAACCAATATTAAGAATGGGTCAACGATGAGTAAAGAAGAAATGGATGAAAAAGGTGTGAACGATAGTATCGTGCACGAGGACTTTATGATTGGTTCTGAAAAGCTTAACATCGATGGTGTTACGCAAGATGGTACAAAAGAAGCAATCTTCCGCGATGGTAGCTGGGCGATTGACTTTAATTAATTTAAAAAAATGACAGGTAACCGCTTAGGTTTACCTGTCATTTTTCTTGTAAAAATTGTTTCAAAATCGTAAGGTCTTGCTCATCCCTTGCTTGCTGGTAACCAATAAAAGGACAGCCGAACTCTTTTACTCGTGTTAGCACGTGGGCAAATGTAAAGGTTTCTGGAGACAATCCTTCCTTTACTTCATTCCAAAACAAAGGGGTTGATACGGTTGCTCCTTCTGTTTTTCGTGGGGAATAGGGTGCGATCAATGTCTTATCTTTTCCATGTTGCACATAGTCAATATATAGCCGATTATGGCGGTTTTTCTTTAAGCGTTCCGTTGTGAATAAATCGTTATGTTTTTTTTCTAATAGGAGCGCAATTGCCTGCGTGAATTGTGCTGTTTCCTCGTAAGTTAAACTATTTTCGTGAATAGGTATATATACTTGTAGACCTTTATTTCCGGATGTTTTCACAAAGGCTATTAGCTGCAACTGATCTAGTAATTGCTTCAGTAAAGTTGCTGCAAAAATCGCTAAATCAAAAGCTTCGATCCCAGGTGGGTCCAAATCGAAAACAATTTCATTTGGTGTATTCTTCCCCATGTATTGAAAAGGGACATGATATTCCATCGTTCCATGGTTACCAAACCAAACAAGTCCATCGATACTTCTACAATGAAGAAGCGTTTCATTCCCAGAAGGTGCTCCTGCTACATAATCTGGTGCATAATCTGGCATGTGTTTTTGATAAAACGACTCCCCTTCAACACCATCCGGACACCGGATCACCGTCAATGCCTTATCCTTTAAAAATGGAAGCATATACGGCGCTATTTGACGAAGGTAAATAAGATAATCCCCTTTCGTTACACCCGGTTTCGGCCAAAAAAGCTTTTCTTGCTTCGTCAGTTCAATTGATGCTGGAAACATACATAGTGCTTCTTTTACTTTTGAAAAAGTGCAATCATCAGGTGTGCGATCAAAACGAAATTGTTTGAATTGAGGCTCGCGCAAATCCCCTTCACTAATCTCTAAACAATGTACATCCGCACAAATGGCTGGAGGTAGCGTATAGGTATTTCCATGCTTTTCTCCCTTTGTCCTGATCAATGTTTTAATCGTATCCAAAGCTTCACCATCAAGTCCATGCTTAAATTTTCCGAGGGCTTGTAATGATTGATCCCGGTAAATGGATAATTCAAAATAACCGTTATCTATATTGTAGCTCGTTATGATTCCGGTCACCGTTCGCCAATTTTTAATCTTAAACCAATCCCCATGACTTTTTCCTTCTATGTATCTACTGTCTGTTCGTTTCGCGATCAGTCCTTCACCAAGATGTGCTTGCAAGGGATTTAAGACAGCTTTCGGTTCTGAAAATGGTTCCACTATCCCTAAAGGTTTGTGCCAATCTACAGGTTGAAAAGGTGTGATTTTTTTAAAAAAATGGTAAAGGCTCTCTTTTCGCTTCTGCAATATATCATTTTTCAGCGACTTTCCTTTCGCCTCGAGCATATCAAAACATAAAAAATGAGCAGGTCTTGCCATGGCGGCTTGATTAATTTTATCCATAGCTTTTAACCGACCTCTTTTTTGTAATAAAGGAAAATTAGATTGAATCTTTGTATTCAAGATGACAATCTCACCATCAAGTTGAACCGGTAAGAGCTGCTCTACTTCCTCTTCGAAGTCTAAACAAAATGCAATAATCTCAGGGAAATTAGCAGACAGATCAACGCCATTTCTACTAGTCAGTGTAGCCTTACCTTTTTTCCAATGTAAAACAGCACGGAATCCGTCATATTTGATTTCATAAATCCACTTCTCTCCTACAGGAATGTCTTCCGTAGGTTTTGGTTGCATTAGCCGCATACAAACCACCTCTGTTATTAGAATGGCGTTTCATTATATTCCTATACGTTTTCGTATGTAGGAAAGAATGCAGGAAGGATAAATTTCTGCTAAAAAGCAAAAACTATCCGAAACATGTAGGCAAATAGTGATCGGAGGTTTAGATAAACGATGCATACAATGTGGAAAGGGACAATAAGTTTCGGACTCGTAAATATACCAGTAAAACTTCATGCCGCAACGGAAAATAAAGATGTCAAACTAAGACAACTTCATAAAAAGTGCCAGTCGCCTATCAAATATGAAAAGGTCTGTCCCATTTGCGAAGAGGAAGTGGGCAATGACGACCTGGTAAAAGCGTATGAGTATGCCAAAAACAAATTTGTCATGCTAACAGAAGATGAACTAAAAGAGCTACAAGAGGAACAAACAGATAAAGCGGTAGAAATTGTTGATTTTGTTGAATTACAAGAAATTGACCCAATCTATTTTGAGAAAAGCTATTACCTCTCACCAAATGAAGGTGGAGCAAAGGCGTACAGTTTGCTCCGAAAAGCATTACAAGAAACGGGTAGAATTGGAATTGCAAAGATGATTATCCGGTCAAAAGAACAATTGGCTTGTATACGCGTATATGAAAATACGTTAGTTGTTGAAACCATTCATTATCCCGATGAAGTTCGGAATGTAAAAGACGTACCAAACGTGCCTGAAGAAGCGGAAACTCCAGCAAAAGAGCTTGATACGGCAAAAATGCTCATCGATCAATTAACAGCTTCATTTGACCCGGAAAAATACCAAGATGCTTACCGCACGTCGTTGCTAGAGTTAATAGAAAATAAAAAGAATCAAGATGAAACGACAACAGCAAAAGATAAACCAACTGCAACGAACGTAACGAATTTAATGGAAGCATTAGAAGCTTCCTTAGATCAAGCAAAAGGGACGAAGCCTGCTGCAAAAGAGAAGGCAGTGAAAAAAGACGAGCCAAAAACAGAAGAAAAAGCAAAACAGAAAGTAGAGAAAAAGGTCACCAAACCAAAGACAGTAACACCAAAAAAGAAACAGACAAAGAAAAAAGCATAAACATAATAAAAGGACCACTTCCAATATGGAGCGGTCCTTACTTATGCTGTTCTAAGAGCCATAGCGGTTTACAATCTGGTCAACAGAACCGCCGTAAGTCTCTCCAAAAATATTCAAATGGATTAGCAGATAATATAATTGATATAACGGCTTAACGTCTTCATAGTTAGCAGGAAGCGGGAATACTTCTTGATACGCATCATAAAACGAAGTGGAAAAACCACCGAATAGCTCCGTAAATGCTAATTCAAACGCGTGATCACCATATGAAATGGAGGGATCAATGAGATATCCTTTTCCGTCTGGTCCAGCTAACCAATTTCCGCTCCATAAGTCACCGTGCAGTAAAGAAGCACGCGGGTGTGGCTCAATCCACTTCTCTAGTCTGTCCAATAGTTTTTCCATGTGTTCCCGACGTTGCTTCGGCATGCGCCCGCGTTCTATCGCATAGGTAAACTGTGTCACCAATCGCTTCTCGCGGTAATACGTTAGCCAGTTTGAATACAAATCATTTGGTTGGGTTAAAGTGCCAACGTATGTATCTTCATGAAACCCGTAGTGCTCACTTGTATGGAGATGCATGTGCGCAAGGTCCCGTCCTAAATGAGACAAAGTTTGGGGTGAATTTACTCCTTCCACCCACTCCATAATGAGTACGCCATCTTCATGATCTGTAGGTTGATCATAATAAAAGACTTCAGGAACACCGACTGTATTCGTTTCTCTCATTAAGGTTAAACCTTGGACTTCTTTTCGGAAAAAATCACTCGAAACACCATGGTTTCCTTTTATGAAATAGGTTCTTTTATCAGTGATGACTTGGAATGCTTGATTTATGTCACCTCCGGATACGTTCGTGATCGATTTAATCTGACTATGATCATCAATCTGAATGAGACCATGATTTATTGCAGCTTCCATTTCTTCATAACCCCCTCTCATAACGTTCATTTCCCTGAATTATACTTTATCAAATTTCAATCATACATAAAAACGAAAAAATTGCATATACATGTTTAAGGTTCCAAATTAGTGGGTAAGGGTGATAAAGTAGAGCGAAAAATAGAACGATTGAAATCATTTACATAAACTTAACAAAACAAACTAGTGATGAAAAAAGGGGGAGAGTGAGCGGTTTAACTATATACACAAACTTTTTAAATTAAAATGTATTGAATAATTTTGGATAAAACTATACAATATAAATACGGGTATTGGTATCGTTTTCATATTGAGGGGGGATTCTTGGAATGAATAACTTTTCGAATTTAGTCGAAAGCGTAGAAGAACAATTAAATCGAACACTGCAAGAAGATGAAAGAGAATTTTTAGTTTGGTTGTACCAAGAACACCAAGATGAAATTAAAATAAATGCATAATAAATTCAATTACTTAATAGAAGTAAGTCTTGGCTAGGATAAAGAGCTCCAAGGCTTTTTTGTTTGCCCGAATTTCAGACTTGATTGGGCGCGTTGAGGTATAGGGCACATAGATCGAGACAAAACGGCGCATATCCCCGAAAGACCCAATCCAAGGAAGGTTAAATCAATGCCAAGAACGTAGATGTAATAAACTCCTCATCCTTTCCTACTATTCCAATATCGAAAAGCTAAATACTGAATGAAAAACACGATGTTCGCTACAATCCCAAGGTTAATATAATACCAAAAACCAGTACCGAAAAAGGCAAGTGGTGTACTCGCGGCAGGTGTATTTGCCAGATATAAAAAATTGGAGTTTATGACAGGATTGACGAAGAATCCAATTATGATTGCATAGAAGACTAGAAATCCGTAAGCATATATAAATGAACGTAAGTGAATGCTAGTCTTTGTCGTAAGAACAAGGAAGATGCTAGTCCAAACGATTGCTATATGATGGATAAAGAATTTCCAAAAACGAAAATGTTGGTAATCATGTGGAATGTCAGGTGTGACTAATGCTAAGGTTGCGGGAATGATACCGATAAAAAAGCAGAGTTGAATAAGCTTCTCTTTTTTAAAAATTAACGCTAGCATGGCGGTAAAAGAAGCAATTCCGCAAAGGTGGAGTGGCGCGCGGTCTCTTATACTCCACGTTTCATTAGTAATGGCCCAAAATTGATAACTTAGTTCAGAAAGAAGCAATACGGCAAGCAATGTCCAACGAATTACCTCTAATCCCCGAGGTTTTATTAGTTGTTTTTTATGTAATAGCGTAATAAGTACAATACCTAAGATAAAGATGGCTAACATCGTAAAGTGCATGAAAGAAAAAGCAACAAAGGGTTGATCAATGGATCTACTAAACCAAGTTTCCATATGTACACGCTCCCTACAAGGTGTCTACTATTTAAACGTAGCATAAGATGTTATTCCGTTCCATCAATAACTATCATCTTAGCATCTTTTTGTGTAAAATAGGAGATTAATAAAGGCAATTATTTTTCTTTTATATGAGTCAATTTCACAAGGTTGATATGGTGAAATGGATTAATTTGAATGAGGAAAGTGAAGGGAGTTATCGTTTTGCAAAGAGAAAATTGGGCATCGAGATTAGGCTTTATGTTAGCGGCCATGGGTTCAGCAGTAGGTTTAGGCAATATCTGGCGCTTTTCCTATGTCGCAGGAGAAAATGGTGGTGGTGCGTTTTTAATTATTTACCTATTGAGTGTTTTAATCATTGGTGTACCGCTCTTGCTAACTGAAGTTAGTATAGGACGTAAAGCACAAAGTGATGTAGTAGGGTCCTACCAAAAGCTAGCGCCGAAGAAGCCTTGGTATATGGTTGGGTTTTTAGGTATTGGTGGTGCATTCTTAATCTTAGGATTCTATAGTGTAGTAGCAGGTTGGGCCTTTTATTATTTATGGAATTACCTGACAGGGCAATTATTTGTAGAACCTGAAGGAGGATACGGAGCTGCATTTGGGCAGTTCACCTCAACCACGTATGAGCCGTTATTCTGGCATGGTTTATTTATGGTCATTACAATGGTGATCGTATTAATAGGAATTAAAAAAGGAATTGAATTAGCAAATAAGATTTTCATGCCGATCCTTGCGATCTTACTATTAGTATTAGCAGGTTATAGTGTTACGCTGGATGGCGCAATGGAAGGGTTAGCCTTTTTATTTAAGCCAGATTGGTCGGTGTTATCCGATCCTTTTGTCTATATAGCTGCACTTGGACAAGCATTCTTCTCGCTAAGCTTGGGTGTTGGTACGATGATGACATATGGAAGCTATTTATCAAAAGAGCATAAGTTGCCGGGAGCTACGGTTGGCATAGGGTTAATGGATACCTTATTCGCCGTCATATCGGGAATTGTTATTTTCCCTGCTGTATTTGCTTTTGGAATTGAACCAGCTTCAGGACCACCATTAGTATTTATTACGCTACCAAGTATTTTTGAACAGATGCCATTTGGAAGCATCGTTGCGATTCTGTTCTTTTTAGCGCTATGTTTAGCGGCGGTATCATCTTCTATTTCCCTGTTAGAAGTACCGGTAGCGTATTTTATGCGCGTTTGTTCTTGGAGCAGAAGGGTTGCTACAATTGTAACGGGTAGTGTGATGTTCGTTCTGGGTGTTTTTGTTTCCTTAGGTTTTGGTATATGGAGTGGTGTAACACCGATTGGAGATCGAAATATTTTAGACTCGATGGACTATATTGCATCAAACATATTCCTGCCAATTGGTGGTCTAGTAATGGCGATCTTTATTGGCTGGTACTTTACAAAAGAAGAAGCATTTGAAGCAACGGATTTAACCACATCACCCCTTCGTAATGTGTGGTTAGTACTTGTTCGTTATATAGCACCAATCTTAATTGCGATCATTTTCTTAAATGCATTAGACATAATCTAAATACTATTTAACCGTTAGGAGGATTCACTTTGGCAATTTCAGATCAAACTGTACTAACGAAAATGATGAATGAGCTGCAAGAAGCGCTTAACAAAAGTGGACAGACAAATGTCGTCCGCGAACATGTTCGTGCCGTTCGTTTGTTGTGTGATTTAATTTTAGATTCAGAACCGGAATCAACCGGAACGACGGAACCGAAACCCTCCATCGATCAACTAGAATTGAAAAAAATGATGGGGAATTTAGGCCAATCTCAACCAAACACAACACCACCAACGAGAAAGATCGATGATGAAGAAGCAAATGGAGATTCTATATTTGATTTTTAAGGACAGGAGGAAACACGCGTGAAAATATTGTTATTACTGGGCGTGCTTAACGGGTTTTTAGCGGTTGCTTTAGGTGCGTTTGGTGCACATGGTTTAGAAGGTAAAATAACAGAAAAAGCAATAAAAACATGGGAGAAAGCAGTAAACTATCAGATGTTCCACACCATTGCTTTGTTTTTAGTAGGTTTCTTATTAACAAAGTATGAGGGAACGTCCTTTGTTACTGCAGGATGGTTCTTCTTTGCGGGTATCATTCTTTTTTCGGGCAGCCTTTATATATATGCCACAACATCAGTAAAGGTCTTTGCGATGATTACGCCATTTGGTGGTGTTGCATTTTTAATTGGATGGATTCTGCTAGGTTATGCAATCGTTAAATTTGTCGGTTAACCGTCTGATGTTAATAAAAATAGATAAAACCGGCGCATAAGATAATAATAATGGCTCGAAGTAATTGCTGGCCAAAAAGAAGTGTGTGATCCTTTTTCATTGCTACAATACCTTCGAAAAGGAAGCTCAAGGATAATGTGATAATGGAGAGCAATGCTAAGAAAACACTTCCTTGTATGAAGGCGATCGTTCCAATGAATAGACTAATAAACAAGGTCAGTAATTGTAGTTGTGCGAATTTTTTATATGGATGTCTCATTGCTTCCCTCCTCTAGTTTAAAAATGTGGAAAAAGAACCCTTGCACACTTGCGCAAGGGTTTTTTAACCTATCTTGGAGGATATGCTGCTAAACCAGGTGCTCCGTATGGGTATTCATAATTAAGTTCCTCATCAAAAGTAATATAATCTAAATACACCATCAACAGAACGTAGCGTCTACCAGACTCAGGATCACTCAATATGATATGGTCACGACCAGCAGCTTCTATAACACCTTTAAATACTTTAGCATTCCATCGCTCATTGTTCTCAAATGTCATATAAACGGTAGCAATTTTCCCTTTGTTAAGCCTTAATATGTTTTCGATGTAAGACTCCTCAACTGGGAGCATCCCTGGCACATTAGACATCGGGTTTTGTGTTGGATAAGGCTGTGCCATTGGCATTTGTGGAGCTGTAGGCATTTGAGGATAATAAGGACTGCCATATCCGCTAGGTGCTTGATATCCTGGCACCCCTTGCCCTTGCGCTATGTTTGCACCTGGGGTAGCGGCAGCACCCGGATTATAGTTTGGATAGTACCCTTCAGGCATTTGACGATTCTCTTCATTACTCATCTTGAATACCTCTCCCTTCTAAGTATGAAACAATCTATGTTACTAGTAAGGTGGAAGAAACAATGGTTCATTCCATATTCCCTACCAACCTTAAAACACTTGTGGACAATCAGACTGCGTGGGTGTATAAAAGCAATGTGACTTAAAACGACCCGAATTCCACTGATCATACCACTGGGCTGGACAACTGCCCGATGGCATAAAGAACCATAGAGCGTTTGATGCAGGATGGTGTCGTTCACCGTTAATTACTTTTCTTGCAAGATCAATATCTTGTTGTCTTGCCCTCTGGTAAAAGTAACCCTTTTGCGTAGCTTCAAATCCGCCAGGGCTTTGATAAACCATATCTCGGATGCTTTTTAGTTTGGTAAAATCTAAACAATCAGATCGAACACGATTTACACCAGTATTCCCTACCATTAACATGCCAAGCTGACCGTCCCCCTCCGCTTCTGCCCGCATTAACCGTGCTAGCAGTTTCACATCCTCATCCGTATGTTTAACAACTGCCATTTAGTCACCTCTCTTTGAAGCAAAACATTGAAGTATAGATGCCTAAAGCGCACATACTCTAATACCTATACGTATGCAGGAATAGTACAAAGGATGATTAAAATGTCCAATTTTTTTGAAGATGTTGTACTTGTTCTGTTTCGGGTGGATTAGATAAGGAATTTGAGACCTTGGAGACTAATAACGGAATCACTCTGTACAAATGTATGTTGGAGTAGACGAAGTAGACATGGAAGTTTGTAAATGTTTTTCGGGGTTTAATGGATGAGGTTATATAAACTACGCTTTAGTGAATGGGATTGCAAACGGTTATGAGGTACCTTATTTTGTTGTTTTAGACTGGTATTGAATCTGAGCGGCTATACAGTACGCTATTTTAACAAAATGCCATTAAGATCAGTGGAATTTGGTCAAATAAGGTATCTGGTAACCGCTAAAGATATTTAATCCTTGATTTTAAGCAAATAACGGATCTCATAGCCGCCAAAATCTTCTTAGATTTCTAAGCGGCTGCCAGAGATCTTATTTGAAAGAAAAAAGGCTTATAGATAAGTCATCCATAAGCCTTTCAATCCTATTTACACATGCAAATACGCTGGAATTGCATCGCGATCTAATAAATTACCTACATAAAAGGCACCGAACTCGCCGTATCTTGCACTTACTTCATCAAAACGCATTTCATATACTAACTTTTTAATATCAAGTGAATCGTGTGCAAATAACGTAACGCTCCATTCCCAATCATCAAATCCCATGGATCCTGTGATAATCTGACGGATTCTTCCAGCGTATTTTCTGCCAGTCATACCGTGCTCATACATTAACTTCTTGCGGTCCTCCATCGGAAGTGAGTACCAGTTATCATTTCCAGAACGACGCTTGTCCATAGGATAAAAACAAATATGCTCCCACTTTGGAAGGCGTGGTTTTAAGCGTGCTTGAACTTCTGGATTTTGTTCAGGATCTTCTCCTTCTTTCGTCATATATTTAGATAGCTCGACCACAGACACATAGGAATAAGCAGGTGTCGTGAATTCTGCTAACTTAGATTTACTAAATGCAAGCTCCACTTCCTCTAATTCCTTCATCGTTGGACGAAGAATCATCATAATAAAATCAGCTTTATGTCCTAAAATGGAATAGACGGCATGGCTTCCATTTCTACTTTGTTCTACTTCATCCCATTTTGCTAATAACGCTTGAAATTCGGCTAACGCTGCTTCACGTTCTTCCACTGGTGCGAGTTTCCATGATGTCCAGTCGATTTGTCTTAAGTCATGTAAACAATACCAACCATCCATGGTTTCTACTGCTTCTGCTACCATATGTATCTCTCCTTATTGTCTCATTTGTTTTTAATATAACATAATTGGGGAAATATAATCATACGGAAGGATTCCATAATCCAACATAATCAGACGCGCCCTAGAAAAAACATAGATATGTAAATAATTGTAACGATATTGACAAATACTTGAACAAATACACCGAGAAAAAAGAAAATCTGATGGAAAAGTACACCTATTACTTTTAATCAAACACAAAAAGGCGTAATATATAGTACAGAATTAGTTTTGGAGGGTTAAACATGAGTGATTTATTTGACAAAATAAAAGGGAAATTAAAAGACAATGCTAGACGTATTGTGTTTCCTGAAGGTCTAGATGAAAGAATTTTAACAGCTGCAAGCCAACTAGGTGCAGAGGGTGTTTTAGTACCTGTACTAGTCGGAGATGAAGAAAAAGTACAACAGAAGGCAAGAGAATTTGGCGTGGATATTGTAAACACAGAGATTATGGATCCAAATAAATACGATGGAATGGACGAAATGGTCGCAAGCTTTGTGGAACGTCGTAAAGGAAAAGTAACAGAAGAAGATGCACGAAAACTTTTATTAGATGAAAATTATTTCGGAACGATGCTTGTATATATGAATAAAGCAGATGGTTTAGTAAGTGGTGCAGTACATTCTACTGCAGAAACAGTACGCCCTGCTTTGCAAATTATTAAAACAAAACCTGGTATTAAGAAAACTTCTGGTGTGTTTATCATGGTTCGTGGCGATGAAAAATACGTATTTGCGGATTGTGCGATTAACATCTCACCAAATAGCCAAGACCTAGCTGAAATTGCTTTGGCTAGTGCAGAAACTGCAGGTTTATTTGATATTGAACCACGCGTTGCGATGCTTAGTTTTTCAACTAAAGGGTCTGCACAATCAGAAGAAACAGAAAAGGTATCAAACGCTGTTGCAATTGCAAAAGAACAAAATCCAAATCTTGTCTTAGACGGTGAATTCCAATTTGACGCAGCATTTGTGCCATCTGTAGCGGAAAAGAAAGCGCCAGATTCTGTTATCAAAGGGGATGCGAACGTATTTGTTTTCCCTGGACTAGAAGCAGGCAACATTGGTTACAAGATCGCCCAACGTTTAGGTAATTTTGACGCAGTTGGTCCAATCCTGCAAGGTCTAAATCGACCAGTAAACGACCTTTCAAGAGGATGTAACTCAGAAGATGTTTATAAATTAGCAATGATTACAGCGGCACAATCGTTGTAAAAATTGAGCTGAATAGAAGTTTGTGTGAATAATAAACAAGGCGCTTGGATTTTGATCAGGGCGTCTTGTTTTTTATCCCGATGGATATTACTTATATTAATTCTTCTGGGATGTAATATTCGCATTCCAATTTCCTGAAATCTTTCTTATCCCAAGTTAGCACGGCTAGTTTACTACTGGATTTGCTAGCGATTAATGCATCTGCAAAATCAACATTTTTATCTGCATATGTTTTTAGCGCTTGAATGACGTACTTTTCCTCTACTTCAACATTCTCAGACAGAATTACATCTAATAAATACGCCGCTATTCTTTGTTTATCTAATTTATAAAAAGACTTTAGTAGCCAGCAACATTCAGCAATAACGACGGTTGGAATTACTAAGGTTAATTCATTTTTTTCAACCTTTTCAACAAGTTTCAATATTGTGTTAAATTTGATTGGATCATCTTTTACTAATAATCGAATAAGTACATTTGTATCTACTAGAAATCTATTCATGATCAATGTCCTCAGTTAAAAGGTGTTCAGACGCTTCTTGCTGAGCAACTTTTCTCATTTTATCAAGGTCAATTTCTTCTTCAGAGACAATTCTGCCTATTGCTTGACTTAACATTTTTTTCTTGATCGGTAAGATTTTAACTTCATCATTTTCAAGAAGAAATCTAAATTGATCACCTTCACTTAAACCTAACTTATCCCTTAGTTCTTTAGGTATTGTAATCTGCCCTTTGCTTGTCATTTTACCGCTGACTAGTTCCATATAACCTCTCACCTCTTACTTATAATTTAGTATTACTTTTATTATAAGTATTACCATGTTTTTATGCAAATTGTATTAAACCTGGTCAGGTAAAAGCAGGATAATTAGTTATTGAACAAATGACGTTGAAATGTATATGCAGATAGTCCAATTCTGTAGAAAGTTATTTGACATATATTTCAAATGGTGTAAAATTACACAAAATGAGTCGTTATGGAAAAATAGGGGGAGTTCTTGTGAAATTCTTATTATTACTCATCGCCTCGTATGTCATCGCATTTTCAATCAACCTTATGCCGGCAATAAAGCACCCAGACTTACATATGCCTTTCAGTCATTTAATTACAAGCACATTACTTATGATACTTTTACTATTGGCTACCAAGAGAGGTAGTAAGCAAATGTTGCATTTTTCTCTGATAGGAGCATTATCGGGGGTAATTGTATTTGTTTTGGCTAAAGTAGAACAGGTTATGGGTGTTCACGTCATAGTTGATGTCGTAACATCTATACAATATCCTGCTTTTTTCATCTTTATCATTCCTCTATTTGGATTAAATTTTTTAATCGATCTTAGCTATGATGTATTTTCATTATGCATGTCACTGTTTTATATAACTTTATTTGGGATAACGTTTTATTTCAAAAATAAATAATGCAGTACTTATCAATATTAGAGCCGAAGAGAATTAGATTATCCGATATGTCTTACTGCTGAAAAACGCACTTATTAATAACTAGAAAATTTCCTTCTCTTCTGTTAATCCTTTATGATGTAAAATATAGGGACATCATGGAAGGAGTTTACGATGACAGCAATCAATGTGAAGCAAGTAATTCTACACCGAATGTTAATGCTATTAAAACAACCGTTTGAAACGAACCTAGGTACCTTTCAACAAAAAGACTTTTTTATTGTAGAAGTGATCGACAAAGAAGGGAATAGCGGGTATGGAGAAACAGTTGCCTTTCCTAGCCCGTGGTACACCGAAGAAACGGTCGAGACGAATTGGCATGTGATGGAAGACTTCTTAATTCCACTTCTTATGGAATCGCCAATTGAACACCCGGATGAAGTGTCCGGACGATTCAAAGTCATCCGCAGAAATAATATGGCAAAGGCAGCGCTAGAAGGTGCTGTTTGGGATCTTTATGCCAAGCGAGAGGGAATATCCCTTTCTGAAGCGATCGGCGGTACAAAGAAAGCAGTTGATGTTGGTGTTGCTATTGGCATCCAATCATCCACGACCGAGCTACTTGAGCTTATTGAACAATACACACAACAAGGATATAAGCGTGTAAAACTAAAAATTAAACCAGGGCATGATCTAGAAGTATTAAGAGAGGTTCGTAAGCAATTTCCAACCTTACCGATCATGGCAGATGCAAATTCTGCTTACACATTAGCAGACTTGGAACATTTAAAAAAATTGGATGAGTTAGATTTAATGATGATTGAACAACCGCTTCAACACGATGATTTTATAGACCATGCAACACTTCAAAAAGAGTTAAATACACCAATCTGTTTAGATGAGAGCATCCACACATATTCCGATGCCAAAACTGCCATTGCACTAGGAAGTTGCAAAATCATCAGTATTAAACCTGGGCGTGTTGGGGGCATAACCGAGGCGAAAAAAATCCATGACCTTTGTGCCAAACACGATATACCAGTTTGGTGTGGTGGTATGTTAGAGGCGGGGGTTGGCAGAGCACATAGCTTGGCGATTGCAACCTTACCACAGTTTACACTCCCGGGTGATACAGCAGCATCTGCAAACTATTGGGCAAGTGACATCATCACACCTGAAGTAACAGTGGACAATGGACAAGTGATTCTACCTGAAGAGCCGGGTATTGGTTATCAAATCAATTGGACTCTGTTAGAAGCATTCCGGATTGATAAGATGGTTGTTAATTAATTTATCACTGTAGGATGATCTATAGTATGTTGATGGAAAATGCGACGTAATTTCCCACCCGCTCCTCGAGTGAAAATGGCTCCCTTTCCGAGGAGGAATCACGAAAAATCCCAAGACCCGGCTTTTTCTAAGTTCAGATTCCTCTTGCAGGAGTGTCGCCAATTTCACTCGATCCGCTAATAACTGCTTCAAAATTATGATGCAAGCATTATCTAGTAGTGTAATTACATTCTCCATATTTACATCTCGCAATGTTTTTATGTTTCATGATATCTGTTAAAATGGTTGCAAAATGAAGTCTAAAAGAATCATTGACAGAAAGCATAATACAGTGGAGGCAGAATACGGAGACTCCTGCGGGAACAGCGCGAGGTGAAGACCCCGCAGTGGTGCCCTTCCACGAGGAGGCTGAGGCCGTGCCCGCGGAAAGCGAAGTATTCTGCCGGAACGGCGTTATAATGCTAATTCCAAACAGAGTTTATAGAAACATACTCATAAAACAACGACTATCTATAATTAAAGCACTAGGCAACCTCAAGCAAGGTCGCCAAGTGCTTTTTCATTTCGATCAATCATTTGTTCCATTCGTTTTTGAAAATCCTCCAACTCTATTTCTTGCAGATCATTTTCCACAACACCAGGAGAAATATTGGCAATTCCTTTAAAGATACGGGACTTTACCTCTTCCATGGTAAGCGGGATGGAAAGTAATTCGGCGAGCGATTTCATCGTTTCAGGCTCAATGGTCGGATAATCAAATCGACCTTTTTCTCCTTGAAGCCCACGTTTATAAAACGCTCGAATCAATGCAGCACGTTCACTACCATCGCCTTCTACACACAAATAAATTTGAATCGCAGATCCGTTTTTGACACGGCGCTGTGAGATCCCTGCAAATTTTTTGCCGTTTATACTTAAATCGTATTCTCCTGGACAATAGGATCCCGTTACTTCAAACGCCTCGATTTTATCAGTTAGATCCCGAAATATATATTTGGTGAAATCCACCATCGCTTGGTAGCCTTCATGAATGCCAAGTTTCTTCACATCAGGTAAAATTAACGATACATTTAAGACGCCTGTATCAAGAACAACTGCAAGTCCACCTGAATTACGTACGACTGTCCGATAGCCGTTGGTCTGCAACCAACCGATCCCTTCTGCCACAAAAGGGAGCCTAGCGTCAGGAATTCCGAGCACAATGGTACGATCATGAACCCAAAGGCGTACGGTAGGGGAAGATGTGCCGTTACCAACAGAAATTGCGAGTGCATCATCAACCGCAAAGGATGCCATTGCGGATGGTAGGCTATTCACATCACTATGGTCAATATATCGAATGGGAGAAGAACGAAAATGATCTTTCCAATTTTCCATTAAAAATTACTCCTTCACTTACTTAGCTTGTAACATTATAGCAAAGATCACAACAAAACGTTGTGTTAATATTTGGTCTACCCATGAAATAATATTTCCAACATGTCAGATACTGAAGAAAAGCGCTACCTAACAACATCCACCAAAATTCTCCATGATTTTCAAAAAAGATACCGCACAATGCATTTCGATTCGGGCCAAACTATTATATAATGGGTGTAATCAACATGACGAAAATAGTTCGCAAATGGGTAGTTCGTATCGAACGCGTTTTGATAGAATTATACATAGGAAGGATCAAAAGATGTCTTATAAACATGAACAATTAGATGAAGAAAAAGTGTTTAAGGATCCCGTTCATCGCTATGTACACGTCAAGGACCAAGTAATTTGGGATTTGATTGGTACACCAGAATTTCAACGATTACGTCGAATTAAACAGCTAGGAACAACATACTTAACATTTCATGGCGCAGAGCATAGTCGTTTTAATCACTCGCTTGGTGTCTATGAAATTGTTCGTAGAATTTTGCTCAATTTTGATGGTCGTCCAAGTTGGAACCGTGAAGAAAGATTATTATGCTTATGTGCAGCACTCTTACACGATCTTGGTCACGGTCCCTTTTCCCATTCATTTGAAAAGGTGTTTAAGCTAGACCATGAAGATTTTACTAGAAAAATTGTACTTGGTAACACGCATGTTAATCAGATTTTGTTAAAGGTAAGTGAAGACTTCCCGCAAAAAGTGGCGGATGTTATTAATAAAACTTACGAGGACAAGCTTGTCGTAAGTTTAATTTCAAGCCAAATCGATGCAGATCGTATGGATTACCTCCAACGCGATGCCTATTTTACAGGCGTTAGCTATGGTCATTTTGACATGGAACGAATCCTACGGGTAATGCGTCCGCTTGATGATCAAGTGGTGATTAAAGAATCTGGCATGCATGCCGTAGAAGATTACATTATGAGTCGTTATCAAATGTACTGGCAAGTCTATTTTCATCCTGTTACAAGAAGTGCAGAAGTAATTTTGTCAAAAATCTTACACCGTGCAAAATATTTATATCAAAATAATTATAACTTTTCCTTACAACCGACACACTTTCTATCCTTTTTTGAGGGTGAAGTGAAACTAGAAGCCTATTTACGTTTGGACGAGCCGGTGGTATTATATTACTTTCAAATGTGGGCAGATGAAAAAGACGAGATTTTAAGGGACCTTTGTGAACGATTTACGAACCGCCATTTATTTAAGTACATTGAATTTAATCCTAACTTGCAATTACAAGAATGGATGGAACTTTATAGCTTATTTAGAGATGCGGGCATTGATCCAGAGTATTACTTAGTAGTCGACTCCTCATCGGATCTACCATACGATTTTTACCGACCTGGAGAAGAAGAAGAGCGACTACCAATTCATTTATTAATGCCAAATAATGATTTGAGGGAGTTATCCAGACAATCAGATATCGTGGAGTCTATTTCTGGAAAAAAACGTACCGATCACAAATTATATTTTCCATTAGACTTTATCGAGGCGCTGCCAGAAGATAGTACGATAAAAGATCGTATCTTTGAAATCTTGTTTAAAAACAATTAGACCTCTTGTTTTAGAGGGGAGAAGTATAAATAGAATTTCTAAGTTTAGGGGATGTTTGTGTTGTTAGCTAATCATGCGAAACTAATGAAATTTTTTCTAGCATCAGAAGAAGTGACTGGAAGAAAAAAATTACAAAAGATGATTTATATATTGAAAAAGTGCGAAGTGCCTTTTGAGGAAAAATATGAGTTCCACTTTTATGGTCCATACTCAGAGGAATTAACATTACGCATCGAGGAATTATGTAATCTTGGGTTCATTTCAGAGCTTAAGGAAAAGAAAAGTAATTATTACCAATACCGTTATCAAATGACCAAACAAGGGGAAGACTTTCTTCACCATTCACAAGTGCAATTGCCACCAATGGAAGAAAAGATTAACCTTATGAAAGAAAAAAGCTCTCGTTTTCTCGAATTAGTCTCGACGATGCTATATTTTGATCATTTAGAGCCCCAAGAGGTAGAAGAAAAAGTACGAACAGTGAAAAAGAAACAAAACTATACGGATCAAGATATGGCAGAAGCTTGGGTCTTTATCTCTGAATTAAGACAAAAGCATTAATTTGATTTGAGATGCATGCCATTAGAAAAGCCAACATTCTAAACAAGTAAAAAGCTTAGGTTACTATCCCAACGAGGATGGAACCTAAGCTTTTTTTGGCTATGTAGAATTAATCAATCAGTCTTTTACCGCCAACACCATAGTGTTGCTTGTTGATTTCTTCAACGAAAACAACGACCTTTTCTCTTGAAGCACCAGTAGTTTCTACAACAGCGTCAGTTACCTTTTCAATCAACGCCTTTTTCTGTTCATCTGTACGTCCCTCTAACATTTCAACAGTTACATATGGCATTCCGAAACACTCCTTGTTTGTATCCCACAACTGGGTGATAGTTTTGTAATAACATAAAGATAACTGAAATAAGAACTTTTGTAAAAACATAACCGTCGTACTTGCTGCAGAGTAGATGTAAAATGCGACGTAACTAACCCACCCGCTCCTCGAGTGAAATTGGCTCCCTTTCCGAGGAGGAATCACGAAAAATCCCAGAACCCGGATTTTTTCTAAGTTCAGATTCCTCTTGCGGGCACGGCCTCAGCTAACTCAGTCGCAAAGTACGCTCCTGAGTGGATCTTCGGCTCGCGCTGTTCCCGCAGGAGTGTCGCCAATTTCACTCGATCCGCTAGTAACTGCTTCAAACTAATGATACAGGTATTAATATCTAGTAATGTAATTTGGTTCGAGATTTAATTCCTAGATGTATTATATATGCATCATATGTCTAAATGAATCAATGAGTAGATAGCACAAAAGAGTGGAGGCAGATTACGGAGACTCCTGCGGGAACAGCGCGAGGTGAAGACCCCGCAGTGGTGCCCTTCCACGAGGAGGCTGAGGCCGTGCCCGCGGAAAGCGAAGTATTCTGCCGGAACGGTGTTATATTGGTAACCTCAATGATTAATTCACTACGACGGAGTTTATACAAAATCCCTATAGATGAAAACCATTTCCTTATTTGCTACAATGTTTTTACAGTAAACTTTAGGAAATAATAGGTTACATAGACGTAGAGGTTAAAGGAGGATAAACGATGGCAGATGAGACGCCAAAGAAAAAGAAGAATAATCAGTTCACCATTATGAAAGATGATTCTAATGACGGCCATGGTGGGTATGGCGTTGGTTCCATAAGTTTAGAAAATATCTCCCCTGTTATTATCGACCCAGGTGAAGACCTTGCATATGTTGATATGGATGCGATGCATGCACGTAGTAAGATTGAAAGACGTGTAAAAATCGTACCTAATCGAGATGAAGTACCCAATGGCAAACTGTATTGGATGGTTTGGGTTACGGTAAATAGAGGACAAAAAGGTCCATATTATCACGGCTTAGGTGCATGTGAATTTGTAGTAGATCGCTCAATCAAACGTGCATACAAATCGATGCCAGAGCATGTAAACAACATGGATAAGTCGATGAAAGGGAAAGTGGTTGTTGATCATATGGACGATCATTCGAAGCAATTACTCGGAAAGTTTTTACGTGAGTTTAGTGCTGAAATGTGGGAAAACGCTCCTGAAGAATTGAAACAACCTTTTGAATAAAAAGTGAACAATTTGTGAACAAAAGAGAAATTTTGTTGAAAAATCTTGTGGTTTGTAATAGGAATTTGTACAATATGTATCACATGGTTATTCCATGTAGCACTAGGACAAAGAAAAAGGCCGGATCAGCTATCCGGCCTTTTTCTTTGTCTTTTTTTAATAACAAGTTGCTTCGCTCACCCTATTATTGGTCCGCTCAAACTCAGCAGGAGCGAACCAGAAAGAATCAATCCCCAACAAACGGAAGCCAATCCCAGAAACCTTTTTTCTTATCCTCTTTTTCGGTCTCTTCCTCGTGTTCATGTTCCTTTTGCTCCTCATCCGGAGGTAGGTGGAGCGAGCAATAAGAGGTTGGTGCCGTACCTTCAACAAAATACATCAAACGCTCATTTTCACAATACGGTGTAGCAAGTTCACCAGTGGATGGGTCAACATACTCTCCAACGATTCCCTCTGGAACAGGATACGTCTCAAGTGGCTTCCCTTCATGGGAATGTTCCATAAAAGTAGCCCAAATGTCTTTCGCATATTGGTGCTCTTTCATTTTTTCAATAGCTTGATTGTTATCATACCCTGTCCAAACGCCTGTCACTAATGATGGACTGTATCCAATCATCCAACTGTCGGTTTGTGTGGTCCCGGATTTACCGGCATATTGTTGTGTTAATTCATCAGCGATGGTTGCTCCGGTCACACGCATGTATCCGTTTAGCGACTCATCAAACATCCCTGTCATTAAATGAGTGAGGATGAACGAAAGTTTTGGATCCAAGACTTGTTCTTGTTTAGCCGTATCTCGTTCATAAATAACGTTACCTTTTGCATCGGTTACCTTTGTAATCGTATGAGGCGTGATATTCGCTCCGCCATTTGCCAGCTTACTATAAGCGGATACCATTTCATGCACACTTACTGTCTCGGTTCCTAGTGCTAAAGAAGGGACTGGGCTTAGTTCACTTTTTATCCCGAACTGTTTAGCCGTTTCTACTAATGTTTCAGGTTTTAAAAATAGATTCGTTTTAACAGCATACACATTATCTGAAAGAGCGAGTGCCTGTGCAAGCGTAATCGATCTACCTGCATAATAACCGTTATAGTTACTTGGTTGATAGACGGTACCATCTGCCAACTCGAAATTCGTTGGTTTACTCATAAGAGGTGTCGTTGCTGTATAGCCATTTTCTAAAGCTGCGTAATATAAAAATGGTTTAAAGGAAGAGCCTGGCATCCGCTTTGCTTGCGTTACACGATTAAATTGACTCTTTTCGTAATCCTTGCCACCAACAAGCGCTTTGATGGCGCCGGTATTCGGCTCCATTGCCAGAGCTGCTGTCTGCAATTCAGTTTGGGGATCAATCGTTTTTACAACCGTTTCCTCCAAAGTTTCTTGCTGATCAGTCTGAAGGGTTGTATATACCTGGTACCCGCCAGAGCGAATATCCTCTAGATTTTTTCCAAGAACCTGCTGTAGCTCTTTTAATACTACATCTTGAAAGTATGGTGCAAATACTTTAGTCGAACGATCTTTTTCTTCAAATAATGCTAAGTGCTCTTTTTTTGCTAAAAAAAGTTGTTCCTCTGTAATGACATCTTGCTCGTATAATCCAGTCAAAATTTGATCTTTCCGAGTCATCGCATTTTCATAATGATGATAAGGAGAGTAATAAGTGGGTCCTTTAGGAACACCTACTAAAAGAGATGCTTCTGCTAGGCTCAGATCCTCGGCAGATTTCCCGAAGAAATAGCGACTTGCTGCCTCAATCCCGTATGCACCATGCCCATAATAGATTGTATTTAAATAGCCCTCTAGTAATTGATCTTTTGTATAAAACATTTCCAATCGAATCGTATAGAGAGCTTCCTTTAGCTTTCGTTTCCATGTTTTTTCATGTGAAAGGTATAGGTTTCTAGCATATTGCTGTGTGATTGTACTCGCACCTTCTGCCATCGACATCGAGCTTATATCTTTCCATGCGGCACCTAAGATCCGTTTAACATCGAACCCGACATGGTCATAAAACCGACGATCTTCCGTTACTAATGTTGCTTGGATAATGTTTGGACTGATATCTTCTAGGTCAACCCAATAGCGGTTTTCGACACCGTGTTCTTCCCCAATCACGTTACTTTCACGATCATAGTAAACCGTGGTTTGCGTGTTTGTTAATGGCGGGGCACCGAGCATGTAAGCATAAAGGATTACACTTAGTCCAACCCCAATCATGAGGCATGCAAAAATAATGGATAGCCTTACTATCCATTTCAGCGGTCTTTTTTTAAAATTTGCTTGAAAATGCTTCATCAATCGGATCATATTCATTCTCCTGTGAGGCTTTAACATCGTTTTCTACATTATGGGAAAATAAACAACAAAATAAACATAGACCGCTTCAGAAAAAAACTTGATTTTTTTTGAAAAATCTCTAGAATTAATTTGTTTGATGATGTAGTTATTGGTAAACAAGTAATAAAGAGGAAAAGGTCACGTGTGATTTTGATATAAATAGGGATAAAAATAGGCGCGATACAAACCCTAAACATAGGAATTTTGATCAAAAGGAGTTTTCGGGTATGGATCTATGGTTTACAGAAAAACAAACAAAACACTTTGGTATTACAGCTAAAGTTAAAAAAACACATCACACCGAACAAACTGCATTTCAACAGTTAGACATGATCGAAACGGAAGAATGGGGAAATATGCTTGTGCTCGATGGTATGGTGATGACCACACAAAAAGATGAATTTGTTTATCATGAAATGGTTGCACATGTACCTTTATATACACATCCAAATCCAAAGCACGTACTCGTTGTCGGTGGTGGAGATGGCGGCGTTATTCGTGAAGTGTTAAAACATAAATCTGTGGAAAAAGCGACACTTGTGGAAATAGATGGCAAAGTGATTGAATACTCGAAACAATACTTACCGAAAATTGCAGGGGACTTAGATGATCCAAGGGTAGAGGTTAAAGTCGATGATGGTTTCATGCATATTGCCAATAGTGAAGAAGAATACGATGTTATTATGGTCGATTCAACAGAGCCAGTTGGACCTGCAGTAAATTTATTTTCCAGAGGGTTTTATGATGGCATTGCAAAGGCGTTAAAAGCCGACGGCATTTTTGTCGCACAAACAGATAACCCTTGGTTTAAAGCAGACCTAATCAAACAAGTCTACCAAGATGTGAAAGAAATTTTTCCGGTTACAAGATTGTACACAGCGAACATTCCAACATATCCAAGTGGTTTATGGACATTTACAATGGGAAGTAAGGAACATGACCCATTAAAAGTGAAGCAAGATCGTTTTGATCCAATCGAAACAAAGTATTATACAAGTGATTTGCATTTCGCGGCGTTTGCATTACCTAAGTTTGTAAAAGATTTAACCGAATAACGGTTAGAAGATATGGGAAGGGGAAATAGAACAATGAGATTTGATGAAGCATATTCTGGAAAAGTTTTTATCATGTCGAATCCGACAATTGAAGAGTCAAAGGCGGTTATTTACGGCATGCCAATGGACTGGACGGTTAGCTTTCGTCCGGGTTCACGATTTGGCCCGAATCGAATTCGAGAAGCATCACTAGGGCTAGAGGAATACAGTCCTTATATGGACAAGCATATGGAAGAAGTAGGTTACTTTGATGCGGGAGACATTCCGCTTCCGTTTGGTAACCCACAGCGTAGCCTTGATATGATCCAAGATTACGTGACACAGTTACTAGACTTAGGAAAATTTCCTTTAGGCTTGGGCGGTGAACACCTCGTATCATGGCCAGTTATTCAAGCCTTCTATAAAAAGTATCCAGACATGGCTTTGATTCATATTGATGCACACGCAGATTTACGAGAAGAATACGAGGGAGAGCCATTATCCCACTCGACTCCTGTGCGTAAAACGTGTGAATTAATCGGGCCAGAAAATGTCTATTCGTTTGGTATTCGTTCCGGTATGCGTGAGGAATTTCAATATGCAAAAGAAAGTGGCATGCATATGTCTAGGTACGAGGTGGCAGAGCCATTAAAAGAAATTTTACCAACATTAAAGGGAAGAAACGTCTATGTAACGATTGATATCGACGTGTTAGACCCGGCGTTTGCGCCTGGAACGGGGACGGCAGAAGCGGGTGGAATAACATCGAAGGAACTATTACAAGCGATCCAATACATTGCACAATCAGATGTAAATGTAGTTGGAGCCGATCTTGTTGAAGTTGCCCCAGTTTATGACCCAACGGAACAAACGGTTATCGCAGCTAGTAAATTTGTCAGAGAAATGTTGTTGGGTTGGGTGAAATAACGGAGCGAGCTTGCTTTAGGTAATGAACATAGAAGCCCTTAGAATGGCAGTTTTGTCATTCGCGGGCTTCTTTATATTGTTCATATAATTGTCGTATTTTTGTATATGTTTACCAATACTATTTATGATAAAATAAATAGTATTATGACTTTTTTGTCAAGATTAGTCGAATGTCACAGGGGAATGGCAGGGGAGGCAATGGATTTCAACAATTATGGTCAAACAGTAGACTGGGCATCTTTTACGTTTCACGGTAACGAATTACCTCTCTATCAAGTGTTTCAAATGCTTAAAGTTACCGAAAAAGAGGAAATCGCGATCAACAAAATGCGTGCATTATGTCTACAAGCTAAGTCGGAAGAAAATATGAGAAAAGGCCTCGAATTCATTCAAGTGCACGGTTCAATGGAAGAGTTAGATGCACTTATAAATCGAAATCTAGCTACCAATCAACGTGCTAATGTCGACTGGGCAATAATGTATCAATTAGTGAATGAGCGCAAAAAATATATTAATCAACCAAATAAGGACAATATGCAATTACAAGAACTGTTAGAGAAAGTAAAAGCTCTAGGGGAACAACAAGATGTAGAGCTACAGTGCTTACGAGATTTTCTACACGTGTACTGTTATTTCGATATGAAAAGGTACAGTGAATTAGGGAAATTTACGGATCGTTTATTGTCATCAATCGATCAAATAAAAGACCCACTGATCATGGAGTTGTTTACAACTAGACTTGATAAAGTCATAGTCATCTACCACTGGAAGCGAAATGAAATGATTATAGCTCGTAAGTTTGGTTATCGGGTATTAAATAGAACATCAAGTGCTCATAAAAAAATTGATATGCATAACACATTGGCATTGGGTTACCTTTTTGATAATTTCCAACAAGCAATCTATCATGCTAACCAAGCGAAAGAACTTGCAGAAAATGAAGGCTTCACATTGGCGCTTGATAGAATTAACAATAAAACCATCCCTTTTATCGCCGCATTCCATCGAAAAACAGAAGGCATCACATCGAACGATCCATCAGAGCAGGCACACCTTGCTCTAGCAAATGACGATGTGGAAACATGCGTTAACATTCTGAAAACCATGGAACCACTGACACCGTTTCAACAATACTATCTTGGAAAAGCTACAAGAGATGAAGATCTTCTCATGGCGTCATACCAACGATTTATGAAAGAACGCAGTGATTTCTTTTTTGCCAGGTTACCGCTTTTAGAATTAAAGAAATTAAATGACACTATATAGCGCTTCCTTAATTGGGAGCGCTTTTCATGTGGCGGGTTATTGTAAAGCATCATCCCTGTATTCGGACAAGAAGAGCGAGCGTGAGTCATTGAGAGTCAGAATGAGGTCCGTATTCGGACAAGAAGAGCGAACGAAAGTCATTGAGAGTCAGAATCACCCCTGACGCCGCACACGCGGAAAGTTAAAGGACTGTTGAAGCGTTACTATAATTGCTGTAATGTAGTTGACACAAACTTTATGTCAACAACGACATTAATCAACAGCAATTTTCACAAAAAGAGCCATTAAGATGTTTGATTCGGTGTGATAAAAGCAACAATAAAAAGATATACCGCAAAACTTGTATTTTTACGTATTCGTTTTTATACTTAGTTTCATATCCCGTTTGTAAAGGATGGAAAAATGGAGACCAAAAAAACCCCAGTTAAAATAAAGATGACAACGGAAATTAGAGAATTAGGACAAAAAGATGTCAACGTTTTGGAAGAAGAGGGCATGTTATTGGAAAAGGGAAAAACGACGGTTTTGACCTTTGTCGAGCATCAAGAGGAAGACGATGATGTGAACGCAATGATCACCATATATCCAGAAAAGGTGAGCGTGAAACGAACCGGACCGATGGACATGTTTCAACAATTCCGAAAGAAACAAGTGACTGAAAATGTATATCGACATGCATATGGTACAATTCATATGGAGACACATACAGACCAGATTACATATCAAAAACCTGAAAACGGAAGTACAGGAAAATTATTTATTAGCTATACAACAAAGTTAAATGGTGAAGGGGAAAGAAGGCACCGCTTAACGATAACGATGAAGGAGGTTACCCCATGAACGTCATGCAACAAATGCAAGAAACGTTAAAGGAAGAAATCAAGCAAGCCGTAGTAAAGGCGGAGCTTGCTTCAGAAGCAGAATTACCAGCTATTATTTTAGAGCAACCAAAGGATAAAACGCACGGTGATTATGCAACCAATATCGCAATGCAACTAGCGAGAATTGCAAAAAAAGCACCAAAACAAATTGCAGAAGAGATTATTAACCACTTTGATCAAACAAAAGCGTCCATTAACAAAGTAGAGATTGCAGGACCTGGTTTTATAAACTTTTATATGAACAACCAATATTTAGCCGACTTGGTTCCAACGATCTTAGAGCAAGGTGATGCTTACGGCTCATCTGATACCGGGAAAGGTCACAAGATCCAAATTGAGTTTGTATCAGCTAACCCAACAGGTGACCTACACCTAGGTCATGCGCGTGGTGCGTCGGTAGGGGATTCTCTTTGTAACATTTTAGCAAAAGCAGGCTATGATGTTTCTAGAGAATACTACATCAACGATGCCGGAAATCAGATTGCTAACCTAGCGACATCTGTAGAAGCTCGTTACATGCAAGCGTTGGGCAAAGACTGGGACATGCCTGAGGATGGTTATCACGGGAAAGATATCATCAATCTTGGAGAAGCATTAGCAAAAGAATACGGGGATAAATATGTAAATCAGTCTGAAGAAGACCGTTTAGCATTTTTCCGTGAATATGGACTAAAGTATGAGTTAGATAAATTGGCAAACGATTTAACCCAATTCCGAGTGGAGTTTGACCACTGGTTCTCAGAAACTTCTTTATATGATGATGGAAAAATCCAACCGGCACTTGATGTTATTAAAGAAAAAGGCTACATCTATGAACAAGACGGTGCAACATGGTTCCGTACCACTGATTTTGGTGACGATAAGGATCGTGTACTTATTAAGAATGATGGCACATACACGTACTTAACACCAGATATTGCATATCATAAGAACAAGCTCGACCGTGGTTTTGAAACATTAATCAATATTTGGGGCGCAGACCACCACGGCTACATTCCGAGAATGCGCGCTGCCATTCAAGCATTGGGCTATGATGCCAAAACGTTAGAGGTAGAGATCATCCAAATGGTGAACCTATTCCAAAACGGTGAAAAAGTGAAAATGAGTAAACGTACCGGTAAAGCAGTTACGTTACGTGAACTGATGGAAGAGGTTGGCATTGATGCGATGCGTTATTTCTTCGTGATGCGCTCGGCTGATTCACATCTAGATTTTGATATGGATTTAGCTCGTTCACAATCAAACGAAAATCCTGTTTTTTACGTACAATATGCACACGCGCGTATTTGTACAATGTTAAAACAGGCAGAAGAAAAAGGTTTAGCAGCAGATGACTTCGACGTGTCCTTGCTTACTGCGGAAAAAGAAGAAGAATTATTAAAGCGTCTCGGTGAATTTGCTCAAGTCGTAGCAGATGCTGCGGAAAATCGCACACCACACCGCGTCACACAATATATCTTTGATCTTGCATCTACTCTGCATAGCTTCTACAATGCAGAAAAAGTACTAGATCCAGAAAATCCAGAGTTAACAAAAGCACGCCTAGCTTTAATGAAAGCCGTACGCATTACGATCGCAAACGGCCTACAATTAATCGGCGTACACGCACCAGAAAGTATGTAACAGCTAAAGCGTCCTTGATGATTCGGTCATCAGGGGCGCTTTTTTTTGTTAGTTACTGAATTAGCTGTCGAGTTCACTGAATTAGCATGAAAGTTACTGAATTAGCTGTCGAGTTCACTGAATTAACGCAAAAAGTAACCGAATACGGTGTCGGGTTCACTGGATTACCTACACCGCTGGGGCAGAGGCACAGACCTCCTACCCCAACTTTTCTCGCTCTTGCCAAAAAAATACTTTACTCTCGCAATTTACCAATGGTATGATATTCTCTAAAAACTACAGAGGGGGATCTCGCGTGATTAGACAATTAACAAAGGCAGATGATGAAATTTGCCAACAACTAATCCAGCAACAACCGGCGGAAAATTTATTTATTATTGGAGATATAGAAGCTTACGGTTATGAACAGGACTTTCAAAAAATCTGGGGAGATTTTGATGATGAAGGGCAGCTAAGAGCGGTTCTTCTAAAGTATGAGAAAAATTTTCTGCCATACGCGAATAGTGCGTTCGATGCAGTGGGTTTTGCTAAGATCATTAACCAAGACGATAACGGAAAAATGTTATCAGGACTAAAACACGTAACAGAGCAACTAGAGCCTTTTATAGACAGAAGAATAGCAAACAAAAAAGAGCTCTACTATGCCAAATGCACCGATGATGCTGCGATACAACCTGTTACTGATTTAGAAATCAAGCTAGTAACAGTAGAGGATCTTCCGAGGTTGAAACAGCTATTAACAAGCATTCCAGAGTTTGAAAACATTCAGTTTGAAATAGAAACGAAGAAAAGAAATATGGAAAAAGGTGTGACTAGAGCCTATTATGTTGAGGAAGACGGGGAAATGGTCTCCACAGCAGCTACAACCGCAGAAAATAGTAAGTCTGCCATGATCGTTGGTGTAGGCACGGATAAAGACTACAAAAAAAGAGGCTATGCAACGAAGTGTGTCAGTAAACTTTGTCAGGATGTGTTAGCGGAAGGAAAAGAACTGTGCTTATTTTATGATAATCCAGATGCAGGGAAAATATATAAGCGGATCGGATTTAGAGATATCGGCTTTTGGACGATGTATTACTTGGATTAAGTGTGATTAAGTCCTTAACTTGCCAGATAAAACAAGCCCCTTCCAACAAAAACAGAAGGGGCTTCCACTCCGCTAAAACATATCCTTTAACATTGGTACAACCCAATGAAAAAGCTTGAAACCCAAATAAACACCGACAATTCCCATTACACCAGCAAGTGCAGGGGGAGCTGGGATTGGTAATTTTAGCAAAGCAAATAAAAAACCAACAATCGTACCCGTAATGAGTGCAAGTATTACTTCTGTCATGCAAAAACCCTCCTTTATAACAAAGGTCTAACACAATAAGCAATCCAAGCCGAAATCTTTGTTTTCAACGGTTGCTTATTGATCCAATCATGTGTCATCGAATTACTGGATTTTAAATCATGAAAATAAGCTTGTCTAATATGACTGATAAAATCCGGATCGCTATCAATCGTAGTATTTATTTCTTTGTTTAAAAAAATGCTACGCATATCAAAGTTTGCTGTTCCAATATCGCAAAACGATTCGTCAATAATCATAATTTTTGCGTGATAAAACCCATCTGTATATAAGTGGAGATTTGCTCCACAATCCAATAATTTTTTGTAATAGGGAAAGGCAGCTGGTTTAACTAGTGGGTGATCTGCTTTAATAGGAACAAGAATATGAAGCTCAACCCCTCGTTCTCTTGCATTAACTAATGCTTGAAAAACTTTTTTACTCGGGATAAAGTAGGGCGTCCCTATTAATATTTCATGTGTAGCTTGATTAATCCACGAAAGGAATATTTCTTCTAACTGCCCAGACTCTGTTACAACAAGTTCAATCGTTTTATCCTTACCACTGGAGGACTTAGAAATAATCTTCTTGTTGAATTGCTCTTCTTTGGTAGCATCATTCCAATCATACTGGTAGACCCTAGCGATATTTCCTACCACTTCACCAGTCATCCGTAAATGATAGTCCCTCCATTTTCCAAATCTCAGGTCATTGCCCATATACTCTGTTCCAACATTAAAGCCACCGACATAGGCAATCTCGTCATCAATAATCGTGATTTTTCTATGATTTCGTCTGTTCAATCGGTAAAAAAAATAAGGGACTGCTGGTCGGTCGCTAAATACAAATTGAACACCGCTAGCTTCTAACTCTTTAACGATGTCTTTATTCATCGAAAAACTTCCGACATAATCGGCAACTAAACGTACCTTCACCCCATCTAAAGCTTTTTGTTCGAGGTAATGGTACAACTCTCTACTAATGCTATCGTCTCGAATGATGAAAAACATCATATCTATGCTTTTCTTTGCCTGTTTTATATCCTCAAAAAGAGAAGAAAATAGAGCGTCACCATTCGTGAATAAATCTCTGTCCGCTTGATTTTTCCCGAAGTCAAACACAGGAGCTTTCTTTTGATATGCTCGTTTTCCGAGTTCATAATCAATCAGTAGCAAAACGACAAAAACAATAACCGCGATAAGTAATCCAAGCAATATCAAGTCTATTCCCCTTTCTTTGCTCGTATACTATTCCCACAGGGTAAAGAAATAATGTGGAATAGGAAGAAAAATATTGACTGAATGTTCATTCATATTTTACAGTATACATAAGAGAGGGGTAACAAACATTTTGTGAGGGGGAGAAAGATGGACGAAAGGTTATGGATTAACGGTATCTTGTTTCTATTGGTCACGGTCTATGCGGTTTACTTATTTGTGCGTGTCATTCTAACGCGTATAGCATATATTAAACTGGGCAAAAAAGAATCCTATGATCAGCAATTAAAAGAGCGCATCAACCGGGTAATCGTCAATGTGTTTGGGCAGAAGAAACTGTTAAAGGACAAAAAATCTGGAATCATCCACGTAATGATGTTCTACGGATTTTTATTAGTTCAATTTGGTGCCATTGATTTTATCTACAAAGGTCTCGTTCCAGGGAATCATTTACCGCTCGGTGTACTTTATCCAGGCTTTACCTTTTTCCAAGAGCTTGTCACGCTCATGATCCTAGTAGCGGTTGTATGGGCGTTTTACCGTCGTTATATTGAAAAGTTAGTCCGCTTAAAAAGAGGATTCAAAGCAGGTCTTGTCCTTATTTTTATCGGCACGTTAATGCTATCTGTCTTATTCGGGAATGGAATGGCAATGGTGTGGCATGGAGAGAGTGTAACGTGGACAGAACCAATTGCAAGCATATTTGCAAGCGCTTTCTCGTTTCTGCCAACAACAATAGCCGCCTCCTTGTTCTTTGTATCCTGGTGGATTCACTTACTCGCTTTACTTAGCTTCTTAGTCTATGTACCTCAATCCAAACACGCACACTTAATTGCCGCACCAATCAATGTCTTTTTAAGTAGACAAACAAATCCAGGTAAACTAGAAAAAATTGATTTTGAAATTGATGACGAGGAAACAACCGAGGACATCGCATTTGGGGTAGGAAAGATAGAAGATTTCAAGCAACTGCAAATGATTGATTTCTATGCTTGCGTCGAATGTGGACGTTGTACAAACGTTTGTCCAGCAACCGGAACAGGAAAAATGCTATCTCCGATGGATTTAATTATAAAACTTCGTGATCACCTGACGATGACAGGCGCTTCGGTTACAGGCAAATCTCCATGGGTCCCGGCAACAGCTTTTGCACATACGGAAGGCAATCGTCTAGCAAAAATGGCTCAGGTTAATAAGACAACGAAGGAGGAAGCTGCTGCAACAGTCGAAGCTTTTGAACAATCTTCTCTTATTGGAGATGTTATTACCGAGGAAGAAATCTGGGCATGTACGACCTGTCGAAACTGCGAAGACCAATGTCCAGTGTTGAATGAGCACGTCGACAAAATTATTGACCTGCGCCGTTACCTCGTTTTAACACAAGGTAAAATGGACCCAGATGCCCAACGTGCGATGCAAAATATCGAGCGCCAAGGCAATCCGTGGGGGCTTTCCAAGCGCGAAAGAGAAAACTGGAGAGACCAAGATCCAGACGTTTCGGTTCCTACAGTAAAAGAATTGAAGAAGCAAGGAGAGGATTTTGAGTATTTATTCTGGGTGAGCTCCATGGGGTCATACGATAGTCGTAGTCAAAAAATCGCGTTAGCTTTTGCTCGTTTAATGAACGAAGCTGGCATTAAATTTGCCATTCTAGGTAATAAAGAGGCAAACTCTGGCGATACCGCCCGCCGTTTAGGGAATGAATTTATGTTCCAAGAGATTGCCGAGAAAAACATAAAGGAATTTACGAAACATGATGTAAAGAAGATCGTCACAATCGACCCACATGCGTACAACATATTCAAAAATGAATACCCTGATTTCGGATTTGAAGCAGAAGTCTATCACCATACGCAGCTGTTGTATGATTGGGTTTCTGAAGGATTAGTAAGGCCGACAATAGAGATTAACGAAACATTGACGTATCATGATTCCTGCTACCTCGGGAGATACAATGGGGTCTATGATCCACCACGTGAAATATTAAAAGCAATACCAGGAATCAAGCTTGTCGAAATGGACCGAACGAGAGAAAACGGCATGTGCTGTGGCGCTGGCGGTGGTCTGATGTGGATGGAGGATAAAACAGGCAATCGGATTAATGAAGCGCGGACGGAACAAGCAATGCGGGTGAATCCAACAATGATATCTAGTGCTTGCCCATTTTGCTTAACGATGCTAAGCGATGGTACAAAAGCAAAGCAAGTAGAAGATGAAATCGGCACAATGGATGTTGCGGAAATACTGGCATTGTCCGTCTGTGGTAAGCGGGAAGAACAAACCGCATAACCTGTATTGGAATTGGAAGGACGTAGAATTCTACGTCCTTTTTGTTTTTAGTAAAGAAACAATCCGATAGATAAAGAAAATAAATCCAGATAGCCCCAAGATCCCTACCGATACGAGCCATTTCATTTCTTCAGCAAAAACCATTCCAATGATAAATAGTCCAAAGAATATACCGGCACAGATGACATTTAATATATTTGTTCTCATCATACCACTCCCTTTATTCTTATGTACGATTAGCTACTTTAAAAAGTTCTAGATTTTTAAAATGATATAGGATGGAAAAGTAGGATACGGACCGTTGCAAGCCGACTACTAACTGTATGATGACATTGAGGCAATACATAATCAGAAGTATGCGTGCCCAACACTGGCATTAAGTTTGAAACTAGTCATTCATTACATCATAATCGAGCGTAAGGTTTAGTAAATGGTCACAGATAACATGTGCGTTTTGGGTAATAATACGTTAACATATAGGTAACGTACATAACCTATCTAGGAATATAAAAGTAGAGGTGTTAAGATTGCAAAAATTAGTGTTTTTTGTTGGAGTAGCAGGAACAGGTAAAACAACGGTCGCAGAGAAAATTGCAGCACATAAACCGTGTGCATTTTTAGATCGTGATACGGTTGGAGGCAGATTTGTAGAGAAATTTCTAGAAGTGAATGGCCTCGATACGGATGATCGTGACTCCGAATTTTATAAAGAGAATCTTCGTGATTTAGAATATGATACTACGAAAGAAATTTGTATTGAAAACCTTCGTGTTGGACAAGATGTCTTCATGATTTCTCCATTCACTGCTGAGCTAAAAAACAAACAGTGGATTGATGAAGTAATCGAAGCTAGCGGTAAGACAAAGAGTGAAGTGGACGTGAAGGTTATCGTTGTTACACTAAGCGATATCGAAACACAAAAAGACCGCATTGAAGACCGAGGGACAGTCCGTGACAAATGGAAGCTAGATAATTGGAGCTCTTACGAAACAAGAGTAGACTTCGTACCAACGATCAACTGGGACATTCCAGAATCAAATATTAAAATTTTTGATAACTCAGGTGATTTAACGGAAGAAAAAGTGAATGATTTAATCAAGTTTATTGGCTAATTTAAGAATGCAGTCCGCGAGATATGTTGAAAAGGGTACGATTATGTTGCAATAGCATATCGTACCTTTTTTCAATAGGTTTTTCACTGACAGTAATAGGCTCTTGGGTCTAATTGAAGTCAGTAATCAAGCTCATCACCGACTTCAAATGGCACACAGATTTACTTGAAGTCAGAGATCATACACTTCACTGACATCAAACAGCACAAAGGTTTACTTGAAGTCAGTGATCATACACTTTACTGACATCAAACAGCACAAAGGTTTACTTGAAGTCAGAGATCATACACTTTACTGACATCAAACAGCACAAAGGTTTAAATGAAGTCAGAGATCAAGCACATCACCGACATCAAATGACAAACGGGTTTAAATGAAGTCAGTGATTGAGCTCGTCGAGAAGATGGGCTTACGACGCAGTTTATACAAATCCAGTCATACTCAACAAGTTCCAGACAACAACCCCAAAATAAAGACAAGGCACTCCACTCAACAATAAATTCATTATGTGAAGCGTTTTAAATCATGTATAATGGTGAAGGATAGAAGAGTAGCTATTATTGCTTTTTGATTTTTATAACAATATAATGTATGGTAGGTTTTGCAAATAATAACAACGTACATAAATAGACATACAAGTGGACCCGCGATTAGCTGCGTTGTAACGATTAAGGATAGTTACAGCGAGAGCCGATTTAAATAACACATAGAGGGAGTGCAATAGCCATGAGTTTTAAACAATTTAGCAGTGAACAAATAGAAGATATGTCAATGATCGATTTGGCAAATGAAATGTTAATTGAAGCAAATAAAGCAACGGATTTCCGTGAAGTATTTGAGGAAATAGCAAAGTTAAAAGGGCTTACTGGCCACGCAAAGCAAGATGCATTAACACAATTTTATACTGACTTAAACATCGATGGCCGCTTTATGACAATTGGTTCAAATTTATGGGGACTAAAAAGCTGGTATCCAGTTGAACAAATAGAAGAAGAAATTACATCCGCACCGAAGAAGAAGAAAAAGAAAAAGGCTGCGAAAAAGAAGAAAGCAGTTGTCGAAGATGATCTTGACGAGGATCTGGATGAAGAGGAACTTGACTTTGATGACGCAGATTTAGATGATGACCTAGACGATTATGATGATGATCTAGATGATGATTCTAGCGATGATGACGATAGTGATGATACAAGTGACGACGATGACTATAATTATGATGACTTGGATGAAGATCTCGACGACGATGACGATGATGAAGAAGAAATAGAAGAAGACTTCGATGATGAAGACGAAGAGGAAGAAGAAAAATAATCCTCTAAATACAGACTTGACTTTCCATAAATAAAAAAGTAAAATGCAAATTGGGCTCTATCATTTAATTTTTATGAGTAATAAGCGTTCCCCTATTGCTGGGGAGCGCTTTTTTTGTTTTACGTTACGAAAGTATAAAATTTTTGCTAGAAGTCTTTCGACGTAGTGGAAATTTTTAGGGTGCAAAGTATAAGAAAAAAGGGCCTAGGTCATCTCTTTAGGCACTTGCACATTCACAAAAAGACGTGAATGCGAGTTTTTCTAATTACATTATTTTCGATAGATCGCTTTTACACGCATGATTTAAGTAGTTTTTTTCCAATACTAAATTCAAATAATTATAAGAAAAGAAAGAGGGATAATCGGTGACGAAATATATCTTTGTAACAGGTGGGGTGGTTTCCTCCATTGGGAAAGGAATCGCAGCAGCATCATTAGGACGATTACTAAAAAATAGAGGATTAAAAGTAACCATTCAAAAATTTGATCCATACATCAACGTTGATCCTGGGACGATGAGTCCGTATCAGCACGGCGAAGTATTTGTAACAGAAGATGGTGCGGAGACAGATTTGGATCTTGGTCATTATGAACGCTTTATCGACATTAACTTAAGCAAGTATAGTAACATCACGACAGGTAAAGTGTACTCCACTGTTATTAAGAAGGAGCGTCGTGGCGATTACCTTGGTGGAACAGTGCAAGTAATCCCCCATATCACAAATGAAATCAAGGAAAAAGTTTTCCAAGCAGGGAAACAAACAAATGCAGACGTTGTTATTACAGAAATTGGTGGAACCGTTGGAGATATAGAATCTTTACCATTCTTAGAAGCAATTCGCCAAATTAAAAGTGATATTGGAAAAGAAAACGTCATGTACATTCACTGTACATTAGTACCGTATATCAAAGCAGCTGGTGAACTGAAAACAAAACCAACGCAACATAGTGTAAAAGAGTTGCGTTCACTTGGTATTCAACCAGATGTGATTATTTTACGTACCGATATGGCGATAAGCGATGAAATGAAAGAAAAAATCGCATTGTTCTGTGATATTGATAAAAAAGCGGTAATTGAATCAAGAGATGCAGAAACGCTTTACCATATTCCACTAGCGCTACAAGAGCAACATTTAGATCAACTTACTTGTGATCATTTTGGATTAGATTGTGGACAAGCAGATATGACCGAGTGGAATGAACTGGTTGCGAGTGTGCAGAACCTAACCAAAAAAGTAACGATAGGACTTGTTGGAAAATACGTAGAGTTGCCAGATGCATATATCTCCGTTGTAGAAGCGCTTAAGCACGCAGGATATGCGTTTGATGCAGATATAGAAGTGCGTTGGATTAATGCAGAGCAGTTAAATAAAGATAATGTAGCGGAACAATTAAACGGAGTAGATGGCGTCCTCGTACCTGGTGGCTTTGGCGACCGTGGTATTGAAGGTAAAATCGAAGCGACACGATATGCTAGAGAAGAAAAGATACCATTCCTTGGTATTTGTCTTGGCATGCAGTTAGCTACTGTTGAATTTGCCCGTAATGTGGTTGGTTTAGAAGGAGCACATTCAGCTGAATTTGATCCGGAAACTCCATACCCAATTATTGACCTTCTGCCTGAACAAAAAGATGTATCTGACTTAGGTGGAACACTTCGTTTAGGTGTGTACCCTTGCCGTCTAAAAGAAGGTACAAAAACAAGAGAAGTGTACAATGATGAAGATGTTATTTATGAGAGACACCGTCATCGTTTTGAATTTAATAATCAGTTTAGAGATCAAATGGAGGAAGCTGGATTCGTATTCTCTGGAACAAGCCCTGATGGACGCTTAATTGAAACGATAGAAGTGACAGATCACCCTTGGTTTGTAGCGTCTCAATATCACCCTGAGTTTAAATCTAGACCAAACCGTCCGCAACGCTTGTTTTATGGATTTATTGGTGCTTCCGTTCAATCAAAAGATAGCAACTAAAATGGAAACTCTTATTTGTTATGCAAATAAGAGTTTTTCAATTTCAATACAGAAAAGGTGAAAAAAATCATTTTTTATGTTTTATAGTTGGACAGAAGGGGTAAGAAAGGATTAGCTTCATAGAAGGGATGAGGTTGTCTTTACACATGTTTTTACAGATAATCGGAGTTTTTTTTTTCTATTAGCAGGAAGTAATCAGTTACTTCTAGAATAATCAAATTTAGTTATTATATTTTGGCTATTTTTAAGTAACTTATTACCTATATTCGACTATAACTATATGCATAAATAGAGTGTGAAAAGGGAAGGGAAGGGTAATGAATGATGGGGAAAAGGGTAATGATCGTAGATGATCAAATAGGAATTCGCTTATTACTAGAAGAAATTATTAAAAGTGAAGGGCATGCCGTTACTGCTTGTGAAAATGGTAAAGAGGCCTTTGATAAAATAAATAAGGAAGCTCCTGATCTACTCGTAGTTGATTATAAACTACCCATTATGGATGGATACGCCTTAATAAAAAGCTTAGAAGAGCAAGGAACGAATATTCCCACCATTTTAATGAGTGGATTAGCTGATGAAGCTTCTAAAAAATGTGAAGGACTTTCCACGGTCAAAAATATATTTGCAAAGCCTTTTAATGTGGAAGACGCACGTGAGACGATCAATCGCTTATTACTAGAAAAATAATTCATAAATTATACATAAAATGTTCAAACTTTAGTTTTACTAGACGAGATATAACGATTTTCTAAGGAGATAAACATGCATAATTTATATGCATGTTTTCTTTTTTGTGACAAATAACTATATAGAAAAGAAGAAAACACAAGAAGAAAACGCTTACTATTTCTACATCTGTTGCACCTTTGACGAGTAGTTGGTATTCTTATACTATTGACGAAGGAAATAATATTTTGTCATTTTTGTATAGTTAAAAGGAGGAAATATCATGCCATTAGTTTCAATGAAAGAAATGCTTGATACTGCTAAAGCTAACAGCTATGCTGTAGGTCAGTTTAACATCAACAACTTGGAGTACATCCAAGCAATCCTACAAGCTGCAGAAGAAGAAAAATCTCCAGTAATCCTTGGTGTATCTGAAGGCGCTGGAAAATATATGGGTGGTTATGGCGTAGTAGTAGCTATGGTTAAATCACTTATGGAAGCATACGGTACAACTGTACCAGTTGCGATCCACTTAGACCACGGTTCAAGTTTCGAAGCTTGTGCAAAAGCAATTCATGCAGGATTCACTTCTGTAATGATCGATGCTTCTCATGACCCATTCGAACAAAACATTGCAACTACTTCTAAAGTAGTAGAACTTGCACACTTCCACGGTGTATCTGTTGAGGCAGAGCTTGGAACAGTTGGTGGACAAGAAGATGACGTTGTTGGTGACATCATCTATGCTGACCCTAAAGAGTGTCAAGAACTAGTTGAGCGTACTGGTATCGACTGTCTTGCTCCAGCATTAGGTTCTGTACACGGTCCTTACAAAGGCGAACCAAACCTAGGCTTCAAAGAAATGGAAGAAATCGGAGCTGCTACTGGATTACCATTAGTACTTCACGGTGGAACTGGTATTCCATTAAAAGATATCCAAAAAGCGATCTCTTACGGAACTTCTAAAATCAACGTGAACACAGAAAACCAAATTCAACAAGCTGCAAAAGTTCGCGAAGTATTAGAAGCTAATCCTAACATGATCGACCCACGTAAATACTTAGGACCTTCACGCGATGTGATTAAAGAAACAGTAATCGGCAAAATGCGCGAATTCGGTTCTGCAGGTAAAGCGTAAGCATATAGCATAAGTTTTGAAAAACCCAAATCGGTCTGATTTGGGTTTTTTCTTTGGTTTTTTTGCTTTTGACAGTTAGGCAATTGTTTTTCCTACCTAGCATGTCAAATCGCCTGATCTTTTGACAGTTAGGCAATTGTTTTCCTACCAAGCATGTCAAATCGCCCTCGCTTTTGACAGTTAGGCAATTGTTTTTCCTACCAAGCATGTCAAATCGCCCTCGCTTTTGACAGTTAGGCAATTGTTTTCCTACCAAGCATGTCAAATCGCCCTCGCTTTTGACAGTTAGGCAACTGTTTTCCTACCAAGCATGTCAAATCGCCTGATCTTTTCTGAAGCTAAGCCTATGTATTTGATGGAAAAGCCTATTATTAGATCCGATTGAGATACGCTAGTGATAGCTAGAGCGAAATCCACACACAATATTTCTTCAACCTCCCATTTATACACCAAAGATTTTCCACTCTCACTAAGACCTCCAATATAGATTCCAGCCAAATTCATCGTTTGACTAGCTTGTATGTACAAAAGCCTTTATAATAAATATAATTGTTGCTTTTTATAACAAAATCATAAAAGTCAGGGGCCTAGTAGGACATTTGAATCATTGCTTCAAAGGTCGTCTTATGGCACTGTTAATTACAGCAACATTCAATTAGTGAAAATAAAAGCAACGAAAATGTATAAAAATTAAATTGTATTGTTTTGGTAAATATGTGCAAACTAGCAAGTGAAAGGATTTACCTTAAAAGTGAGGAGTTCCATATGCAAAAAATACTCGTACAAGGTGGCAATCCTCTGAACGGTAAAGTTAGGATTAGCGGAGCCAAAAATAGTGCAGTAGCGTTAATACCTGCTGCTATATTAGCTGATTCGAAAGTAATCATCGAAGGGTTGCCCGAAATTTCAGATGTTGATACGTTAAGCGATTTGTTGGAAGAAATAGGTGGCACTGTTTCATGGAGAGGAAGAACCCTCCATATTGATCCTAGTCAAATGACTGCAATGCCATTGCCAAATGGAAAAGTCAAAAAGCTACGAGCATCTTATTACTTTATGGGTGCAATGTTAGGTCGATTTAAACAAGCTGTTATCGGATTACCAGGTGGATGCCATCTTGGTCCACGTCCAATTGATCAGCATATTAAAGGTTTTGAGGCGTTAGGTGCAAAAGTAACGAATGAACAAGGTGCAATCTATCTCCGTGCTGATGAATTAAGAGGAGCGAGAATTTATTTAGATGTAGTTAGTGTAGGTGCAACGATTAACATTATGCTTGCAGCTGTCAAAGCAAAAGGAAAAACGATTATCGAAAACGCTGCGAGAGAACCAGAAATCATTGATGTCGCTACGTTACTTACAAGTATGGGTGCGAAAATTAAGGGTGCAGGTACCGACGTGATTCGTATTGAGGGTGTGGATAGCTTAACAGGCTGTATGCACACGATTATTCCAGATCGAATTGAAGCTGGTACGTACACGATTATGGCTGCTGCACAAGGGGAAAAAGTGTTGATTGATAATGTTATCCCACAGCACTTAGAACCACTACTCGCGAAATTAAGAGAAATGGGTGTAAACATTGAAGAAGGGGAAGAACAATTACTTATTTCTTCAGGGAAAAAACTAAAAAGTGTAGATATTAAAACACTGGTTCACCCTGGTTTCCCGACCGATCTTCAACAACCTTTTACTTCACTATTAACGAGTGCAACCGGCACAGGCGTTGTCACAGATACGATTTATTCTGCCCGGTTTAAGCACATTGATGAACTTAGAAGAATGAATGCACAAATTAAAGTAGAAGGTGGTTCAGCCATCGTTTCCGGTCCTGTTCAATTAGAAGGTGCAAAAGTAAAAGCAAGTGACCTAAGGGCAGGTGCTGCACTCATTGTAGCTGGATTAATGGCTGATGGTATAACAGAAATAACGGGGCTTGAACATATTGATCGCGGATACGAACACTTAACAGAGAAACTAACAGAGCTAGGTGCAAATATTTGGCGCGAAGAAATGACACCAGAAGAAATAGAGCAATTCCAAAATTCTTAAATGATTAAGTGAAAGGAAGCCAACGCTATCGGCTTCCTTTTATCTATTCGATTAACCCTATCAAAAATGTGATTTTAAGTGATTGAATTGTAATAAAAATAAAAAATCACTGTACAATAATTAAATTTCATTTAAAATAGAGTTGAACAAATAGTTTGAAAAAGGTACGATAAAATAGGTTTAAATTTACGCCTATAGGGAATGTTTAGTAGTGAAACTTCCATTCTAGCTTTTGTCTTTCCTTCTTATTCTTCTAAGCACATGGTATGTAATAGTATTACTATGATGCTCCGCTAGAATACTTCACCAAATCTTGAACATTAGATACGCTAAACAATGATTTCAAGAATGATCCTTACCCAATAAGTACAGACAATAATTTCAAATACATCTTCGGGTTAAGGAAAAAGCTTTTCCTTGCATGTTCTCATCAGTTATTATTCAATCTTATTTCAAATTTTGACTAAAAAGTGGAGCAAGAAGTTGTGAGGGTGGACGAGATGTCTAACTTGATCACATATCCTTTATGCATTGGACGATTATTTGATTTGCTAGGATAGAAACATGAAACAGCATGCGAACGAATAAAGGCCGTAATTATTATTAAACGTACCGAACAAAAAAAGAAAATTAAATAGGTGTGGTGATCTTGTGTCAGAAGTAACAATATCTCAATTAGAAACAATGACTTTAAAGGACCTCTATGCAAAAGCAAGAGAGTTTAAAGTATCTTATTATGCAAAATTAACAAAGAAGGAACTTATCTTCTCGATCTTAAAAGCGCAGGCAGAAAAAAGCGGCTATTTGTTTATGGATGGAATTTTAGAAATAATCCAGTCAGAAGGTTTTGGCTTTTTACGCCCAATCAATTATTCTCCAAGTGCAGAAGACATTTATATATCTGCATCGCAAATTCGTCGTTTCGACCTTCGTAATGGGGATAAAGTATCCGGTAAAGTAAGACCTCCAAAAGAAAATGAAAGGTACTACGGGTTACTACACGTAGATGCAGTAAATGGAGAGAATCCAGAAGCGGCAAAAGAACGTGTTCACTTTCCTGCCTTAACGCCTTTATATCCTGATCGTATTATGAAATTAGAAACGGAAGATAGAAATTTATCAACACGTATCATGGACATTGTTACACCTGTTGGTTATGGACAACGTGGTTTAATTGTTGCTCCACCAAAAGCAGGTAAAACGATGCTACTTACACAAATTGCGAATAGCATTACGAAAAATCACCCGGATTCAAAGTTGATTATTTTATTAGTCGATGAACGTCCGGAAGAGGTAACAGACATTGAACGTTCTGTTGCACCAGATGTGGATGTTGTAAGTTCTACATTTGATGAGCTTCCAGAGAACCATATCAAAGTTTCCGAGCTTGTATTAGAGCGTGCAATGCGTCTTGTAGAGCATAAGAAAGATGTTATTGTGTTGATGGATAGTATCACACGACTTGCTAGAGCGTATAACTTAGTCATTCCTCCAAGTGGAAGAACGTTATCAGGTGGTATTGATCCAGCTGCATTCCACAGGCCGAAACGTTTCTTTGGTGCAGCAAGAAACATTGAAGAAGGTGGAAGTTTCACCATTCTTGCGACAGCATTAGTCGAGACAGGCTCTCGTATGGACGATGTTATTTATGAAGAATTTAAAGGTACAGGAAACATGGAGCTACACCTTGACCGTAACCTTGCACAACGTAGAATATTCCCTGCTATTGATATTTTACGTTCAAGCACACGTAAAGAAGAATTGCTTCTTCCTAAATCGCATCTGGATAAAGTATGGGCGATTCGTAAGTCCATGCAAGACTCTCCAGATTTCCTAGAACGTTTCCTAAGAAAACTACGTTCTACCAAAAACAACGAAGAATTCTTCGCCAACCTAGACGAAGAAATGAAACGCAAAGGAACAACACCGAGAAGATCACAATAATAAGCGATGTGCATACTTGTTTTTTTTGGATGAGTGCTAAATGACCGCTTCGGCAGAATACTTCGCTTTCCGCGGGGACCGGTGAGCCTCCTCGAACTACGTTCTCCGGGGTCTCACCTCTGGTCCTTGTTCCCGCAGGAGTCTCAGTATTCTGCCTACGCTTATTAGGCTTCCAGGCTGAAGTTCGTGTAACGACTTTATTTTTAAGAACTTCTCTCATGAAAAAGGGTTCTTCAATAAGTGTATATCCAATTATCGTTCACGGTGGTTATATGCTATAAAAAGTAATATAATTGTCTTTTTATGACGCAGTTACTAGCGAAACAAGTGAAATTGGCGACACTCCTACGGGAACAGCACGAGCTGAAGATCCACTCAGGAGTGAACTTTGCGACTGAGTTAGCTGAGGCCGTGCCCGTGGAAAGGGAGCCAATTTCACTTGTGCAGCGGGTGTTATATATATACTGCGTATAAACAAATTCAATAAGCCAATATAATAAGGAACTATTGGAAATAATCAACATGCTCTTGCAATCGAATTTTGACACTGTTATAATCTTTCTGTATGAAAAAAATATACTACCGTAGAAACGACTAGTATGATAATAACTCTGTTTCCAAGGGATTCAGGGCAAAAGGAGTGGAAAGACATGAAAGAAGCAATTCATCCGAATTACAGAAAAGTAGTATTCCAAGATACAAGTTCTGAATACAAATTTCTTACTGGATCTACAAAGTACTCTGAAGAGACTATTGAGTGGGAAGATGGAAACACATATCCATTGATCCGTGTTGAGATTAGCTCAGCATCTCACCCGTTCTACACAGGTAAACAAAAAGCCGACAAAGCTGGTGGCCGTGTGGACCGTTTCAAGAAAAAATACAATCTTGGTTAATATGCAAGCATGGGTATATACCCATATAGCTGCATAGAAGAAAGGTTTTGAACAAAACCTTATCAAGATGAAATAAACACTGGATTCTTTGTACAAAGAATCCAACAAGCAGGCAAATTGTCTATCGTTTGCCTGTTTTTTTACTTCATTTGACGGATGGACAAGTCCATCCGTTTTATTTATACATGAATATAGCGTAAGTTTATTGCCCAATTCGCAAAAGGACGAGCGAGTGCGAGTTTATCTAATAATATAGAGAAATAATGACAATTTTTTATAAGGGAATTTCAACATAAGTCTTTGATGATTAGGTTAACATTAAGGAAAAAGACTTCATGCGTAACCAAGCAGCTTTTGCCGAATGATCGAAGGGAGAGACCTTAAGTGCACATAATGAAACATAGTGGATGGATAGAATTAATATGTGGCAGCATGTTTTCTGGAAAGTCTGAAGAGTTAATTCGCCGTGTTAGACGAGCTACATATGGCAACTTAACAGTAAGAGTGTTTAAACCGGCTATTGATAGTCGATATTCCGAGGAATCTGTTGTTTCCCATAATGGAACATCGATTTTAGCAAGACCTTTAGACCGTGCGGAGGAAATATTGGAGCATGTTACAGATGATATTGATGTGATTGGCATTGACGAAGTACAGTTTTTTGATGCAAAAATTGTAGATGTTATTGAAGAACTTGCTAATCAAGGGCATCGTGTTATTGTGGCAGGCCTCGATACTGATTTTAGAGGGGAACCTTTTGGTGTAGTTCCTGAGATCATGGCGTTAAGTGAGTCTGTATCCAAATTAAATGCGATTTGCCCGTTATGCGGATCGCCGGCTAGTAGAACGCAGCGGTTAATTGATGGGAAGCCCGCTTCCTATGATGATCCGATCATTCTAGTAGGTGCTTCAGAAGCATATGAGCCGAGATGTCGTTATCATCATGAAGTCCCAAACAAACCGGGTATTTCAATTGCAAAAACAACAGCAAATGCTTCCAAGTAATTGCATTAAATAGTAAGGAGAAGAAAAACGTCTGCAGATGTTTTTCTTCTTTTTTAGATAAGGTCATCCTATCATAAACTGTCCAATTCATGGGTACGCTAAGACTAAAAGTACCTAATGAGGTGGCACAGTAAAATGCGATACATAAGTGTGTTAATTATTTTGGCAAGTTTTCTTGTGGCTTGTAATCAAAATGATCCGACCAATGAAAGTGTAACCGATGAAGGATATACACAATTGAATCAGCCTAGTGGTTCCATTGAATCTAGCCAAATAAAAGAATGGGATCAAGAAGTGGACACGGAGACAATTGAACATGCAGCAGAGCAGGTTCCCGATGTCGACGTCCGTTCTATACATATAAAAAATAACATGGCTACGGTTTATGTGAACGTAACGCGTGCAATGGATCAAAATGAAGAACACGATTGGGAAGAGACTGTATCATCCGCCATAAGAGGGATGATCCCTAGATACGACATAAAGGTTGTTGCCGATTAAGCATGTAGCATTTTGACGGAGTTTTTTTACTATACTATAATAGGACTGTTGGATAGAAGTGTAAACTTCTGTTGAAAGAGGAAGAGGTGGACGTAATGCTAGATAGATTACAATCGTTAGAAGATCGTTATGACAAGTTAAATGAGTTATTAAGTGATCCAGATGTCATTAGCGATACAAAAAAACTAAGAGAATATTCCAAGGAACAATCTGACCTAGAAGATATTATTCAAGCATACCGAGAATATAAAGAAGTTACATCGGAATTAGATGATGCAAAAGTAATGCTCGAAGATAAATTAGATAATGACATGTATGAAATGGTGAAAATGGAGATCAGTGAGTTACAAGAAAAGAAGGTCGAGTTAGAAGAAAGATTAAGAATCCTTCTGTTGCCAAAAGATCCGAATGACGACAAGAACGTTATCATGGAAATCCGAGGTGCTGCGGGTGGAGATGAAGCAGCTTTGTTTGCTGGTGATTTATATCGGATGTACTCCAGATATGCGGAATCACAAGGCTGGAAGCTAGAAGTAATGGAAGCGAACTCAACGGGTGTTGGGGGATATAAAGAAATCATTTTCATGATCAATGGTAAAGGTGCCTATTCAGCATTTAAATATGAAAATGGTGCCCACCGCGTACAGCGTGTGCCTGAAACAGAATCAGGTGGCCGTATCCACACGTCTACTGCAACTGTCGTATGTTTGCCAGAAGTAGAAGAAGTTGAAGTAGATATTCATGAAAAAGATATCCGTGTCGATACGTTTACATCAAGCGGACCTGGCGGACAGAGTGTTAACACGACAATGTCAGCTGTTCGTTTAACGCACGAGCCAACAGGTATTGTTGTTTCGATGCAGGATGAAAAATCACAAATCAAGAACAAAGAAAAAGCGATGAAAATTTTACGTTCTCGTATTTATGATAAGTTCCAACGAGAAGCGCAAGCCGAATATGATCAAACAAGAAAATCTGCGGTTGGTACCGGCGATCGCTCCGAGCGTATTCGCACGTACAATTTTCCACAAAACCGTGTTACCGATCACCGTATTGGGTTAACCATTCAAAAACTAGACCAAATCCTAGAAGGTAAAATGAGTGAAGTGATCGATGCATTAATTATGGAAGAGCAAGCGAAGAAAATGGAGCAAATTGGTGAGTAACATGAAGCCAATGAAAATACACGAAGCCCTCCGTTGGGCTTCTCTTTTTTTAGCAGACAATAATAGAGAAGAACGCGTAGCGGAAATATTGTTATTACACCATCTCGGCCTAACCAAACCACAGATGCTAATGGCCTTAAGAGACCCAATTGCGGAAGATGCCCAAGAGCGATTTATTCAAGATGTAGAAGCACACGCATCGACGGGTATCCCTGTCCAGCATTTGACTGGGGTAGAGATGTTTTATGGAAGAACATTTGCTGTGGATAACCATGTGTTGATCCCGAGGCCAGAGACAGAGGAACTCATTGTAGGAGTACTAGCATATATAGACAGATTTCCAGAACCAGTCTCTGTGGTTGACCTTGGTACAGGAAGTGGAATTATTGCGGTCACCCTTAAACTAGAGAAGCCTTCCTTGGATGTTTCCGCGAGTGATCTATCGGAAGAAGCTCTGCAAGTGGCTAGACGTAACGCTGATGCTCTAGAAGCAGACATCAACTTTTATCAAGGGGATTTTCTCACTCCGTTGATCGAAACAGAGAAAACTGTGGATATCATTGTGTCTAATCCACCCTACATTCCTTTCTCGGATGAAAATAGTTTAAGTGATACAGTAAAAAACCATGATCCAAGGCTCGCTCTTTTTGCAGAGGATAATGGTTTAGCCGCTTATCAACAGATTATTCACAATGCCCACCATGTATTGAATAAACCAGGCTTACTCGCTTTCGAAATTGGTTATCAACAGGGTGAATCGGTAAGCTCTCTGATTAAACAAGCATTTCCATCTAGTGAAGTAGAGGTTCGCAAAGATATTAACGGTAAAGATAGAATGGTTTTTGGGTTTATACAGTAAAAAGAAACGGCATCGCAACTAGAGGTTGTGGTGCTTTTTTGTTAACAAAACTGGTGAATTCAGTGAGTTTCTAGCATAATTCAGTAACTTTCTCGTATTATTCAGTTAGTTAACCTATTTATTCAGTGACTTACCCACATAATTCAGTCTCTTCACCCAATAATCCAGTAACTCACCTGACAATCCGTAATCTTAATCACAGCTTTTCCACATATCCCACAAAAGAAAATAAAAAAATACTAGATTACAAGTTTAAAAGAGAAACAACCCGACCATACTGTGGATATCAGTAATTAAGGGGGAAGGAATTATGAAACGTTATATTCTAGCATTTTTTACTTTTTTATTATTATTCGGTGCATTTCCTGCGAAAGGGTTTAGTTTAGGAGAAAATCAACAACGGTTTACAGATTCAGAGTATCAGGTAATCCCTGATGATGCGATTCGTTTACGTATTTTAGCAAATAGTGATAAAGACGACGATCAAGAGCTTAAGCGTCAAATCCGTGATGTTGTCAACAAAGAGATTACAAAATGGGTAGAGGATGTAACGGAGATCGAACAAGCGCGAGAAATGATCCAAGATCGTTTAGATGATATCGAAGCTATTGTGGAATCAGAATTAGAAGCAAAAGGATTAGACTATACGTATAAAGTCGAATACGGAAAGAACGTTAATTTTCCAACGAAAGTGTACGGTGAATATATATATCCAGCAGGTGAATATGAGGCAATCCTTATTTCATTAGGAGAAGCAAAAGGTGCCAACTGGTGGTGCGTCCTATTCCCGCCATTATGCTTCCTAGACTTCTCAAATGGATCAAGTGTAGCGGAAGAGGAACCTGAAGAAAAAGAAAAGAAAAAAGAAGAAAAACAAGAAGATGAGAAGAAATTTGTAGCAGAAGAAGAACCAGAAGAGGAAGAAGTAGAGTTTAAATTCTTTTTTATGAAATGGTTTAGCTAAAATCTATCATATCCACACTCTATGAATCATAGATTAGACATAACAAGAGATTAATAGGGAGTGGTTAGAATGAAACTTGTAAGTACGGCGAATATAGAAGAGTCGGTTTTAAGAGATTTTTTTGAAGGAAAATGGGATGCGTTTGAAGATCAACAAACTTTAAAAGCATACGGCTATTTTGTGGAAATAAACGAGCAATATAAAGCGTATTTTGCATTGGCTCCAGTACAGGCTAGTGCATATTGGTTGAAAAGTTTATACATAAAGGATGGCGCGCCTTCTTCTTTACCACTAGCCATTATCGAGTCATCCATTACGCTAGCAAGGGAGAAAAAAGGTGCGCATGTACTTATCCACAGTCATCAACAGGCGCTTGACGCACTACTAGAAGCATTACAATTTGAAAATCAGTCTACACCTGCATTTGCCGAGGACATTCCTGAATTGCCTGCTGGTAAGTGGTGGAAAACATCAGTGGAAAAACCGGTACATGTTAACGCAAATGGCTTTCATTAACAAAGTTATTAACACCTGTGTATAACTATTGTGGATAACCTGTGTGTTCGTGTGAATATCCTGTGGAAGACTAGATAAATCATCTCTAGCTAAAGGATATCGATGATTTTTAGGCAAATTAATCTTAAGTAAAATAGGTGCTTATTTTTACGCAAAAATAATAAAATATAAAGAAAAATAGAGAAACTCTTTGTCTAGCGTACTTTTTGGCAGAGAGTTTTTTTCGTTTAAGATGCTTGCGAAAAAGGACAGGACCTTTCATAATGTGGATAACGTGTTGATAACAGGTAGAAGGAGTTAACTATGGGAAAAGAAACAATGTATTGGAAAATAAATGAGCATTTACAAAAAAGCGAGCATGCGATGAAAGAAGCGGCGATGCTTTTAAATAAACAGGAAGTAGTCGCATTTCCGACAGAGACAGTCTATGGACTCGGTGCAAATGCATTAAGCGAGGAAGCTGTTTCGAAAATATTTGAAGCGAAAGGTCGCCCGTCAGATAATCCGCTGATCGTGCATGTAGCCGACGAAAGTGAAATAGAAAACTATGTAACAGAAATACCAACTGTTGCAAAAAAACTCATCCGCGCCTTTATGCCAGGTCCGCTAACAGTAATTTTACATAGCAATGGAAAAATTGCACGCAATGTGACGGCCGGATTGGATACAGTGGGCGTAAGAATTCCAGACCACCCCGTTGCTCTGGAGCTGCTACGAACAGCAAACTTACCACTCGCTGCACCAAGTGCAAACGTGTCAGGAAAACCGAGCCCAACAAAAGCAGAGCATGTGCGACATGATTTAGATGGCAAGGTTGCCGGAATTCTCGACGGAGGAACAACAGGCGTCGGCCTAGAATCAACGGTGATCGATTGTACGGCGAAAATCCCAATCGTATTACGTCCTGGAGGCATAACGATAGAACAACTGCAGCAAGTGGTTGGTGATGTTATGGTTGACCCTGCTTTAATTCAAGCAAAAGATCAACCGAAAGCACCCGGGATGAAATACAATCATTATGAACCAGATGCCCCGCTTTGGTTGATTCAAGGTGACATCGATTTCTTTAAAGAACAAATCAATCTAGTAAAAGAACAAGGAAAAAAGGTTGGCGTAATGGCGAGTAAAGAGTTGGTGCAGCTTGTAGAGGCAGATTTGATAAAGCCCTGTGGATCACGCGAAGATCTAAAAGAGGTCGCCGTGCACCTATACGATACACTACGTGCTTTTAAAAAGGCAGATGTTGACGTCATTTTGTGCGAAGCATTTCCTACAACTGGAGTAGGACAGGCGATTATGAACCGCTTAGAAAAAGCAGCTTCGAGAAAAATAGTGCAAGATAGCTAGTTCCAGGTCGGCGAAGAGTTCATAGCATTGCAGTGTCAGTCGTTAAACGGACATTTGTCCGCCAACACCGATAAAGAGGGGTTTTTCCTGAAAATAACGTACTACATGTCCGCCAAGAAAAAATCCCCTTGAACAAGTCAACAGGGAGCGCAAAAAAAGCTCCCACCAATCATAAACCCTCGTCCACGTGCATATAGTGAAATAGCATGTCCGTAGAGAGGGGTAATTTCATGTCAATGGCATATTTGGGGGAGTTTGTTTCCCTTACTTTTATGGCCATAGCACTAGGTATGGATGCATTTTCTGTTGGTTTAGGGATGGGGATGCAAGCGCTAAGGCTGAAGAGAATTTTTATCATTGGAGTAACGGTTGGAATATTCCATATAGCAATGCCGTTTTTAGGTATCTTAATCGGCAGTTTTATATCCACAAAATTAGAAGGATTTGCAATTATCGGTGGAGGACTTTTGCTATTTGGCCTTGGAGTTCAAATGGTTTTGAATTCTTTTAATCGGGAAGATAAAACGGTGATGAAACCAGTTGGGATCGGACTCATATTATTCGCGATAAGTGTTAGTCTAGATAGCTTTTCTGTTGGCCTTAGTTTAGGGATGTCTGGTGTGAAAACATTCCTTGCCTTAATTTTATTTGGTCTTGCAAGTATGGCTTTAACATGGACAGGCCTTCTTGTAGGAAAAAAAGCCCGGGGCCTGCTTGGTGTGTACAGTGAATTACTCGGTGGAAGTATTCTCTGTGGGTTTGGATTAAAAATAATATTTGGATAAAAGATAAATTAAAAGAAGCAGGGGTTGTGTACAACAAAAGTTGAAACACGACCCCTGCTTCTTTGTCGCGTGTCACGCATTGTGGTATAGTTTTTGACATAGAGATGTGTTTCAATATTTGATTCGCACGTAAAAGTAACATGCTACATAGGCATAACATAGAATCATTCACCATGATCAATCCTATATGGAGGTGTACGTCGTTGAACATATTATTTGTTTGTACTGGAAATACATGCCGAAGTCCGATGGCGGAGGCTTTATTAAAAAAGAAATCAACAGCTAACGTAAAATCAGCAGGTATCTATGCTGGACCAGGGCACATGGCTTCACAAGGAACAATGGAAGCACTGCGAGAAAAAGGTATTGCACTTAATCATCAGTCCCAACCAGTATCGGTTAATTTAATTGAATGGGCAGACCTTGTCTTAACAATGACATCAAGCCATAAACAAGCGTTAGCATTACAATATCCAACCTATAATGATAAACTATTTACATTAAAGGAATATGTCCATCAAGATGAGGATAATGCAATTTGGAAAGAGCTAAAACAGGCCTATGCGCAAATGGAAGATAAGCGAGCTGCTTTTATCTCGAAAAGAGGTAAAGAGCTAGATCCGAATGAAATGGATCAAGCACTTTATGATCATTTGCGAACGGAGATCAGTGATATACAAGTGCTCGAAATGAAGCTACCTAGTTATGATATCTCGGATCCATTTGGAGGAGATTTAGCAATCTATAAAAAAACTTTGGCAGAAATGGAAAAGTATGTTGAACTCCTAGCCAAAAAAATAGAAAATAGAGATAGTTGAAAAAAGAGAATACATCATAGGGGGAAAAGCAGTGGGGAGAGAAAGAGCTTTGAGTTTACGTGTGAAGCTAGTAATTTTCACTACATTACTAGCATTCATCACGTATTCTTGTAGTGCTGTTTTTATTTATTTTGTTTTTGAAAATGTAAAGGATCTCTTAAACATTTCCGAGCCGGTATTTGTGTTACTTACCTTACTTTTAGGCGTGATATGGTCGGGGATATTGGCCTTTTTCGCTTCAGGTTTTATAACAAAGCCATTAATTAAGCTAAAGAAAGCCGCATCAGAAGCCGCGGAAGGAAACTTACAACAAGAAATCAACGTTCCAAAATCGATGGATGAGATTGGTTTATTAACAGTTGCATTCAATAAAATGATGAATAACTTGAAAGAAGTGATTGGGAACATCGATTCTAATGCGGGAAAAACGAACGAAACGGTGCACGACCTAAAAAATGTTGCAACTCGTTCTGCGCAACAATCGGGCCTTATTGAACAAACTGTTACACAAATAGCTGCAGGTGCAGAGAGTTCCTCTACTTCCATGCAACAAATGGTAGAAGCGGTGGAAACGTCGACTGCGCTTGCAACAAAGGTACAAGAAAAAGCAACAACATCAAAAAACAGATCGTCTACGATGATAAAAGAGCTAGAAAACGGGAAAGAAGTTATACATAAGTTGATTGTTGGTGTGCAGGATCTAGCAGAAAGCCAGGAAGCATCCTTGGATGATGTCGATCGATTAGCTAAAAAAGCGGTGCAAGTAGGCGATGTTATCTCCATGGTTGGTGGCATTTCTGAACAGACTAACCTGTTAGCGTTAAATGCATCGATTGAAGCAGCTAGAGCAGGTGAGCATGGAAAAGGATTTGCGGTGGTAGCAGATGAAGTCAGACAATTGGCGGATCAAAGCTCACAAGCGGTACAAAATATAGCTGAACTAATCAACGATATGCAAATGGATGTACGTCAAGTAGTGGAGAAGATGACACAGCAAGTAACGAAGACACGTGAGGAAGCACGAAATGGCAAGCAAACAACAGCGGCGCTACAGCATATGTCACAATCGATCCATGAAGTAGTAACAACAATAGAGGATATATCCGAGCTAGTTGCTAAACAATTAGGTGAAATCCAATCTACTGTAGAACAAGCGCAAGAGGTATCTGCAATTGCACAACAAACATCAGCTGGAACACAACAGATGAGTGCGTCGATTCAAGAACAGACGGCAGTCACCGAACATCTTGAGGAACTGGCGATTTCACTTGAAGACCAAGCAGAAAGATTAAGAAAACATATAAAGCGATTTACGTTAGCAAGTTAAACTAAAATAACCCAAAAGGAGCATCCGTATATGAAAATCGTATTAGCATCAGACCACGGTGGTATTAATTTATCAAAAGAAATAGCAGACTTATTAACAGAGTTAAATATTGAATTTGAAGACATTGGCTGTAATTGTGCAGACTCGGTAGATTACCCGGACTATGGTATTCCTGCTGCGGAAAAAGTAGCAAATGGAGAAGCAGACCGAGGTATTTTAATATGTGGTACAGGAATTGGAATGTCGATCGCTGCAAATAAAGTAAAAGGCATTCGTTGTGCATTAGTGCATGACGTATTTAGTGCAAAAGCAACAAGAGAACATAACGACTCGAACATGCTTGCAATGGGTGAGCGTGTAATCGGACCTGGTTTGGCTAGAGAAATTGTCCAAACATGGTTAGGTACAGAATTCCTTGGTGGTCGTCACGCAAACCGTATTGGAAAAGTAGCAGATTACGAAAACAAGTAAGCGTTGAAAGGGATGTTAGACGTGGACCAGGTACAAGTGCACATGGAGGCAATCGTAGATGAATGGATCTCTAGCGGCTATCTGAACAAAGGTGATCTATTCGTAGTCGGCTGTTCAACGAGTGAAATCGCTGGCGAACATATCGGAACGTCCGGAAGTGAAGAAATTGCTTCAATTCTATTTGATCAAATGACGCGCCTGCAAAAAGAAACAGGCGTACAACTTGCATTTCAATGCTGCGAGCATCTAAACAGAGCGCTAGTTGTTGAAAAAGAAACGATGGATCGATACCGTTATGAACAAGTGAGCGCCATTCCTGTCCGAAAAGCCGGCGGATCCATGGCCGCTCATGCGTACAAGCATTTGCAAAATCCTGTTTTAGTTGAAAAAATAGAAGCACATGCAGGAATTGATATTGGCGAGACGTTAATTGGCATGCATATCAAACGTGTAGCCGTTCCACTACGCTTAAATCAAAGATTTGTGGGGAATGCAAGAGTTAACGCAGCGCGGACAAGACCTAAGTTAATTGGGGGAGAGCGCGCGGTATATAGGATGGAAACAGAACAAGGGCACTGTGAATAGGATGGACGTACTCAGGTTTGCAAAGGGCATGAACATCTTTCAAATATAGTGGTCACTGATCACAAAAAAAGCACAAGGGGGCAATACTAGTGGAGCACGTGAAACAAAATGATTTGGAACTTTTTCAAGCAATTGAGGATGAAAGAAATCGTCAAAATGACAAGATTGAGCTTATTGCATCTGAGAATTTTGTATCACAAGCAGTAATGGAAGCGCAGGGGTCTGTGTTAACAAACAAATATGCAGAGGGATACCCGGGCCGTCGTTACTATGGTGGTTGTGAATATGTAGACGTTGCCGAAAACTTAGCGCGCGACCGTGCCAAACAATTATTTGGTGCAGATCATGTAAACGTTCAGCCGCATTCTGGTGCACAAGCGAACATGGCTGTGTATTTCACTGTTTTAGAAGCAGGGGATACAGTGCTAGGTATGAACTTAAGTCACGGTGGACACTTAACACATGGCAGTCCAGTTAACTTCAGTGGAAAGCTATACAACTTCGAAGAGTATGGTGTCGACAAAGACACAGAGCAACTCGATTACGATGCTATATTAGAAAAAGCGAAGCAAGTAAAACCTAAGCTAATCGTTGCAGGTGCTAGCGCTTACCCGCGTACAATTGACTTTAAAAGATTCCGTGAAATTGCGGATGAAGTTGGTGCATACTTAATGGTTGATATGGCGCATATCGCAGGACTTGTTGCAGCAGGATTACACCCAGACCCAGTTCCACATGCCCATTTTGTAACAACAACGACACACAAAACATTGCGCGGACCTCGTGGCGGGATGATCATGTGCCAAGAAGAATTCGCAAAGCAAATTGATAAAACAGTATTCCCAGGCATGCAAGGTGGCCCTTTAATGCATGTAATCGCTGCAAAAGCAATGGCATTTAAAGAAGCGCTCCAAGATGATTTCAAAGTGTATGCACAGAACATTATCGATAACGCGAAACGATTCGGTGAAGCTTTACAAAAAGAAGGCATTCGTGTCGTTTCGGACGGTACGGACAACCACCTTTTATTATTAGATGTTCGTGGCTTAAACCTGACTGGTAAAGTAGCGGAAGCAGTGTTAGATGATGTTGGAATCACAACAAATAAAAACACAATCCCATTTGATCCAGAAAGCCCATTTGTAACAAGTGGTGTGCGAGTTGGAACAGCTGCTGTGACTTCCCGTGGATTTGGCCTAGAAGAGATGGACGAAATCGGATCCATCATCGCCTTTGCCCTAAAAAATCACGAAGATGAAGCGAAACTAGCAGAAGCACGCACACGCGTCAAAGCACTAACAGATAAATTCCCATTATATCAGTAAAAAACACAATCCCTTGTCCAGACAATACGCTCGACAAGGGGTTTTTGTGTGGGTGGAACGTTTGATTGTTGGTTAATCTTGTGAAACTCCTCTAGTGAATTTAGCTTGTATTCACTTTCAGTAAGAGAATTTTATTACGATTCATTATGCTAGTGGAGGAAATACACGGAGACTGATATGAACGAAACTGTCAAGCCCCACTCACACTTATTAAAATATCGGGTTTTTGTGCAACCTTAAATTAAGAGTCTTTTACGGCTCTTTTTTCATTTATGAAGCAGTAACTGCTACAATATTTCCTTCTTCTTAGCTTGCCAACACTTCCTCAATGCTTCAATTGGTTGTCAAGTGCTTTCCTTGACTACCAATTGAAGCATTGAGATCCTCGTGAAAGCTAAGAATAATAAATCTATATTTATCCCCTTTCTTTAATTTATAAAGAAGATAAATACACGGCACGAAGGCAAAAATCTCTACTCCGATGAGCATACTGATATCCGTGGGTTGTCACATTTTATCGTTCCGTCTGAGGAGCTATCACGAACTCCTGGCGTGCGTTCACCGAGTCATTCTTATGGCTAGCACAAGTCTCCGTCGTGTGTTCTCCTCTACGGTTTTTACCTTTGCCTTCGAGCCCTATATTTATTTCCTTTTAATCATTTCTCTTCCTGCTTATTTGCCCATGTGCCCATTGTCAAAAGAACATCAACTTTTATTAGATCCATAAGTAGATTCGTTGGCAATTGCCCAAATAAAACCTGCCAATTCTCTCGCTACGGCTGTTATAGCTTTTCCACTTTCTTTTCCGCGCCCTAGTAGGCGGAAGTACTTTGTATGCAAGCGATTTTGAGCTTTCCATGAGATTCCTAAAACATTTGTAGGATGGTCCTTTTGTCGCTTTTTCAATTCTCCTTTGACTGCAGGCTGGTATCTATAGCTCCACGCAGCCTCTATTAAAAGTTTCCGAACATGTCTATTACCTGTCTTGGTTATCTCTCCTAGTTTTCGTGTTGAACCACTAGAATTTTCACTAGGCACCAGTCCAGTGTATGACATAAAATGTTGTGGTGTCAGAAATCGATCGAAAGAGCCTATCTCTGCAACCAAACTAGTAGCCGTGATCACTGCTACCCCTCTTAACGTCATAAGGGTTTGAATCATTGGGGCATGGGCTCCTTCTTTGGCTTGGTTCTCAATTTCTTTTTCTAGTATTTTTAGTCGTTGCTGAAATTCTTTCAGCTGTTGTAAATATTCTTGGAAAGCAATTCGAGATGGTGATCGATCAAATTTTAAGCTATTTAGCCAATCCCAATATTTCACTGTCCACTTCCTGGTGCCTTCAGGTGGCTTGATTTCATTTCTTAGTAGAAATTTTGTTAGTCTGTGTTTTGCTCTTAATTCGTCTTCTTTAACATCTTCACGAGCTCTAACTAAATCACGGAGTGCCTCATCATCTTCCGTTGGTACATAGATGGGGGTTAATTCTCCCGCACGATAAAGTGTGGCAAGTTTAAGAGCATCACGTTTATCGGTCTTTATTTTTTCTCCAGGTTTCCGTGGTATTAAAGATGGCGCAATTACTTCACATTCAATATCCATGCTCTTAAGGAGTCGATATAGTCCATATCCAGTTGGCCCAGCTTCGTAGCACACTCGTAGTTGATCAGCTCCTCCTAGTTTTTTTACTAAATGTCTAATTGCCTCAACAGTATAACTGATCATGCCTATATATCTCGCTTTAGTTCGTCCCTCATCCGCAACCGCTACTGCAATTTTGTCCTTTGATACGTCTAAACCTA